>CAKTIE010000004.1 GCA_934565655.1 uncultured Oscillospiraceae bacterium
CTCATCTCACGCATGGCCTGGGCCCAGCGGCTGGTGGAGTCTGCCAGCAGCAGCACGTCCAGCCCCATCTGGCGGTAATACTCCGCCATGGTGACGGCGGTGTACACCGATGCCTCACGGGCGGCCACCGGCATGGAGGAGGTATTGCAGATGATGATGGTGCGCTCCATCAGGGAGCGTCCGGTGCGGGGGTCGGTCAGCTCGGGGAACTCCGTCAGCACCTCCACCACCTCGCCGGCGCGCTCGCCGCAGGCGGCCACGATGACGATATCCACGTCGGCGTTCTTGGCCTCCATGTGCTGCAAGACCGTCTTGCCTGCGCCGAAGGGGCCGGGCACGCAGAAGGTGCCGCCCTTGGCCACCGGCAGGAAGGTATCCACGCAGCGCAGCTGGGTCACCAGCGTCTCGTCGGGGCGCAGACGCTCCTCATAGCAGCGTATGGGCTGCTTCACGGGCCAGGAGAACACCATGGTCAGCTCCTGCTCCTCGCCCTGCTCGTTTTCCACCACCGCCACGGTGTCCCGGACGTTATAAACGCCCTTCTCCCGGACGGACTTTACCTTCCACTCGCCCTTCAAGCCGAAGGGCACCATGATGAGGTGGGTGAACAAGCCCTCCGGCACACTGCCCACCGCATCGCCTGCGGTGACGGTGTCGCCGGGCTTTACCCGGGGCGTGAACTCCCAGTCACGGTTGGGGATGGGATCCAGATACACGCCCCGCTCCAGGAAGTAGCCGCACTTTTCGGCCAGCTCCGGCAGGGGGTTCTGCAGGCCGTCGAACACCTGGGTCAGCAGGCCGGGGCCAAGCTCCACGCTCATCAGCTCGCCGGAAAGCTCCACCTTGTCGCCCACCTGGATGCCGTTGGTCATTTCATAGATCTGCATACTGGCCGTGTCGCCGTTGACGCGGATGACCTCGCCCTTCAGGCGATCATCCCCCACCAGCACATAGCCCACTTCATTTTTACGCACGGAGCCGGAAAAGCTGGCGGACACCAGATTCCCGTTCACTCCGGTCACATATCCTGTCACTTTGTCCATTTTGATTCTCCTGTTTTATGATAGGCTGGCGACCTGCTGGCGGATGTTGGCCATCAGGCCGTCAAAGGCCCGCTTGCCGGTCTCGTACCGGAAGCCCTGCTGCCGCTCCAGCAGCCGCAGCTTCATGGCGTAGCCGTACAGGGCGTGGTCGTCGAAATTATGCAGCCCGACCATATCGTCCAGGCGGCGGAATTCCAGCTCCAGCAGCAGCCGCTCACCCTCCAGCGGGTTTTCGGCGTTCACCGCCGCCGTCACCGTCTGCACGACGGCGGCGTCCCGGTCGGCGGGGATGGGGCAGGGACGGCCCAGCTTCACGCTGCGCTGATAGGTCAGCTCACGGGACAGGGCCTTGTAAAAGGCGGCCCATTCCGACAGCAGCGGCCCCTTGTCCGATTCCACCGTCAGCGTCTCCAGCGTCTGATACACCCCGTTGCCTACCGCCGTCCTGCACATGGAAAGAAACGCGGCGTAATCCATGGGCGGCTCGCCCTGGGCCTTCAGCATGGGCAGGCTGGAGATCAGATAGTAATAGGAAGCCACAGCGGCACCCCCTTACAGGCGCGTATCCCGGAAGAAGGGCATCAGCATGTCCGCGATCTCCTGCTCCGAGCAGTCGAAGTAGCCGGAGCCGTCCTTGGCGGCCAGACGGAAGCCTGCGCCCACCTTGCGGGAGGGACGGAGCTCAAGCCCGGCCTTCAGCTCCTGGGCCAGCTCCTGACGGATGCCGTCCGTCACCTGAGCCACCTCCACGGCATAGGCGGAAACGTCCTCGCCCTGCACCGCGGCCTGAATGAGCTTTGCCAGCGCCTGCTGATCCAGCGCCTTGCCCACATCGGCGGCCAGCAGCTTTTCAAATTCCTTCTGTACCTCCTGCCGGAAGGCCAATACCGCGTCCCGCTTAGCCTGCTCGGCGTTCAGCCGGGCGCTGCTTTTGAATACCTCGATCTCCGCCTTGGCATCCTCCCGCAGCTTGTCCGTCTCCGCCTTCGCGTCGGCCACAATGGCGTCCGCCTGCTTTCTGGCATCGGCCACAATGGCGGCGGCTTCCTTGTTGGCGCTGTCGATGCCGTCTTTTTTGATGGAAGAAACAAGATCCTGAATCTGAAGTTCCATACTATTCACCTTCTTCACAAAAATTCATAGATAATCCTGTGGGTATATTGAATTTATTATAATACAGATTTTATGATTTGCAATATTTTTTCCACAATAAGCCATTTAAATTAGGAATGATACCTGTACAATATATAAGGTGTCAGGGCTGCTGGCTTTTATGCCTGTATTTTAGCAGGTTCTGCGGAGAAATGCCATAGACAATAATTGCTTAATGTACAAATTTGCGCAAAAAAAGCCGCTCTCACTTTTGCGTCTCCGGCCGGCGGATACGGCGGAACAAGGTTGCGCAGGGGGCGAAAATTTGCTATACTGATCCCAGCAGCATAACAGGGAGGCTATGTATGAAACTGTATTTCAAGCAGCGGATGTTTTCGTGGTTCGACAGCTATGATATTTACCGCGGGGATGAAACCGGCGCCGTGGCCTATACGGTGGAGGGGAAGCTGGCCTGGGGCCACTGCCTTCATATTCTGGATCCCATGGGGCAGCATATCGCCACGGTGCAGCAGCGGGTGTTTACCTTCCTGCCGAAGTTTGATCTGTATGTGGGAGAGCAGTGCGTCGGCACCATCTGCAAGGAGTTTACGCTGCTGCGCCCGTCCTTTACACTGGATTTCAACGGCTGGTGTGTGGAGGGCAGCTTCATGGAGTGGGATTACCGCATCGTGGACGCGCAGGGCCGCCAGGTGGCGTCCATATCCAAGGAGCTGTTCCACTGGACAGACACCTATGTCATTGACGTGGCGGATGAGGGAGACGCCCTGTATGCCCTGATGGTGGTGCTGGCCATCGACGCGGAGAAATGCTCCCGGAACTGAGGACGCCGCGCAGGTGCGGCAGATATACGGATAAGAAAAAAGACACGCCCCGGCGTGTCTTTTTCTTATCCGTCAATAGCACAGACAGGCGTCCGTGTCCAGCGCGGAGGAGAGCGGCATGCCCTCCGCTGCTGCCGTATCCTTCGGCAGGGTGACGCGCAGCGGCGGCGCGTCCGTGCCGTCCTGCGGCTGGAACAGCACGACGGTGGCGTTCAGATCGCGGATGACCCGGCATACGGCGGCGGTATACGCGCCGTCCCGCAGCGTGACCGCGTTGTCGGGGATGGCCACGGTGAGTTGTTCAGCTTCCGCCTTCAGCGGCAGGACGATGTCCCAGCCGTCAATGCACACGCCGCCGTCACAGCGGTGGGCCGGAAGGAAATTGCGGCAGCCCGCCAGACGGGCGGCCCCGAGACTGGTGGGGTGCCGTACCAGCGCCTCCATCGCCGTCACCGCACCGGAGGTGCCGTTTTCCATGACGCACACCGTCCGGCAGTTGCGGCAGCATTCGCCCAGATCGTGGCTGACCCACAGGATCGGGCCACCGAAGTCTGCCAGCAGGTCGGACAGCTCCAGCTCCAGATTCCATTTCAAAAAGCTGTCCAGCGCCGAGAACGGTTCGTCCAGCAGGATGGCACGGGGCTCCGATGCCAGAATGCGGGCCAGCGCCACGCGCTGCTGCTGTCCGCCGGAGAGCTGGGCGGGGTATTTCTTCTCCAGACCCTCCAGCTGGAAGCGGCGGAGCTGCTCGGCGGCGTGCTGCTGCTTTTCGGCGCGGCTGCCGGTGCGGATGCCGCACTGGATGTTCTGGGCCACGGTCATGTTGGGGAACAGGGCGTACTGCTGGAAGAGGTAGCCCACCCGCCGCTGCTGGGGCGTCAGGTCGATGCGCTTTTCGCTGTCGAACAGCGTCTCACCGTCCAGTACGATGCGGCCCTTGTCGGGGGTCATGATACCGGCGATGCACTTCAAGGTCACGCTCTTGCCGCAGCCGGAAGCGCCCAGCAGCGCCATGGTGCCCTTGTCTGTCTCAAACTTGGAGCGCAGGGTGAAGCTGCCCAGCTTCTTTTCGATATCCACGATGAGGCTCATGCGGTCTGCCTCCTTCCACGGCCGGAAGCGGCCAGCAGGTTTTTCTTCTCCAGCATGTTCACCACCAGCAAGATCACGGCGGAGATGCCCACGTTCACCAGCACCCATTTCAGGGCCAGCGCGTCGTTGTTGATCTGCCACAGCTGATAGACGGTGGTGGAAACGGTGGCGGTCTTGCCGGGGGTATAACCGGCAATCATGGAGGTGGCGCCATACTCGCCCAGTGCGCGGGCGAAGGCCAGAACATGGCGCCGGGCAGCACCGGCGCGCCGTAGGCCACGATATTGGCGCCTGCCGCCTTGATGCCGCCGGGGGTGTTGTCGTCGGGGTCAACGCTCATGCCGCCGGTACACAGGATCATGTCGGGCTGCTTCTCCCGCATGGCCAGCACCGCGTCCCGGACGTTCTCCACGCCGTCGCCGAAATAGACCACCTCCAGCGTTTCGATGCCGTAGGCCTTCAGCTTATCCACCACCACCGGGGTGAAGGTATCCTTGATCAGACCGCTTTTCACCTCGCCGCCGGTGGCGACGATGCAGGCGGTTTTCCGCGTATAGGGCCGCAGCGCCAGCAGCGGCTCCGTTCCCGCGGCGCGCTCGGCCTTCTGCAGCTTTTCTTCCTCAATGATCAGGGGGATCACCCGCATGCCCGCCAGCTTGTCGCCCTTGCGGACGGCGGTGCCGCCCTTCCGGGTGGCGATCATCACCTCGTCCTGACCGTTTACCGCGATCAGCCGCTGAGAGTCCACCAGAAACACGCCGTCACAGGCGGCCTTCAGCTCGATCTTGCCCTCTTTCACCTCGCTGCGAGTCATGTTCTCCTGTCCGCACAGGGCCAGAAGGCGCTCCGCCGCGTCGTTCTCATGCACCATGCCGGGGGTCATTTCCCAGACGTAGAGATGCTCCTTGCCCATGCTCAGCAGTACGGGGATATCCTTCTCCGTGACCACATGGCCCTTGCGGAAGCGGGCGTCCTTGTACTTGTCCTTGATGATCTGGGTCATATCATGACACAGCACATGGCCCACGGCGTCCTGCGTCCGGATCAGCTTCATGATGTATCCCTCCTGACGGCACACATTGGAATCTGGCCTATTTTACCAGTTCCGACGGCTGGGTTTCAAATTTGTTGTACGATATTATCGGATTTTGCGACGGCGTCGTCGGATTGTTCTTGACAGAACCGGACGAAGCTACTATGATACAGGGGAAAGGCAGGTGCTGCACCATGGTGGATGGCAATATCATACTGTCCGTCGCCAAGGCGATGGAGCTGCTGCAAACCCTGAGTCAGGCGGGAAAGCCCCTGTCGCTGAAGGAAATATCCGAGCAGTGCGGCTATCCCAAAAGCACGGTGTTCGGCCTGCTGACCACCATGCGGACATACGACGTGATCACGCAGGACGCGGAGGGCAAGTATACACTGGGCCTGCGGCTGTTTGAGTACGGGCGGCAGGTGGAGCGGTCGTGGGATATCTCGCTGGTGGCCCATCCCTACATGGAGCGGCTGTGCCAGCAGACCGGCGCGTCGGTGATGCTGTCCATCTGCGAGGGCGGCAGCGTCATCACGCTGGATCAGGTGGAGGCCCGGGACAAGCTGCGCATCGTCTCGGATGTGGGGTCGCGGCTGCCTATCTACTGCACCTCACAGGGCAAGGTGTTTCTGGCCCACCGTCCGCCGCAGGAGGTGGAAAAGCTCCTCCGGCGGCAGAGTATGACGCCCTTCACGCCCCATACCATCATCGACCCCGCCGCGCTGATGCAGGAGATACGCCTGTGCCGCGCCAACGGCTACGCTATCGAAAACGGCGAGTACAAGATCGGCCTGCGCTCCATTTCCGCGCCGGTCTATACGGTGGAGGGTGAGGTCAGGTATACCATCGGCGTGATCGGCATGTTCCGCAGCACTCATTCCGACGAATTTTATGCCGCTGTGGAGCAGGTCTGCGCCACGGCGTCCATGCTCTCGGCGGCACTGGGCTATCGAAAAAAGGAGGGGACTCTATGAGCTATACAGCGGCGGTCATTACCGTCAGCGATCTGGGCAGCAGGGGACAGCGGAAGGATACCAGCGGCCCTGCTGTCTGCGGCATGCTGGAGGAGGCGGGTTTTACCGTTGTCCACACCGCCATTGTGCCGGATGAAAAGGAACAGATCAGCGCGGCGCTCCGCGACTGCGCGGATGAGCGGAGGATCGGCCTGATCGTCACCACCGGCGGCACGGGCCTGTCTCCCCGGGATGTGACGCCGGAGGCCACGCTGGCGGTGCTGGAGCGGGAGATCCCCGCCATCCCCGTGGCCATGTGGACGGAGGGGCTGAAGATCACGCCCCGCGCCATGCTGTCCCGCGCCGTGGCAGGCACACGGGGCAATAGCCTGATCCTCAACCTGCCCGGCTCGGAAAAGGCGGCGCGGGAGAACCTGACCGCTGTGATCGGCGCGCTGGAGCATGCCATGCACATGATCGCCGCCGAGGGATATGAATAAAGGCCTTGCCCTGATCGTAGGCGGCACGCTGCTGATGCTGCTGTAAAGCAACGATAAAAAAGACGCAATGCCTGTATGCATCTGCATACAGGCATTGCGCCTTTTTATTCTTCTGCCGGTTCGGCGGAGGCTTTCCGCGTCACCAGAATTTCCTCGATGCGGTGGTTTTCCACCCGTGTGACCTGTACGGCCAGATCCGCAAAGGTAAAGGAATCGCCTGCCGCAGGCACGCGGCCGAACTGCTCCATGACCCAGCCGCTGACGGACACCATCTCGGAATCGGTCTTGAGCCGGAAGAACTCCGCAAAGTCGTCAAAGTCCATGCCCGCGTCCACGGCGTAGGTGTCCGGGGCGATCTTCCGGAGGAATACCTCCTCCTCGTCGTGCTCGTCCCAGATCTCGCCCACCAGCTCCTCCAGAATGTCTTCCATGGTGACGATGCCGCAGGTGCCGCCGTATTCATCCACCACCACGGCCACATGGGTCTTGGCCTGCTGGAGCTTTTTCAGCAGCAGCCGGATGGGCTCATTCTCCAGCGCGAACACCGGCGGCGAGATGATGGCGGACAGGGGCTGCTCTGTCACACCGCAGCCTACATAGAAGTCCTTCTGATGGACGGTGCCCAGAATGTGGTCGATGGAATCCTGATAGATCAGCAGGCGGGAGTATTTGGTCTGGGTGAACAGCGCCGCCACCTCCTCCTTGCTGGCGGTGACGGGCAGGGCCGCCAGATCCACCCGGTGGATCAGAATATCCTGGGCCTCCTGTTCGGAGAAGCCGATGGCGTTTTTCAGCAGCTCGCCCTCGTCCCGGTCGATGCTGCCGTCCTGCTGCACCTCGTCCACCAGCATCAGCAGCTCCTCCTGGGACATTTTGCTGTCGCCGCTGAGGCGGAACACCTTGGCCAGCAGCTTCTTCCACAGGGAGAACAGCAGGTTCAGGGGCATCAGCACCCAGATCAGCACCTGTAAAATGGGCGCAGACAGCATGGCGCATTTCTCCGCGCAGTCCTTGGCGATGCTCTTGGGAGAGATCTCACCGAAGATCAGCACCACCACCGTCACCACCACGGTGGAGATGGTGGCGCCTGCGTCGCCGTAATGCTTCACAAACAGCACCGTGCCGATAGAGGCGGTGGCGATGTTGACGATGTTGTTGCCGATGAGGATGGTGGACAGCAGCCGGTCATACTGCTCCAGCAGCTTCAGCGCCAGCGCGGCATTGCTGCTGCCCTTTTCCGCCAGCGTCCGCAATCGGGTGGTGTTGGCGGAGGAGAAGGCCGTCTCCGTGGCCGAGAAATAGGCGGAAAGCATCAGACAGACCGCCATAATGATGATACAAGTTGTGGTTGACAATATAAGTAACTCCTTTTCTGTCGTCTGTTTCTGCGTCCGGGAATACCGCTATAAGCGCAAAAAAGCACGTCTGCCCCACGAAACGCAGCGCAGATATGCTGATAAAAACAGATGGCAGTTCAGATGGTTACCGGGATAGTCACCGCCGTCAGTATCCATATGAGTGTGATTCCTCCTTTGTTGTAAATTAAAAACAGTATACCAGAAAAGAACCGGCCCGTCGAGTTAAGAGCGCGTAAAGAAACCGGAGCGGCAGGGTGCCGATTCAGGAAGACGCAAAAATTTTCCTGCCGCACCAATGAGACAGGCCGTTGCAAACAGCGCCGCCATCGGCTATAATCAGGGGAGCATTTCACAAACAGGGAGGGAACTCCATGAAAACATTGTATCTGGACTGCGCCATGGGTGCGGCAGGCGATATGCTGACGGCGGCGCTGCTGGAGCTGATGCCGGATAAGGCCGGGGCGCTGGCGGAGCTGAACGCCATCGGCATCCCCGGCGTGGTTTACGGCTATGAAACGGTGACCCGTTGCGGCATCCGGGGCACCCATATGTCGGTGAAGGTGAACGGCGTGGAGGAATCCGAGACCATGCACGACCACGACCATGGAGCGCATCATCACCATACCGGTCTGCACGGCATCGGGCATATCGTGCGGGATCATCTGAATTTGCCGGAAAAGGTGAAGGAGGACGTGCTGGCGGTCTACGGCCTGCTGGCGGAGGCGGAGAGCCACGCCCACGGCGTACCGGTCACGGACATCCACTTTCACGAGGTGGGCACCATGGACGCGCTGGCGGATGTTTCGGCGGTGTGTCTGCTGCTCCATAGGCTGGCCCCGGAACAGATCATCGCTTCGCCGGTCTGCACCGGCAGCGGACAGGTGCGGTGCGCCCACGGCATCCTGCCGGTGCCCACCCCTGCCACGGCGTACCTGCTGCAGGGCATCCCCGCTTACAGCGGCAGCATCCGGACAGAGTTGTGTACCCCCACCGGCGCGGCATTGTTGAAGTATTTTGCCGTCCGGTTTGAGAAAATGCCGGTCATGACCACCCGCGCCGTGGGTTACGGCATGGGGACGAAGGAATTCGAGGCCGCCAACTGCCTGCGGGCCTTCTGGGGCGAGACGGAGGCGGAAGATGGCGAGGTGGCGGAGCTGAGCTGCAATCTGGATGACATGACGGCGGAGTCCATTGCCTTTGCCATGGAGATGCTGCTGGAGGCCGGAGCGCTGGACGTATGGTGTACGCCTGTGACCATGAAGAAATCCCGGCCGGGAACGCTGCTGAACGTCCTGTGCCGGGTGAGCGACCGGGAGAGGATGGCGGCGCTGCTGTTCCGCCACACCACCACCATCGGCGTACGGGAGCACCTTTGCCGCCGCTGGACACTGGAGCGGCGGGAGGAAACGGTGTCCACGCCCTACGGCCCGGTGCGCCGCAAGGTATCCACCGGCTATGGCGTGACGCGCAGCAAGTACGAGTATGAGGATCTGCAGCGCATCGCGCGGGAGCGGGATCTGCCGCTGGCGGAGGTAAGGGCGGCGGCCGAAAACAGCGAAAAGGCGTAAAAACGCATACAAAAAAGAGACGGCAGGGCCGTCTCTTTTTTGTAATAGGCGTTATTTCAGCTCCGCGATGAATTCGATGGCGTCGCCGGAGAGAGCGGCACGGATGGCGCCGTGGTGGCCCTCAGCGATGCCACGGGCGATGGACAGCCCCACGCCGAAGCCGCCTGCGCCCCGGGAGGGGTCGGCCTGATAGAACCGGTCGAAAAGCTTTCCGGTGTCGATGCTGTCCGGCTCGGCGCAGCGGTTGCCGCAGCGCAGCACCACGCCCCGGCGGCTCTTTTCCAGCGACAGGGTGATGGGGGAGCCCGGTGCGGCGTACTTCACCGCGTTGTCCAGCAGGATGGACACCAGCTGCCGCACGGCATATTCGTCGCCGGAATAGACCAGCTCCGGCTGGATGGCCAGCGTCAGCGGATGGCCCGCGGTCTGGGCCAGCTCCCGGAAGGATTCCGCCGTTTCCGTTACCGCGCCGCTGATGGGGAACGGCTCCATTTTCAGGGGGGAGTTCTCCTCGTCCATGCGGCTGAGAGTCACCAGCGAGTTTACCAGCTCCGTCAGCTTTTCCGTCTGGGCCTGGGCCTTGTCGATCCACTTCTGTTGGCCCACCTCCATCTCCAGCACCTTCAGGCTGGTGGCAATGACGGTGATGGGGGTTTTCAGCTCGTGGCTGGCGTCGGTGATGAACTGCTTCTGCTGCTGGGCGCTGCACACCACGGGGTCGATGGCCCGGCGGCTCAGCAGCACCACCAGCAGGAGCACCAGCAGCGTGCAGCCCGCGTCGGCGGCCAACGACCAGATCAGCACCGTGCGGATGGCGCGCAGCTGCTGATAGCTGTCCAGAAAGATGGCCATGTACTGGCCGTTCCCGTCGGCGGCCGCAAAGAAGCGGTAGCTGCCGCAGTAGCCGTAGCCCGTGCCTTTTTTCAGGGCGGCGGCCAGATACTGCGCCGTGTCATCCTCCGTCACGGAGGCGATCTTGCTGAGATCGGCGTCCGTCAGCGTGCCGTCCGCGTCATAGCGCAGCACGAAGTATCGGGTGGAGAAGGGGGTCTCCGGCGTGAAATGGCCGTCCCGTCCGTCGGGCTTTCCCTGAGGCGGTGTGGGCGGCGGTACGTCGTCGCCGGAGGGCTCCGGTATGGCGTCCATGCTGCCGGAGATGGGAATAGTGCCCTGATTTTCGTAGATCAGGGTCAGGGTGCTGCGCAGATCGGCGTCGGTGGAGATGTAGTTGGCCACGTTCAGGATCGCCGTCAGCAGCAGCATCACCGCCGCCACTGACAGCGTGGCGATGCGGATAAATCGATTGCGCAGGCGTTTGATCATGTCTCATCCTCCAGGGCGTAGCCCAGTCCCCGGTTGGCCCGCAGGGACAAGCGTGAGCCGATGGCCTTCAGCTTTTTCCGCAGGTTGGAGATGTTGACCCACACCACATTGATCTCCGCCTCGTTGTCCCAGCCCCAGACGCGCTCCATGATCCGTTCGGCGGAAAATACCTGCCGGGGATTGCGGAGGAACAGCTCCATCACCTGAAACTCCCGCCCGCTGAGCCGCAGGGACTGTCCGCCGCAGGACAGCAGTCCCGTGGACGGATCCAGGGTCACGTCGCCGCAGGACAGCACCGACGGCTGATAGGCCTCGCTGCGGCGCAGCATGGCCCGTACACGGCTCAGCAGCTCGTCGGGGTCGAAGGGCTTGGGCAGATAGTCGTCGGCCCCGGCGTTGAAGCCGGTGATGCGGTCGTCCTTCTGGCCCTTGGCCGTCAGCATCATGATGGGGGTCTTGCAGCCCTCGGAGCGCAGCCGCTCCAGCACCTGGATGCCGTTCATCTTGGGCATCATCACGTCCAGTATCACGCCGTCATACCCGCCGGAGGAGGCGTATTCATAGGCGTCGAAGCCGTTGTGGACGGCGTCCACGGAGAAGTGATTCTTTTCAAAAAAGACCGTCAGGGCCTCCGCCAGATCCAGCTCGTCCTCCGCGATCAGCAGCCGCATGGGTCATCACCTCGTGTCATTTGATTCAAAGCCTCCCCTGTGTAAGGGGAGGTGTCACCCGGAGGGTGACGGAGGGGTTGTTTCCGGGTTCCCTGCAAGGTGACAATCCCTCAGTCAGTGCTTCGCACTGACAGCTCAGCTGTGCACACCCCAGTGTGAGCACTGGGGCGCCTTTACACAAGGGAGCCTTTTATACAGTGCAATACCGAAAACTTTCTCTCAGTATAGTAAGTTCTTTTGCAAAAATCAACCGTTACAGTGCGTCCTTCACCATTTCCCGGCCGCAGACGATGTTCAGGTTGCCGTTGCGGCAGCGCAGCGCGTCCAGAAACGCCTTGGGAACGCCTTCCGACCGCAGGGTGACGCGGTACTCCAGCTCATACAGCGTACCCATGTTGGAGGTTTTCACCTTCACCAGTGTGTGGGCCTTGGTGTACTGGTCAAACAGATCGTCAAACAGGCCCTCATAGTCCAGATTCTCCGGAATGGTGATCCTCAATATCCGCTCGCCGCTGTCACGCTGGCCGAAGTGCAGCGCCGTCAGCGCCAGCAGCGCGGCGGACACGATCACAAAGGTCAGCGCCGCCAGTCCCACATAGCCCATGCCGGTGGCAAGGCCGATGGCCATGCCCAGAAACAGCACGCCGATCTCGCGGGCCGTGCCGGGGGCTGAGCGGAAGCGCACCAGACTGAAGGCACCGGCCACCGCCACGCCGGCGCCGATGTTGCCGTTGACCAGCATAATGACCACCTGTACCCCCACCGGCAGGATGGCCAGCGTGACGGCAAAGCTCTGGGTGGCATGCGCCCGGAACCGGGACACCAGCGCAAGGCCGATGCCCAGCACCAGCGACACGGCGGTGCAGATGAGAAATGCGGAAAGCGTCAGCTCCGTTCCAATGATCGAGTTAAGCACAGATACGTCCCTCCTTGGGTAAGATGTGATGTTGGTAGCAATAGCCGTATTTGGAAAAGGAGGTGGGGAACACCTCCGCGCGGGACAGCAGCTGGCTGAGCCACAGGGGACACACCCCCGGCAGCTTGATCTCCATCAGGATCATGCCGGGGCCGGTGATAGGCGCGCCGTAGTCGCCCAGCCGCAGGTCAAGGGCGGTGTCCCGCCACCGCAGGTTGGTGTCGAAAGTGATGCGCAGCTCCGGATCGTCGATCCCGGCGAAGGCCAGCCGGTCATAGGCGATGAACACCCTGGGCCTTGCGCCGTAGAGCTGCTGGAACCACAGGATCTCCTGTCCGATCTGGCCGTGGACGTTGGGGACAGATCCGGCCAGGAAGGGAGCGGCCTCGCGGGCCTCGGTGGTGATGCGGCGCTTATATACCACGCCGTCATACTTCTTTTTCAGCTCCACGAACACACGGCCATCCTCCTCCGGCACGCCGTAGCTGCGGACACGGAGCTTCTCCTTATAGACCGGCTTCTCCAGCGAGGCCCGGATCAGCCGCCAGTCGTCGGTATCGTAATAAATGCTGCAGATGGTGTACGCGCCGTAGGCATCCTTTTTCATATAGGGCCGCATGCCCTCCAGTACCAGACGCTGCTGCTCCGCCGTCAGGCGGTACTTCTTTTCATAGCGTTCAAAGCAGTTTTTGATCTGTGCTGCCATGTGGAGCACCTCCTTTATGACCCTATCATACCTGCGCCGCCTAAAACCAACTTAAAGAAAATCCGGATTTTTTCTTTAGGTTTCTTTTAGGCTGTTGGGCTATGATAGGGCCACAACAGAAACCAAACCATGACGAAGGAGGTCATTTCCATGAAAAAGCTTGTATCCATCCTCTGCGCGGCGGCGCTGGCCCTGTCACTGGCGGGGTGCGGCGCACAGGCGGCCGACACCAATACAAATACCAATACCACCGCTCCGGTGGTCAGCACGGTCTATTCCTTAGAGGACGCCACCGTTTTTACCTTTACCGACAGCGGCATCACCGCACAGGACGGCAGCGATACCGGCTATGAGATCGACGGCACGGCCCTGACCATCGACAGCGCAGGCACCTATGCCGTGACCGGTACCTGCGCCGACGGCTCCATCACCGTCAAGAAGGGGACTACCGGCGTGACGCTGGTGCTGAACGGCCTGTCCCTCACCAGCACCGGCACCGCGCCCATCACCTGCAATAAGTCCACGGAGGTCACCATCATCGCGGCGGAGGGCTCCGTCAACAGCCTGACGGACAGCGCCGGGAACAACGACGATGAATACCCCGACAACGAAGCGGCGGAAAATGCCGTCATCAAGTGCAAGGACGGCTCTCAGGTGACACTGGGCGGCACCGGCAGCCTGACCATCACCGCCAACGGCAAGAACGGCATCAAGTCCGGCGCGTCCACGGCCGAGGAGGGGGAGGCCTCCCTGACCATCCGCGAGCTGACGCTGACCATCAACGCTCCGGTCAACGACGCCGTCAACGCCGAGCAGACCCTGAACGTGGAGAGCGGCACGCTGACCATCTCCGCCGCTGACGACGCCCTCCACAGCGACCTCATCCTGAACATCGGCGCGGAGGGCACGGAAGGCCCCGCCATCAACATCACCCAGTGCTATGAGGGCATCGAGGGCGCGGCGCTGAACATCTATTCCGGCGATATCAGCATTACTTCCTCTGACGACTGTCTCAACGCCGCCAACTCTGACCTGAGCGGCTATGACTTCACCATGAATATCTCCGGCGGCACCATCGTGGCCTACTCCTCCAGCGGCGACGGCTTCGACTCCAACGGAGACCTAACCATCTCCGGCGGCAGCGTTACCGTCTGGACGGCCAACGCGGCGGACAACCAGCCGCTGGACGCCGACGGGACCATCACCGTTTCCGGCGGCACGGTGCTGGCGGCGGGCGGCAGCAGCGGCATGGGCATGAACCTGACGGCCACCCAGCCCTGCGTCACCTTCGGCTCCTCCGGCGGCATGGGCGGCGGCCCCAACGGCAGCAGCACCATCGCCAGGGACAGCGCCCTGACCATCATCGGCAGCGACGGCAATACCGTTTACAGCGGCAGCGCGGTATGCAGCGCCAGCTTCCTGTTCTTCTCCTCTCCTGACCTGACCGGCGAGGGCGGCTATACCCTCACCGCAGGTACGGCTGCCCTCACCGCTGAGGCCCAGAGCGGCACCATCTCCTCTGGCTTTGGCGGCATGGGCGGCGGCCCCAATGGCGGCATGGGCAATTTCCAGCCCGGTGATTTCCAGCCCGGCGACGGCCAGCAGCCCCCGGAAATGCCCTCCGGCGGCGGGCGGCCTGACGGCAAGGCGCCGGATATGACAGCATAACAAAAAAGAGGGATCGGAAGCTTTGCTTCCGATCCCTCTTTTTATCAGCCTGGGGTTGACCCGCCTCAGCAGGCGGCCTTTTC
This sequence comes from uncultured Oscillospiraceae bacterium, assembly GCA_934565655.1. Lineage (GTDB taxonomy): Bacteria > Bacillota > Clostridia > Oscillospirales > Oscillospiraceae > Vescimonas. Next base: position 14,849 of record CAKTIE010000004.1, read on the forward strand.
ATCAAAGGACATCCACTCAAGCAGATAGTCCTTCATGTCGTTCATCAGTGCCAGATACTTGGGATGCTGGAGATAATCATCCAGATATTCCGGCCCATCCAGCTGTACGATGATCATGATATCTGCGCTGGAACCCCTTGTGGTCTCACAGCGGTGCACTTCCGCGTTGTGAAGGAAGGGAAGCTCCATCTCCAGCTCGGCATAGACCTTGCGGCAGCGGAAATAGATGCTGGTGACATCCGCGCCGGCTTTCAGCTTAACAAGTTTATAATGTACCATTTTCGGAACCTCCTTTTAAATTTATGGAATACGTTACCGCAAACGGTGCTGGTTGTCAAGCAGTTTTTTCGTTGTTTTGACTATAACAAGATGCGTAATTTTGTGCAAAAGTTGCAAAAAGCAATGCGACGGGCGATTTAGCTCATAAAAGCATGAAAGAAATATGTGATTTTTTAAACAAAAAATTTTTCAATGAATGACTTGGTATCAGGCGCTTATCCGCCGCGGCGGGGTTGTATTCAGGCGGCGGATTTGGTACAATACCACTTAAATTACAAGAAAACGAGGCAATGCTATGGATGCGGTAACGCTCAGACATGTGGATAAATCCTATACATCATACAGCACCGAGGTGGTCATCACCGGCCAGGCGCGGGAGAGCCGCACGCGGCAGGTCCTGAGGGATCTGTCCGTCACATTCCCGGCCGGACAGCTGACGGTGATCGTGGGCCGCAGCGGCTGCGGCAAGAGCACGCTTTTGAAGCTGCTGGCGGGGAAGGAACAGCCGGACGCCGGAGAGGTGCTGATCCCGGAGGGGTGGCACAGCGCCATGCTCAGTCCGGATCCCTATGTGATCACATGGACGAACGTGCAGCGCAATGTGGCCATGGCCTGCGGCGTGGGCAAGACGCCGGAGGAGCGGTATGAGAAGGCGTCGGAATTCGTGAAGCTGGTGGGCCTGGAGGACTATGCCGACCTGACGCCGGTGGAGCTGTCCACCGGAATGAAGCAGCGGCTGGGCCTTGCCAGAGTGCTGGCGGGACAGGCGGAGCTGCTGCTGATGGACGAGCCCTTTGCGTCCCTGGATTTTCTGACCCGCGAGGAGCTGCAGCGCCAGCTGCTGGCCATCCAGCAGAAGCTGCCCCGTACCATCGTGCTGGTGACGCACCAGCTGGAGGAGGCACTGGTGCTGGGACAGAGGATCATCGTCATGCATCCGGACAGTACGCTGCGGGAGTTTGACCTGACCGGCCTGCCCTATCCCAGAGATATGGGATCGCCCCGGATGCAGCAGCTGAAGCGGGAGATCACCGAGGCGTGCCGGCAGCCGTCGGCGCGGTAAGGCTTGTCAAAGAGACGGCCATTCGATATAATGTAAGGCAAAGAGTACGGAGCGGGAGAGGGCGTCATGGCAAAACGGAAGCGGGATCTGAACACCATTTATATATCGGAGCGGCTGCAGGAGTGCCTGCGGCCCATTTCACGCTGCGCGCTGACCACCGTGGTGGCCCCCATGGGCTACGGAAAGACCACCGCCGTCAACTGGTATCTGGGAGAGCGGGCCGGGACGGAGCCGCTGCGGGCCGTTCGCATCAGCGTGTATTCGGACAATGTGGCCATCTTCTGGAAGAGCGTACAGGACGCCTTTTCCTATGCGGGGCTTCCGCTGCTGCGGGACTACGCCTGCCCCTCCGACGCCGCCGGGGCCAGCCTGCTGGCGGACGACCTGTGCCACGCACTGGCCGGGCCGGAGAGCTGCTATGTGTTCATTGACGATTTCCATCTGCTGACCGACGGGCGCATTACCGGCTTTATCTGCACGCTGGCCAACCGCCTGCCGGAAAACGTACATATGATCATCGCCAGCCGCGACCGCTTCCTGCCCAGTGAGGAGGCCCTGCGTCTGGGCGGAAGGGCCTACCAGATCGGCATCGAGCAGCTGCGGCTGAACCACACGGAGTTGTCCGTCTATGCCCACCGCTGCGGCACGGATCTGACGGATGAGCAGATCGAGACGCTGCTCTATTCCAGCGAGGGCTGGTTCTCCGCGGTATATCTGAACCTGCGCACCCTGTCCGAGCGCGGCGCGCTGCCGGATCGCACCTCGGATATCTACACCATGTTTTCCGCCGCCATGATCGACCCGCTGCCGCCGAAGCAGCGGGAATTTCTGGCGGTGATGGGCCTTGCGGACGAGTTTACCGCCGAGATGGCCCAGTTTGTCACGGGAAACAGGAACACCGCCGCGCTGCTGACCGCGCTGACGGAGCAGAACGCCTTTGTCAAGCGGCTGCCGGACGGCGTGACCTTCCGGTTCCACCATATGATGAAGGAATGTGCCGAGCAGACCTTTTCCGCCCTGAAGCCGGAAAAGCAGCGGTACTACCGGGATCGTTACGGCGCGTGGTATGAGACGCACCGCCAGTACCTGCACGCCATGTCCGCCTACCGGAAGAGCGGGAACGCTGACGCGCTGCTGCGGGTGGTGGAGCAGGATGCGGGCATCCTGCTGGCGGCGCTGCCTCCGGCTGATGTGCTGTTGTTCCTGGAGGAGTGTCCCGTACCGGTGCTGAAGGCCCATCCGCTGGCGCTGCTGGTGCTGATGCGCCGCATGTTCACCTGGCGGCAGATCCCCAGAATGATGGAGCTGAAGGCCCTGCTGCTGGCCTCCATCGAGGAGCATCCCGACATGCCGCAGACGGAGCGGGGCGACCTGCTGGGCGAATGCGACCTGATCATGAGCTTTCTGTGCTATAACGACATCAGCGCCATGAGCCGCCTGCACCGCAGCGCCAGCGCCCAGATGTCCCGTCCCGCCATCAGTATCCGCAACGAGGGCGGCTGGACCTTCGGCTCGCCGTCGGTGCTGATGATGTTCCACCGTGAGCCGGGGCAGCTGGACAAGGAGCTGGCGGAGATGGACGAGTGCATGCCCCACTACTATAAGATCACCAACGGCCACGGACAGGGCGCGGAGAAGATCATGGCGGCGGAGGCCGCCTTCCAGAAGGGGCGGTTTGACGACACCCGGATCGCGCTGGAGGGTGCTTACGCCCGGATCGAGGGCAACGGCCAGATGAACATGGCGCTGTGCTGCGACTTTCTGGCGTGGCGGCTGTCGCTGTGTACGGACGCCGCGCCCCGGTACGGCTTTGAGCAGCGCCGCGCGGCGCTGCTGCGGCAGCACAACACCGACTGGCTGAACATTCTGGACAGCACCTGCGCCTATTACTACGCGCTGCTGGGCCAGCCGGAGAAGGCACCGGAGGTGTTCCGGGAGCACCGGCTGTCCTCCGTCAACTTTCTGGCGCCCGGCAAGCCCATGATGGAGCTGATCGAAAATCAGGTCTATCTGGCCCAGGGCGCTTACGCCCAGGTCATCGGCCGCAGCGAGGGTCTGCTGGGCCTGTGCGCGGGGATGCATTACGCGCTGGTGGCGCTGCACATCCGCTTGCAGACGGCGGCGGCCTATGCCCGGCTGGGCAAGCATGACGAGGCCTGCGCCCTGCTGGAGCAGGCGCTGCGCGCCGCCGCGCCGGACGGCTTCGTGATGCCCTTCGCGGAGAATTACCGCTATCTGAAGCCGCTGCTGGCGGAGCTGCCGGGGACGGGGTTCACGGCGCGGATCATGGCCCTTGGCGAGGAGGAAGAGCGCCGCTGCCGGAAGCTGTCCTGCCCGGCGGTGTTCGCCGCCCTGACCCAGCGGGAGCAGCAGATCGCCGCCCTGATCGCCGACCGCCTCAGCAACCGCGAGATCGCGGAGGAGCTGTTCCTGTCCGAGGGCAGCGTGAAGCAGTATGTCAACCAGATCTACGGCAAGCTGGGGATCGAGGGCGACGTCCGCACCAAGCGGAAGCGTCTGGCGGAGCTGGCAAAGAGTTAACCAAAGGTTAATAGGAATGGGAAAAGATCCACTGTACAATGTTGGTACAGTGGATCTTTTATACCTTGAGGAAGGACAACACGGGAAAGGAGGAACGCATTTGAACCGGAAATATATATCAGCCGTATCACCCCTGGCGGATTACGTTCTGCAGGTTGATTTTGTGTCCGGCAGCCGATTGCTTTTGGATATGAAGCCCTATCTGGATAAGCTTCGTTTCCGTCCCCTGACTGACCCACAGCTGTGGAACAGTGCCGTGACCAACGGCATCTTCATCCGCTTCGGCAACGTGGAATTGAGCCATGACGAGCTGTTTGCCATGGCGGAGCGGGAACACTGATCAAAAAATTGAAGGAGAGAGCAAAACGATGAAAAACTGGAAAAAATATCTGGCCCTTGTGCTGGCACTGGTCATGTGCCTGACGCTGGCCGCCTGCGGCGGCACCGACGATAACGGCGGCAGCGAACCCAGCAGCGCCCCGGAATACTTCGAGGGCATGGTGAAGGATGACCAGCAGCTGGTGGACTACGGCATGTATAAGGGCGTCTGGTCCGGCGAGGACGGCAGCCAGCTGGTGGTGGCCCTGAACGACAGCGGCGACGAGATGCGCTTTGCCCTGTACGACGTCAACGAGGAACTGGCCGCCAGCGGCTACATTCAGATGGTGCAGGAATACAGCGCCGACTATTTCTATAATGAGCACGACGGCGTGGCCCACCACAGCTGGATGGACGATGACGGCACCCTCAATGTGGATTCCTTCGGCAGCTTCGTCTACGTCGGTGCTGTGGAGGATGGCGAGGGCGGCGGCAGCGACAATGCCGCCGGCGATTATGCCTTCCTGGCTGGTGCATGGTACATGGATGCCGCGGCCGATGCCGACAGCATCATCGAGATCGACGAGTACGGCAACTGGTCCCTGTCCGAGCGTCCCGGCGGCGACGGCGATCCCACCGAGGTGGACTGCGGCACGCTGGAGGTCAATTCCGCCGACGAGGGTCAGTACTTTGCCGTGTCCACCATGTTTGACGGCGTGGTCTATGACTTGACCGTGGTGGGCGACAACGTGATGTACTGGGGCGGCGAGAACGACTACTATCAGAAAATGGCGTAACGGATAAGGAGAAGATATGATGAAAAAGCTTTTTGCACTTATGCTGGCGCTGGTGCTGTGCCTGAGCCTGATGGCCTGCGGCGGTGAACAGAACGAGGATCCCAACGACGTGGTGGGCGACGACTGGCGCGTGAGCGGCATCGTCCGTGACTACGGCAGCATCACCCGCAACGGTGAGGATACCGAGGTGCTGGTGTGCATCAACAACGACAGCGCCGACTTCTATCTGGACGATGAGACTCAGACCCTGTACGACTATGTGGACTATCCCATCACCCTTCAGGGCGACCCCTGGGAGGAGTTCCAGAGCATCGACTTTGCTGACCGGAACGGCGACGGCAACGGCGACGTGGCCATGCTGTTCGAACTGGACGGCCAGCAGGTGCTGATGGTGTGGTTCTGGGACGCGGATACCGAAGGCTATGTGTTCCAGCCGGAGGAGTCTCAGGTGTCGGACTTTGCTGACGGAGAGAGCGTGTCTCACCTGGGCTTCGAGGGTACCTGGTATCTGGACGGTGACGAGACGGAGGACAGCGTGATCATCATCGGCGCTGTCGGCGACTGGGTGCTGTATGACCAGCAGGGCGACACCCGGACCGCCATCGACAGCGGTCTGCTCCGTTTGGTGGATGAGGCGCAGGGACACTACGCCGCTGATTCTGAGCAGTTTGACGATGTCTCCTACCTCATTGCGACAGCCGGTGAAAACGGCATGTACTGGGGCGTTACCGGCGACTACGATTACTACGAGCGCCTGGACTGAGCGGCGCGGAAAGGGGCAAGCCATGAAGAAAAATTGCCTGACCCTTTTGCTGGCGCTGGTGCTGGCCCTGAGCCTGACGGCCTGCGGCGGCAGTGACGGCTACGACGATTCCAACGACCCGGTCAGCGCATGGGATGTGCTGGCCGACGAGGATCTCAGCGACGACGTTACCGTGTGGCAGGGTGACGACGGAAGCCAGCTGCTGCTGGACATTTCCACCAGCGGCTACACCTTCCGCACCTGGTATGGCCGGGTCGGAATGGGCAGCCTGTTCCGGGATGAACACGGCCTGGGCCTCAAGTACAGCGAGATCGACTCCGACCGCTACTATTATCTGGTGAAGGAGGGCGGCGGCTTTACCGTGCGCCATGAGGGCGCCGGTGAGGGCAGCAGCTACGGCGAGATCAACGACCTGCACTTCGAGCCGTCCCAGGGCGAGATGGCCCCCTATGACATCAGCCTGCTGGACGGTGTGTGGCAGAACGCTCTGGGCGAGACCTTCGCCTTTGATACCGGCCGGATGCGGGTCATTGAGTGTTTTACCGACCGCACCATGAGCAGCGGCCCGCTGTATGAGAGCACCGATGGCCGCGGCCCCTTTGTGACCGGCCCCGAGATCCTCTATCCCTGCCTCAGTGCCGACAGCAATGCCTTTGTGCTGTTTTCCGACGGCGGCGCGCCCCGTGAGGAGGACGCTGACAGCACCGGTGTATTCTACCGCAATGGCGACATGGCGGCGTATGCCGATCCGGAAAACGCCTGCTTCGAGGAATCGGACGGCAGGCTGTGGTACTATGACGGCGTGAATTACTTCGCGGTGCCGGAGGGCTATACGCTGAGCGAGGACGGCATGGCCTACGATGCATACGGCAGACCCTTTGCACCCGAATGGCCGGAGGAGCCGTATGATCCCGCGGCGACCTGGGGTGAGAACTGGCTGGAGGAAAACTGGTAAGGAGAATACCAATATGAAGAAAGAGAAAGAGCCCGCCGCCGGTATGGAGAGAATGACCGACGCGGAGCTGTCGAAAAAGCTGGGGAGCTATCAGCGAACGGAGAGCATCGGCATATTGCTGGGCGTCATTCTGGTGATCGCCGGGTGCATCACAATGTTTATACGGCGTGACCCCCTGCTGATCTGCGCGTTGGTGTTCCCCGGTGTGGCGCTGTTTCTGCTGGTGGCAAAGCCCGCCCAGAAGAAGAAAAAGGCGCTGATGCAGCAGCAGCTGGGCGGCTTCTTCCGCACAGAGCTGACAAAAGCCTTCGGCCCGGAGCCGGAGCCGGCCACGCTGCCCATCGACTGGGCGTACATGGCGGCGGCAAAGCTGTCGAATGTACCCTTTACGGAGTGCAGCGTGACGGATTTCCACGAGGGCGAGCACAAGGGGCTGCGGTTCTCCGCCGCCAATGTGGAGCTGCGCCGCACCGTAGAGGAAAAGTCCGGTCCCGGCAACGAAAACTGGATGACCCGGACCGAGACGCTGTTCCGCGGCATCGTGGTCCGGTGCAAGGATATCTGCGACCCGGCGTTGGACATCACCCTGAACGACATGTTCCAGGAACGGAAGAAGGACGACATCACCGACCCTGCCGCTTTCCGGAAGCACTTTGCCGCCCATACGGCGGATGGCCGGGAGGCGGACGATCAGGTCACGCCGCAGCTGCGTGAGCTGGTGAAAAAGCTGGAGACCACCTCCAGCACCGCCAAGCTGTGCGGCCTTATCCTCCGTGACGGCGATCTGGCGCTGGCGCTGAACACCCGGTATGTGTTTGCGGGCGTTCCGGAGGAGCTGGATCTGCGGGATATCGACGGTATCCGCAAATGGTTCACCGCCTCGCTGAGCGGCATGGGCAATCTGCTGGAGCTGCTGATGGAGAGTCCCGTGCTGAACCGCGCGGGCGCAAAGGAGTAACGCATGGAAGAACAGAAAAACAAGCTGACAGACCGGCAGCTTGCCGGTGAGATGCGGAAGGGCAGGCGCGGCGGCGCGGGCGGCAAGCTTTTGGTCGGCCTGGGCGCTGTGGTGGTGCTGATCGGTATCATCATGAACGGCTCTATCCCCGTGGTCATCGTGGGCGTGCTGATCGCCGGTCTTGGCGAGTGGCTCAAGGGGAAGAGCAAAGGCTCCGCTGACCGCCAGGTGTATGACACCATCGTGCCGGACGTGGTAAACGCGGTCTTTGACAACGTGGAGATGGAGCCTGCACAGCACCTCCTGGATGCCAAGGACACCAATATTCCCCTGCCTGACCACACCTATTGCGGCGGCAGCGGCTATGTCCGGGGAACGTATCAGGGCCTGACCGCGGAGCTGTGCACCGTCACGCTGACGGACGCCAAAGAGTTCCATCGGGAGGAGACCGGCCTGTGGGAGAAGAATGAGCAGGTGGTCTATACCGGCCAGTGGATGCTGTGCGAGCTGGGCCGGGAATTCCCCACGTGGCTGACCATCTGGCCCCGGGGCAAGCTGGATAAGCTGTTCAACGCCAGCACCATCAAAACGGAGAACGAGGAATTCAACAAGAAGTTCAATCTCAGCAGCGACGATGAGCAGGCGGCCCTGCACATCCTGAACCCCAGCCGGATGGAGCGGCTCATGAAGCTGGCGGAGACCTCTGGCAAATTCGCCGCCAACCTCAACACCGACGGCAGGCTGTATATCGCCTGCCATTGTGACCGGGGCTTCTTCGACGCCGGTAAGGGCCGGGAGAAGCCGGACGCGCTGCGCCGGCGCTATACCAACGAGCTGAAGTGGTTCACCGATGTGATTGACACCTTCCGCCCGCTGTAAAGGAGGGAGACATATGCCTTTGTGGCTTGCTGTATTGCTGCTTCTGGCGGCTGTGGCCGGTATCGTGCTGGCCTGTAAGCTGCTGCGGAAAAACCGGACGGCGCGGATCCTGTGTATCGTGGGCTGCGCTCTGATCGCGCTGGCCTGCGCCGTCTATATCGGGCTGACGTTTATTTTTGTCGACGCAGCCATGAATCAGCCCGTCGATACCCTGTAAAAGGCGTTTTCGGATTTGCCGGTCTCTTTCGGCAGAAATTTTAGGCAAAGCAAAAAAGCACGCTTCGGCGTGCTTTTTTGCATAATATCACACTATTTTCCGCTCTTTTTTGCCCGCTGCCTGGCAAAGGTGGCTTTTTTCTTGGGGGACATTTTGCCCTTCTGCCCGTCGGTGCGGCGGCCCCTGTGGACGGTGCCCTCCGGCTTGGGCGGACGGCCGTCCTTTTTCTTTTTGGGCGGCTGCTGCCGCTCCTCCGGCTTCAGGCCGAAGTATTTCTCGCCCTTCACCGGGCGGATGAGGCAGTCCGGTGTAAAGCCGATGAGGTCGGTGCGCTCCGTTTTCTCCAGCGCCTCGATCACCAGCGCGCGCCTGTCGCCCCGGCCCCATTGCAGCAGCGCCCTTTGCAGCGCCTTGTCATGGGGATCTCGGGCCACATATACCGGCTTCATGGTGCGGGGGTCGATGCCGGTATAGTACATGCAGGTGGACATGGTGCCGGGGGTGGGGTAGAAGTCCTGCACCTGCTCCGGCTGGTGGCCGGTGCGCTTGAGAAACACCGCCAGCTCCACCGCGTCGTTCAGCGTGCAGCCGGGGTGAGAGGACATGAGATACGGCACCAGATACTGCTCCCGCCCGTCGGACTCGTTCAGCTTCTGATATTGCCGCCAGAATTTCAGGAACACGTCGAAATGGGGCTTGCCCATATAGTCCAGCACGCTGCTGACGCAATGCTCCGGCGCCACCTTCAGCTGGCCGCTGACGTGATAGTCCACCAGCTCCTTGAAGAAGTCCTTGTTTTTGTCCTGTAACATATAGTCATACCGCACGCCGCTGCGGACGAACACCTTCTTGATGCCGGGGATCTTCCGCATCCGCTGCAAAAGCTCCGTATACTCGCTATGGTCGGCGTCCAGATTCTTGCAGGGCTCCGGCGCAAGGCAGGATTTGCCCTTGCACATGCCGTGCTCTTTCTGCTGGCGGCAGGAGGTATGGCGGAAGTTGGCGCTGGGGCCGCCTACGTCGTGGATGTATCCCTTGAATCTGGGATCATGGGTCAGCAGCTCCGCCTCCGAGAGCACCGACTCGATGCTGCGGGAGGTGACCATCCGTCCCTGATGGAAGGCCAGGGCGCAGAAATTGCACCCGCCGAAGCAGCCCCGGTTGTGGCAGATGGAGAACCGTACCTCCTCAATGGCGGGGATGCCCTCGGTATACATGGGATGCACCTCGCGGGTGAAGGGCAGGTCGTAGAGCCTGTCCAGCGCCTGGCGGTTCAGGGGACGCTGGGGCGGATTCACCAGAAGCCAGCGGCCCTGACACTGCTGCAGAATAGCCTTGCCCCGGATGGGGTCGTGCTCATCATACTGCACCTTGGTGGCCTGGGCATAGGCGGTCTTGTCGCTCTGCACCTCCTCGAAGGAGGGACACGTCACCTCGTGATACCGGCACACCGCCGGGTCGGTGACGATGCAGGCGGTGCCGCGGACATCGGTGATGTCGCTTACCGGTGTTTTCGCCGCCAGACGGCGGGCGATCTCCACCGTGGCACTCTCGCCCATGCCGTACACCAGCAGGTCGGCAGGCGCGTCAAACAGGATGGGACGGCGCACCTTGTCATCCCAGTAGTCATAATGGGCAAACCGCCGCAGCGACGCCTCCAATCCGCCGATGACGATGGGGGTGTCGGAAAAGGCTTCCCTTGCCCGGTTGGCATAGACGATGGTGGGCCGGTCGGGCCGGAAGCCCAGCTTGCCGCCGGGACTGTATAAGTCCTGCGTCCGCCGCCGCTTGGCCACTGTATAGTGGGCCACCATGGAGTCCAGATTGCCACCGCCGATCAGCACGCCGTACCGGGGCTTGCCCATGGCGCGGAAGGCCTCGGCATCGTGCCAGTCCGGCTGGGCCAGCACCGCCACGCGGTAGCCCTCGCCCTCCAGCAGCCGGGCGATAATGGCGCTGCCGAAGCTGGGATGGTCGATATAGCCGTCCGCCGTCACCACCAGAAAGTCATAGTAGTACCAGCCCCGGTCGATCATCTCGTCCCGGCTCACCGGCAAAAATTCCGTTCCCTTTACCATATGATCTCCCGCGGCTCATAGCCGATATACTTCTCCATCACGTCACCCTCCAGCGGATAGAAGCCGTAATGGGCGAAAAAGCCTCTCGTCTGCTCATCCACGCACCGCAGCCGCAGCCGGTCGATGCCCCGCTCCCGATAGAACTGCACCGCCTGACCCAGCGGCGGGATGCCGTAGTTGCGGCCCCGCATGGTGGGCTCCAGATAGTAGTAGCCGATCCAGCCCGCGTCATCTGCCTTGTCCGGCAGCAACGTCACCGCGCCCACCGGCGCATTCTCAAACCACACGGCGATGCGCTTGCCCTCCGCCGGAACGCCGAAGCGCGCCGCCGTGGCCTCGTCCATGTCCTTATAGTACTGGCCGCCGCTCATCATCCGCTTGTCCCGCCACCATGTCTGCTTGGCAAAGGTGGAAAGCCCTGCCTCCACCTGATGGCTGTTGTCGTTCATATAGACCACCCGGATATCGTCGCCGTCGATCTCCAGCAGCGACACGGCGGTGTTGTCGCCGTGGGGCGTTTCGCCCACCTCGGAAAGAGGCAGGCCGTTCAGCGTACCCAGCACCATCCGCATGGCCGCGCCGTGGCTGAATATGGCGATGGCCTTTCCGTCGTTCTCCGCCGCCGCACGCTTCAGGGCGGGGATGTAGCGATCCAGCACCTGCTGGGCCGTTTCGCTGCCCTCCACATGGAACTTGTCCAGCTGGCGGTTGAAGTAAAGCATCTGCTCCTCATAGGCGGTGTTCAGCTCCTGCCAGGGGCGGCCCTCCCAGCAGCCCATGTGGATCTCCCGGAAGGCGGGCTCCAGATGAAGCTCCAATCCCTTCGGCTCATATACCGCGCGGGCGGTGGTGCGGGCGCGGAACAGGTCGCTGCTGTATACCGCGTCGATATGCACATCGTCGAACCGCTTTTTCAGCACATGGAGCTGCTGATAGCCCCGGTCGGTGATCAGGCCGTTATACTGGCCGTGGGCGATGCGGTAGAGGTTGCCCTCCGCCTCGGCATGCCGTACAAGATAAACCGTTGTCACAGTACCGTCACCCACGCTTTCATTTCCTGAACAGCGGCATCCACGTCGCCGCCGTATTGCAGATCATAGTCCACCACCATGGCCCCGTGGCCCAGATCGTCAAAGGCGGGGGCGGCGTTCTGTCCGTCGCAGCAGGGCAGCAGCAGGAAAGCGTCCGCCGCCCGCTTGCGTACCTCCCTGATGTCCAGACTGTACCCGGTCTCCACCACCAGCGCCGCGCCCTGACGGGCCATCTGCTGGGCCACCGCTGCGTAGAGGGGCCGGTCGCCGGCGATGAGATTCTGCACATCGCCGGAGCTTTCGTTGGCGGTGCGCACCACGGCGAAAATGGCCTTGTCCGTACCCTGCGGCACGCAGTCGCCGCCCACATAGGGCATCACCGTCAGGCCGTCGCCCGTCATGGGGCTGTCCAGCCACAGCTCCGGCCGGGTGGTGCGGCAGTCCACGATGGCGTACAGCCCGCGGGCCGCGGCGGCGCTGGCCAGATTGCTCAGCACATCGGCGCCCATCATGCCGCAGCGGAGATAGTGCTCGGCGCTGATGACCACGGCGGGCAGCTTGCCCTGGGCCGCGTCCATGGCCTGGCAGGCGTGGAAGCGCAGCGCCTCGGCATTGGCCATCAGGCCGGGGCCGAACATCTCTTCAAAATTCTTCACGATCTTGGGAGAGATCTTTCCGATCTCCGGGGCAAGGCCCAGCGCGATGGGAGTCCTGCGCTCCCGGATGGCGGCCTGTAATTTCTCGATAGACATGGCTGTCTCCTTTATCTTTCAAAATTTTTATTCCCGATCATTGTACCATTTTGCGCTTGTTTTGGCAAGTAATGCCCTGTGTTTTTCGCCGCATTCCGGGACAAACTGACAGCAGCCAATGAAAAGGAGTGGATGAACCATGAAAATCGCCGCATTCGTCAGCGGTCTTTGCATCGGCATGGTGGCCGGCGCCACGGTGGATCGCATGTCCTCCGACCGGAAGGCGCGCCGCGCCGTCAGCCGCACCATGGAGCGCATGGGCAAGGCGATGGACAGCGCCCTCGAGGATGTCAAGAGCTGCCTGCACTGAATGAAAGATGTCCCGCAGAAATGACTGCGGGACATCTTTTTGTCATTGTGTTGAATATTCCTCCAACGCGCTCAAATATACAGCAGACTTTGTCAAAAAACCGTGAAAAGTGGTGGATTTTTCCGTGGGGCTTCTGTATAATGTAAAATTGTAGGATTATCACTATCGCCCTATGGGGCTTTGGGAGGGACTATGCGCAATATCTGGACGGTATTCAAAACCGACGTGAAAACGCTGAGCAAATGCTTCTTTGCCTGCGCGGTGGTGGTGGCCATCGCCGTGCTGCCCAGCCTGTACGCATGGCTGAACATCTATTCCAACTGGGATCCCTACGGCAACACCGGCGGCATCTCCATCGCCCTGGTCTCGCTGGATAAGGGCTATACCGACGAGGACGGCGTCTTTACCAACAAGGGCGAGGACGTGGTCAACGACCTGCGGGAGGCCACCAGCATCAACTGGGTCATTCTGGACAGCGAGAAGCAGGCCAGGGACGGCGTATACGCCGGGGACTACTACGCCGCTGTGGTCATCGACAGGGACTTTACCTATAAGATGTTCCACATGCTGACGGAGTGGACGGGCAAGCCCTCCATCACCTACTATGAAAACGCCAAGAAGAACGCCGTGGCCACCAAGATCACCGATACCGCGGTGGAGAGTCTGAAGCGCACCATCAACGAGAATTATCTGGAGGTGGTCATCGGCCGCGTCATGACCCAGGCCAATCTGCTGGCCGCCGATCTGACGGAGGACGATCCCGAGGCGGCGGTGAAGGGCCTGTTCTATCAGGTGCAGGATCTGCTGGCGGGCTGCCGGGCCACCATGGACGCCTTTGAGGCGGCCAAGGACAACAGCACCATCGACATCGAGCCGGGGAAGCTGGCCCAGATCATTCAGGATATCAACGGCAAGCTGCCGGATACCGGAAAGCTGCAGGAAACGGTGGCAGAAATCGACCGGGCCATCTATACGGCGCTGCAGAAGGTGCAGCGGGCGCTGGACAAGGTCCAGCAGGCCGTGGCCGACGACAGCAAGCTGGAGGAGGCCCGCAAGGCCATCGAGGAGGCTGCCGCCGCCATGGGACAGCTGGGCGACCAGCTGACGGCGTGGGCAGACCGGCTGGAGCAGCAGTCGGCAGGCCACGCGGCCGCCAAGCTGGCCCGCGATATCGCCGCCAAGTGCTACCAGCTGCAAAGCCGTCTGGCGGCGCTGCCGGACAACGAGGATCTGCAGACCGCCATCAGCGACTGCAAGGATATCGTCGCCGCCATCGGCAATATGACCGGAAAGCTGACGCCCACCGCCGATGAGCTGCGCAAGGAGCTGGAGAACGTCATGGGTCAGGTCTCCCGCACCATGGAAAGCGTGAAGGGGCTGGGCGACGATGCCCGCGCCGTCCGTGACGCGATGGCCGACACGGCGATGGCGCTGGACGAGACCATGGCGCTGCTGCGGCCCGCCGCCGACCGGCTGGCCCAGTCGGTGTCCGAGACCATCGACAAGCTGCAGGGCCTGACCGCCGACGAGTATATGGACATCCTGCTGGATATCCTCAGCGGCGATCCGGAGGAGTACGGCCGGTACTTCTCCCAGATGGTGCAGACCACCGTGACCCCCATCTATCCCATCGAGAACTACGGCTCCGCCATGGCCCCCTTCTATACGGTGCTGGCCATCTGGGTGGGCGGCGTCATTCTGGTGGCCATCATCAAGTCCCACGCCCGGCTGGACGGTCTGATCGACCCCAAGCCCCGCGAGCTGTATTTCGGCCGGTACATCATCTTTTTCCTGCTGAGCCAGATCCAGGCGGCGGTCATCATCACCGGCGACCTGTTCCTGCTGAAGATCCAATGCCTGCATCCGGGCCTGCTGTATCTGACCGGCGCACTGACGGCCCTGACCTTCAGCTTGCTGATCTACTCGCTGGCCCTGTCCTTCGGCGACGTGGGCAAGGCCATCGTGGTGGTGGTCATGGTATTGCAGATCGCAGGCTCCTCCGGCACCTTCCCCATCGAGCTGCTGCCGGAGGTCTATCAGAAGATCTACCGCTTCTTCCCGTTCCCCTACGCCATCGACGCCATGCGCGAGTGCATCTGCGGCCTGTATGGCGACTACTATATGACGCAGATGGCGTATCTGCTGCTGTTTGACGCGGCGGCGCTGCTGATCGGCCTGCTGGTGCGGCGACCCTTCATGGGCCTGAACCATTTCATGGAGGCCAAGCTGGAAGAGACGGAGCTGTTTTAAGGAGGTGCAGAGTCCCATGACACTGGAAGAAAAGTATCATCAGCTGTACGACCGGCTGCTGGAGGAAGTGGCGGCCCTGCACAAAAGCAATCAGCACCGCATCCGTGTGGGCATGCGGGCGCTGGTGATCGTCACTGTGGGCCTTCTGCTGCTGATGTTTCTGGCGGAGGGCAACAAGGTCTTTACCCTGATCCTGTGGATCCTGTCCATGTTCGCCCTGTCGGCGTACCTTATCGGCGTGGAGTACATGGACTATGAGCTGCAGAAGAAGCTGCAGGATATCACCCAGGAGGAGCAGGCTACTCTGGGTCAGCTGATCGCCTTGCCCCAGCTGAGCCGCACCGCCCGTCTGCCCCAGCTGCTGAAATGGAAGGGCGAGGAGCAGGCCGAAGAAGAGACGCAGGCGGCGGAGCCCGCTCCCGCAAAGAGCGAAAGCCGCGCCGTTACCCTGCCCATGCCGGAGGAGAACGCCCGTCCCGTGGTGGATGGGCCGGTATCCATTCCTCTGGATATGGACGCCATTCTGAAGTCCGATCCCCGGAAGATGGCCGCCGATCTGGCGCAGCTGGCCCAGGCGCTGCAGGCCCTATCGGCCGACCTGGCCGCCGGAGGGGAAAAGACGTCGGACAGCAAGGAGGTGGGCCAATGATCAAGCGCATCGGAAGCATTTTCCGGGCCGACTGGCAGCGGCTGACCGCCAGTGTGGTGGCCGTTGTGGTGATGCTGGGCCTGTGTCTGGTGCCGTGCCTGTACGCATGGTTCAACATCCTCTCCAACTGGGATCCCTACGGCCCGGCCTCCACCGGCAATATCAGGGTGGCCGTGGCCAGCGAGGACGAGGGCTGCGAGATCCTGGGCCTGCACCTGAACATCGGCGAGCTGGTGATGGAGGGCCTTCAGACCAACGACCAGATGGGCTGGGTCTTTCTGGAGGATCAGGAGACGGCGCTGGACGGCGTGTACGCCGGCGACTACTACGCCGCGCTGATCGTGCCGGAGGAGTTTACCGCCGATTTCGTCAGCCTGCTGGACGGCGAGCTGGAGCATCCCCAGATCCAGTATTATGAAAACGAAAAGAAGAACGCCATCGCGCCCAAGATCACCGGCAAGGCCAAGACCGCCGTGCAGGAGCAGATCAACAACACCATCATCGAGAAGGTGGCCGGGGCGCTGACCACCGCCAGCTCTGTGTTCAAGGCGCTGGGGCTGGACGCCGAGGATGTGGCGGCCCGGCTCATTGAAAAATTGCAGGACGCCCAGTGGCAGATGAACCAGCTCAGCAAGATCCTGACCTCACTGGAAAATGTCATGGACAATGCCGATGACCTGCTGACGGCGGCGGCTATCACCGTGGACGATGTCAACGGCGTGCTGGTGAACGCCTCCAATGCGGTAGGCGGCGTGGGCGATATGATCGGCACCGGCTCGGATATTGCCGACAGCACCGCCAACGATGTGGTGACGGTGCTGGACGCCATCGACAAGAGTCTGGTGGATCTGGAGAACAAGCTGCGCCAGTGGGGCACCGCCGAGGATCCCACCCTCCTGCAGCAGCAGATCATCCGCCAGATCGACGATGTAGTGGCCCGTCTGCAGGAGCTGAAGGATAAGGCGCCTGATCTGGCGGACAAGATCGACGCCGCCATCGAAAAGCTGACCGCGCTGCGGGACGACGTGGCCGACGCGGGAGACCTGGGCATCAAGGATCAGCTTCTGGACAGGCTGGCGGAGGCCCGGCAGACCGTCCGGGCGGCGGCCTTGCAGGCCAATCAGAACGTCAACGATTTCATTCACGAGAAGAATGACAAGGCGCTGGCGGCCCTGCGCTCCGTGCAGGAGCTGCTGGGCAGCGGCTCCGGTAAGCTGAAGGGCCTGTCCAGTACGCTGGACGGCTACGCCGCCGCTATGGAGCAGTCTCAGTCCACGCTGGCGGCAGGCGCCACGCTGGCCAGCACCGTGTCCGGCTATCTGGCGGACATGGAGGCGGATGTGCGCCGCATCACCGACAGCTCGGCCTTCCGGGAATTTACGGACATGCTGGAGAATAACCCCGACGGCATTGCCGACTATCTGGCCTCCCCCGTGCAGCTGAATACCGAGATCGCCTATGAGATCGGTGACTACGGCTCCGCCATGTCGCCCTATTACATCATGCTGGCGCTGTTCGTGGGCTCGCTGCTGGCGGCGGTGATGATCAAGGTGCCGGTGACCCAGCCCCAGTTCCTGGGCTATCGTGCCGTAGAGCGGTATTTCGGCCGCTTCGTGCTGTTCTTCCTGGTGGGCATGGCACAGGCGCTGGTGACCGCCTTCGGCTGCCTGTACTTCGTGGGTATCCAGTGTGTGGAGCCGGCGCGGTTCGTGCTGGCCTGCTGCATCTGCTCGCTGAACTTCGCCATGATGAACTTCGGTCTGGTCTACGCCCTGGACAACGTGGGCATGGCCGCCGCCGTCATCATCATGGTCATTCAGGTGGCGGGCTCCGGCGGCTCCTACCCCATCCATGTGCTGCCCATGCTGTTCCAGAAGCTCTATTTCCTCATGCCCTTCCACTACGGCATGGACATGATCCGCGAGACCATCGGCGGCATGTACGGCCATACTTATCGCAACTGCGCCCTGATCCTGCTGGGCATGTGCGTGATCTTTACGGTGTTCGGGCTGCTGGTGTACTATCCGGCCCGGAAGCTGAACGCCGCCATTGCCGAGAGCAAGGAGCGCTCCGGCATCATGTAAGCAAAAAAACAGAACGCCGCACGGCATATGCCATGCGGCGTTCTGTTTTTTTCATACGGCATCCGCGTCAGATATTGACGCTGGTGTGCTCATCGAGATCGGGCTTGCTCAGCTCGGTGCAGCGGTCGTACTCCACCTGCATCACGGCAGAAATGGTGTGGCGGCCGTAGTCGTCCAGCTTTGCGTACTGGGTCAGCAGTTTTTCGGTGTCATCGGTCAGGTAGAAGGCGGCGTCGTCGCCCAGCGCCTTGATCCCCAGCACCTTACACAGCCGCAGCACTGTGTCGAAGCTGGAGCCTCCCACACCGTTGTGCAGCGCGCTGTTCACAGTGGACAGAGGTACGCCCACCGCAAAAGCGAACTGCCGCACGCTTTTGTACTGCTTGCCGATCTCTTCGCGGATGATCTTTGTTAGATTGTCCATGGTCTCCCGTCCTTTACTATCAGGTTTTCGGTTGTGCATTTTCCAATTTTAGGCAATTTTATTATACCACGGCCGTGATTTTTAGCAAGATATAAGATGAGATTTAACATATTTTTCACAATTATGCCAAACCGGTCGCTTTTTCGCGTTTATGTTCTATGGAAAAGCACTTTTATTTTATGCACAGCTGTGATAAAATATGTGGCGCAAAGTCAAACCGCCTTTACAGGAGGAGCATTATGAAGATCATTATCGTGGGCAACGGCAAGGTGGGCTATGCCATCGCCAATTCGCTGGCGGAGGAGGATCACGACATCACCATCGTGGACGCTCATACCGCGGCCCTGCGTAAAGCGGAGAGCACCATGGACGTGCTGTGCGTGGAGGGCAACGGCGCCAGCATCAGCGTGCTGCTGGAGGCCGGCGTCCGTACCGCCGATCTGGTGATCGCCGTCACCAACCAGGACGAGATCAATCTGGTCTGCTGTCTGATCGCCAAGAAGCTGGGCGCCAAGCACACCGTGGCCCGGGTGCGCAACACCGATTACCGCCGGGACGAGGAGATGCTGAAAAAGGAGATCGGGCTGGACATGGTCATCAATCCCGATCTGGCCGCGGCCCAGGAGATGGCCCGTATTCTGGCGTTCCCCGCCGCCTTCAGCGTGGAGCCCTTTGCACGGGGCCGCATCGACATGATCGGCTTCCAGGTCACGGAGAGCGATACCATCTGCGGCGTGGCGCTGAGCCAGTCTCACCGCCTGCGTCAGGCGGAGGTGCTGATCTGCGCGGCGGAGCATCAGGGCGAGTACATTATTCCCGATGGTAATTTCATCCCCGCCGCAGGCGACCGGGTGTATATGCTGGGCGCCAAGCCGGAGCTGCAGCGGATGCTGAAGGAGATGGGCCGCACCTGGCAGAAGGTGAAGAAGGTTTCGGTGCTGGGCGGCAGCCGCAGCGCCATGTATCTGGCGTGGGAGCTGCAAAAGACCAACACCAGCGTCCGCATCGTGGAAATGGACGCGGATAAATGCCTGCGCCTGTCGGCCCAACTGCCCCATGTGCTGGTGATCCAGGGCGACGGCACCGACAATACGCTGCTGCAGCAGGAGGGGATCCTGGACGCCGATGCGTTCGTGGCCGTTACCAACCGGGACGAGGAGAACCTGCTGATGGCCATGCACGCCCAGCGCAGCGGTGTGCCCAAGGTGCTGGCCAAAATGACCCGCCCCAACTATATGGATCTGGTCAACAGCACCGGCATCGACTCCATCATTTCCCCCAAGGACATCATCTCCAGCCAGATCCTGCGGTATGTCCGCGCGCTGGGCAACGCCGAGGGCAGCAAGGTGGAGAGCCTTTATAAGATGCTGGGCGGCCATGTGGAGGCCCTGTCCTTCACCGCCGCCGCCTCCAGCCATGCCGTGCTGGGCAAGCCGCTGAAGGATCTCCAGCTGCGCAAGGGCCTGCTGGTGGCCGCCATCGTGCGGGACGAGCATACCATCATCCCCGGCGGTATGACCACCATCGAGGATGGCGACCATGTGGTGGTGGTGACCCGTGCTACCGGTCTGGACGACCTGACAGATATTCTGGCATAAAACTGTCACACCGGCGGAAGGGACCGGATGAAGAAAACGGGGAGGTTTTGTATGGAGTATCGTATTCTGCCCCACGGCGGGGAAAAGGTGGGCATCATCGGCATGGGCTCCTCCGTGATCGGTGCACAGCCGGAGGAGGAGATCATCGCGGCCGTCCGGGCCGCCTATGAAAGCGGCGTCAACTATTTTGATATGGCCGGCGGCCACGCCGCCATCTTTGCCGCCTACGGCAAGGCCCTGAAGGACATCCGGGACAAGGTGTATCTCCAGATCCATTTCGGCGCGGACTATACCTCCGGCGAGTATGGCTGGACTACGGAACTGGACGAGATCAAAAAGTCCGTGGCGTGGCAGCTGGAGAATCTGCAGACTGATTATATCGACGTGGGCTTCATTCACTGTCTGGATGAGGAGAGCGACCTGACTGCCTATCAGGCAAACGGCGTGCTGGACTATGTCCTCGACCTGAAAAAGCAGGGCGTCATCCGCCATATCGGCCTGTCCTCCCATACCCCGGCGCTGGTGAACAAGGTGCTGGATATGGGCATCGTGGATGTGGTGATGTTCAGCATCAACCCCGCCTATGACTACGGACAGGGCGATTTCGGCATCGGCGGGAACAGCGAACGGTACGACATATACCGCCGCTGCCAGCGGGAGGGCGTGGCCATCACCGTCATGAAGCCCTTCTGCGGCGGACAGCTGCTGGATGCGGCGCAGTCTCCCTTCGGCGTGGCCCTGACGCGGGAGCAGTGCATCCAGTACGCGCTGGACAAGCCGGGCGTCATGACCGTGCTGCCTGGCTTCGGCAGCACGGAGGAGATGCGCCAGGTGCTGGCCTTCTTCGACGCGCCGGCGGAGGCGCGGGACTATTCCTGCCTGGGCGAGCTGGCGCCTGAGGGCGCGACGGGGCGCTGCGTCTACTGCAAGCACTGCCATCCCTGCCCTGCCGGACTGGACATTGCCCTCATCAACAAGTACTATGATCTGGCCATGCAGGGGGACAATCTGGCCCGTGAGCATTACCTGACGCTGGAAAAGCGGGCCGGGGACTGCATCGGCTGCGGCCATTGCGACAGCCGATGTCCTTTCCGCGTGGCCCAGAGCCAGCGGATGCAGACCATTCAGGCGTATTTCGGCGCGTGATGTGCAGGTAAACGGCATAGAAAGAGGAGGGATCCCCGGATGGGGATCCCTCCTCTTCGCAACTTATACAACACGATCCCGATACACATTTTGCCTTTCGCGGCAGAGCGCCTGGGAACGATCAATAGAAAGAAAGTCCCGAAAACCTTGGCTTAACAGTGATAAGGAACTAATTCAACTTATTACTGTTAGCTGACGGATTCGGGTGTGCGGTGCAGCCTCGAAGCTGCAAGTAACCGTCTGTTTCTAACGGAAACAGACGGGATTTTACTTATAATCTCAGATTGAGAACAGGAAAGAACATGTTTTGGAGGAACCATTAATGACGAAACTGATTCACGCTTTCTACAACATGGATACCAACTCCGTGGAGCTAACCTACAACGACGGCTCCGTCCTTACGATTGATTGTGAGAAAGTGGAGAACCACTACGATGTTACAAACGGACAGATGGCAGACCTCGATTGGCTGCTATACAACGCCGCGATGGAGTATGCTAGTCTGGTGTTGTCCGGGGAAATGGAGAACTACCTGAAAGGGCCTGCACTCCACGGAATAGAAGATTCATAAAGGATGCCGGTGTGTCGTGTTTGCGATACACCGGCAAATAAAACTTCTCTACGTACTTTTCTCTCTATGCGTCCTGTGCAAAAAAGGTTTGGAATTCGATACAATAAGTATGAAAATCCAAATAACGCACTTAGGAGGGAACCAAAATGGCAGAAAGAATATTATCTGAAGAAACCATCAATACCTTTCGTGAATATCTGGTCCTGGAGGAAAAAAGCACGGCCACCGTGGAGAAATATCTCCGGGATGTCCGTGCTTTTCATTTGTTTGCATGCCAACAGGCTGTGACAAAAGAGCGGATGATGGCTTATAAAAAGTATCTGATTGAAAAGGGATATGCAGCCAGTTCAATCAATTCCATGCTGGCGAGTCTTAACAGTCTGCTGGACTTCCAAGGCTGGTCAGACTGTAAGGTTAAAAACATCAAGACCCAACGTCAGACCTACTGCGCGGAGGAAAAAGAGCTGACAAAATCCGAATACCTCCGGTTGCTGGAGGCGGCAAAGGACCGGCCTCAGCTGCATTTGATTCTGGAAACCATTTGCGGCACTGGCATTCGTGTCTCTGAACTGCGGTTCTTTAACGCAGAAGCTGTAAAGCGCGGAGAGATCACTGTCAGCTGTAAAAGCAAAACCCGGACAATATTGCTTCCGAGTAAGCTAAAGAAGATGCTTCTGGATCACGCAAAGAAAAACGGCATCCGTTCTGGAGCGATCTTTATTACCAGGAACGGGAAGCCGTTGGACCGGAGCAATATTTGGGCGCAGATGAAATCCCTCTGCGAGGCAGCCGGAGTAAAAGCCAGCAAGGTGTTTCCCCACAATCTGCGCAAGCTGTTTGCCCGGACTTTTTACAGTATTGAGAAAGAGATCGCCAAATTGGCCGATATTCTGGGACACAGCAGCATCGACACAACAAGAATCTATATTATGACCGCCGGCACAGAACACCGGCGAAAAATCGAACGATTGGGCCTTGTAGTTTAGGCAATAAAAAACACCACATAATTTCCATTATGTTGTTTGCTAGCCCAGACTGAATGCCAACTTAACAATAGCGCACTCTATTTTGGGTGCACCAAAGCCACCCTCATACTCTATAAAAAAAGAATTTGAGGGTGGCTTCGTGCTTCCCGCTTTTTGTACTGCCACTTTTATCTTAGATTTTACCATCTTTTTACGTACTTTTCCTGTCTTTTTACGTACTTTTCCTGTCTTTTTACGTACTTTTCCTGTGCCCCTTGATTTTCATGTATGCTTGTGCTAAAATTATTTTGATTAGAAATTGGGCATATATCTTTTGATATAATCGTTTCACTACATAATGGAAATAATGTGTTGCGCTGAATGCCGCATTCATCTAGTTGAAACTCAGCACAGCGTGAGGAATATTACTTCCGTGCTGTGGAGTAAGGATTTGGGGCAGGTGAAGAATAACTGCTGCCTCTTTTTTGCTTTTGTGCTGTGCGGCACAGATTTGGAGGTGCTCTATGACGGATAAAGAATTGCGGCGTTTGAGCCGGAGTGAGCTGCTGGAAATGCTGATTGCCCAGACAGAAGAAAACAGCCAGCTGAAGATCAGGCTGGAGCAGGCGGAAGCACAGCTTCGGGACCGCAGGATCGAGATCGACAAAGCCGGTTCCTTGGCGGAGGCTGCCCTGTCCCTCAACGGTGTCTTTCAGGCGGCGGAGGCCGCGGCGCAGCAGTATCTGGAAAATATCCAGCGGATCAGCAGCCAGCAGGATGCCATCAGCCGCGTTATCAAGGAGCAGTCGGCAAAAGAGGCCGCCCAGATCCGGCAGGAGGCAGAGGCGTACAGCCAAAAAGTACACGCGGATGCGGATGCCTACTGGAAGCAGGTCGCTGCCAGAGCGTCCAAACTGCTGGCAGACCAGGAAGCACTGCGGCAATTGATTCAGTCCGCTGGAGAGTCAGTCCGCTGGAGAGGTTGAGATCAATGAAGAACACAGCAAATCCGTCCCGCGAGCTTCCAACCCTGGAACAGCTCGAAACGGAGCTTGACAGAGAGAAATACAAAAAGCGATATCGGCGGGTCCTGAGAAGCATTGTCTATACCCTTGTGGTCGTTGCGGCTGTAGCCGTATTGGTCGCCACCATCTGGATGCCGGTGCTGCAGATCTACGGGGCTTCCATGACGCCAACGCTGAATGAGGGAGATATTGTGCTCTCTGTCAAAGGGTCGGATTGTGAACTGGGCGATCTGGTAGCCTTTTACATGGGCAACAAGATTTTAGTCAAGCGTTGTATCGCCGGCCCCGGTCAGTGGGTGGATATCGACGTTGAGGGCAATGTGTATGTGGACGGCAATCTGTTGGATGAGCCGTATCTGACAGAAAAATCCCTGGGGGATTGTGACATTGATTTGCCCTACCAGGTACCGGACAATCGATACTTCTGCATGGGCGATCACCGGTCCACCTCGGTGGATTCCCGCAGCACTACGGTGGGCTGCGTCTCCGGTGAACAGATCGTCGGAAAAATCGTATTCCGGGTCTGGCCGATAGCAGATTTCGGGATACTTAAATAGAGAGGTGGGTGATTGGCATATGAAGCACGGTGCGTTACAGAGCGCAGAAAAATATACGAAGGCACATCAAAGGAAGAAACGCTGGTACCGGGTTGTAACCGGTCTTGCCTGCGTTGTGGTGTTCTGCACGGTCTACGCATTGATTCTTCCCGCCATTACCATGGAAAAGGGAGCGTGTGAGATTCCTGAACACACCCATTCGGAGGCTTGCTACACGCAAGTAACCTCTGCCACCCGGACCGAGCCGGTGTGTACCATCGAAAGCCTGAATCTCCATCAGCATGACGATACCTGCTATGACAGCGAAGGAAACCTGACGTGCGGGTATGCAGACTTTGTCGTTCACCAGCATGATTCGGCATGCTATGACGAAAATGGGAACCTTTGGTGCCCGCTGCCGGAGATCGAGACCCATGAGCACACCAGAAGCTGCTATGCCGTGCCGGAAACAGAGGAGCCTGTACACCAGCACACCGACCAGTGCTACGAGCAGATAAAGACGTTAATCTGCGAGCTGCCCACCGAACCGGCGGAAGAAGCAGAACCTGCCGAACCGGAGTTGATCTGTGAGGAGAAAGAAATCATTCTCCACACCCACGAGCCCTATGAATCCCCGGAGGACCCGGGCTGCTATGATGATGACGGCAATCTGATCTGCGGCAAAATCCAGGTTTTGGAGCATCAGCACACGGATGCGTGCTTTGAGACGGTGGAGGAACCGGCGGATACCGAGACTCTGACCTGTACGCTTCCCGAGGATGAAAAACACACCCATACCGCCCTGTGCTACGGCACCTGGGAATTGACCTGCGATATGGAGGAACATACCCACACGGAGGAATGCAGCACTGCGGAAGAAACAGAAGCGACCGAACCGGAGGAAGAGATGTCCGGCATGGAGATCGATCCCAGCCTGCCGGTTATGGGCACTGCCTACGCTTCTGGCGCCAAAACACGCGCGTATTCGGTGATGACTCTGGATGCGGATACAACAGGGGCAACCGATCCCGTTTCCGTAGAAAACTATATCACAGGCGCAACGCTCTACTACCGCACGGATGAAAACGGAGAGTGGACCGATGTATCAGGCGTGACGGATATTCCCGGCGACGCGGATTTCAAGCTGAAGATCAGCTATGGCAATGTCCCCATCGACACCCTTCTGGCGGCAGACGGGAAGATGACCTATACCCTTCCGGCGCTGTTTCGCAACGCTACGGCCAACGGCAAAATCACCAGCGGCAGCGCCGAGGTGGGCACCATCACGGTGGCAAACAATACGGTCACCCTTGCCTTTGACACCACTTGGCTGAAACAGCAGAAGACGGAGACGAATACCGTCATCAGCGGCGACTTTTTTGTGGAAGCGGAGGTGAACCTGTCGCAGGTCGACGATAATGGAACCGCTCAAATTGTCATTGGCAATACAACGATCACCATTGATTTTGACGGTGACATTGTTGCCCAATACGGCAATGTGGACCTGACCAAAACCGTCTCGGCCATCTCGGAGGAGACAGACGGCGATTATCTGACTTACACCCTGACCGTGAAGGCCGGCGCAGATGGCTGCCCGGATGTCAAGGTGGTGGATTGCTTTGCGGAAACCCAGTACATCGAGGAATATGTGGGCGTGACGGGAGTGTCTACCGCAACCAATGATACGGATGGCCCCACGGAAACCGTAGGCACCGGAAGCGTCTACATCGGTGCGGCACCCACGGTGGATAAACCCATCCCGGATCCCGCAGGTGAAAAGCCGACGAAACCCGGCACGCTGGTCTGGGACATCGGCGATATGGCAGCCAACGAAACCAGGACTCTGACATACCGGGTCAAGCTGAAGGATGCATACACCGGCGTCACGGCAAAGGGAAATCTTCAGAACACGGCGAATGTTTACTCCAAGACCTACCAGCGGGACAGCGACACCGTCACCTTTACGCCCCGTGCTGGTGCAACCATGTCCAAAAAGGCCTCGACGTTTACCCCCGGCGAAAACGGCGGAGGCGCCATCACCTACACCATTTGGGTGCAGGCCAATGCGAACAACAGCTATGTCCTGGACAATGTGAAAATCATGGACGCGCTGGACGGTTCAATCGATAATCAGAATGGGACCTCAGCAGCCATCCGCCAATATCTGTCTTACGATGAAACCTCTTTCCACCTCTATCAGGGCGGTTCCAACGGCCAGAACGGAAGCAGCGGCTTAACGGAGATTACGGCAGGAACTACACTGAACATCACGGATACGGACAATGACGGCAAGAAGAACGATCGCTTCACCTATTATGTGGGTTCCCTGGCTCCCGGTGAGAGCAAGACCCTGACCTACACGGTGAATGTGGAGCCCGGTGTGTTCGTGGCGGCGGGAAACAAAGACTTCAAGATCAACAATCGCGCCTGCATTTATACCGATGACAGCAGAACAGATGGCGGCGTACGGCTGAACGGCTATATGACCAGTGAGACCATTGACCGCAAGGTCTGGAGCCGAAAGCTGGCGGGCGGGAAGCAGGAGACGGAAAGCACTGTGTCCATGAGCGGCAGCGTGTATGACGCCACCGGCAGTCCCGTTACCCAAATCACCTCCCCTGACAGCAGCTTCACTGTGCCTGCCGGCAGCTACAAGTATCAGGTGGCAGCCAATGAGGCGGGAGACTGGGATCTGTCCTCTGCGTCCATGGCTGACAGCCTGGGCAGCCAGTACATGCAGTTTGTGGGCTATGTCCGGGTGGATGCCTATACCATCAGCCGCAACGCACCCGGTTCCGGCCCGGACGATGCAGCAGCCATTGCCAATTTGAGCAGACGCACGCCCGATCAAACCGCCTGGGTAAAAGTTGACGGGCAAACCTCCTTCAGCTTCACACCTGAGCAGATTGGATTGGCTGGAAAGAAGGCCTACCTTCTGACCTACTACGCGCAGCCCACGAATATCGACGGCATTACGCAGGTGGTGGTAAGCAACCGCTTCGAACTGACCGGTGAGGTGGGAATCGGCAACTTCCGGTATGTGCTAACCGGTATTAGCGCCGAAGCCTCCGTCGTTGTGGCGGGCGGCAACAGCTTTGCTGCGGAAAAGCAGAGCTGGTACTACGAAGAACCCAAGGCGACCGCCAGAGACTTTGCCAATGGCGCACTGTACTGGGTCATCAAGGTGGATGGAAAGGTTCTGCCCAAGGACACTGCCATTAAGGATGTCACGAATGCGGTCGGCGGGTCGGCTCACTTTATTCGGGACACCTCCCTTGTGGGCGTATATACGGGCAATTTGGGAACGAAGTCTCTCGCGGATTATGCGGATTTGGATTCGCTAATCGCCAGCGGCCTGCTGACGGCCTTAAGCAGTAACTATACCGTTGCGAAAGAAGGCAACTATTCTCTGACGCTGACCCTGAATACAGAGATTCCCTTGCCGGAGGGTGATTCCCTTTATCTGATTGTCAAGACCGAGCCGGATAAACTGCCCGCCAATAAACGAGACGCCTTTACCTATAACAATAAGCTGCAAAGCAGCTCCGACGGCACCAACTGGCTGGACCACAACACGGCCAGCAAGACCCTGTACGGCAGCGAAAATATCTTTAAGGAACTGGGCCGTGTCTTTACCTATCCCGGTTCCGGCGACTCCATCACGGACATCCAGTCTGGCACAAATCAGACCATCAGCACAGGCGCGCTGAACGGAGCGGGTACCTATGTGGCCTGGCAGATTCATGTGAACTATGAGGGCAGCCTGTCCGGGCGGTACCGTGTGGTCGAGCAGATCCCGGATGGGATGGAGGTAACCTATGTCCGTATATGGTGGCTGGGATCTAAAGCAGTTCGGCAGGATCCCAAACCCACCTTTGCGCAGCTCACAGCTGAGGAAATCGCCGCCCTAGGCGGCAGCTGGACGGAATACGCGAAGGCCCTGCCCAGCAACAACGCGGGAAGCCAGACGAACTACTATTACACCAACGGTCAGCAGGTGATCTGGGATATTGACAATCTGGAAGCCGGAGGCGGATACCGGGACGAGTATGCCGTGGAGATACAGATCGTCTGTAAGGTAACGGATCCTGACGTTCTTCTGGGCGGCGCGAGCAAGGTGTTCAACAATGAGGTCAGTCTGCAAAATTCCGGGGGAACGACCATCGGCAGCGACAGCAATGGTGTGACAATCGAAAAACAGACGCTGTCCAAGCAAGGCACTTATAACCCCGAAACCAATGGCGGCCGGTATCCCTTTAAGATCAAGCTGAATGAGTTGGGCGAGGATCTGGTCAGCGGCGAGGATACCATCACCCTGGTGGACGAGCTGAGCGATACCCTGATTCTGGACACCACTTCCATTCAGGTGGTGGACACCAGGACAGGCGAGACGGTAACTACCTGGACCTCTTCGGTGGAGGGACAGAAGCTGAAAATCGTCCTGCCGGACAACCTGCCTCTGACCGTTACCTATGAGGCAACGGTCAACGCCGCACCGGGTCAGACCATCTCCATTTCCAACAACGCCCATTGGGAGGGCTATACCACCCCCAGCGGCGGCAGCGTTGAGGTCAAAGAATTCCATTATTCTACTGGCGGCACCGCTGGTGCGGACACTTCTCCCAGTGTAACAGTCAAAAAACTGGATCAATACAATACCAGCCAGACTCTTTCCGGCGCGACGTTCACATTGGTGGAGGGAACCTATGCTGACGGTACGTTTACCCCAACAACGGACGGCCTTTCCCTCCCCGGCACCACCGGCGAGGACGGCACCCTGACCTTCGGGAAAGAAAGTGGTCAGACCATGAAATATAACACGGTCTACTGCCTTACTGAAACAGCCGCCCCGGAAGGATATGTGCTGGATGCCGTGCCCCACTACTTCGCTGTGGCAAAGCAGCAGGAGGACGGGAAATGTCCCACCTTCCCGAATGGTGTGACCGTCTGGTATCAAAGCGCGGACTACACCTATCAGGCCTACAACCACAAGGGCGAAGCCACGGTGGCCAAGGCATTTTTGGATGCGGGCGGCAATCATCTGGCAAAAATCGACGGAGCCTACCGTTTCGGAATCTATGCCGAAGCAAATCCCACCGGCAATCCGCTGCAAACGGTGACCATCACATACGCGAACAGCACGGTCACGCCGGAGAGCGGGACAGCGAAGTTTACAAACCTGACCCTTGGGAAAATGTATTACATCTACGAGTTGGATGATAACGGCGTGCCGATCCGTGGAAACAATACGCTGGCCACGGTGAACGGCGCAAACTTCCTTGTCACCTATTCCAATGGCCCCGCGGTAACCATTCCCGAGAGCGGAACCGCCGCAGCCGCCGTTACCGTGACCAATCAGGTCTGTTATCCTGAACTGCCCCACACCGGCGGGGGCGGAACCACCCTGTATACCAAGGGAGGCGTCTTGTTAACGGCAAGCGCGATGTTCCTTCTGTTGTATTACCATACAAAACGCAGAAAGGAGGAATCCGCATCCTCCTGATGCGCGGCACGATCCCTTTACTACGCAGAAACTTAAAAAGAAGAAAGGAAGTCAAACAATGAGACACGCAAGAAAACTTGCCAGTCTCCTGCTGGCTCTAATTATGGTTTTCGCTCTGGCTACTACCGCGTTTGCGGCAGAAAACACTACAATTTCTGCTCCCAAGGGAAGCACCCGAACCTATGATGTTTACCAGATCTTCACTGGTGACCTCCATGAGGGTGTTCTGTCCAACATCAAGTGGGGCAAGAACGGCACCGGCGCCGAAGGAGCTGCTGTCGATCAGAACACTCTGGCCGCTCTGGCCGCTGTGAATGGTAAGAGCGACACCGAAAAGTTAACGGAGATTCAGAAATATGTGAAACTGGATTCTGAAAAAATCGGTACGATTTCCAATGATAATTCGCTGACCGTACCCACCGGCTACTATCTGATCAAGAACACCGGCCCTGTCAATGACGGTGAAGCCTACTCCCTGTATGTAGTCCAGGTTGTCGGCCCCACGACTATCTCTCCAAAGGTTGGAACCACAACCTCCGATAAGAAGGTTAAGGACACCAATGACAGCGCGGCGAACTCCACCACTGATTGGCAGGATTCCGCAGACTACGATATCGGCGATGCCGTACCCTTCAAGCTGAGCGCCACCATTGCGCAGGATTACGCCAACTACAACCACGGCTACAAGCTGACCTTCCACGATAAGGAAGACGCTGGCCTGAGCTTCAATGCCAGTTCCGTCAAGGTCTATGTAGATGGTAAGGAAATTACTTCCGGCTTTACCGTTGTGACCGAAAACTTGGGTGATGGCTGCACCTTTGAGGTCCGCTTTGCCAACCTGAAGGAGATTACCTCTGTCCACGCCGGAAGTGTCATTTCTGTTGAGTATACCTCCACGCTGAACAATCAGGCCGTTATTGGCTCTGCTGGCAACAAGAACACCTCCCATGTGACCTATACCAACAACCCCAATGACGAACAGGCCGGCGAAAACGGCAAGACCCCCGATGATGTTGTCATCGTATTCACCTACCAGACCATCGTCAACAAGGTTACCAAGAACCCCGCCTATGATGCGTCCAAGGATACCGAAAAAGATGGCACCGACAGCGACGGCAACAAGGAATTCATCCCTCTGAAGGGCGCAGGCTTCACCCTGTATAAGAAGAACGCTTCTGGTACATATAAAGCTGTAGGGTCCGAGCTTAAGGGTGAGGACATGACCACTTTTACCTGGAGTGGCCTGGATGATGGCGACTACAAGCTGGTCGAGACCACCACGCCCTCTGGCTACAATACAATTCCCGATATCGAGTTCACCATTACGGCTACTCACGAGGTGTCTTCCGATAACCCCACGCTGATATCCCTCAGTGGCGGTGATAAGTTCACCGGAGTGATTTCCACCGGTGTTGTTTCTGCCAACATTGAGAACCAATCTGGTGCACAGCTTCCCTCCACCGGCGGCATCGGCACCACCATCTTCTATGTCCTCGGCTCTATTCTGGTCATCGGCGCGGCTGTGCTGCTGGTCACCAAGAAGCGCATGAGCACCAAGGGCTAATTCCCAGATACATATCTGAAACGCACTGACATCCCGCTGTGAACGCCGGGGAGGGACTCCCTCCCCGGCCCACAGCGGCAAGGAGAACCCCGCATGAAGAAGAAAAAAGGAAATTTCACAACGCTTCTGCTGATCCTGGTGCTTCTCGCGGGACTGTCCTTGCTGCTGTATCCTTCCGTCAGCGATTACTGGAACTCCTTCCACCAAACCCGCGCCATTGCCACGTATGCCGAAGAAGTCGCAAATTTGAACCAGGATCAATATGACGAAATCTGGGCCGCCACAAAGGCCTACAATGCGTCTTTGGCAGAACGGGACAACGCCTACCTTCTGAGCGACGCACAGAAGGAGGAATACGCGCGGTTACTGGACATTTCCGGCCTTGGCATCATGGGCTATATCGAGATCCCGGAAATTGATGTGAGCCTGCCCGTATACCATGGCACGGAGGAATCCGTCCTCCAGATCGCCGTGGGGCATCTGGACTGGTCCAGCCTGCCCGTTGGCGGGGAGAGCACCCACTGCGTCCTTTCCGGTCACCGGGGCCTGCCCAGCGCCAAGCTGTTCACCAACCTGGCCAAACTCCGAGAGGGGGATATCTTCCTGCTGCGCATTCTGGACGAGGTGCTGACCTATGAAGTGGATCAGATCCTCATCGTGGAGCCTCAGGAAGTCGAAGCGCTGCAAATCGTGGAGGGTCAGGATTACTGCACATTGGTGACCTGCACCCCCTACGGTATCAATACCCATCGGCTTTTGGTCCGGGGACACCGCATCGACAATGTGGAGGAGGCCAAAACCGTCCGCGTCACAGCCGACGCCGTCCAGATCGAACCGCTGTTAGTGGCGCCCATTGTGGCGATCCCGATTCTATTGTTACTGCTGATACTGCTTCTGCTGCCAAAGCGGCCCAAGACGAAACACGGAGGTGACGCCGATGAAGAGGATTAGACGCATGACTGCTGCGCTGCTCAGTGTGCTGGCAGTATTCCTTCTCCTGCCCTTGCAGGCTCTGGCGGCGGAAAGTATTGACTTGAACCAGGATGTAAGTTTGACCATTTCCTATCAAGATGGAAACACGCCCCTGGTTGGTGCAGAGTTTGACATTTTCCTGGTTGCCACAGTAGACGAATACGGCGAGCTGACCACCACAAAAGATTTCGCCCAGTTCCATGTCAATATCCGGGGCAAGGATGACGAGGCCTGGCGGACACTGGCATCCACCCTGGAGGGCTATGTATTGCGGGATGATATTTCCCCCACAGACAGTGGAAAGACCAATGATAAGGGATTGGTTTCCTTTCCCACCGCCGGAAAGAGCCTGAAAGCGGGTTTGTACTTTGTACTGGGGTATCGACACACGCAAAATGGCTTCCACTATGATCCCACGCCATTCATGGTAATGCTGCCTGGATTGGACAAAGAGAATAACATTTGGGTTTATGATGTAGCCGTCAATGCAAAGTTCGATTCATCCCAAATCCCTGATAACCCAGATGACCATACCATCGACCGAAAGGTTCTGAAGGTCTGGGCCGATGATGGACATGAAAAAAATCGTCCCAAAGAGGTAATTGTTCAGCTTCTTCGTGACGGCAAGGTATATGATACCGTAACCCTGAACGCGGCAAACAACTGGCGGTACACCTGGACGGGATTGAATGATCGCTATACGTGGACCATTGTGGAGAAAGAGTTGGAGGGCTATACCGTGGAGGTCACACGGGAGGGTATCACTTTTGTGGTGACAAATAGCTACAATGAGGAAATTCCTGACGAACCTACTCCCACAACACCTACCACGCCGGACAAACCTACTACACCTACAAAGCCGCCGCTGCCTCAGACTGGCCAGCTCTGGTGGCCGGTTCCAGTGTTGATTGCCGCCGGACTGCTCTTTGTCGTGATCGGCCTGGTGCGCCGCAGAGGTGCTGTTGATGAGGAATGAAGAAAAAAATAGCAGAAAGCAAGAGGGCTTGCTGTTGATTACGATTGGGCTGCTGCTGATTGCAGCAGCCCTTTTCCTTGTATCTTACAACTTGTACGACGAGCTGCGGGCAGAGCAATCGGCCAGGCAAGCGGTAACCCAGCTGGATGCGTATTTGCCCGCAGAGGCCGCTCCAGAGGCTCCCTCGGACTCCGCCGGGGATCAGGAGCCGTTGGTGAGCGATGAGCGGACTGTTATTCCGGACTATGTTCTATCCCCTAATATGGAAATGCCAGTGGAAACCATCAACGGAATAGACTTTATCGGTGTTTTAAGAATCCCAGCCTTGGAGCTGGAGCTGCCGATTATCAGTGAGTGGAATTATCCCAATCTGAAAACTGCTCCCTGCCGGTACAGTGGGTCTGCCTATTTGAATAACCTGATTATTTGCGGCCACAACTACACTTCCCATTTCGGAACCTTAAAGAATCTCTGGGAGGGCGATATTGCCACCTTCACGGATATAGACGGAAATGTATTCATCTACAAAATGGCGGAGCGGGAGACACTGAACCCCACAGATATAGAGGGAATGGAAAGTGGAAATTGGGATTTGACTCTGTTCACCTGTACCGTGGGAGGTCAAAGCCGTGTGACAATTCGTTTTGAGCTGGAGGAAGACTGATTCCTCCAAAAATAGAAACAGGCTTTCGCATCGGGAAATTGACGGTAGCTATGCCGACTGGGCACGAAAAAACGGCTATACCATCCGGAACTGTGTCTGTGACTGCGATGGTTCCATTGAACTGGATACCCGCACCCTCCAGCGGGCCATATCGAGATAAGCTTCAAACTGCGTGTCGGCTTCCTTGGTTTCCACCCACGCCCCGCTTTGGTAGGCGTAGTGTTTACACCTTAACCCAGTCCATCGTCACCACAGACTCGCAGACTATCGCTGCAAAGCTCAACGGCGAATACATCCGTGCTAAAAATAACAACCAGCGGCTCTCTATCCTAGGGAGCCGCTCAGCTTACCATGGTACAAAACTCCATTATCATATTTGAAACCAGAAAGATACCGGGACAGCGCATTTTTTGCTGCCCCGGTATTCGTTTACGCATTGTCATCATCGCATAGCTCTTCACCAAACAGGCTGGGCAGGTAATCTCTCCTGCCATTGGCATCTTTACTTTAGTCATGGATTCCCAGTTCCTTTTCCACATCCTCCGCAGAGAAGTACCCCTGCTCCCCCCGGAGCGGCGACCCTTTTCCAGCTCTGTCATCAGCTTCTGCATCGCCATCAGCTTTTCATACTGGCGGTATTCCTCCATATCCAGAACCGCATAGCGGTCGTGACCATTCTTGGTCAGAAACAAGCTGTCCCACGGCAACATCCCGCAGAACCTCACCATTTTTCGATAAATGAAACAGGATGTAGTGAAACACGCCGCCCTTATCCCGGATGGAATTTTGAATTGTCATGGGATTGGAGTGGTTTTCCCGTTTCCTGACATAACAATAGTAGAGGAAAAAGGCAGCGCAGATTACTTCTGCTTCTTTCGATTCCCTTTCCCGTGCACCTGATACGGCACAGCTTTCCCGCGCTGATTATTGGGGCTTTTCAGGTGTTCGGACTTTTTGAGAATATTGATCTGCGTGACAAATTCCTCCGGGGTCAGTTTGTCATAGTCAATGCCAAGAGTCGCCAAAAACAAACGGGCTTTCTTTTCTTCCTCGGTGCCCTCGTAGTGCAGGGCGGTCTCCATCTGCTTTTGAATTTCGGCAACAGGAGAAGCGGTGTCTGCAGTAGTGCTGTCCTTCCTGTGGGCTTCCCGGATATCATGTAGGATGCCGTCAATGTCCTTATGAACCACATGGGAAAAGAAGTTTTCCTCGCTGACCTGCGCCAGCTCCAGGGTGCGTACATACAGATCATTTTCGCCGGGATTATGCTTTTCCATGATTTGCTTTCGGTTGGCTTCCAGAATGGCATTCATGTCATTGATCCGCATATCGGCAACGCGATCCACAAATATCTCAATGTCCACCAGAAAGCGCTGGAAGTCCTTGTGCAGAGCCAGTTCAGACAGCAGCCGGTTGTTGAGCTTTCCGCTTTTTAGCAATTCAATCATATCATCACTCAGATGCAGATCGTGCAGGTCTGTGTTTGGGTGATTTTTTGTTTCCGTCAGCCCCAGCAGATAGTCCGTGGATACACCGTAGAATTTCGCCAGGGTGACAATGCTGAATTCTATTCACACTGTTCTTCTTCGCCGCTTCGCTTGCCACCCTGCGGCGTTCCTTGCTGTACGGCGCAGTCAGACGGAAAGCGAATCGTCCCTTGCAGAGTTCAAACTCCATACAGCCCGTGTCCGGGTCTGCATCGGTCTGGCGGAACTCATCGAGGTAAGCTACGGCGTAGGCAGTTTCTGGTATTGTTCGGTAAAAATCAAAGCCCCGATTCGCCCATACAATGGACAGAACCAGGGCATCATATTTGTCAGCGACCCGCAGCTACGCGGCAGCACAAAAAATGTAGCAGAGAAGTCTGGCGGCAAGCGCAGACAGAAGGTGGAAATCATCTTCAACTTCGTAGACGAGGTGGAAATCCCCGTACTGGCAGAACCCATCATTGCAGAATCTACCCTTGGACGCAGAAAAACGGCGTGACCTTCACGGTCACACCGTTCTCTGCCCAAACCGCAAGACTTATAGTTCCTTACGACTGTTAAGCCTTGTGTTTTCGGGACTTTTCCGTTGGCGCAGTGGGAGGGATTCGAACCCTCGTGCCGCTTTTGACGACAA
The DNA here is from genome assembly GCA_934565655.1 of uncultured Oscillospiraceae bacterium. Taxonomy (GTDB): domain Bacteria; phylum Bacillota; class Clostridia; order Oscillospirales; family Oscillospiraceae; genus Vescimonas. The sequence goes on from CAKTIE010000004.1 coordinate 50,838, forward strand.
CACGATTTCCAGTCGTGCTCGTTATGACCTCTTCGATACCACTGCATATTTACTTTTCTGAGGAGCACAGCAACGATAATTATATCAAAAATTTGACATTTGTCAAGAGTGCATTACAGAAAATTTCAACAAATTTTCTTGACTTGCTTTCCGCACCGCAACATAGTATAATATTTAACAATGAGGAAAGAAGGAGCGCGCCTATGATGATCGAAAAGAGCGGCAGCATCGAGCTGCGGGATATTTCCATCGCCGAGGAGCTGACACCGGAAATGCGGGAGGTGGCTGCCGGTATGGTGCGGGTCAAGCACCTGTACCGCAGCGCGCTGAAGGTAGCCGTGACCCAGATGGAAATACTGGACGAGGAGTTTGCCGGACTGTACGACCACTCTCCCATCCATCACATCGAGCATCGCATCAAGACGCTGGACAGCGCCGCCAAGAAGCTGAAGCGCCGGGGCTATGAGCTGACCATCGATAACATCTATGCCCACATTCAGGATATGGCGGGCGTGCGGGTCATCTGCAATTATCTGGATGATATCTATTATCTCCGGGGCCTGCTGACCCGGACGGAGTCCTTCCGTGTCATTCGGGAGGCGGACTACATCAAGGAGCCCAAGGAGACCGGCTACCGCAGCCTGCACCTGATCGTGGAGGTGCCCATCGTGATCTCCGAGGGGACGCTGAAGCTGCCGGTGGAGATCCAGCTGCGCACCATTGCTATGGACATGTGGGCCAGCCTGGAGCATGAGCTGCGGTATAAATCCGACCGCCATTGGGGCCCGGAGGAGAGCAACCGCCTGCGGCTGTGCAGCGACGCCATCTATGAGGTGGACCGCGAGATGCAGAATATCTATCAGGGCAAAGGCCCGGAATACGAGGACTGAACAGCATAAAACAGCCTGTGTCATGGACACAGGCTGTTTTTTTGATGGGTGTCAGTTCTGCCGCACGAAGATCATGTTCTCCATCAGGTCGATCTTCTCGATGCTGCCCACCACGGCGGTGGGGACGCCCAGAATATCGCTGAATACCAGCGTATCGCCCTCGACCTTCATGGAGGCCACGTTCTTGCAGACTTCCTTCTTCTCGTCACCCTTCAGGGTGTAAACAGTGGAAAGGCACATGACGTTTATTCTCCCTTCAGCAGCTTCAGAGCCTCGTCCAGCTTCTCATTGCCCAGATTGAAGTCCAGAATGGCGTCGTGGATCAGCTGGGCAGCCTCGTCGTCCATGCTGTGGGCCAGCTCATGCAGCTCCTCGGCGTGGTGGCGGTTGTGCTGCACCATATAGGCCAGCAGCGCCAGCGCCTCCTCGGGGGAGTGGTGATCATGCTCGTGGCAATGATCGTGGTCATGGGTGTGGGAATGGGTATGGGTGGTGCCGTCGGCATGGGTGTGCTGGTGTTCATGATCGCACATGGAAAGGCCCTCGCTTTCATTTTTTTCTATTCTACCACGCGGCCATCGGTAAGTCAAATGACAAATAACAGACAGATTCGCCAAAATTGTGCATTTTCTATGCAAACCGCACAAATTTATTGACAAAAAATCTGCAATTATGTATAATTTTTCTGTAAAATACCGCTTTGTGTGTTATGCGGCGTTAAGGAGGAACACAATGAGGGATCTGAAGCATCTGATTTATTTCGAGAACCTGCTGCAGGAGGCCAATAACGACCTCGTCAAGCAGGCCAAGGACGAGGGGAAGCTGGCGCTGGGGTACACCTGCTACTTCATGCCGGAGGTACTGCTGGATCTGCCCGGCTGCTTCAGCGTGCGGCTGCGGGCGCCCCGCTGTACCTCGCCCGACATGGCCACCTATTACATGTCGTCCCGCACCTGCCACTATGGCCGCAGCCTGCTGGAGCGGGCGCTGGAGGGCGGCTTCAATTTCCTGGACGCCCAGCTGGCTACCGAGACGTGTACCGTCACCTGCCGGTTCCAGGAGCACCTGCAGCGGATGCAGGACGTGATCCAGAACGAGCGGTTCCAGTGCTCCTTCATGGACGTGCCCTTCAAAAAGACCCAGAATGCCATCGACCACTATGAAGAGCAGCTCCGCGCCCATGTGCTGGACTTCCTGCGGGACAACTACGGCGTGGATACCTCCGACGAGGCGCTGCTTGCCACTATTGAGTCCCACAACGAGGTCTGCCGTCTGGTGCAAGAGATCGGCGATTACCGCAAGCTGGATAACCCCACCATCACCGGCTATGAGTTCGCTGTCATCACGCTGGCGACCATGACATGTCCCAAGGACCTCATCATCGACAAGCTCCGCGAGACGGCGGAGGAGATGCGCACCCGCCAGCCCGACGCCAGAAAGGAATTCCGCTGCAAGGTGGTGCTGGCCGGCAGCGAGAACGACGATCCCGACTTCATCAAGCTCATCGAGAGCTGCGGCGCCCGCGTGGTGGCCGACCGCTATTGCTACGGCGCGGCCGAGGCCCGCCAGCCCATCGAAATCAAAGAGGGAGAGACGCCCCTGCGTGCCATCGCCCGCCACTATCTGCTGACCAGCCAGTGCACCCGCTTCATGGAGCAGAACGAGATGCGCCGCCGCAAGCAGGTCATTGCCGACATGGCAAAGGAATACAAGGCCGACGGCATCATCATCGCCTCCAACAAGTTCTGCGAGTACTGGAGTTATGAGCGCGTCATCGACACGGTGGTGCTGCAGCGCGACTTCGGCTATCCCGTCTGCTCCATTGAGAAGGAGTATATCAATTCCGCCTCCGGTCAGCTCCGTACCCGTTTCCAGGCGTTTATCGAGAGCGTGGAGATCAAGAAGATCCAGGGAGGGAACAACTGATGAAAAAGATCGACCTGAAAGGCACCCTGGCCAAGGCCAAGGACGTGAACTATAAGAAGCTGGCAAAGGACTTCTGGTACGGCAAGCCCCACGGCGAACGCCGTCTGGGCGACCTGTACTGCGACAAGACCGGCCTTTACAAGCACCGCGAATGGCGCGGCGTGAAGGATACCTTCTATTACTTCCACAAGGTGTGGATGTATAACTACGCCATGCTGGTGTACGACGTGATGCGCTATGGCGGACTGGTGACCTTCTTCAAGGGCTGCTGGCGCTACCGCTGGATGGGCCAGACCTATCTGCCGGTGCTCCACTGGTTCGACCGCGGCATGGAGGGCCTGCGGGGCGAGGCGCTGCGGGCCTGCCCGCTGCACTACCGGGCCATGACCAACGCCACCATCTATCAGTTTATGCAGATGTTCTCCAACGACCTGAACATCCAGAAGGGAAAGAAGGCCAAGGCCCGCCATGACAAGACCATGGCCCATGACGAGACCGTCTGGGGCGGCATCTTCTACCCCTTCAGCAAGGAGAACGAGAACGTTCCCCTGCAGATGATCCCCTACTTCGTTACCTGCCACGTCAACAACCACACTGTTCTCAACTATATCGACGCGGTGCAGTCCATCGGCCTGCCCGGCGACCCCTGCCCCATGTGTCAGGCGGAGGCGGGCCTGTTCGTGCTGGACGATGTGCCCGATTACTACAAAGCCGTGATCACCTCCAACGAGGCCTGCGACGGCTCCGTGGCCACCTCCATCCTGCAGGACTGGCTGATGGACAAGCCCCTGTTCGCCATGCCGCAGCCCATGCAGTTTGACGATCCGCTGGTGCAGAAGCACTGCCAGAAGGAGATCGAGGAGGCCTGGAGGTTCATCGAGGAGCAGACCGGCACCAAGTTCGACTGGGATCAGCTGGTGAAGAAGCTGGAGAGCCAGAACGAGCTGCAGCGCTTCGAGTGGGAGAAGTGGGACGTGGCCGCCAATACCGACTACTATCCCATCAACGGCGTGTCCCAGGCCCTGTACCGCATCTACCAGTCCCAGTACGGCGACCTGCCCATCTGGCACGAGACCGACAGGAAGGTCCGCAAGATCCTGGAGAAGTGCGTGGAGGAGCGCATCAACAACTTCCCGCTGACCCGCCACCGTGTCATTGCCTGGTCCTGCGCGCCCCTGTACTATTCCAACTGGTGCACCTGGGCCTATAACTGCTGGGGCCTGAACACCATCATCAACATGGACTCCCTGATGTTCGACATGACCCTCCGCACCGACAGCTACGAGCATACGCTGGAGGATATGGCGACGTATCACGAGTGGGCCCCCATGCGGCGCATGGCCGTGGGCGGCATGCACCACATCTTCGAGCTGTGGGAGAATATGGAGCGGTTCCACTGCGACATGGTCATGATGTACGACCAGCTGCTGTGCAAGGGCATGCAGGGTGTTCACGGTCTGTTCGAGGACGAGTTCCGCGCCCGCAATATCCACGCCATCTGGATGCCCCACGCCCTGCCCGACAAGCGCAACGTCTCCCGCGCGGAGATCCGTACCATCATCAACGACTATATGACCACCGTCATGCACGAGGAACCGCTGGATCCCTCCCTGTTGGAGTTCGACGATTCCCAGAGCTGGTAAGAGGAGGAGAGGAACATGAAAAAACTGCTGAAAATTCTGGGCAAGCTGCTGCTGATCGGCGGCGGCATCTACGCGGCCCTGTTCGCCATCTTCTTCTTCGATCTGGATGGCAAGGCCCTGTTCTACGGCGTGGAGCCGTTCCTGTGCCGCCACTATGACCGCATGGAGCGCCGCGACCCGCTGAAGGCTTCCTATGATATGGAAAAGCCCCACTACGAATACAACAAGTAAAAGAGAGGGAAAAACGATGAAATATTTTGGCGGCTGCGACGTAGGCTCCACCTACACCAAGGCAGTTATCTTAGATGAAAACGGCAAGATCTGCGCCGATACCACCATCCGCAGCAAGATCAACTCCGAGGTCAGCGCAAAAATGGCCATGGAGGAGGTGCTGAACAAGGTGGGCCTGAAGTCCTCCGAAGAGCTTTGCTACCTGATCGGCACCGGCTACGGCCGCAACAAGGTGCCCTTCGCTGACGAGAACATCTCCGAGATCTCCTGTCACGCCATGGGCGTCCATGTCACCGATCCCAGCGTCAAGGCCATCATCGACATCGGCGGCCAGGACGTGAAGGGCATCAGCGTGGACACCGACGGCACCGTGAAGAACTTCGCCATGAACGATAAGTGCGCCGCCGGTACCGGCCGCTTCTACGAGGCCATGGCCCGCAGCTTTGAGATGAGCCTGCCGGAGTTCTCCAACCTGTCCCTGACGGCCAAGAACGTGATCCCCATCACCGCCCAGTGCACCGTGTTTGCCGAGTCCGAGGTCATCACCCTGGTGGGCGAGGGCAAGCCTATGGACGAGATCGCCGCCGGCATCCAGATGGCGGTGGCCAAGCGCTGCTTCGTCATGAGCAAGAAGGCTGGCGCCACCGACAGCATCACCCTGACCGGCGGCTGCGCCAAGAATGCGGGCCTGAAGCAGGCCATCGAGCATGTGCTGAAGCTGAAGGTCATCGACCTCAAGACCGATCCCCAGCTGATGGGCGCCCTGGGCGCTGCCGAGTATGCCCGCCAGAAGGGCATGGCCAAGGCGTAAGCACTTGTCAAATCGGAGAGATTGATGTATCATAGGAATAAGGCTGCCGCGGCGCAACTGCGGCGGCCTTTTTCCAAATCACCGTGAAGGAGCAATATCCCATGTCCGAACACGTTCACACCCACGCAGACGGCACCACCCATACCCATGCCGACGGTACGACACATACCCACGGCGGCGGCACGGCCCATGGCCACACCCATTCCCACGCCCATACCAAGGCGGTGCTGAACCGTCTCAGCCGGGCGCAGGGCCATCTGGACGCAGTGCGCCGCATGGTAGAGCGGGGAGAGGACTGCGCCGAGGTGCTGGTGCAGCTGTCCGCCGTGATCTCTGCCCTGAACTCTACCGGCCGCGTGATCCTGAAGGATCACATTGCCCACTGCATTGTGGACGCGGTGGAGGATGGCGACAACGCCGCCATCGAAAGTCTCAACGCCGCCATCGACCGCTTCATTCGCTGACGCGGGTGTTGACAAAAGTGGTACAATAAAATAAGTATAATAACCGAAAAAGGGAGGAAATGCTATGATCTCTGCCATCGTATATGCGTCCAACTCCGGCTTTACCGCCCAGTACGCCAAAATGCTGGGTCAGGCCACCGGCCTGCCGGTCAACGACATTTCCCAGATGCACAATCCCCAGCCTGACCAGCAGGTCATCTATCTGGGCTGGGTCATGGCCGACAAGTGCGTGGGCGCGCGGAAGGCCATGAAGTTCTTCGATGTCCGCGCCATGGTGCGTGTGGGCATGGGCCCCGGCAGCAAGGCCGCCGCCGATATGCTTCACGATCAGCTGCTGCGGGACTTCGGCAGGGAGGTGGACTGCTTCGCGCTGCAGGGCGGCTTCGATATCAAAAAGCTCCACGGCCCCTTCAAGTGGATCATGCTGGTCAAGTGCAGGGAGATCCTCAAGAATCTGGAGGAGAAGAAGCCCTTGAACGAGGCCCAGCAGCTGACCTACGACATGGCCAAGAAGGGCGCCTCCGCCGTCAGCGCCGAGGCGCTGGCTCCCGTGGTGGACTGGTACAAGGCCCATAAGTGAGGTGCGCCATGCCCAATATGAAAACCGCGAAAACCATCGCCAACGTGGGGGAAAAGGCCGCCAAGGCTGCCGGAAAGGTGCTGCCGGGGCTGTCCGCGCTGGGTAAGGCGCTGGCCGTCATTTACGGCACCATGACCGCCCTGACCGCTGTGGGCTGGGTCATCACCCGCGCCAACGAGAAGAAAAAGGACGGGGAATAACACAGGAGCGGCCGCATGATCGGTGCGGTGAACCGTTGTAGGGGCCGGCGTCCTCGACGGCCCGTCCGTGTTACGATGGCATTTCGATAAATTGGCGGGGCGTCGAGGACGCCGCCCCCTACGAAATGTCATGCCGCCCGCGAACCGCATATATCCAAGGGAGGCGCTGCCGCGCCTCCCATCCCCATAGAAAGGACAAAACCATGAGCAAGAAAGAATTCAAAGCCGAGTCCAAGCGTTTGCTGGACATGATGATCAACTCCATCTATACCCATAAGGAGATCTTCCTCCGTGAGATTATCTCCAACGCCTCCGATGCCATCGACAAGCTGTGCTATCTCAGCCTGACCGACGACAAGGTGGGCCTGAAGCGCGAGGACTTCCAGATCACCCTGACCATCGACAAGGAGAACCGCACCCTGACTGTCAGCGACAACGGCCTCGGCATGGACGAGAGCGATCTGGAGAACAATCTGGGCGTCATCGCCAACAGCGGCAGTCTCCAGTTCAAGGGCGAGCTGGAGGGTAAGGAGACCACCGACACCGATATCATCGGCCAGTTCGGCGTGGGCTTCTACTCCGCCTTCATGGTGGCCGACGAGATCACCGTCATCACGAAGAAGTACGGCTGCGATCAGGCATACCGCTGGCAGTCCACCGGCGTGGACGGCTACACCATCGAGCCCTGCGAGAAGGACACCGTGGGCACCGATATCATCATGCACATCAAGCCCGACAGCGAGGAGGAGAAGGACGAATACAGCCAGTACCTGCGGGAGTATCCCCTCTATAAGCTGGTGAAGAAGTACAGCGACTACATCCGCTTCCCCATCCGGATGCTGATGCCCCATCCCAAGCTGAAGGAGGGCTGCCCCGAGGATAAGCCGGAGTACGAGGAGGAGCTCGTCTACGAGACCCTCAACTCCATGGTGCCCCTGTGGCAGCGGAAGAAGAGCGAGGTCACCAAGGAGGAATACGACAAGTTCTATCAGGAGCGTTTCGGTGAGATGGCCCCGCCCCAGTCGGTGATCACCGCCTCGGTAGAGGGCGCGGTGACCTATAAGGCGCTGCTGTTCATCCCCTCCCGCATGCCCAACCAGTACTTTACCGAGGATTTCAAGCCCGGCCTGCAGCTGTACAGCTCCGGCGTCATGATCATGGATCACTGCGCCGACCTGCTGCCGGAGTATTTCAACTTCGTCCGGGGCGTGGTGGATTCCCCCGACCTGAGCCTGAACATCTCCCGCGAGCTTTTGCAGCATGACCGCCAGCTGAAGGTCATCGCCTCCAATCTGGAGAAGAAGATCAAGGCGGAGCTGCTGCGGATGCTGAAGGACGAGCGGGAGAGCTATGAGACCATCTACCGCAGCTATGGCCGCCAGCTGAAGCTGTGCGCCCTGGACCACCACGGCGCCAACAAGGAAAAGGTGCAGGATCTGCTGCTGTTCTACTCCTCCAAGGAGAAGAAACTGGTGACGCTGGACGAGTATGTGGACCGCATGCCGGAGAGCCAGAAGTTCATCTACTACGCCACCGGCGAGAGTGTGGACGCCATCGACCACCTGCCCCAGACGGAGCTGGTGAAGGAGCACGACTATGAGATGCTGTACTTCACCGACAACACCGACGGCTTCATCCCCGACATGTTCGGCAAGTACCGGGACAAGCCCTTCCGCAGCGTGGTGGATGGCGAGCTGGAGCTGGACGACGAGAAGAAGCCCGACGAGACCGAGCACTACAAGGAGGCCTTTACCTTTATCAAGGAGGCGCTGGGCGACAAGGTGACGGAGGTCAAGGCCAGCACCAAGCTCAAGACCCACCCGGTGTGCCTGTCCAGCGGCGAGGGCATCACCTTCGAGATGGAGAAGTACTTCACCGCCGTGCAGCCCGACCTGAACATGAAGGCCAAGCGTATCCTGGAGGTCAACGTGGATCATCCCGCATTCCTGGCCTTCGAGACCGCCCGCATCGTGGAGCCGGAAAAGGCAAAGAAGTACGCCCAGATCCTGTATAATCAGGCGTGCCTGATCGCCGGTCTGCCCATCGACGATCCCAGCGCCTACACGGATCTGCTGTGCAGCCTGTGGAAGTAACGTAAAAAAACACCCTGTCCGGCCGGACAGGGTGCTTTTTTGCGTTCAGGACTTTACATGACTGGAAATACGGTATTCCCCGGATATGCCGTCCGGCAGCTCCACCGTCACGGTGTACAGCCCGCCGTCCCAGCCCGTATAGCTCAGTGACATGCGGCCATCCCCCAGGCTCAGACCGGATGTGATGTCAACGCTCATGACGTTGGTGTCTCCGTGGCAGAGGTAGTAACAGTCGGTCTCCTCCCGGTAAATGAACTGCGCCAGATTCTTTTTGTGGGTCTCCTCCAGCGTCAGGCCAAAGACCTCCGTCAGCGCTTCGTCCATTTCCTGCCGGGAAATGACCATCACATCGGTGCCGGGATCGCCCAGCCGGTATTGGACGTAGTCGTATTCCTCCTGCGAGGGCTGGCGGCTGCCGCCGTTATAGAACATCTGGAAAAGATCCACATCACGGGGATCGTCATAGGTACTGGTCAGCGCCTGTGCGTACCAGCTGCCCGGCCAGAACAGCACCCGGCCCAACTCCTTGGCCAGCGCGGGGTCTGCAAAGCGGCTGTCAGTGCCGTCGTCGGAGAAGCAGGCCCACACCACATAGACGTCACAGGACAGAGAGGTCAGCCTTGCGGGGTCAGCGGTGATCTCCTCCGGCAGCGGGACCACAAGGCCTTCAGCAGCGTCGCTGCGGGCCGCGAAGCCCACGCAGTACAGATCTCCCGCGGTGACGGGGATGCTGCCGGAGGTGACAGGGCCGGAGGACACATAGGAGCAGGCGGCTTCGTCATCTGCGGGCAGACACTTTTTCAGCTCATCCAGCGGCGCGATGGTCATGACACCGTCCTCGAAACGGCTGGCGCCCTCCATGGCCACGTCCAGCCGCAGGGGCAGCCGGGCGCTTCCCATCGGCAACTGGCCCACCAGCACGCCGTCGTGATACCACTGGCCGCAGAGCTCTACGGAGGAGATGCCCTTTCCGGGCTTCAGCAAAGCATGGCACGTCAGCTGGTCGACGCCCTTGGATACGATGGCGGCCCGGTAGGAGGAGAACCCCGCCACGGCGGCCAGTATCACCGCCGCCGCCAGCACGCATGCAGCGACGACGCGGGTACGTGGCCGCTTCGCCAGCAGGCGCACCCGTTCCTTCAGCGTCCTTTTGCTGCCGGACATGGTGGTGGCCGCCGTCAGCACCGAGGAGGGCGCTGCTTTGCCGCAGCTGAGGGCAATCAGCGTTTTTCCGTAGGCGTCGCGCTCCGTACTGTCCAGCTGTTTCACGGCGCAGGCGTCGCAGGCCAGTTCACTGTCCTCGCGGGAGCGGATAGCCGCCAGCCACACCAGCGGGTTCCACCAGTGTACCACCAGACACGCGCCCCGCACCAGCGCCCACAGGGGATCACCGTGGCGGTAATGGGTGGCCTCGTGGGCCAGCACATGGCGCAGCGCCGCTGCGTCCGCCGCTACCTCCGGCGTCACATAGATGCCGCGGCCAAAGAGGCAGGGCGTCTCAATGGCGGCGGAGACATAGACCGGCAGCTCGCCGTCTGCGTCCAGCGGCCTGCGGGAGCGCCGCAGCCGCCCATAGCACCGCCCGTTCACCGCCAGAAACCACGCCAGCGTCAATGCGCTGCCGCCGATCCACACCGCGGCAATGGCTCTGGGCCACGCGATGGTGACGGTAGCCTTCGCCGCCGTATCGCCCTCTGCCGGGGTGGTATCCTGTACCGGAGCGATGTTTGCCGCCGCCGGAGACGGCGCATTGCCGGTATCGGAAGGGAGGAGGGTGTCCGCCTGCCGCACCAGCGGCAGAGACGATGCGGCCCGGTCAAGGCTGATGTCGCTGACGCCGATCTGTACCGGCACCAGAAGCCGGATGGCCGCCAGAAGCCAAAGAGCATAGATCACAGTGGGGTGGAGGTGCCTGCGCAGCCGCCGCCGCAAAATCAGCACTACGCTCACCAGAACAGTCGAGGATAAAAGCCAGCCGCTCATTTCTCTACCTCCTCTGCCTTACGCAGAATGTCGTATAGCTCGTCGATCTCTGCCTGAGACAGCTGCTGCCGCTCTGTCATGGCGCTGAGCAGCAGGCCCACGCTGCCGTGGTAGACCCGGTCAAGAAACTCCGCCGTCTCCCGCTGGACGGCGCTTTCACGGGGCACCAGCGCCCGGTAGACGTTCACACCGTCCTGCGTCCGGCAGTTGATGGCGCCCTTTTCCGTCATGCGCCGCAGCATGGTCAGCGTTGTGCTGCGGCTCCATCCGGCGGAGCGTTCCATGAAGCTGACCGCCTCGCGCCCGGTGCAGGTACCCGCCTGCCACAGACACTCCATCAGCTTCCACTCCGTAGGGGTAAACATATTTCCTGCGTGGGACAAGTCTCCCACCTCCTGTTTACATTGTAAACATATCATAACACAGGCAGTTTACATTGTCAACAGAGAAAAAACGCTTTTTTCTTGCGCGGGAAGCAAATCTGACGTATAATACCATCAGAAAAGATCAAAACATAACGGAGGACGGCTATATGTACGAAAACGGCAAGATCTATATGGGTCTGGCGGACGGCCAGCGGGTGGAGATGTACCCCTCTATGAGCAACCGCCACGGCCTGATCGCCGGCGCCAGCGGCACTGGCAAGACCATCACCATGAAGGTGATGGCGGAATCCTTCTCCGACGCGGGTGTGCCTGTGTTCCTGTGCGACGTCAAGGGCGACGTGGCGGGCATCTGCGCACCCGGCGAGAGCAATGAGGGCATGGAGAAGCGCATCGACAAGTTCGGCATCCGGGATACCTTCGCCTATAAGGCGTACCCCACCACCTTCTGGGATATCTATCAGGAGGGCGGCCACGCCGTCCGCGCCACCGTCAGCGACATGGGGCCGGAGCTTCTCAGCCGTATTCTGGGCCTGACCCCGGCCCAGGAGGGCATCCTGCACATCGTGTTCCGCATTGCCGATGACAAGGGTCTGCTGCTGATCGACCTGAAGGATCTGCGGGCCATGCTGACCTATGTGAACGAGCACCGCACCGAGTACATGATGACCTACGGCAACATCACGCCCCAGTCCGTGGCGGCCATCCTCCGGGCGCTGCTGCCGCTGGAGCAGCAGGGCGGAGACCTGTTCTTCGGTGAGCCTGCCCTGGATATCCACGACTGGATGCGCACCGACGCCGACGGCCGGGGCATGATCAACGTGCTGGACTGCGTCAAGCTGGTGCAGAATCCCACGCTGTACGCCAGCTTCCTGCTGTGGATGCTGTCGGAGCTGTTCGAGAGCCTGCCGGAGGCCGGCGATATGGACAAGCCCAAGCTGGTGTTCTTCTTTGACGAGGCCCATATGCTGTTCCGGGACGCGCCTGCCGTGCTGCTGCAGAAGATCGAGCAGACGGTGAAGCTGATCCGCTCCCGCGGCGTGGGCGTGTACTTCGTCACCCAGAGCCCCAGCGATATTCCCGATACCGTGCTGGCCCAGCTCTCCAACCGGGTGCAGCATGCCCTGCGGGCCTATACCCCCGCCGAGCTGAAGGCTGTCCGCGTGGCGGCCCAGGCCTTCCGGGCCAATCCCGCCTTCCAGGCGGAGGACGCCATCATGGAGCTGGGCGTGGGCGAAGCGCTGACCTCCTTCCTGGATGAAAAGGGCGTGCCCACCATGGTACAGCGCACCAAGATCATCTGCCCCCAGAGCCTGATGGCCGCGCCGGAGCCTATGGTGCGGGCCAAGGCCATGATGCACGACGGCATGGAGAAGTACGACGACTTCGTGGACAATGTGTCCGCCTATGAGGTGCTGACGGAGGAGGCGGAGAAGGCCGAGGCCGCCAAGCAGGCGGAAGCCGACCGCAAGGCCCAGGAAAAGGCAGAGGCCGAAGCGGAGAAGCAGCGGCTGAAGGAAGAGGAGGCCGACAAGAAGCGCCAGCAGAAGCTGGCCGATGAAGAGCGCAAGCGCCAGCAAAAGCTGGAGGATGAAGCCCGCCGCCGCCAGCAGAAGCTGGAGGACGAGGAGCGCCGCAAGGCGGAGCGCCAGCAGGAGAAGGCGGAGGCCGAGGCAAAGCGCAAGGCGGAGCGCCGGGCGGCCAAGATCGAGTCCCAGCTGATCTCGGCGGGCGGCCAGATCCTGAAGCGGGGCCTGCTGGGCGTGCTGAAAAAGCGCTGATGCATTGAAGTACATAGAAAAAGAGCGGAGACACACGGTGTCTCCGTTCTTTTTGTCTGCTTAGTCGAATCCGAACATGCCCATGATGCGGTGGTACAGATCCTTGTGCTCCTCATACCAGTCCTTCCGCTCCTTCAGCAGCCGCTCGGCGTCGGCGTATTCCTCCAGCGCCTGACTGGCCTCCAGATAGCCGCGGGTCAGGATGCGCATGCGCTTGCTCATATACTGCATGATGCTCATGACCTTGGCAGGCCGCTCCTGGAAGTAGTGGCTGAAGCTCTCGTGGGTGATCACCATACAGGCTGTTTTTTCCAGCGCCACGGCGGTGGCGTTCTGCGGGCGGCTTTCCAGAAAGCCCACGATGCCGAAGAAGCCGTCGGCCTCCACCTCGTTCAGCAGCCGCTGGGTGGGCTTATGATAGTCCACATACAGGGCCACCTGGCCCCACAGCACATCGTAGATGGCCGTTACATAGTCGCCCTGCTGATAAATGACCTCGCCCTTTTTGAAGATCTTTTCGCCCGGTTCCGGATGATTCGTCACAGATATCGCCGCCTTTCCTTATCAGATATGGATCGAAGGATCAGAACATCTTGTCCACATAAGCGTTCAGCTTCTTCGCGTCGTAGCTGTCCTTATAGGTGGTCTTGAACCGCTGCACCGTCAGGGAATTGAACTGCAGCACCTTGCGGTACTTCATGATGCCGGCCACCAGACCGAACAGTGCGCAGATGGGGCCGTAGGGCAGCATCTTCACGCAGGTATAGGCCAGCGCCGCCACCACGATCACCGAAATGATCACGCCCGCGATCTGCTTCTTCGGCTGGATCAGCTTGACCTCCTTGGCGCTGATGATGCCCTCGTCGATCATGGTCTGGGCGAAGCGCTTCTGCACGCCGAACTGAGACACCGCCGACAGCACGATCGGCGCTACCGCGAGAAATGAGAACAGGGTAATGACCGCGTTCCAGAGAAAAATGCCAAATCCTTCCATATTGCCCATGGTTATGTGATCCTCCGTTATCTCAAATGTTTTAATAATATGTTTATTTGCCGGTATACAGGAACCGGACGTCCTCCCGCCCGGTGAGATACAGCAGATGGCTGTACCGCAGGGAGAAGGACACCGTGTCACCCACCTGCAGATGGCGGGGACAATCGGTCACGTCCAGAATACAGTGGTCAGAGCTGCCGCCCACCACGGTGATGCCGCTCTCGCGGGGCTCCAGCGTCTCCAGCTCGCCCACGTCGGCCCGGCCCAGCGCCAGCAGCGCCCGGCGGCGCACACCGTGATCCGTGTATTCCGGCGTATGGCCGAAGGCGTCGATGCAGAACTCACCCTGGGGATAGGTGGGTTTTTCCCGCACCTCGATGACCTCCGCCGTCAGGGTAAAGGTATCGGTGCGGAGATAGTCCATGTCGGAGATGTGCCACAGGTTTTGCAGATCATAGCTCAGCAGGATGTTTTCACCGATGCGCAGATGGTTGATGCCCTGGGGCATGGTGTCCCAATGCACCAGCGTGTAGGAACTGGTGGCGCCGCCGGAGACGATCTCCAGCCTGCGGCCGATGGCCGCTTCCACCTGTCCGGCCAGATCGGTCAACTGCGTCATTTTCTCCGGCGTGGGCCGGATGGAGCCGTAGCAGCTGAGGTTCACGCCGATGCCTGCCAGATGAACATGAGGCAGGTCGCGCTCCACATGGACGCAGGCGGCGATCAGCTCGCCGGCGTTCCAGAAGCCCTCCCGCAGATCGCCCAGATCGGCCATCACGATAACGCTGTGGGTCTTTCCCTGACGCAGGCATTCCTGCTCCAGCGCGTCCAGCGTGGATACCTCGCTTTGCAGCGACATCTCGCACAGGGCCACTGTGTCCGCCAGCTCGGAAAGGCCGGGGATGCGGATCAGCAGGAAGGGCCCCTCCACCCCTGCGGCGCGGCAGCGGGCCACCTGCTCCAGACGGCTGGTGCCGATCTGCACCGCACCCGCCTGGCGGATCACACGGGCCGTCTCCGGCATGCCGCCTACGCCCTTGATAACGCCGCATACCTGAATACCGCGGGCCGTGCAGCGGGAAATGACCTGCTCCGCGTTATGATACAGCCTGTCCAGATGTACCTCCAGACAGGGAAATTGCCGGTTCATGGAACTCACCTCAACGATTGACAGTCATATTAGTATAACACATCTTTTTCCATAAAGCCACACAAATTTTTCCATGCACCGGCTGCGGAAAAAGTTCACACTTGCGGACTTGCAAAATCTTGTCCTGTTTACTATAATCGTGCATAGTAATAGAGAGATGACCCATAGGAAAGGAAGTATCCCATGAAACGAATCATTTGCCTGTCGGCGGCGCTGCTGGCTGTGGCCATGGTGCTGACCGGTTGCCATAAGCATGTATCCGCCGCACCGGCCACCTGTACCGAGGCGGAGATCTGTACCGAGTGCGGCAAGGTCATGACCGAGGCGCTGGGCCACGATCCCGGCCCGGAGGCCACCTGCGCCGCGCCCCAGACCTGCCAGCGCTGCGGCATCGAGCTGTCGCCCCAGCTGCCCCATACCTCCGGCGGCACCGCCACCTGCACAGAGCCGGAGACCTGCGCCGTATGCGGTGCGGTCATGAGTCCGGCGCTGGGCCACACGGTGGGGGAGGACGGCGTATGCACGACCTGCGGCCAGCAGGTGGTGCCTGCGGGCCAGAAGTACATCGCCCCCGGTAAGGGCAGCGCCGTCTCCTCGGACGACGCGGCGTCAGTGGTGGCAGAGACCGCCAATGACGGCCACTATCACAACAACGTCGCCGCCTACTACGCCAACGCGGTGCTGGTGTGCGGCGACTACGGCGTGGAGTATTTCGACCCCGATCCCACCGGCTCCAGCGCCTATGCCGACACGGTGAACAGGTTTGCCGCCAAGTACCCCAATATCCATGTCACCTGTCTGCTGACGCCCAAGAGCTGCGCCTATCATTCCCCGGCGGATTATGACGATCCCCATGACGATATCGCCAGCTTCATCAAGTCCACCTACGCCATGATGGACAACTCCGTCACCACCGTGGACTGCATGGGTCTGATGGATCAGCATGCGGGCGAGTACATGTTCTACCGCACCGACCATCACTGGACCAGTCTGGGCGCTTACTACGCCTCGGCGGCCTATTGTCAGGCCAACGGCATTACCCCGTGGACGCTGGACAGCTATGACACGGTGCTGCGCACCGGCTATACCGGCTCCCTCTACATGTACGGCGGCCATCCCACGGAGCTGAAGGCCAACCCGGACTACTCCGTGGCCCGGTTCCCCCACGCGGGCTACGCCATGGTATACTACCGGGACGGCGTGCAGTATAACGGGCAGGCCGTCAACGGCGGCACCAGCGAGTATGCCGGGATGTTTCTGTGCGGCGACCAGCCCCTGACCGTTATCACCACCGACAACAAGAACGGCAAGACCCTGCTGGTGTTCAAGGAGTCCTACGGCAACGCCTTCGTCCCCTACATGATCGACTACTACGAGCGTATCGTGGTGGTGGACATCCGGGAGGATGTGGGCAGCGTCAGCGATATCATTTCCCAGTACGGTGTTACCGACGCGCTGATCATCAACAATTGCCAGGCGGCCACCAGCCTGCGGGGCAATCTGGAGAGCCGGGCACTGTCATAAAGAAAATATGCCTGATACACAAAATACCGCTGCTTCCCTGGGAAGCAGCGGTATTTTTCATATCCCGTTACACCAGCAGCAGGATCGCCGCCACGACGGTGACCACAGCGCCCACGGCGCTGATCACGCCGTAGATCTTCCGGGACTCCGGATCGTGCTTTTCCTTGGACAGGTAGTACAGGCCCGTTCCCAGGATCAGGATGCCGATAATGATGGCGATGATTTTGATGACCATTTTGTGTTTCCTCCCTTTATTTCTTTTTCCAGTTCAATAAGAATGCCGAGTTGGTAATGACCAGTACGGAACCGGCGTTATGTACCAGTGCGCCCACCACCGGGTTCAGGGTGCCGATGATGGCCAGCACGATGGCCACAAAGTTCAGCAGCATGGAAAACGTCATGTTCAGCTTGATGGTGGTCATCATCCGGTGGGACAGGGCGATCAGA
Source organism: uncultured Oscillospiraceae bacterium (assembly GCA_934565655.1). GTDB lineage: Bacteria > Bacillota > Clostridia > Oscillospirales > Oscillospiraceae > Vescimonas. The sequence continues at coordinate 67,938 of CAKTIE010000004.1, forward strand.
TGGGGCAGCTCCTTCACCTCATCGTCAACCAGTGCGATATCCGCCGCGTCCACGGCGATATCGCTGCCCACGCCGCCCATGGCGATGCCTACCGCCGCCTTTTTCAGGGCCGGCGCGTCGTTGATACCGTCGCCGATCATGCACACGCCCTGTCCGGCGGCCTGATAGCCGTCAATGGCGGTCAGCTTATCCTCCGGCAGGCAGTTGGCCCGCACCTCCTGAATGTGCAGCTGTCCGGCGATGGCTCTGGCGGCGTTTTCGTGGTCGCCGGTCAGCAGCGCCGGCTGCACGCCCAGCGACGTCAGAGCGTCGATCATCCCGGCGCTCTCGCCGCGCAGCGTGTCGGACAGGGCGATGTAACCGGCGTATGCGCCATCCACCGCCAGATAGGTGACGGTGCAGCCCTGGGCCAGATAGTCCCCGGCGTCCGCCGTGATGGTCACACCCTGTCCGGCCAGCAGCTCCGGATTGCCCGCCAGCACATGGCGGCCCTCCACCTGGGCGCTGACGCCCCGACCGGGGATCATCCGGAAGTCACCGGCAGCGGCCAGCGTGCCGCCGCTTTGCTTGCAGCACCGCACAATGGCCCTCCCCAGCGGGTGCTCCGACAGATGCTCGGCCGAGGCCGCCAGCCGGTACAGCTCATCGTGAGAAAGCCCTTCCTGTACGCTGACGGCGGCCACCACCTCCGGTGTGCCGTAGGTCAGCGTGCCGGTCTTGTCAAAGGCCACGATCTTTACGCCTGCCAGCCGCTCCAGCGCATCGCCCTCCCGCACCAGAAAGCCGTGCTTGGTGGCGTTGCCGATGGCGGCCATGATGGCCGTGGGGGTGGCCAACACCAGCGCGCAGGGGCAGAACACCACCAGAATGGTGACAGCCCGGATGATCTGGCCGGAAATGAGCCATGTCAGAGCCGCGGCGGTCAGGGCGATCACCACGATCCAGGTGGCCCACCGGTCAGCGATGCCCACGATCTTGGCCTTGCCCGCGTCGGCGGACTGCACCAGACGGATCATCCGCTGGATGGAGCTGTCCTCGCCCACCTTGGTGGCCCGCATCTCAAAGGCGCCGAACTGATTCACGGTGCCGCTGGATACCTCGTCGCCCACCGTTTTGTCCACCGGCAGGGATTCTCCGGTCATGACGGCCTGATTGATAGAGGTCTGGCCCGAAACGATCACGCCGTCCACCGGCACGCCCTCGCCCGGCAGTACCCGCAGGATATCGCCCACCTGCACCTGCTCGGCAGGGATCACCGTCTCGGCGCCGCCGCGGACCAGCCGTGCCGTCCGGGGCGTCAGATGCACCAGCTTTTCGATGCCGGCGCGGGCCTTCGCCACCGTCAGCTCCTCCAGCAGGCCGCCCAGCTGCATGATGAAGGCCACCTCACCGGCGGCGAAATCCTGCCCGATGCAGACCGAGGCGATCAGCGCCAGCGACACCAGCACGTCCGCCTTGATATCGAAGGCGGTCACAAGGCCGATGATGGCCTCCAGGACGATAGGCACGCCGCACAGGATGATGGCCACCCACGCCATATCGAAGGGCAGCGGCTGCCACTTGGCCAGACTGCAGATGACTGCGATGCCGGAGATCACCAGCAGGATGACATCCTTTTTGATGCCGCCCAGCTCCAGCAGGTGCTCCAGCTTTTCCATCAGTGCTTTCATAAAAGTGTCTCCTTTTATACCATAGGGGGTATGCGTATAATATACCCCTATGGGTATCCGTTGTCAAGAAAAAAAGAAGGGCATCACCCTTCTTTTTTTATGCTTATCCCATGTTGGAAAACCGCTCCACCGCCTTGGTAAAGCTTTCGATGGTCTTGTCGGCGTCTCCGTGCTCGATGCCGTCCCGGACACAGTGCTTGATGTGACACTCCAGCACCACCTTGCCGCAGCCGTGCAGCGCGGCTTTGGCCGCGTTGATCTGGGCCAGCACATCCTCGCAGGGAACGTCCTCGTCCACCATCCGGTCAATGGCCTGTACCTGGCCGATGATCTTTTTCAGCCTGCGGTGCAGGTTATCCGCGTCCATACATTGCTTCATGCGCTATTCCTCCTACCCTATGGGGTATAGGAAGATTATACTTCTCCCGCGGCCGTCTTGTCAAGCCGCCCCTTGCAAAGCGGCGGCTTCTATGATACTATGGCAGCAGAGAACATTTATATGGAGGAGATTTGCCATGAGCGAAAAAGGTAAGCTGAGCAAGGCGCTGCTGTACGCGCCGGAGAACGGTTATGACCGCCTGCCGGAAAGCGAAAAGGCCGCTATGCACGACTACTGCGAGGATTATAAGGATTTCCTGAACCACGGCAAGACCGAGCGGCTGTGCGTGGACTACTGCATCGAGCTGGCGAAGAAGCGCGGCTTTGTGGAGTATCAGCCCGGTATGCCCCTCAAGACCGGCGACAAGGTGTACTGCAACAACCGGGGCAAGGGCATCATGCTGGCCGTTATCGGTAAGGAGCCGCTGTCCATGGGCGCCAACATCGCCGCCGCCCACACCGACGCGCCCCGCCTGGATCTGAAGCCCCGGCCCCTGTACGAGGACGCGGAGCTGGCCTATCTCAAGACCCATCACTACGGCGGCATCCGCAAGTATCACTGGGTCACCATTCCGCTGGAGCTGCACGGCGTGGTGACGCTTGCCGACGGCACGGTGATGCCCGTCCATATCGGAGACAAGCCCGAGGATCCCCAGTTCATCATCAACGACCTGCTGCCCCATCTGGGCCGCGAGCAGGGCAAGAAGCCCCTGAACGAAGCCATCCCCAGTGAGAGCCTGAACATTCTGGTGGGCTCCATACCGGTGGAGGATCAGGACGAAAAGAAGCGCTTCAAGCTGGCCGTCATACAGCTGCTGCATGAGAAGTACGGCATGGTGGAGGAGGACTTCATCTCCGCCGAGCTGGAGGCCGTCCCTGCCGGTCATGCCCGCGATATCGGCTTTGACCGCAGCCTGATCGCCAGCTATGGCCACGACGACCGCGTCTGCGCCTATGCCGAGCTGGCGGGCATCTTTGACGCCGAGGAGCCCAAGCGCACTGCCGTGTGCATCTTCGCCGACAAGGAGGAGATCGGCAGCGAGGGCGTGTCCGGCATGCAGTCCGGCGCGTTTGACAAGTTCATGGGCGAGCTGTGCGACAGTCAGGGCGTGCTGCTGCGGGACTGCTTTGCCAATTCCTTCTGCATCAGCGCCGACGTGACCGCCGCCTACGATCCCAACTTTGCCGAGGTGTATGAGAGAAACAACGCCGCCTATGTCAACTACGGCATCGGCCTGTGCAAGTACACCGGTGCAGGCGGCAAGTCCGGCTCCTCCGACGCCAGCGCCGAGGTGGTGGGCAAGCTGCGCCGCCTGCTGAACGAGGAGAACATCTTCTGGCAGATGGCCGAGCTGGGCAAGACCGACGCCGGCGGCGGCGGCACCGTTGCCAAGTACATGGCCAACCGCAACATCGACACCATCGACGCGGGCGTGCCCGTGCTGAGCATGCATGCCCCCTATGAGACGGTGGGCAAGCTGGACTGCTACATGACCTACCGCTGCATGAAGGCGGTATTTGAAAAGGCGTAACACCGCAAAAAATCCACCCTCAGCTGAGGGTGGATTTTTTCTGCCGTTTGTGATAGGATGATGACAATAAAAACAGGAGGTAGACCCATGAAAAAGAGATTGACCGCGTGGCTGCTGGCGCTGGTGATGGCGCTGACGCTGGTGGGCTGCGGGATTGACAGCACCGTTGTCATCGGGACCACCGGCGGCGATCAGCCGCAGCAGGAGCAGCAGGATACGCTGCCGGAGGATGCACAGACCCCGGATGCGCCAGAGGACGGCGACAGCAGTGCCGCCGCCATCGACGAGGACGGCAGCTACACCACCAAGGAGGATGTGGCCCTGTACATCCACACCTACGGCCATCTGCCCGGCAACTTCATCACCAAGAAGGAGGCTCAGGCACTGGGCTGGAGCGGCGGCTCGCTGGAGCCCTACGCACCCGACAAATGCATCGGCGGCAGCCGCTTCGGCAACTATGAGGGGCGGCTGCCGGAGGCGGAGGGCCGCACCTACACCGAGTGCGACATCAACACGCTGGGCGCGGACAAGCGGGGCGCGGAGCGGATCGTGTTTTCCAACGACGGCCTGATCTACTATACCGGCGACCATTATGAGAGCTTTACGCTGCTGTACGGGGAGGAATGACCATGCGATTCATACTGGATGGCGGCAGCGTAGGCAGCCGCGAGACCCTGCATCAGACGCTGGCGGCGGGGCTGCATTTCCCCGATTGGTACGGCGGCAATCTGGACGCCCTGCATGACTGCCTGACGGAGATCACGGAGCCGACGGAGTTGGTGATCCGCAACAGCCGGGCGCTGGCGGAGACACTGGGCGGCTATGTGCTGCCGCTGCGGCGGGTGCTGGCGGACTGCGCTGCGGAAAATGGCCTTCTCTCCGTGGTATGGGAGGAGGACGCGCCGTGAGCGCCGCCGTGCTGGACGACGGTCTGGTCTATGAGATCCTGTCGGTGGTGGCGGAGATACCGGAGGGCCACGTGGCCTCCTACGGCCAGATCGCCGCGTTGATCGGCCGGGAGCGGAACGCCCGTCTGGTGGGAAAGGTACTGAGCCGGGCTGAGCTGTACGGCGCGTATCCCTGCCACCGGGTGGTGAACCACGCCGGACGGCTGGCGCCCCACTGGCCGGAGCAGCGCGCGCTGCTGGAGGCGGAGGGCGTGGCCATGAAGGACGCGGCCCATGTGGACATGAAACGCTTCCGCTGGGAGCCGTAAAGAAGCATAAAAAGGAGGCCAGCGGCCTCCTTTTTGTTATGCTTCCTTGTTGGGGATGGTCACCCGGATGGATGTACCCTGACCGGGCGTGCTGTCCAGATGGATGGCGCCGCCCAGATCCTGCACCGCGTGCTTGACGATGGACAGGCCCAGACCGGTGCCGCCGCTCTGGCGGGAATGGCTCTTGTCCACCCGGTAGAACCGCTCAAAGATACGGCTCTGGTGCTCCGGCGGGATACCGATGCCGGTGTCGGACACGGTCAGCGCCGCGCCGTTGGCGGTAGGGGAGAGGGTCACGGTGACGCTGCCGTTGGGAACGTTGTATTTGATGGCGTTGTCGCACAGGTTATAGAGGATCTCGGACAGCAGACGCCGCACGCTGCGGACGGTGACGGCCTCGCCGGTGACGGAGAGGGTCACGTTTTTGGCGGCAGCCGCGTCGTGAAGGGAGGAGATGGTCTCCTCCGCCAGCGTCCGCAGCGCCACGCTTTCGACGGGCAGCTCCACGCCCTCGTCCAGCTGGGACAGGCGGATGATATCCTCGATCAGCGTCACCAGACGTGCCGCCTCGCTGCGGATGCGGCCCACGAACACCGGCATATCCTCCGGCTTCACCAGCCCGTTCTCCATCAGCTCCGCGCTGCCCATGATGGATTGCAGCGGGGTTTTCAGCTCGTGGGACACGTTGGCGGTGAATTCCCGGCGGTTGCGCTGGGCCAGTGCCTGCTCCGTCACGTCGAAGGCCAGCACCACTGCACCGGTGACGTCGCCCTCGGCGCTGATGCGGCTGATATCCAGCTGATACTCCCGGCCGTCCCGCTCCGTGTGGATCTCGCTGTGGCCCTGTGCCATGGCGGTTTCCAGCGCGTGGCTCACCTCGGTGCTGCGCTCGATGGTCAGGAAATTCTGACCCAGGCAGGCGGCGTCGGTGTGGAACAGGCTGCGGGCCGCGGGGTTGATGCTGAGGATCGTGCCTGCTTCATTCAGCAGCACAAGGCCCTCCTTCATGCTGCCGGTGACCTGGTCGAACTCATCCTGCTTGCGCCGCAGCTCCTGCACCTGCGCGTCGATCTGGCGGCGCTGCTGGTTGATGCGGCCCAGCAGGGGAGACAGCTCCTCATAGGTGTCGTTTTCCAGCGGGTGCTCCAGATCCAGCTCGTTCAGGGGCTTTACGATATGCTGGGCCAGACGCCGTGCCAGCAGTGCCGACAGGGCCAGCGCCGCCACCAGCACCACCAGGAAGGGCTGGAGCATGCCCAGCACCAGCACGCCCGCCGTGGCGCGGCTGATGGAGATACGCAGCACCGTGCCGTCGCTGAGCCGCTGGGCCTGATAGAGCGTCTTTTCCAGCAGCGTGGCGGAATAGCGGCTGCTCTCGCCGTGTCCGGCCAGCAGCGCCTGCTGGATCTCCTGGCGCTGGCCGTGGTTCTCCATGGAGACGGCGTCCGCCTGGGTGTCGTACAGCACTGTGCCGTCCGCCGCCACCCACGTCAGGCGGTAGCGGTCGGAGCGGAGGGAGGCGAGATAGCTCCGACCGTCCAGCCGCTCCATGGCGGACGACGCAAGGCTCAGCTCATCCTTCAGCTGCTGCTCCTGCACGCCGCAGAAGTATTCGTAAAGGCATCCCATGATAATGACCATGCTGGCCAGCAGCACCGCGCCCGCGGTGATGATCATGGAGCGGAAGATCTTTTTTGTCATGCCTGCACCTCCCAGCGGTAGCCCACGCCCCGCACCGTGGCGATATGCTCGCCGCACGCGCCAAGCTTCTGGCGCAGGGTGCGGATGTGCATGTCCACCGTGCGGCTCTCGCCCACATAGTCCGCGCCCCATACGTCGTTGAACAGCTGATCCCGGGTAAAGGCCATGCCGGGATGGGACAGGAACAGCCGCAGCAGCTCAAATTCCTTGAAGGTCAGCGTGACGCGCTGGCCCTCCGCCGTGACGGTGTGGCCGTCCAGATCCAGTGTCACACCGCCGCAGGACAGCTGGTGACTCTGCTGTACCGGGGCGCAGCGCCGCAGCACCGCCTTGACGCGGGAGACCATCTCCATCATGCCGAAGGGCTTCACCAGATAGTCGTCGGCCCCCATGTCGAGGCTTTGTATCTTGTCGTATTCCATGCCCTTGGCGGTGGCCATGATAACGGGAACATCCCGGGTCTGGGGTGTCTGGCGCAGATAGCGCAGCAGCGACACGCCGTCCTCGCCGGGCAGCATCACGTCCAGCAGCACCAGCTCCGGCGTCTCCGTTTCCAGCGCCGCGCGGAAGCTGGTGCCGTCGGCAAAGCCACGGGCCTGAAAACCCGTGGAATTCAGCGTATATACCTCGATCTCGCGGATGCTGGCGTCATCCTCCACGCACCAGATCATGTCAATTCCTCCCCGTTGTGAACGCCGGTCACGGCAAACACCACCCACTCGGCAATGTTGGTGGCGTGGTCACCGATGCGTTCAAAGTATTTGGCGATCATCAGCAGGTCAAGGGCATACTCGCCGTCATCGGGCCGCTGGGCGATCCAGTCGATCAGCGTGGCCTTCACCTTGCGGAAGTCCTCGTCCACCACGTCGTCACGGGCAATGACCTCGTGGGCCAGGGCGACATCCTGCCGGACGTAGGCGTCCACGCTGCCGGTGACCATAGAGATGGCGGAGCGGGCCATGTGGCCCACAAAGGCGCACTCCTCGCCGGAGCGGCCCTTCAGAAAGCCGATGATCTCTGCGATGTCCTCCGCCTGATCGCCGATGCGCTCCATGTCGGTGATCATCTTCAGGGCGGCGCTGATCTGCCGCAGGTCACGGGCCACCGGCTGTTGCTGCAATAAGAGCTTCAGGCACAGGGACTCGATCTCCCGCTCCTCGCGGTCGATCTCTCCGGCGCGGGAGATGACCCGTGCCGCCAGCGCGGTGTCGCCCTCCATCAGGGCCTTGGCCGCGGCGGCGATGACCTCCTCGCACAGCGCGCCCATCTCGATCAGTTCACGGTTCAGCAGCGCCAGCTGCTGGTCAAAACGGCTTCTCATTATCCGAACCTCCCTGTGATGTAATCCTCGGTTCGCTTGTCGCGGGGCTGCGCGAATATCTGCTCGGTTTCGCCGTACTCCACCAGCTCGCCCAGCAGGAAGAAGGCGGTCTGGTCGGAAATGCGGGCGGCCTGCTGCATGTTGTGGGTCACGATAATAATAGTATACCGTTCTTTCAGCTCCATGGCAAGCTCTTCTATCTTGGAAGTGGAAATAGGATCCAATGCGCTGGTAGGCTCGTCCATCAGCAGCACCTGCGGCTCTACCGCCAGCGCACGGGCGATGCACAGCCGCTGCTGCTGGCCGCCGGACAGGCCCAGCGCCGATTTTTTCAGCCGATCCTTTACCTCGTCCCAGATGGCCGCGCCCCGCAGGGACTGCTCCACGATGTCGTCCAGCTTCACCTTGCTGCGTATGCCGTGGGTACGCGGGCCGTAGGCTACGTTGTCATAGATGCTCATAGGGAAGGGGTTGGGCTTCTGGAACACCATGCCGATCTCCTTGCGCAGATGGTTCACATCCACCGACGGGGCAAAGATATCCTGCCCCTGATAGCACACCTTTCCGGTGATGCGCACACCGGGAACAAGGTCGTTCATCCGGTCCAGCGTCTTGAGAAAGGTGGACTTGCCGCAGCCGGAGGGGCCGATGAGAGCGGTGATGCTCTTCTCCGGAATGGTGATATTGACATTTTTCAGCGCCTGGGACGGGCCGTACCACAGGCACAGGTCGTTAACGGTCATGATGTCGCTCATATGCTTCTCCTCCTTTGGAAGTATTTGCCCACCAGCGCGGCGGACAGGTCGATGATCAGGGCAAGCACCATCAGAATGGCGGCGATGGCAAAGGCCACGTCGAATTCGCCCTGCTCCTTGGCGTAGACGTACAGGGCCACGGAAAGGGTCGCGCCCGCGTTTTCCAGACCATCCTTCAGGTTATACAGGTTGTGGGCGAAGCCCGCCGTGTAAAGCAGGGCCGCCGTCTCGCCCAGAATACGGCCCACCGCCAGGATGCAGCCGGTGATCACGCCGTCCACGCAGCCGGGCAGCACCACCGTGCGGATGACCCGCCACTTGCCCGCACCCAGTCCGAAGGCGCCCTCGCGGTAGCTCTGGGGTACGGTTTTCAGGCTCTCCTGGGTGGTGCGCATGATGGTGGGCAGGTTCATGATGACCAGCGTCAGGGCACCGGCCAGCAGGGAGGTCTGCATCCCCAGGAACTGGCAGAAGAACATCATGCCCACCAGACCGTAGATGATGGAGGGGATGCCGGACAGGGTCTCGGCGGCGTATTCGATGGCCGCCACCAGCTTCTTGTTGGCGGCGTATTCCGTCAGATAGACCGCCGCGCCCACGCCCAGCGGCAGCACGATCACCAGCGACGCCAGCACGATATATACCGTGTTGAGGATATCCGGCAGGATGCCGATGGTGCCGCTGAGATAGCTGGGCTTGGTGCTGAGCAGCGGCCAGCTCAGGTTGGGTATGCCCTTGTAGAGCACATAGCCGATCATGAACAGCACCAGCGCGCAGGTCAGCCCGACGCTGACGCCCATCAGCGCCCGCATAACGCCGCCATACGCCTTGCGGCGGCGGGAAATGTTGTTTTCCATGGCTCAACCCTCCTTGCTGCGCTTGAGGAAGAAGTTCAGCGCGGCATTGATCAGCATAATGAACAGGAACAGCACCAGCGCGATGGAGAACAGCGCCTGCCGCTGCAGGCCCTGTCCGGCGTAGGCCATCTCACTGGCCACAGCGGTGGTCAGGAAGCGGACGCTCTGGAACAGGGACGGTATGTTGGGTCTGTTGCCGGACACCATGATGACCGCCATGGCCTCACCGATAGCGCGGCCTACGCCCAGCACCACCGCCGCGGCGATACCGCTTTTGGCGGCGGGGACGGAGACGCGGAACCATGTCTCCACCGGCGTGGCGCCCAGGGCCAGCGAGGCGTCCTCGTACTCGTGGGGGACTGCCTCCAGCGCCGTCATGGAAACCTTGATGATGGAGGGCAGGATCATGACCGCCAGCACGATGATGGCCGCCAGCAGGCCGGAGCCGTCAGGGATGTGAAAGAGCTTCCGGATGCCCGGCACCAGTACCAGCATGCCCACAAGGCCGTATACCACCGACGGGATGCCTGCCAGCAGGCTCACCGCCGAGGATACGATCTCCTTCATGCGCTTGGGGGCGGCCTTGGCCAGATATACCGCCGTGAAGAAGCCTATCGGCACGCCCAGCAGGATCGCGCCCGCCGTGCCGTAGACACTGGTGAGGATAAAGGGCAGGATGCCGAACTTCGGCTCCGCCGCCGTGGAGTCCCATACCGGCCCGAACAGAAAGTCCAAAAGACCGATCTGCCGGATGGCGGGGATACCGGAGATCACCAGATATACGGTGATCAGCAGTACGCAGCCAACGGTGACCAGTCCCAGAACGAGAAAAATGCCGTGGATGATGGTCTCCAGCAGCCGTTTGTCATGTCTCATACGCCACTCCTTTCTGCGGCTGTGGGGCGGCGCCCATACAGGACGCCGCCCTTCGCCGTATACTGTTAGCCGTTGGCAGACACCGCGCCGGCGGCGGAGATGATGGATGCCGCGTCAGCGGAGGTCACGTAGTCGAAGAACGCCTGCGCAACAGGGGAGAGGGTCACGCCTTCCTTGGTCACCAGGACGAAGGGACGCTGCACCAGATAGCTGCCGTCCTTGACGGTGGCCTCGCTGGGGGTCACGCCGCCCACGCTCAGGGCCTTGACGGTATCCTTGACGGAAGCCAGAGAGGCATAGCCGATGGCGTCGGGGTTCTGGCTGACGGTGGTGATCACGTCACCGGTGGAGGTCAGCTCCTGGCGGTACTGGCAGGCGTCCTGCGTGCCGGTGATGGACTCGAAGCCATCGCGGGTGCCGCTGCCGGCCTCACGGCCGATCAGAACGATGGCCGCGTCATTGCCGCCCACGTCCTTCCAGTTGGTGATCTTGCCGGTGTAGATGTCTGCGATCTGCTCCAGGGTCAGGTCGGATACGGGGTTGTCGGGATGCACGATGATGGCGATGCCGTCATAGGCCAGCACGGTCTCCTTCAGGCCGGAGGCCTTCTCGTCGTCCTTCAGGGCGCGGCTGGACAAACCGATGTCGCAGCGGCCTTCGCTGACGGCGGTGATGCCTGCGCCGGAGCCGGTGGGGTTGTAGCCTACGGTGGTGCCGGCGTTGGCGGCCATGAAGGACTCGCCCAGTGCGCCGATGACCTTCTCCATGGAGGTGGAGCCGTCGGTGGACACGGTGCCGGTGATGGCGGCAGCGTCGCCGCTGTTGTCATCGGGGGTGGTGTTGTCGCCGCTGTTGTTGCTGCCGCCACAGGCGGCCAGGCTCAAAGCCAGAACCAGCGCCAGCACAAGAGCAATGAACTTTTTCATAATGTATATCTCCTTTTCATTTGGTGTTTGTTTGGTTTGGATGTCTCATCCTTACAGCTACCAGCTTACGGCAGACGTGTAAAATGAGAAAGCGCTGTCATGTAAAATCCATGTCAAATCGGATGGCTTTCCCGCTTCAAAAAAATGTCAGAATTTTTGAAAATGGGTGTTGACATTTATGCTTATGCTTGCTATAATGTACAAGCTTGAGTTCGACGACAACGAAAGCGCAACAAGGCCAAGTAGTTCAGTTGGTTAGAACGCCAGCCTGTCACGCTGGAGGTCGAGGGTTCGAGCCCCTTCTTGGTCGCCATATATGCTGCTGTAGCTCAGTAGGTAGAGCGCATCCTTGGTAAGGATGAGGTCGGCGGTTCGAATCCGCCCAGCAGCTCCAAAAAGTCCTGTTTTTGATAGAAAACAGGACTTTTTCTTTACTTTTTGCCCGATTTAATCTGTGGGTCAGGGTGTGGGTCAGCTTTGACCCACACCCTGACCCACATGCGGAAATGCGCGGAAAGACCAAAAGAGGAGCGGACGGAAAAGCCGTCCGCTCCTCTCTGCTTAGATCAGTTTACATCACCTGCGCCATGAAGCTGCCCATGGTTTGGGCGGCTTCGTCCTGCTTCTGGCGGGTGGCGTGGGTGTAGGTGCGCAGGGTAAATCCCGCGTCATAGTGACCCAGCATACTGCTGACGGTTTTCACGTCCACGCCGTTTTGTAAGGCCAACGTGGCAAATGTGTGCCTGAGGTCGTGAAAGCGTATGTGCGGCAGTCCTGCGTCCTTCAGAATTTTCTTGTGCAGATTCACGATGGAGTCGGGGTAGTACATCTCTCCCGTGATGGGTGATGGAAACATGTACGGATTGCCGGGGTGCTTTTTGTGTTCGGCGATCAGCAGGTCGACGGCTTCTTGGGGGATAGACACCTTGCGGACCGATGTTTCCGTCTTGGGCCGTGAGAGCGTCAGTTCGCCGTTGGGGTTCTTGACGTACTGCTTACTGACGGAGATGGTTTTATCCTCGATGTCGAGGTCGCTCCACAGGAGGGCGGTCAGCTCACCCTTACGCAGACCGCTGACCAGTTCCAGATAGAACATGGGCAGCAGTCCTCTCTTATCCGCAGCGTCGAGGTATATCTTAATATGCTCCGGCTTGAGAATCTGCATCTCGAATTTCTGTACCTTCGGCGCGATGCAATCCTCGGTGGGGTTGCGGAGGATCAGGCGCTCTTTCACGGCACGGTTCAGGGCGTTGTGCAGCATCAGGTGCAGGCTGCGGACGGTGGTGCTGCTGAGTCCCGGATTGCCGTGGCCGCTTTTGCGGTTGGTACGGCCACTCTCCATCAGCTCCTTGTAGAGCTTTTGCAGGTCGTGAGCGGCCAGCTTCGTGAGCTTGATGCTGCCGATGCGGGGGATGGTGTATTGCTCGATCATCAGGCGATAGCGATCCGCTGTGGCGACGCGGACATTTGGTTTGGCGTAGATGTCGTACCAACTCCGCAGCCACGTGGCCACGGTGTACTCGTCGGCACGGCTGACGTCGACACCCTTGGTGGCTTCCATGGCGGCAGCCAGTTTCGCCTTGCACTCCGCCTGTGTTTTTCCGAGGACGTTCTTGATGATACGCTTGCCAGTTTCCGAGTTGTAGCCTGCGGTGTAGCGGCCCTCCCAGCGACCGTCGCTGCGTTTGCGGATGTTACCTTCACCGTTGGCGCGTTTCTTGGCCATTGAATCAGCTCCTTTTCTTTTGTTAGCAAACATACATACCACAAAGTTGCTGGAATAGCTACTACATTTTTGAAAAGGGGTTTCTTTATTTATGACGACGCAAAACGATACGGACAAGAAAAAGAATCGTGTCACACAAATGGCACCGAGCCTTTTCTTGTTGCCGATGTTTGAAGTGTATGGTATTCTGTTCTCGGAAGGAGTGATTGTATGCCCAAACGTAACAACAGACTCAAGGAATATTTTGGGTTCATTCCCATCAATCCGACTGTAAACTTCTATGAGCATCCCTGTGCGGGGACGCTTTCGAATATACCCAAGGCAGTCCAGACGGAGGAGATGGTCCTCCTCGCGCTTGAAAGTGAGGAACAGTATTCTTCTCCTGTCCTGAGATATACCTCTAAGAAACTAAAGACTGACGAAATCTGCGACAAGGCCGTTGCAGTCAATGTGCTGAACTTCCTCTATACACCGCAGGAATACAGAACTGCTGAAAGGTGTCTCGATGCAGTAAGAAGGGATACCGATACGCACATGGGGGAACGAGCTATTCTTTCCGGTGTACCAGAGAATGTATTGCATGGACCATTAGGAAACGAAATATGCAAGGCTGCTGTGGCTGCAAAATGGGAGACACTCGTGTATGTACCAAAGGAATACATCACGGCATATATGCTTATGAGCGCTGCAGAGGCGATTCCTGAGGGAGATAGTCTCTATGATGTCTCCTACTGCTTTCCTCGCGCAAAGCTCACCAAAACGCTCTGTGTGGCGATTATGAAGCGAGCCGGCAAAGGATTTGCTTCCTTACCTCCACGTTTCAAGAAGGATAAGGACGTGATTGACGCTGCCATATCCAGCTATCCGGATGCTGTGATGGAACTGGCAGATGAACAGCTCACAGAGGAACGGCTTCACCGGGCACTGGAACAGGACGACACTCTGCTCCACCGGCTGCCGGATGAGATTTTGGACCGTTTCGGGATTGAACACCCTGCGAATGTGACTCAGGCAAAGGACGCAGCTTCTTCCTTGCCGGAAATCCGTGCTGTCGAGTCGGAACTGCCGGAGATACCCGGAACTGCCATGGCGACGACCGCCTCGGCGCTTCCCGTTCTCTATGACCTTACCGCCGGTGACAGCATTCCGAACACCGGAAAGTTCTTCTACATCACCGACCTGCACCTTGAATCCCAGCTTGGCTTGACCGGTATGACTGTTGATGAAATCAAGGGTAATGTGGCACAAAAGGTAGATGAGATGCTGGGCGGCCTCAGCAAAGAAGACATGGCAGATGGTGTCCTGCTCGTCGGCGGCGATGTGGCTGACAGCGAGGAGGTTGCCAAAATATTCTTTGATGCTGTGTTCTTCCACTTCCACGGTCCTATCATTTTCGTCCTTGGCAATCACGAGCTGTGGGATGGCTGCACCTATGCGAATGGAGAATCCCGTCGAAAGAGGTCGATAGACGAGGTCGTAGCAGCTTACAAGCGATTCTACAAAGTGGGGTCCGGCTTTGAGGGAAAGACATATTGCCTTGAAAATGAGGTTCTCGTCTGCTATAAGAATTCCATGCAGCGGAACTCTGATGAGTTCGGTGTTGGCCGCAAAACCGCAGGGATGCCCCGTGGCGGTCTCTGCGTCCTCACAGAAGAAATGCTTTTACACACCAGTACCGACGACCTGCGGGAGTTCTTCGATGAATGCTCCATGATTGTTCTCGGCGGACTTGGTTTCTGTGGACTTAATCCGCGCTATAACGCCGACACAGGCCTGTTCCGAGATAGAGTGTCCCGTGAGGAAGACATCGAGCGCTCCAAGCGGTTTAGGGCTGTATACGATAGAGTCATGTCCTGCGCCAGTGACAAGCGGGTGGTCGTTCTCACTCATACACAGATGGAGGACTGGACGACAGATGCCCCTAATAAGGGCTGGGTCTATGTGAATGGACATACGCATCAGAATGGGCTGGTAAAGACAGATGACGGCGTGGCCGTACTCTATGACAATCAGGTAGGCTACAAGCCGAAAAAGTGGCATCTCAACCAGTTTTCGCTAGAGAGGTATTACGACCCATTCGAAGCATGGGCGGATGGCATCTATCAGATAACACCACAGCAGTATATGGATTTCAATGCCGGTCGTGGCATCCAAATGGAATACTTCCGGCAGCAGGGAGACATTTACGCACTGAAGCAAAAGGGCATCTATATGTTCATGCTGCAATATGGCCTTGGTCTATATTTGCTGCGTGGCGGCCAGAAACTCAACGTATTTCATGAACTGGAATACTACGCTGCCAACTTGGAAAAGTATGTTGAAAAGATTCAGATGGCATTCAGGCCGTACCGCAATGCACTCGATAAGATTGCTGCAGAGGTGAAGCGGTTTGGCGGTTCCGGATATGTGCATGGAAGTATCGTAGATATAGACTTCTATAATCATATCAATCTTGACCCGTTCAATGGAATCATTATGCCATATTTTGCTCTCGACACAACAGGCCGAATAGGCTTTTGTTCTATACGCGAACTATTGGAATCATCTCCTATTCCCGCACAGGGGAGTAATGGAAATCCGTTGTTGTCCACTTACACAAAGCTGCTGGATGCTGGCGGCATGTCTATCCTCGTGCCGACCGTTAAGGAAGATGCTTTGGCAGTGGTGCCGACGGAGGTACTGGACGAAAAGGATATTTACGCGCCGTCCCGTGTTATGAAGTCTATCCAATACCTGTTGGACAAGGGTGTTGTGAGGGTTTGGAACGATGCTGTACTCGCCATGGTTGATAGGAATACACTACCGGAGACTCAACATGAGCTACAGAAAAACAGAACATGACAAAAATCCAGACATCGTCTGGATTTTGTCATGTTGGCTTCTCTTATCCCTTTTACCCATTATAAAGGGCCTACGGTGGAAGTTTTACTTGTCATATTATATAATCTAAAATATATTTCTCTATCCATTCTTCAGAAGTCACTTGTACTTATTGTACAAAAGTCATACATCGTCCGGAAAATTGTAACAGCTTTGTTTCCGCTTTTCTTTGCTTACTGTGACGCAAGTTTTGTGCCGCTTACATACCGCTCATACCGCCCATGCCGTGGTTCTGCTCATCCTCGTGGTCGTTCCATTTGTGACCCATGGCCATCTTCTTCTCCCGCAGGCGTTGCATGCGCTTGTGGTCGATTTGGATGCCTATGGGAGCGGAGGGACGCGGCGCATTGTTCCGGAAGATGCTGCCCATGTGGTGCAGCAGCCGCGTGGCGGACAGCAGAATGTTGGGCGGCGGCAAATCCTCCTGCCGCTCCATGCGGTCGAGGAAATATCCGGCGTAGGCGTGACCGTTCCGCTCCGCCACGGAAAACCAATATTGTGCGGCGTCCTTATCTTTTGGAACGCCCTCACCCATGAGACAGAGCTTTCCCAGTAGATACTGTGCGTAGGGAGTGGCCTGTTCCGCGGCTTGATGTAAATATGTTGCCGCTCTTGCGCTATCCTTGGAGATATTTTCGCCGGTGAGGTACTCCTTGCCCAAGCGGTAGGCGGCATACTCATGGCCACTGTCCGCCGCCTGTTGTAGCCAGTAGAGACCTTTCGCTGGATCGTGGGTATCGGGATCATCCGAGAGGTACAGTTTTCCCAAGGCATATTGGGCATCGGGCAATTCTTGTGCCGATACCTCCAACCAGCGTTTTGCCTGCTCTGCGTCTGGCACCAGCAGACCACCGTCGCGGTACAGTAGACCCATGAGGTATTGTGCGTGAGGGTCGCCTGAGTTCGCAATTTGCTCCAGTTGCGCAGCGGCGTTGTCCCGTTCCTCCAGCGGTGTGCTTTCGTCAGCAATGATTTTCCGCAGCTCCCAGCAGTCGTAGGACATATTGCGGTCATCTATCTGTTCGTCTTCCTGCGTCAAGTCTGCGTCCTCGAAGGACATTCGACCTTGGCGGATATACTCCGCCTCTTTTATGACCGCGTTCTTGATCTGGCGGAACTCTTTCTGCTGTGACAGCGGCGGGCGCTGCCGTTGCTGTTCAGAATAGTAATCGTTGAGCTGGCATTGCAGCTCCCACCACTTCTGGTAGCATTCGTTGACCGTGGGCAGCTTCTCCATGGCATCCACCACCTCGTCCGCCAACTGCTTCAGAGGCTTCGGCAGATAGCTGTAGACTTTCTTGCCCTGCACATCATTCAGCTTTTGAGACAACTCCCAAAGCTTCTTCTCAGCGGTCGGGCAGATGCAGAGACCATCCCGCATACGCTGCGCCAACTCCAGCATGGCCTGCCGGGTCTGACGCACCAGCTCGTCACGGGATGCGCTTTTCTCCTCGTAGAGATGCAGCAGCTCCTGCTGGAATATCTGGTTGGTCAGCGTGGACTTGATCTGGCGGATACCGTCCTTATTCAAGTATGCCTGTCTCGGCTTCGCCGACCACGCCATCATGTGGACATGGGGATGATTACCCTCGTCATGGAAGGCAGCGTACCAGCGGAAATCCTCCGGCTTGATATTCATAGCGGCGGCGATGTCGTTCCTATGAGTGCGCAGCAGTGTACGCCATGCCGCAGCGTTGTCATAGCCCAGCCGCGCAGCATCCTCCCGCTTCAGGGAGATGATGTGCGTCCACACGTTGCCGGTGTAGTGTTCCAGTTCGTCCATGGCCGTGTCCAGCAACACATGATCCGCGTCGCCGAACAGGCCGTGGCTGCCCAACCGTTCCGCTCTGGGGCGGGTGGCGATGTACTTGGCGTAGCCCTCGGTGGACTGCACACGGTTCCAGTTTTGCTCCAGCGCTAGTGTGATGAAGGACGAGGCGTTGGCTTTGGTGGGTGCGGCATTGTAGTCATCGTACTCCAACAACTCTCGCGTGTCAGGAAAATCCTTCACCAATTTCTGAATAAGCTGCTCCTGCTTTCGCGTAGGCGGACGGTCATCCGGTACGATCTCCACGCGCTCACGGGTGGCAATGTAGTTCAGATACCCGCTGGCGTTCTGCCCGCCGCCGCATTTGATGTAGGGACTTTTGACGATCAGTCTTGCCATTCCTCATTCTCCAGTTCGCGGAGCTTTTGCTCCATTCGCAGGCGACCGTTGGTGTGTCTGACCGCCGCGATGCTCTTGGCACGCTCCTGACGGAGCACCGCTTCGTCCACGTTGATACTTTGCAGCAAAATGGAGATCGCCATGTCCATCTCAACAGTTTGCTTGTAGAGGATGGATGCCATGCGATCCTCCAGCAGCTTCAGCCGACCGTCGATGGCTGTCTGTATCGCCAGCGGGAGCGTAGCGCTACTCTCCGCCGCCAGTGTGTCTGCGTAGAAGTTCACGGCCTTTTCCACGAACTCATTCTTGCTGCGGCAGCGGTCGGCCTTGTACCAGTGCTCCAGCTTTTCCGCCGTTTCCGGCTTCATCCGGAAATTTAATCTATCTTTGTTTTCACTCATATTACCTCCAAATCTCCGTAAGGCGCGCCGAAAGTCTCGTCAAATCTGCCGTTGCGGGGACTATGACGCCAACCGTAGGAAAACCCCACTCAACAGGCGCCATTTTCGACTCCGCTGAAAACTCCCGTAAACTGTCCGCACTGCGGGCAGATGTGTCCGGGCAGAGCGGCGGTAACGACGCCAGCCTTTTATCCTGCTTCTTCCTTTGTCCCGCTTCTTCCTTTGTCCCGAAAGCCTTCCGCAAATCCGCCCGAAAACGGCTCGGAATCCTTCTCCAGGGCAGGGACGCTGCCCCGCCCCGAAGGCGGCCACACAACGGCTCACAGGGGCAAACACGGGGGTCCCTCAGCCTGTTCGGCCAGTTGCTGCTGTGCCCGTTGACGCTCGGCGGCAGCTTCGGCCACGGCAAACTGCCGCTGATGGAACTGCTCCACCGCCTGTCTCCACGGCAGCAGTGTATAGAGCAGGGAGCCGTTTCGTTTGCGGCCATTCCTGAGAACGATGGAGGTACGCTCCGTGCGGATGAGTCCTTTTTCCTCCAGCGACCGCACATATTTGCACACCGTATTGCGGCTCATGCCCACCGCATCACCGATGGTACGGTAGCTGGGGTAGCACTGGTAGGTCTTGCGATCCTCACAGAACAACAGGAATGAGTACACGGCGATCTCACCGGGTGACAGTCCCAATTGGCAGATGACCTTCGGCACGGGGTAGTAGTTCTTGACAGGGTCTGGCTTCTGCCACGGCAGGGTGCGGGTCATCTCTCACCGCCTGTCTGCGACGCTACCCACTGGCAGAATTTTTCTTTCGGAACAACAATGCGGCTGCCCACACGCAGGGCGGGGAAGCTCGTTTCATGCATCAGTTCATAGGCGCTGGAGATAGAGATGCCCAGCACCTTTGCCACCATTTCCGCATTGAGGAATAACGGCAGCTCATCGTAGTTTGTATAGACGGATCGTTTCATGAGATACTCCTTGTTTCAAATTCAGAGAAAAAAGAACTTGCGTTTCGGAGGTCTCTCTGTTAGACTGTTTGCAGATGGCGTCTGCGTTTTCCGAAGCGCGGCGTGCCGCCAGCCTGTTGCAGCAGTTTGGCGGCTTTCATTTTTGTAGGGACGATATACGGTTCTCACCTCTTTTCGTTGGATTTGCCATGCACCACAGGCCGTTCCTGCCGCGCTTTGTCTGCGCGGCGTTTGTCTCTGCCTTGGTACGCTCGGCTGCACTGCGCAGCGTTGTGGCGTACTTCCCCAGCGAGTATCTTCTCTGGTGATGGGTATGTGGTTGTGAAGGTGCAGCGGCCACAGGGAATGATTTCCGCTGATATTTTTCTCATTGACTTTGTGACCGTTTTGCGTTAGACTAATCCAAGAGAAGAGACTTCTGTTAGTCTTGCGCTTTTAGATTAACAGATGACGGGAGCATTGTCAAGACAGATTGATTAACATTTTGTGAATTAGTCTAATCAGGAGGGTGTATGATAAAATATGTATTTAAAACATATATCGCTGATGGGGTAGAGCACTATGTATACGGAGCAGAGACTTGTAAGGATTTTGACCTGAAATTGCAAAACATCGGTTTTCCGGACAGCTTGCTGTCTCTGACCTATATGGATATCGGAACAATTGAGCCGTTGGTCAAAAAGCTCAATGATGAGCTGTGGGAGCTGACAACGACACATGATAAGAAACACACCGAAGCTGCCCATGCTTTGCTGGCAGAGCTGGCGCTTCGTCATGTTTACTTCGAGCATTTCCAGCTGGACTGGCAATATCGACTGTCACGGGCGGCCATTTTTGAGGACTATACGGAGACGATGCTGCCAAGACAGTACCTGTATGGTTTATCAAAGAACCTTCGGCGGATGCAGGAGCAGATCATCGACCTATTCAAAAATGTACTGGACATTGACCGTAGTAAGGATCCCGTTTCCCAGCGGATGGTCGCCTACTACAATGCAAACGGTGACAACGCATTCCGTTTTTGTCCGGAACCTGTTGGCTTTGAGCTAATCAACAAAAGCATATTTGCAGAGGTGCTGAGTCCTGAAACAGTTTATGACATTCTTGATTATCACCTGCGGGAGTGCGTCAAGCGAGAGATCAAGATGCGGGTGTGCAAGAACTGCGGAAAGTATTTTGCCGTGACCGGACGTGCTACCACAGAGTATTGTGATCGCGTCTTTGACGAGAAGGGCCGCACCTGCAAGGATGTGGGCGCGATTGTCCAGTGGACGCGTAGCAAGCAGGATGACGAGATATTCAAGGCATATCGCAGAGAGTACAAAAAGCGCTTTGCGTGGATCAAAGCCGGACGAATTTCTGATGAAGATTTCTACGCTTGGAGCGAGAAGGCCAGAGAACAGAAAAAGAAATGTGACAAGGGTCTCATCACGCTGGAGGAGTTCCAGCGTTGGTTGAGCGAATCATAAAGAATAGGGAGCCAGTCAAATGACCGGTTCCCTATTCTTTGCTTACACCGACGCAGGTTTTGCGCCGCTTAGCCGTCGTAGAGGACGTAGATCAGCAGACTGCCGCCATCCTCTATGATACAGACGTTGCAGCGGAATCCGGCGTCCGCGATGGTGTCCCGTCCCGCCTGCATCATGACATATGCGCACCATGCGAACCTGAAGTACAAATTTGGCTACCAGCACTTTTGGGCGAAAGGGTACTATGTAAGCACCGTAGACCTAAATGAAGCAACGATGCGAAAAATCATCCGTGAGCAAGAGACGCACGATCAGATGATGGATAAGATTACAACAAAAGAACTGGAAGGCCCTTTTAGGGGCGGCCAATTAATCACTCCACAATGGCTTGAAACCATTTTGCGCTTTTTCAAAATCCGCTACTGTCCTTTTTGTGGAAACGGTCAACATTTACGACCTTTCCAATACGCGCCTTAGTCAGCCCATGTCCAGCGCCAATAGCATTCGTCATTAAATACTTCCGACATATATACTGTTCCCTCACCATCCGCCGCAAGATAGTGGCCGTCATATGAAAGAGTCACCAATGCATCCAATATTTCTTGACTTTTATCTAGACGAGCATACTCGTTGATTACAAGCATGTCCATCTCGCTGCTATCCGGAGCTATTCCAAATATTTCTCCGGGTGTTTCAAAGAAAGCTCTCTCTGAATACGAGTCAGATGTTGTCAGTTCTTCGTTTATTCGAGTCAAATACCGGCCATTTAGCCAGTTTTGATACGTAGCACAATACCATACGCCTGACGACACTAAGTAGGCTTCTTCCGGATAGCCGTAGTACAGAATGAGTAATCCGATGGTTGTATCACAATCGAACCAAAGGTGATATACTCCAGGTAGCAAACTATCTTCGGGACAAATATAAGCTTCTTCATTTTCAAATGAAATCAGGAACGATTCATCTGATACACTGTTACCCATTCCGTCGATAATCGTAATGCTACTTTGGGAAGGGTCACAAGGCAAAGGGAATGAAAAAGACACATATTGCTCTGTGCATTCATAAGTAGGTTGGATCTCCTCGCCGAGAATGAGTGCATTTACAACGCGCAATACCGGCTTATTTGTCTCGCCATCATCCGCTTCGTGGTTCCGAGTACCATTTGAATTTATAGAATCAATAGTGTATGGGAAAATGAGGGTAAGTACCGCCAAAAGGATCACGATTGAAAAACCGCGAAGCCATTTATCAGGATTATTCTCTTGTTTATTTTCGGAAGTATGTTTTTCAGAGGCCTCTTGAAACGCCGCGCCTTTCTGCCAACCGCAAACCTCACAGATTCTGCTGCCGTTTGGATTTTCTGTTTCGCATTCGGGACACACCCAAAAACCGGTTCTTTGCGGTTCATCGGAAAGTATGTTCTTCACTTTTTGCACCATCTGGTCAATACCCCCACCGTAAATTTTGAAAAAGCTAAATCAAACACCTCAAAAGGAAAACCTAGGTTCATAGGTTTATTTTTAAATATAATATCTATCGTACCACTCCACTCCATCTGGATACCAATGATCTGCCTGACAAGTCTATATTTGTTAATTAGCTAATAACAAACGCATAGCATTCTGCCATCTCTTGAAATAAGTCCGATGCATCTCTTTGCAGGGCAAAAAGTCCACTTTTGTCCTTATCAATGTCAATTACAAAGTATCCATCGTGTGTCGTTTCTATCAAAAGTGGCTGCAAGTCATTTACAACGATCTCATAAAGCGCAGAAATAATTGTGTAGGTATCTTCTAAATATCTTGTCCCATCATACTGGCCAAGTGTTAAAGTGTCATCGTACTCTCCAAGTATAACTTGTGATTGATAATAGTATATACGTCCGTTTTCTACCTCGTGGTCAATTGTTATATATGAGAGTCCCAAGGAGTCAAGAACCGTGCAGAAAGCGGTGTTTGCGTCATCCGTTCGCTGCTCTCCACCCGAATCATAGAGTCCACCGTCATACGGCTCAATTCTCAGCCCGTTAATCTCAGCAACACCTTTATTAATACGAAAATCCGGATTTTGACCATATGGCGCAGTCAAAAGTATGTCCCGAGGACTTCCACCGACCCATTCCACAGGGAAACATGCGCCGATATATTTGAGGGGCGCAAGGTCATACTCCGTCTCCGCAGAAAAACTAACCAGTAAATCTCCATCCGACAGCTTTAAAACAGGAAGCTTTTCAGGCCGTATATTTACTGCATCAACAACAAGGGTACTAGAAGAGCGGCTCGAAGTATGATATGACATCCGGCTCAAATTCAAATGGTAGAAGCAGCCATCATGTAAGATAAAGAATGGTCTGCTGGTAATATTCTCGCAAGCGGCAGCTTCTTCGGCTGTCTGATATGAATCACATAGCAGCATCCAATCGTATGCCACAGTAGATTCCTCAACATCCAAAGGGCTATCCGATTCATATCCATGCGCTGTTTCGGTCATTTGGCCATTATCCTCGGATTTAGGTTTTGCCGTTTTGTTCTGTTTCAGCGCCCATCCAAGCGCTAAAAAGGCCACGGCAAGCATTGCGATAAAGCCAACCAGGATATATCCCCTTCGTGCTGGACGCTTTCCAGAAGGAACACCTTCGGATGCGGCTGATCTATGAAAATCGGGGGACGTGGATTCTGATGTACAAGTATTATTTTCATAAATCGGTGATGTTTCAAGCGATCCTGCTCTATGGAATCTTTCATGCATCCTTATATACCTCCCTGTGTGCTAATAATTACAGATTGCCCGCGCGTTTAAAGTGCTTCTTGTTACCGGAAAAGGCTTCGGATGAAACTTCACTTTCTGCCTTGCACACAGAATCATCAGTATCGCCCTCGATGTTGTCCACAATTAAGCGATCCATAATCGTATCGCAATCTGGTCTTTTAGCCGGATCACATGATAGCATATCAAGGAGCAGCGCTTTGATATTAGTTGGTATCTCGTCACTGAGGCATACGTCTGTTCCGTTTAATACGCTTTCGAAAGCATATTCATATTCACTTTCCAATGTTGGATACTCTCCGGTCAGGTAAACATGAAACACTAAGGCAAGACTAAATATATCTGTCTTTTCGTTGATAACGGAACGCTCCCCGCTAATACGAAGAAAAGTCTCCGGTGCTAAATAAGCTAAATCGCCATTAATATCAACGTCCTTATTTGTAAAATAGTCTACAAAGTTGCTTTCATCAAAATCGATTACTTTTGCGGCACATCTTCCGGTTTTTGTCGCACAAAGCAAAATATTTGAGGGCTTTACATCAAAATGGACAATATGCGCTGCGTGCAAACATGCGAAGCTATAGGCAATAGACTTACAGACCAAAAGCTTTTCTTCCAGCGGCCGAGCGGCAATATCGGGCGCCGTTATTCTTTCGCCTGAAATTCTCTCGGTAGCAATATAGTAGTGGTTGCCAGCACGGAAAAATTCATTTATTCGAACAATATTTCCACGGCTGCATCTGTTGATCGCAGCATACAGTTCTAATCTGCTTTTTTCGTATTCCTCGCAAGCGTTCTGCTTTTTCTCAAGCTGGTCGGGGGACATAGCGGTACTGTCCAGGGGGTATACAGGGCTCAAAAACTCCTTTATAAAATATGAAACACCGCCTTTATCTCCGAACCCCCATTTTGAAAAACCACTATTATCATTTGTCAAATCGTGGGTAATCCGATAGCCGTTAATCTCCATCACAAGTCTCCACCTCTGTTGAACCAAGAGTTATGCGAACCGTTCTCCTCGGAAGAATACACATTATCTACCCCGGAAGAACTTCTTCGCATCGTAGATTTGATTCTGCTTGTCTCTTCTGTATCGTGTTCTTCAGTCTCGCAAGTGCTTAACTCCACTTCCGGTTCAACACAGTTGGTGCTATCAGAACTAAGAATGATTTTTACCGGCATACTGCTCGTACTCGGAGCAGAAGATCGCTCCGCTGCCACTGCACTAGGATATTCAGCTCTCTTAATGCCCTTCGGTTCTTTGCGGGATGTATCATCCTCCGTCCGGCTCTTGTATTGAGAAAAGACATACGCAACAATACCAAGAGTCTCAACGACAAGTAAAATATTCCGTACAACATTACTGTTGCCCCTTTTCAAATCGTCCGGTGCTAACCATGCCCACTGCCGCATACAATCAGAGCAAGTATATTCCCCGTTGTACTCGACGTATGCACCGGTAAATGTCCTTCCGCATATATCACATACCATTCTCTTGGGGACGATCAAAAAAGTTAAAATAACACATATTGCATACACACAGATTGCAAGGATAACTTTTCTCTCTTTTGTTTTCATCGTCTTTCTCCTTATTTACATAACCAAAATCTTGTGAATCAATAAGCTATGATACTCCTATAGATATGATTCATAACCATTGCTATATAGTTCCCACATATCCTCTCTTGCAACTCCCGAATCAAGGAGTTTTTCCAATTCCAAGTATCGCTCACGATAGCAAGCCTTTACATCCAAAAATGTCTTGAATCCGTACCCCGCCAAACACATTGTGAAATCATCACCGGACACTTCGGAGAACAGACAGTAAAGTCGTTTTTTCCAGTCAATAATACATGTGCTTTCTGTCATAGTTTTTAATAATAAAAACTCGAACTCCATGGGTGTCGTAATGTAGCCGAAGCAGCCGTCTGTCGCAGAAAATACGATACACGGTTTCGGAAAAGTATAGGACTTACGGTGTATCTCATACGGTACACTTCCATTGATCACATTGGTAAGAACGCCATCATCTGTCAAATTGCTCATGGCACTTTGTGTTTGCGTGTCGTCTTTCGTCAACTGGTGCAGACCGCTTGTGTCCAAAAGATAACATCGTGAATCACCAGACCAAAAGCACATCACATTTATGCTATCCGTGTCATCGCTGCTTGATGTTACAGCCATCGTTGTAGGAAATGCCTTGCCCAAGCTGCCCTTTATACGGCTTATTTGCTGGTCGCCGTATTGCATACAGATATGCAGTGCGGTTCCAACATAATAATCTAATACCTGATCCTCTGCACCCCTGGCAAACCATCGTCCAAGGCTTCCTGCTACTGCTCGAGATGCTACATATGCGCCCGTCTTACCATGATAATTCTGATACCTTTTTGCGCCAATTCCACCACAGCCATCGAAAACAGCGGTCAATGCACGATTATCTTTAGCATCTATGCAAAAACTATCTTCGCCGTTCTCTGCAATTGCTTCACCCGCCACATAAAATAGCATGGATACTCCGTCGTCGCCGGAGCCATCAATATTTTTTTTCTTAAAAATTGCCATGTCAAATTGTGTTAGAAATAGCATCAATTATCTGGACATATTCAACATTGCTGAGACCGTTTCCGGCTTCAGACGGGAAATGCAGAACATTATCCCAGTTTTGAGAGATTGTACTCCATCCCGGTTTGTCTGGAGTAAATAGCAACAATCTCTTAGCATTGTTGTCCATAAACCCTGGCTGCTGACGATCACCCCACCAAGCGGTCAATTCGTGCATATCCTTTGCCATGCCTTTGGGATAATAGGGACTTCTGCTCCCAAATCCGAGTTCATGCGTACCATCATCAGACCACACAACAATTACTTGCCGCTTTTTCATGCCTTCTGTTGTCCAATCCGATTTAATGGAGTACGCCAGGGCTTCCAAACCATCCTCTGGAGGATCTCCGCCGCCATCCGCTTCGAGACTACTGACACATTCTTCAAAATCTTTACTCTCTTCGGGTAGCCGGAAAAAATCTGTGACAAGCATGGCATTTTCTTCGTCCGCCAGATAATCACGAAAAGCAACGACCCGCACACGTAGTTGATCAATGTGCTTATGCTTCTTTTCCATAACATCCATAACATCTCGATAAAAGTTCAAAGCATTTTTCTTAACGATATTGATGATATTATCCATGCTACCGGTGCAATCGATACAGAATACCATATCAACATTGTATGTGATTTTATAATTACTGCCCATTTGTTTTTCCTCCATCATGTATTTTTCTAAAGTTAAAAAGTGCGCTTTTGCCGTAGATCAATCGGGAATATTTGCATCTGCGTCAACGTTTGAAGAAACTCTGTCGTTCTTTGAGAAAATATCCTTCCCCTCTTGTAACGGCAAATTTTGTTTGGCATCTCGATTTAAGTCGTTGTCCCAGAGTTCCTTGTCTTGCTCTATAAGTGACCGGTTCTCATTAGGCAAAGAAGAGTTGGCCTCACTATCTTGCTCCTTCATGGGGACTTGAACAGTCTCCTCTTTTGTTATTTGTTCCAGTTGCTGTTCCCCTGCGGCACGTTCCCTCAACAGACTGATTGCCAATACCGTTGACAAAATCAAAAGAACAACTGCTAAAGCCGTTACGATCCGCATCTGCTTCAGAAGTCTTTTCCTTTGATGCTTATATATGGACAACTCCCTTCTTAGCCTTTCTTCAGTCTCCTGCTGCGCTTGGCAAATGACCTCGGCATTACGCTCTGGATGGCTGTCAAAGCTGAGAATATCTGCAAAGCCATTTCCGCAAGGAGTAATTGGCATAGTCGCCCCACAAGAGAAACACTGATCCGCCTTCATCGGATTATTTGTTCCACACTTCTCGCATAACACTAATTTTCACCACCTTCGAAATAAATACTATTATTTAGTTAGCTTAGCCCTGCCAAACATAATAAGTTAGGGTAAAATAAAACAATTGCGTTGCAGCAACGCCTGAACTCACTTTTCTGTGGTTCACATATAATTCAGTCATTCATACCTCGAATTGCTCATCAGTTACATTTCCAAACGCATCAAATGTAGTTTCTACAGAGCGAATCATATCGCCGTCAGAGTCGTACCAAGTTGTCCGCTCTCTATGAGGATATTCTGTTGTGTCATACTTGATAAAGCAAGCTATCGTACCGTCAGTATCATAGCATATCTGACGTTCACGCCTGCCGCCGCTACTTTTCCACCATTTGTAATTCAAGTAGCCGTTGGGCGCATACTCTTCAATCCATTTCCCATCAGCATCATTGGTGCCATATATGAACTGATGAGGATTAATATGGCGAACCATATATGAAAATTGAGACACTTGGGTGCATCTGCCATCTTCATCTCTATTTGTTTTTCCGGTAGCAGTCGCAGCAGAAAGACTGCGCTGCCATCCGCAGATAATGCACATTTTTTCAGTTAAGCTGTTCTCTGTTTCGCATTGAGGACAAATCCAAATATTGTCCCTTGAATTGCTAGGCGGATATAAAATGTTGGAAATCTCCATACTATCACTCAACTTTCAAATAATTTACAATAATTTCCGGACAGATATCCTGTATTTCCAGCCATACTTTTGAGCTATTGTTAAGAGAAAAAACAAAGCAAAGCGCTAGATAACCCTTCCATGTAAGTTTTCTTGAGCCATTTTCAATGGATGTCAATGTCTGTCGTGTTACACCTACTCGTTCAGCTAACTGTGCCTGGGTTATACCTAAGACATCTCGCAACTGCGGTAGATTTTCTACCATAGCTGCAATGTAGTTTTCTTTTGTCTTTCGATTTAATCTGATTTGCATATAGTCTCAGCCTCTTTTCATGTCTCAAAATGTGACATCTCCACTTTTGATTGTATCAGTTTTTTGTTATATCGTCAACAGGAAATTGCCTATTCAACAAACTTCAGCTACTGAAATATTCATCATAATGTTTATACTTTTTACATAAGGCAAGAAACTAATTGTTTTTATGTACCTTTTAGCTTCGCAGCGTAGGGGCGTCTCACTTTTGTAGTGCTTTGCCTACTTCGCATATATTGCATTTCTGCTTCACATTTTTCCACCGATGTGTTATACTAATCGTGAGGTGATCATATGCACTTTCAGCCGTTCGTATATGATAGGGCTAACCAGCGGATTCCTGTAACAATTGAGCTGATGACACATTTGGATTCAGAATTGACTAATGAGCATCCTCTGTGGCAAACATCTTGGACGAGCGAATTTTTGGACAATTCAGCTTTTGAAAAATATGCTGCCAAGGTGGGAAATGAATTGATCGCGCTGGCTGCGTATGAAATCCTCGAAAGTTCTCTTGTCGTCCACATTGTATACATGGAGGCTCATCCAGAGTCAAATCCGACTCTCGTCGATAGTACTCCAAAATACACAGGAATCGGCAGACTAATGATTGCCTACGGTATCAAGCTCTCTATCGACAACGGTTTTGCTGGAGACGTGGTACTTGAAGCAAAGACAACGCAGTTAGCACAGCACTACGAACGAGATTTTGATGCAGTACTGCTTCCTGTATTTCACTCCGCCGCCCCAAGGTATCTAATAGCAGACGAAGCTGCAAAACGGATATTCTTCACATACCTTGCCTGACTTTTGATAAGGAGGTGCCCCATATGAATGACAATAAAAATCTCCCGACATCCAATGCAGAGTGGTATTGCCGCAAAGATCCTGAAAATGAGCGCTTTTATGAGATATTCTTCCGCCTGTGCCAGAAGTACAATGTGCGTTGGGCCAGCGCCACGCCGAAAGAAAAGGCCTTCATCGAAGAGGTCACCCGCGTCACTTACGAGAGGGACAAGGCGCAGCGGCTTGGGTTGCCCCTGTCAGAAGTCCGACCTTCCTTTGCATCATAAAGCTCGTTGACCCACATTTTGACCCATACGGGAAACTTGCCACAAAATGATAGAGCCACCCGACGGGAACACAGTTCTCCGCTGGTGGCTCTATGTTTTTACCGAAGTATCCTTTCATTGCTTCCAGCAGTGCAAAACGCAACGATTCTCATGCCATCGAAAGTTGACCCACACCGGTGCTGGCGGCGGTGCTGACCCACACTGTGACCCACACGGGGAAACGAACGGACGGAGCACATGGAGCAAAGAGTTTTCGACCTCATCCTTTTTGCGGTAAAAACGCCCGCAAAGCCTTATATACCAACGGCTGGAGGGTATTTTATCACTTGGTAAGGATGAGGTCGGCGGTTCGAATCCGCCCAGCAGCTCCACACAAACCCTGTAACCACAACGGTTACAGGGTTTGCTTTATTTTATCGTTTCTTAGCTTTGTTGGACTTTCCAACAGATTTTCCAACAAGCTATTGCTATGTCTGTTTTTGCAGCGTCGCAATGATCAATTTGGCAATGTCCGGATTTTCCTGCAGCAGCCGGTATGCTTGTTCTGCGGTGTTATCCAGCGGCTTTTCCTGCGGCGTATCAGCCCGTTTCTGGAAGAAATTCGTCTCCACCTTCTCGGCCAACCGGCGGCGCTCCTCATTGTTGGTATGGGCATAGAGATCGGTCACCATACGGGACTGGGCATGGCCGGTATCACCCTGCACCGCCTTGATGTTTCCGCCGCCGATTTGCAGCTTCAGCGAAGCGCTGCAATGCCGCAGACTGTGAAAGACTACTGGCGGCAGCCCTGTGGCATCGGTCAGCTTGCGGAGCAGAAAGGTGACCTGCCTTTCCTCGTAAGGGCGTCCGTCCTCATGGGCGACGACAAGGTCAAAGTCCTGATAGCCACCGGCCAACATTTTCTTTATTTCCCGCTGTCGGTCTTTCTCCTCCGCCAGTGCCAGCGCTACGGTTTTCGGCAGAAACACCTTTCGTATGCAGAGGCCATCCCGCATACGCTGTGCCAGCTCCAACATGGCCTGCCGGGTCTGATGCACCAATTCAACACGGGAAACACTTTTCTCCTCATAGAGGTGCAGCAGCTCCTGCTGGAAGATCTGGTTCGTCAGTGTGGACTTAATCTGACGGATACCATCTCTATCCAGATACGCCTGCCCCGGTGTCGCCGACCACGCCATCATGTGGACGTGGGGATGATTGCCCTCATCGTGAAAGGCTGCGTACCAACGAAAGTCCTCCGGCTTGATGTTCATAGCGGCGGCGATATCGTTGCGGTGCGCCCGCAGCAATGTCCGCCATGCCGCCGCGTTGTCGTAGCCCAGTCGTGCGGCGTCCTCTCGCTTCAGAGAAATGATGTGCGCCCACACGTTGCCGGTGTAGTGCTCCAGCTCGTTCATGGCCGCGTCCAATGACACATGATCCGCGTCACCGAACAGACCGTGGCTGCCCAACCGCTCCGCTCTGGGACGGGTGGCGATGTACTTGGCGTAGCCCTCGCTGGACTGCACACGGTTCCAGTTTTGCTCCAGCGCCAGCGTGATGAAGGACGAAGCGTTTGCCTTTGTGGGCGCTGCTTTGTAGTCGTCGTACTCCAGCAGCTCTTTTGTATCAGGGAAATCCTTCACCAGCTTTTGGATGAGCTGCTTCTGCTTGCGTGTAGGCGGACGGTCATCCGGCACGATCTCCACACGCTCACGGGTGGCAATGTATTGCAGATACCCGCTGGCATTTTGCTTACCGCCGCACTTGATGTAGGGGCTCTTGACGATCAGCCTTGCCATTCCGCGTTCTCCAACTCACGGAGCTTTTGCTCCAGCCGCAGACGACCATTGGTGTGCCTGACCGCCGTGACGCTCTTGGCTCGCTCCTGACGGAGCACCGACTCGTCCACGTTGACACTTTGCAGCAGAATGGAGATGGCCATGTCCATCTCGACCGTTTGCTTGTAGAGGATGGACGCCATGCGATCTTCCAGCAGCTTCAGCCGACCGTCGATGGCGGTCTGTACCGTCTCAAAAGTGCGGCAGCCCTGGCCAGACATTTCCACCCACACGCCCATGTCCTCGCGGCCGTTGTAGTGGATGCTGATACATGAAAAGTATTTGCGATCCCGGTAGCCGTGGGCGCCTTTGATCTCCTGCCACGGACATTGAGAGAGGCCCAGCGCCGATATTAAATCTTCCGGAGTATGTACCTTTGATGTAAAAGACAGCCAGTCATACAGTACAATGTTTTCTTTTGCACCATCCACAAAACGCCCCCCTTTTGGCTATCTTTGTAGGTAGTGCCCCCCCCCTGTTAGCGGGGGGGGGGCACACCGGGAGGAGCGACCTCCCGGTGCTTTTTGCGAATTACGAGGGGTTACGCCTTGTCTGCGGGAACCATGTAGGAAATCTTCTTTTTGCTGTCAAAGAAGCATTTTACCTTCATGCCGACCTTAATGTCTTTGAACACATCAGGACTGACACAACCATACTTCACAGCCTTCTGGCCGCTGAAATGATAGTCGTTGTTTTCCTCGCCGCCGAAGGCCTCCAGCATGAACACGTTGCAGTAGTTCTGCATATTGCCCTCGTTATTCTGGAACCGCCCATAATTGAAGCCTACAAACGTCTTTTCTTCCATTGGAATTTCCTCCATACTTTTCGGGCCTTGGTACGACCCTGTAAATAAAATCAGCCCCCGGACCTGCCGGGGACTGTCCAATTACATATTAAAACTCACATCTGTCTGACACGACAAAAAGTGTGC
Source organism: uncultured Oscillospiraceae bacterium (assembly GCA_934565655.1). Lineage (GTDB taxonomy): Bacteria > Bacillota > Clostridia > Oscillospirales > Oscillospiraceae > Vescimonas. The sequence goes on from CAKTIE010000004.1 coordinate 100,203, forward strand.
TTGTCAAAAGTGACGCCGGATGGTATAATCCACTAACACTTATTCGACAGCAGGATCGAAAGCAAAAGGAGTGTATGAGATGAAACTCTCTGAATTTTTCGCGCAAAACCCCTCCGGCGCTTTGGCGTTCTCCGGGGGTACGGATTCGTCGTTTTTGGCCTGGGCTGCCATGAAATACGGAACCGGCTGGAAGGCCTACTATATAAAAACCGCTTTTCAGCCCGCTTTCGAGTTGGAGGACGCCAAAAGGGTGGCTGAGCAGTGCGGGATTCCGCTGAGGATCATTCCTGTGGATGTTCTGGCGCAGGACGCCGTGACGGCGAATCCCGCCAACCGCTGCTACTTCTGCAAGAGGATCCTGTTTGAACAGGTTTTGAAGCAGGCCGCCAAGGATGGATGCAAACTGGTCATTGACGGGACAAACGCCTCTGACGACGCCGGGGATCGTCCGGGCATGCAGGCCCTCCGGGAGCTTGAGGTTCGTTCCCCTCTTCGGGAAGCCGGCCTGACGAAAGCGGATGTCCAGCGGTTAAGCAGGGAAGCAGGGCTTTTCACATGGGACAAGCCGTCATACGCCTGCCTTGCCACAAGGCTCCCCACAGGAACCGTTATCACCAAAGAGGCGCTGGAAAAGGTAGAGCGCGGCGAGCAATTACTGCGGGAAGCGGGCTTCCGGGATATCCGCATCCGGCTCCACGGCAATGCTGCGGTTCTGCAATTTCCCCAAGAGGATATGGAGCGGGCATGGACGCAGAGAGAGGAGCTTCACAGCATGCTCTCGCCCCTGTTTTCTTTGGCCGCGATAGATCTGGCGCCACGACTGTCAAAAGACTAAGCCGGGAGGAAAAAGCACATGGCAACAAAATACGATCTGCTGTCCACACTGAGAAATGTACAGTCGGGGGTCATCTCTCCGGAGGAAGCGCTGCTGCAAATGAAACTGGCGCCCTTTGAGGATCTGGGGTATGCGAAGGTGGACTATCACCGTGCTGTCCGGCAGGGCGCGTCTGAGGTGATCTACGGACAGTCCAAAACGCCGGAGCATATCGCCGGTATTCTGGAAGCGATGCAGCGGCGCGACAGCACCAATATTCTGGTAACACGAATTGAACAGGAAACCGCGGACTGGCTGGCGGAGCGGTTTCCTCTGCGCTACGAACCGCTGGCAAAGCTGGCGGTGGTTTTGCCGCGTCCCACAGAGCAGCGGGGCGCGATTGTGGTCATCACCGGAGGTACCAGCGATATCGGCGTGGCCGAGGAGGCCGCTATTACGGCGGAGACGCTGGGCAACCGCGTGACGCGGCTCTACGATGTGGGCGTCGCGGGTCTGCACCGGCTCCTCTCCCAGCTGGAGCCCCTGATGAAGGCCCGTGTCGTGGTCGCTGTGGCAGGCATGGAGGGTGCTCTCGCCAGCGTGGTGGGCGGTCTTGTGGATTGTCCGGTGATCGCGGTGCCCACCAGCGTGGGCTATGGCGCGTCTCTGGGCGGGATCTCGGCGCTGCTGTCCATGCTGAACTCCTGCGCCAGCGGCGTCAGCGTGGTGAATATCGATAATGGCTTTGGCGCTGGCTTCCTGGCCAGCCGCATCAATCAAATGGAGGGTGTGGAATAAAGTCACTCCGGCCCACGTGCGGAAACGATCAAAAAGCACCGGAGAGGAAGTTTGGCTTCCTCTCCAGTGTTTTTATCGTTCGTGGAGTTTACATCACCTGCGCCATGAAGCTGCCCATGGTCTGGGCGGCCTCACCCTTCATTTGGCAGGTTTGATGCGATTTGTTGATTTTCCTTCCGCTCGGAATAGTACTCCGGCACAGGCGGGATCTGATTGATGGCCTCCACGATCTCGTGCATGGTCTGGGGCAGCTTCAGGGGATTGACCTTCGGCAGGTCGCTGACCTCGATCTTGTCCTTGCCCAGCAGGGTCTTGAGGGCCACATTGACCATGCGGATGTCGTACTGGCCCTGGAACAGCGGCGTGATGGGGCGGTCGAGGTGCAGCAGGCGATAGACGGCAATCATGGCCGTGCGGACAGAGGTTTCCACGGTGAACACCACATCGCCCTCCAACTCCACGAACTGGCCGATGAAGGCGAGGTTCTTGTTGCCGTAAGGAATGACCTCCGGGCGGTCCTTCAGCTTGCGGGGCATGAACTGGCTGGTGATATAGGGCATGACCACGGGGATGGCGGTGATATGGGGCATGATCTCGTCGATCTTGTCCTCCAAACCGCAGTAATACAGAAACTCATGCATGATCTCCTGACCGGAGCACTCCGTCATGGGCTTCTTCGCATAGGTGCCGCAGTTATTGGCGTGCAGGCCGTAGAACCACATGAACTGGACATTTTCCGGCTGATCGGGCGCCACAGGCTGCAGGGGCACGTTGTAGTTGATGAACCACGGCGCGTCCACAAAGGTGGAGCAGCCGCCCTTGCCGGTGGGGTTGCCGGTCTTTCCGGCCAGATAGTCAAAGAACTGGGGATACGCCGGCCTTTTTCAGATAATGGCCGATCAATGCATACCCGCAGGCATATCCGCCGCAGTATGGCATACCAATGGGCTGACCACCGCGCAGGGACATGATCTCGTCACCGTAAAGATACGAAGAAAGCGTCTGAAAATTGTCCGTCATCAAGTTTTTCCGGACAAGCGGCTTGATGGTTTCCTGAAGCACCTCCGGTGTCGTTTCACTGACCCATTTGCCAACTTTATCCTCGCCAAACATTTTCGCAGCAAATGTTTCTGCCAGTCCCTCCGATACGATCATGTCAGCCAGCGTGATTTGATTGCTCCATTGCATAAACTGCCAGCGGACATTATGATTCGTTTCATGTGCCAACGCCACAGGCAGCAGACGGAGCGAGCGTTCATTCGGCACAATGGAACCGATAATATAGCCGGGAATACCGCCATCGCCGCAGTAGTCTCCTGCCATCACCGTCATAGGACTTTGCGGGTCACTCAGTACGACCGTAAACACATACTCCTGCTTCGGGAGCTGAATGCCGTGCTGCTCAAAGCCAAGAAGCGTATCACGGATGCTGGCCTCACAGCTTTCCCAAAAGGAATCGCTGCTGATTTTTTCGATCTCTGTCCGGCGAGCCTCCGTGATCTGTGCCGGGGCATAAAAGCCGCTCATTGCGGCGGCAGAAACCACATCATAGCCGCCCTCCTGCGTTGCCGTCAAGGGAATCCCAACACACGCCCACTTAAACTCAAAGGGCTTCATCAGCCTGTTCCGATAGATATTTTCCTTTTCGGCAGGAAGCGCAGTCATCATATCCCGATAAATCCGGTCAGACCGGATCGCTGTAATTTTCATGGTAAAGCCTCCATTTTGTTTCTCATGTCCGAACACAGCGTTATTATACGCTATGACGTAACGTGAGAGTCAAGGCTTTTATAGTAAAAATTCAAAGTTTTCGTCCATAAGCGATTTGAAAAATCGCGCAGCCGATGGAAGGGGCCCCGCAAAGCCGTGGCTTTGTGGGGAGAGGACGAGCGATGAAGTGACTGAGCCTTGCCGCTTTCTTGCCCCGCGTCCTCCGTCCCCGTCGCAAAAAGAATGAGCGGTTTTACTTGCTTTATCTCCGGCTTTGCCGACGGCGTTGATCTGCTGTTTGCGGAGATTGTCGTAAAGAGAATTGCGAAAATCCGATGATTCCGTCACATTTGTCAAAGGCTCCTCAGCGTTTATCGCGTATACAAAACAGCAACAAGAGGTCATGCAGTCGTTTCGACTGCATGACCTCGAATAGGCACGATTCTTTTTTGTTACTCCCTATAAGTAGCCATAATCGTCTTAAAAAGCTCCTGCGCCGGTGGCGGAGTATAGGTAATGGCGTTCGCCCCAGCCTGAATCGTTGCATGAACCGTTTCATTCGTTTTTCCGCCGGATGCAATCAGCGGAGTAGTCGGGTATTTCGCGCGGATTTCTTTTACAACTTCAGGCGTGCGGTACGCACAGCCGTTTGCCGTCCGCCAATATCTGCTCCAGCAGCGGCCGCGTGTCGATCTCATCAGCCCGTCCCACAAAGGCAAATACCGTGTGGGCGCGGCGGTATTCCTGCGTGTTCAGTACGCGGTGAAGAATAGCGCTGTCGGACAAACACTTTTCCTCCGGCATCATAGTCCGCTCTGCGCTGCCGGCTCCCGGCGCAGCGCCGCCTTTTGCTGCTGTATCGTATCCATGAATACCTCCTGCGAAACAGGCAGAGAAGCGCGGTGCGCTCCTCTGCCTGCTGTGTTACGCCAATTTGGACGCTAAATTCTCCACGGCCTCGCCCAGTGCCTCCTCAAAGGAGGGGTGAGGACGCATGACAGTCAATAGCTGCTCCACCGTCAGACGGTTCACCATGGCGGTGCTCAGCTGAGAGATCATGTCACTGGCGTGCTGGCACATGAGCTGTGCACCGATAAGCGCGTGGGTGTCCGTGCGCGCCACCAGCTTCATGAAGCAGCGTCCCGGGTCTTCTATGATGGTGCGGGCGTTGCTGAACAGGGTACACTTGCCGGACACGGTGGGAATGCCCTGCTCCCTGGCCTCGGCCTCGGTGAGTCCCACTACGGCGATCTCCGGGGCGCTGTAAATGCAGCTGGGGATCACGTTCAGATCGATGCTGCCTTTGCTGCCGCACATCCGCTCCACGCAGTCCGTGCCTTGTGCCGCGGCCACATGAGCCAGCTGCACGGCGGCGGATGCGTCGCCAATGGCGTACACGCCGGGGATGCTGGTCTGATAGCTTTCGTCCACCAGCAGCCGTTTACCGTTCAGCGCCGGGGTCAGTCCCTCGGCAAACAGACCGTCGAAATACGCCCGGCGGCCAATGGCACACAGCACCTTCTCGCCGGTGACGGTCAGCTCCTTGCCCTTCTGCTCCAGATGGACGCAAAGACCGTCCACCGTCTGCTCCACAGACTGCACCATGGCGGAGGTCAGCACCTCCACGCCCTGCTTTTTCAGGATCTGCGCCAGATTCTGTCCCAGCTCGCGATCCAGCTGGGGCAGCAGGTTGGCCATGCCCTCCACCAGCGTTACCTGACAGCCGAGGTGACTGTAAAACGTGGCGAATTCCACGCCGATAACGCCGCCGCCGATAATGACGATGGACTGATACGGTGTGTCCGTGCCCTCCAACAGCTCGTCGGAGGTCATAACGCCGGGCAGCTCCAGTCCGGGAATGGGCGGCCGGACATTCACCGAGCCGGTGGCGGCCAGAATGCGCTCCGCGGTATACCGTGTCACCGCGCCGTCCGCACCGGTGACATCCACCTGACCGGGGGCGGCGATCTGCGCCGTACCCTCGATAACGTCCACCTTTGCGCCCTTCAGCAGCGCGTGGATGCCGGAGCGCAGCTTCTCGCTGACGCTGCGCTTGAAAGCGAACATCTCGCCGATGTCGTAGGAAAGACTGCCGTGAATGCCTATGCCGGCGCCGTTCACGGCATCGTAATAGACCTGAGAGGCGTGGAGCAGCGTCTTGGTAGGGATGCAGCCCCGGTTCAGGCAGGTGCCGCCCACCTCCCGGCGCTCCACAATGGCAGTATGCAGCCCCAGCTTGGCGGCGCGCAGCGCGGCGGTGTACCCGCCGGGGCCTGCGCCGATGACGATCAACTGATAGTCAGACATAGGAGTACCTCCTGTGTTTTCAGATGTTTTGTGCGCGGATGAGACGGCACAGATCGCCCTTGATCTCCTCCGCCACCGCCGCGCCCTCTATGGCGCGGCACAGAGTTTCGGCGGAAAACGCGCAGCCGTTGAGAGCGCCCTCCAGCACGGCGGACAGTTCCGCATCCATGGCGTCGGTATACACCGCCGCATCGCGGCAGCTGCCGTGCTCCACACGCAGGTGCAGGCTCACCTCGCCCCATGGGAACTTATCCCCGCAGGCAAAGTCCAGCGGCGCGCTGCGGCCATAGACCCAATCCCGGCTGCTGAACTGCGCATACAGCGCGTCCAGCGCATCGTGGTCGAAGTCCTGCTCCTGCAGCGGCACAGCCGTCAGGCCGTAGACCTGCTCAAATGCCCGGTTCATGGCCTCCGCCATCTTTTCGATGGTCAGATCGGGGCACAGCTCCCGCAGGTTTACCACGCGGGAACGCACAGAATCCACGCCCTTGCTGGCGATCTTGGCGGTAGAGGGGCTGAGATACCGCCCCATCTTCGTCATATCGGCGTCTACCAGCAGTGTGCCGTTGTGGAATGCCCTGCCGTTGTGGGAGAAAAAGGAGTTGCCGGAGAACTTCCGCCCCTCGGCCAGCAGATCGTTGCGCCCGGACAGCTCCGCCCTGAGCCCCAGCAGACGGCAGGCCGTGAGAATGACCTGCTGCTGCCGGGGGAGATCGTAGTTTTTCTCTGTGACGCTGAACGTAAAGTTCAGGTTCCCCATATCGTGAAACACCGCGCCGCCGCCGGAGAGACGCCGTGCCAGTACACCGCCTTCCTGCTCCAGAAGGCCGGTGCGGCACTCCTTCCAGGCGTTTTGATTGCGGCCGATGACGACTGTGTTCTGATTCTGCCACAGGTAGAGAATGCAGGCATCCTCCGGCACAGTCTCGGTAAGATACTGCTCCAGCGCCAGATTGCGATAGGGGTCTGTGCCGCTGCCGGAATAGGTGTAAAGTCTCCGTATCATGCGTTTCTCCAGCGCACCACGGGATGCCGGGCGGCCTGTACCTCGTCGGGGCGTCCGATGGGCATATTGTGGGGCGCGGTGTGCATGGACTCCGCATCCTCAAAGGCCTTGTGATACAGCTTGCGCAGCACCTCAGCCGCGTGCTCCAGCGTCTCGGGGCCTTCCGTTTCCGTGGGCTCCAGCATCAGCGCCTCGTGGACGATCAGCGGGAAGTACATGGTGGGGGGATGGATGCCCTCGTCGATCAGGGATTTGGCCACATCCAGCGCGGATACGCCCGTTTCCTTTTTCAGATCGCTGAGATCCAGTACGAACTCATGCATGCAGATGCGGTCATAGGCGGGGGTGTAGGTGCCCTTCAGCAGGTGCATGAGATAGTTGGCGTTCAGCACGGCGTTCTGTGCGGCCTCGGGGATGCCCTCGCGGCCCAGCGTCAGCAGATAGGCCAGCGCCCGGACTACCACCAGGAAGTTGCCCCGGAAGCCCCGCACCTGAATGTGGCCCGGCTCCTCCGCCAGCGCGCTGTGGGGCAGGTAGGGAGACAGGAAGCTCTTGCAGCCCACCGCACCTGCGCCGGGACCGCCGCCGCCGTGAGGCGTGGCGAAGGTCTTGTGCAGGTTCATGTGGATGCAGTCAAAGCCCATGTCGCCGGGGCGGACAACGCCCATGACGGCATTCAGGTTGGCGCCGTCGTAGTAGCACAGGCCGCCAGCCTCGTGGACAAGGCGGGTGATCTCCAGAATGTTGTGGTCAAAGATGCCCACAGTGTTGGGGTTGGTCAGCATCAGACCGGCGGTGTCCTCGCCCAGCACGGCGCGGAGCGCATCCAGATCCACGCAGCCGTCAGGGCCGGAGGCGATGTTCACCACCTGATAGCCGCACATGGCGGCGGTGGCGGGGTTGGTGCCGTGGGCGCTGTCGGGCACGATGATCTTGGTGCGCTTGTGGTCGCCCCGTGCGTCGTGATACTGCTTGATCAGCAGCACGCCGGTAAACTCGCCGTGCGCGCCGGCGGCAGGCTGGAAGGTCATGTCGTCCATGCCGGTGATCTCGCACAGGTAGGACTTGGCAGTATCCAGCACTTCCTGAACGCCCTGCTGGTCGGCGGCGGGAGCAAGCGGATGGATAGCGGTAAAGCCCTCCAGCGCGGCAACCTCCTCGTCGATGCGGGGGTTATACTTCATGGTGCAGGAGCCCAGGGGATAGAAGCCGCAGTTCACGCCGTGTACCTGCTTGCAAAGCTCGGTATAATGGCGGGAGATATCCGTCTCGCTCATCTCCGGCAGGGCGGGCTTCGTCTCACGCTGCAAGGAAGCGGGCAGCTTGACCTCAGGCACGTCGCAGGCGGGCAGAAGGCCGCAATGGCGGCCGGGAACGCTCTTTTCAAAAATCAGCTTCATTTTGCCAGCACCTCCTTCACGATGGCAGCGGTCTTGTCCATGGCGTCCCTGGTGACCTTTTCAGTGGCACACCACAGGATACCGCCCGCAACAGGCAGGCCGCCCAGAATACCGGCATCGGACAGGGCGGCAAGGACTTCCTCCGTTTTGGGCATATCGGTGACGAACTCGTGGAAGAAATCGCCGTCATAGCGCAGCTTCACGCCGTCCACGGCGCACAGGGCCTCCGACAGATAGTGGGCCTTGGCCATGGACTGCTCCGCCGCCTGGGCCATGCCGTCGGGGCCCATGGTGGACATATAGAGTCCGGCAGTCAGGGCGCACAGGGCCTCGTTGGAGCAGATGTTGCTGCTGGCCTTCTCTCGGCGGATGTGCTGCTCGCGGGCCTGCAGGCTCAGCACATAGGCGCGGCGGCCCTCGGCGTCCGTGGTCTCGCCCACGATGCGGCCGGGCAGCTTGCGCATATGCTTTTCGGTGGTGGCCATGTAGCCCAGATACGGGCCGCCCGCTGCCAGCGGCAGGCCGAGGGGCTGACCCTCGCCCACGGCGATATCCGCGCCGCAGTCACGGGGCGTTTTCATGATGGCCAGCGCCATGGGATTGCAGCCCATGACGTACAGGGCGCCCGCCTCGTGAACTGCCGCGCCCAGGGCCTCCGCGTCCTCAAACAGGCCGTGGAAGTTGGGTTGCTGCACATAAAAGCTGACAACGTCGGGGGTCAGCAGCTCCCGCAGGGCGTCAAGGTCGGTTTTGCCGTCCTTTTCCGGAACGATGCGCAGCTCGTCGCCGGTGCCGTAGCAGTAGGTGCGGATGGTGTTGATGGTATCGGGGTGGGCGGCGGCGGACACCAGCGTTACCCGGCGCTTGCGGTCGCGGCACATGGCGGCAGCCTCGGCGGCGGCGGTCGCGCCGTCATAGACGGAGGCGTTGGACACGTCCATGCCCGTCAGCATGCAGATCATGGTCTGATACTCGAAGATGGACTGCAAAAGCCCCTGACTCATCTCCGCCTGATAGGGGGTGTAGGCCGTCAGGAATTCTTCCTTGGCGGGGATATACTTGACGATGCTGGGAATGTAGTGGTCATAAGCGCCAGCGCCCCGCAAAATCACGTCGTACACGCGGTTCTTATCCGCCATGGCGCGGACGGCTCGGCCTACCTCCAGCTCGCTCATGCCGGAGGGGATGTTCAGAGAACGATCCAGATACATCTCCGCCGGGACATCGCCGTACAGCTCACGGAAGGAGGAAAGGCCGATGGCCTTCAGCATTTCCTGCCGCTGCTGAGGCGTAGAGGGGATGTAGCTGCCCATATCAGCCCTCCTGTGCGCAGAAGGCCTCGTAAGCGGCAGCGTCCAGCAGCTCCTCGGTGTCGGACACATTCTCCACCTTGATGAGCCATGCGCCGTAGGGATCGCTGTTCAGCTTCTCAGGCGCGTCCAGCAACTCCTCGTTGACGGCGCACACGGTGCCGGATACGGGGGACACCAGATCGGACACGGCCTTGACGGACTCCACATCACCGAAGGCCTCACCGGCGGTAACGCTGTCACCCTCGGCGGGCAGGTTCACGAACACCACATCGCCCAGCGCGTCCTGCGCGAAATCGGAGATGCCGATCACCACAACGCCGTCCTCTTCCTTCATCCACTCGTGATCCTTGGAATACTTCATTTCAGCGGGAAACAACATGATACTTTACCTCCAAATTTTATTTGTCACTGATAGGTTTTGGTTTTGTGGGGCAGCGCCGCCGTTGCGGCGCTGCATATGGATTTTCTGATTAGAGCGCCTTTTCCGCCAGTTTCTCCAGCGCGGTCTCGAACTGCTCGTCATTGAAGCAGTAGCCCATCTCCAGATGCTGGCTGCGGAGCTTGGCAACGTCGGGGCCGATCTCCTTGCCCCGCAGGATGCAGTCCGCCATCAGGCTGGCCAGCTGGGCGAACTCCTTCTCACCAAAGCCGAAGCGGGTCATTTCGCTGACGCCCATACGCAGCGCGCCGGAGGCGGTGAAGCCCTCCTCGTCCGGGGTGGCCTGATAGTTGACGATGACGTTGTTGCGCTCCAGACGATTGGCGATCTCTGCGCCCTCGCCGTAGCCCACGGAGACGATGACCTGATGGGTCTCGGTATAGTCGATGGCGGGGTCGCCCATCACGTCCAGCCCCTCGGCCTTCAGGCTTCGGGCGAAGGACTTGGCATTCTGGATGACGGCCTTCTGGTATTCGTCCTTGAACTGATTCATCTCATAGGCGGCCATCAGCATGCCCACCTGGGTGCCCAGATGGTGGTTGGACACGCTGCCGGGGAAGGTGCGGGTCTCGATGGTCTTCCACAGGCCGTACTTGAGATCCTCTTCCTTGTAGTTGACGCCGATGACGCCGCGCTGAGGGCCAAAGAAGGTCTTGTGGGTGGAGCCGGTGACGATCTCCGCGCCCTCGGCAAAGGGGTTCTGGAAGTGGTCGCCGATCAGGCCCAGCACATGAGCCATATCGTACATGATGGTGGTGGGGATCTTCTCCTGATCCACGAACTGCCGGATGGCGGCCACGGGCTCCTTGTGCAGCACCATGCTCTTGCCGAAGATGATCAGCTCGGGGCGATAGCGCTCGATGAGCTTCTTGGTCTCCTCCACGTCCATCTTATAGGGGTTGTCGGCGCAGACGGGGAAGTTCACCACGGCGGGCTTTTCGGTGACGGGGTCGATGGCGATGTAGTCATGCAGCGCGCCCATGGGCTGGGCGGACAGGTGGCCGCCCTTGATGATGTGGTTGTTCATCACATAGCCAAGGCGCTTGGCCTCCACCTTCCGGTCGAAGCGGTTCTTCCAGTCCATCAGAGAGGAGAACACCGCCATGTTGGACATCTGGCCGCTGAGAGTACGGGTCTCTACCTCGGTGCAGCCGAAGTAGGCGCGCATCTCCTCCACCAGAAGCTGCTCCACCTTGTCGATGAACTCCGTACCCTGATAGTAGAAGATATCCTTATCGTAGAAGGCCAGCACCTTCTTGTGCTCGGCGTAGCGGCAGCAGGGATCGCTGCCGGACAGGATGCGGACGGCGCGGCTGGGCGTATTCTCGGAGGGGATCAGGTTGATACACTGCTCCTGCCGCCACTGGTGGTTCTCCAGCGCCTTCGTCAGCAGCTCCAGTGCCTTGGGAGCGCGGTCGCCGCTGCCCACCTTGTGTTCCTCCTCCTGCATGCCGTAGATGAGGGGACGGGCGTAGGGAGGTGCGGCCACGCTCATGTGGCGGGCGGGGATGACGGCCTTCAGCCGCTTGCCGCGGACGTCCACCTCCACGGTGTCATCCTCCAGAATGTCGCTGTTGATGTAGCACAGGCCGATGGCGCGCTTGCCGCTGGCCTCCAGGATCACGGTCTCAAGACCCTCGCCCTCGCTCTTGAAGTAGGGCACCATGGTGCCGCTGGTGACCCAGCCCACCAGCTTATCCCCCTGATAGATCTCCATCCCGGCACGCATGACGCCGCGATCCAGCAGGGCGATAGGCGCGATCTTCCGGGGCAGGACGTTCAGGTCACTGAAGTCACGATCCATATGCCTGACGAAGGACTCGTGCTGCTTTTCCAGCGCCTTGCGGCCGATGAAGTCGCCCTTTTCGGCGGCAAAGCTGACGGCGAACTTGGACAGAGGTACGGCGAAAATGGGAATTTCGCTGCCGTCGGGCGCATTGCCCATCTCGTGACCGTACAGGGGCAGGGCGGCCTCCAGACGCAGGGTATCGCGGGCGCCCAGACCGGCGGGACGTGCGCCCAGCTCGATCAGGCGGTTCCACAGCCACGCGGCATCCTCGCTGCGGACATAGACCTCATAGCCCAGCGGCTCGCCGGTGTAGCCGGTCTTGGCGACGCGGGCGGTGTGGCCCTCCAGCGTAACGGTGCCCAGGGCATTCTTCATGGGCTCGGTCAGCTGTGCGCCACCGGCCAGCGCCGTCAGCATCTCCTTGCACTTGGGGCCCTGCACCGCGATGGCGGCCCACTTATCTGTGATGTTCTCGATCTGGCAGTCGAAGCCCTTCAGCGCTTCGTACAGGTGGGCCAGATCCTTGTCGGTATTGGCGGCGTTCACCACCAGCAGATAGCTGTCCTCCTCAAAGAGGTACAGATAGGCATCGTCCACCGCGCCGCCATCGTTGTCGGGAATGATGCAGTACTGGGCCATGTTCAGATCCAGTGCGCTGACGTTGCTGGACAGCACATGCTGCAAAAACGCCTTGCGCTCCGCTCCGGTAATGCGCAGGCGGCCCATGTGGGACACGTCGAACAGGCTGCACACCTGACGGGTATACAGATGCTCGGCAATGATGCCGCTGGGATACTGAATGGGCATCTCCCATCCGCCGAAGTCCACCAGCTCCGCGCCGGCGGCCACATGGATGTCATACAGCTGGGTACGCTTCAGTTCGCTCATACGTTTTTCCTCCTTAAAGATCGTTTCTTTTTTGGCAGCAAAAAAGGACACAAAACCGCGCTTTACGGCTTTGTGCCCCCGTTGAGTTACCTGAGAGATTCCCTCCGCTATGGGAGGTTGCACCTTCGGTGGTCGGGCGTTGCCGTCCGGCCTTTTCGGAGTATCGTCCGGAACCGGTCCTTTTGCCTGAGAGCTTCTGCGTTCCCCTTCGGCGCCGCCTGCGGCGGTCTCTCCCGATCCCATCGTCCGATCGATATGAAGTTACGGCAGAGGAAACTGTTTCCTCTGCCGTGATTGTATCATCCGAAAAGCAAATTTGTCAAGACTGAATTCCTGCGGCCTTGTGATGTTTTATTGATTACAACAGCACAAAGTGTACCGTTTCTCGCACGATCGGAAAGCTGTTCCACATATGTGTACCGTGTGGGCAGGCGCATGCGTTGCTTTCGTTCTGCCGGGCCGCTGTGCGATAACACTGGTCATCAGTTCCCCTTGGCCGCTTATCATGCAAGCATTGATGGGAGAGAAAAAATTTTCTCTCCCTCTTGACAAGTAACCACTCGGTAACTATAATCAAAGTTACCGAGTGGTTACTTTTTGCGCGGCCAAAGTGCGGCATGAGAGCATATCAACGCGAAAGATTTTGCCATTGAAACCAGACAGCCGGTGTTGAGACGCAGTGCTGATCACAGAGACGATCGTGTACTGGGTCTTATTTTTGAGAGAGATAATGCTAAGATGCTCCACGTTGGGGAGCGTATCAAAATGGAAAACCTGAGCGCCGTACTGGATTGGTACAGTGCGCAGCGATAAGAATTGGAGGAATTGCTCATGTTGTGTCCGAAATGCGGAAAAGAAATGAGAACGGGTTATTTGTTCAGCAGCAAGGACGGCGCATTCAGCTTTGCATACGAAGTGCCGGGTGCGCTGGAAAATGCCGGAAGAGCTGAGGGCTTTGTAAAGCTTACCGGGCTGAAGACCGGCGGCCGCGCAAGCGTGAAGGCCTGCTGCTGTGATGCGTGCAGAACCATCACGATTTCGTATTAAGAGGGGAAGATAAAATGAAGCTCTATTTTGGAAACGCCGTCACGACGGCGACGACGGTTATGATCCTTGCCCTGCTGGGCTTTATCGGCTGGTCGGTTTTTCACCGCGCCGGTATTCAGTACTGGGGACGCAGAAGTGCCATTCTGCTGATTTTCGGTCTTGTGGTGTGCTGCTTTGCGGCGGCGCGGGACGGACTGGACAAGACCATCCAGCATGCCGTTGACGGCAGCTGCGCACCGGGCCTGTTTCCGCTGGTCAGCGTACCTACCATCGTCGGCTGCATCGGCGCGCTGCTGATCATCATTGCCGCCATTGCCACGCCGATTGCCAAAACGCAGCGTGTGCGTGAGGTCTGGTTTTATCTCATGTCCGGCGGCGCGGTGCTGAAGATCGTGACGATGGAGATCACGCGGATCATGCTCTGAAGCGAAAGGAAAGTGTACCTATGCCGCAGATGAACAAGGGCGAAAAATTTATTTTCGGAGGAGCAGAGATTCATTCCGACGGACGGGTGCGGCTTCAGGAACTGCATCCGTATATACAGCGGCATCAGCCGAATATCTGCCAGATCAGCGTGCTTCAGGACGGAAACGAGATCTACGCCGCAGAGTGGAACGGCTATCAGCGGACAGACTGCGTCCATATCGCGTCTGCCACGAAAAGCGTGATGGCGCTGCTGATTGGCATCGCGATTGACCGCGGAATGATCGGCAGCGTAAATGATAAGGTGCTTTCTTACTTTCCGGAGTATCCGGTCAGACGCGGTGAAAAGACGATCTTTGATGTGACGATCCGGCATCTTCTGACTATGCGCGCGCCCTATAAGGGGCATGGTGACCCGTGGACGAAGGTGTGTTCCAGTGAGGACTGGACGAAGGCGTCGCTGGATTTCCTCGGCGGAAAGAGCGGCATCACCGGCGCATTTGACTATCGGACGGTCTGCCTGCACATTCTTTCAGGCATCCTTTTCAACGCCGCTGGGATGAAAACCGTGGACTTCGCAAATGAATATCTGTTCCGTCCTCTCGGCATTGCAGATCACAGGAACGTTTATGCCGGAACCGCGCAGGAGCATAAGATGTTCACAACGGACAAGGCCCCGAGAGAAAATGTGTGGCTTGCCGAAGCGCAGGGGCTTGCTGCGCCCGGCTACGGGCTGTGCCTGAGCGCCGCCGATATGGCAAAGCTCGGTCAGCTCTGCCTGCAAAACGGTGCATGGAACGGACAGCAGATCGTTTCCTCCCGGTGGCTGGAGAAAATGCTTTTCCCGCGCAGGATCGAAAACGGTGCTTTCAGCGGAATGTCCTACGGCTATCTCTGGTGGATCGTACATCCGGAGAAGCACATTTATGCCGCCATCGGCGACAGCGGCAATGTGCTCTATGTTGATCCGAACGAGAAAGTTGTGGCCGCAGTATCTGCTTCCTTCAGACCGGCGGTGCATGACCGCGTTGACTTTATGGAAAACGTTCTGCTGCCGGTGATGCGAAAACGATGATAACGGCTGATGAAAAACTGCGGCTGCTACGGACAAAGCAATTCAGAATTTCGTAAAGTTTTCTGATGAGGAGATCATAAAAGTCCTCGCTGACAATCAGAACAATATGGATGATTGGCTGATCATCAAAGAAATCGAAGATGTCGTTGCGGGGACAAGCATCCCGTACAATTACGAGAGAGTAAAGCTTTCGTATCAGAAAGGGCTCCGTTTTTCGAGTATTTTTGCCGAAAAACGGAGCCCTTCTATATACCACACTGCGGGGTGGCCTGCTTACAGCTTCCAGCTGACGGCTCGCTCACGGCCGGTGATGAAGCGGCGGTAGATGCCGTCCTGCTTCATCAGCGCATCGTGGGTGCCGCGCTGGACGATCTGCCCCCTGTCCACCACAAGGATCTGGTCGGCGCGGCGGACGGTTTCTAGCCGGTGGGCGATCATGATAACGGCTTTCTCCTGCGTCAGCTGGGAGATGGCCTCCATCAGCTCTTTTTCGTTTTCCGGATCCACATTGGCGGTGGCCTCGTCCAGAATGATGATGGGCGCGTCTTTCATCATAGCCCGCGCGATGGAGAGGCGCTGGCGCTCGCCGCCGGAGAGGGTGCCGCCTGCCTCACCGATAACGGTATCATAGCCCTGGGGCAGCTTCATGATGAACTCGTGGCAGCGGGCCTTTTTCGCCGCCGCAATGACCTTCTCCATAGGTGCGTCCGGCTGGCCGAAGCGGATATTGTTGGCAACAGTGTCGTGGAACAGATAGACGTTCTGGAACACGAAACTGAAATTCCGCATCAGACTGTCCATATCGTATTCCCGCACGTCGTGCCCGCCCAGCGTGACGCGGCCGCCATCCACGTCCCAGAAGCGGGACAGCAGGTGGCAGAGGGTGGTCTTGCCGCCGCCGGAGGGGCCGACGATGGCTGTGGTGGTCCGTTCGGGAATGTCCAGCGTGACGCCGTCTATGATGGGCTTCTGATCATAGGAGAAGCGGATATCCTCCGCCCGGAGGTCATGGCGCTCCGGGGTCAGGGCCGCGCCGGAGATATCCATGGCGGGCAGGTTCAGAATGTCATTGGCCTGATCGACGCAGGTGTCCACCACCCGCAGCAGGCTGGACTGCGTACCGGCCTGCTCCAGCCCCTCCGTCAGCAGGAAGGAGCAGATGCAGAGCATGACGCAGTTCAAAAGCGCCATGTGCCCGCCGGTATAGAGCGTCAGCGACAGCGTCACAATGCCCACGTCAATGAGCTTGGCAATGAGATTCTGTGCCAGCATCAGGGGCTGGAGCTTCAGCTCCATGTCGATATTGGCGGCGGCGTTTTCGCCGATGGCGGACTCCAGCCTGCGGTTATATTTACCGGTCAAAGAGTAGGACTTCACCTCGGCAATGCCGCGGATATACTCCAATACCCGCTCTACCACGATGGTATCGCCGGTCAGCTTTCTGGCGGTCGTTTCCGCGGACCTGACCTGCAAGGCGTGATTGACAAGGCCGTAGAGTACCAGACCGGCCGCGATCAGCAGGCCTGCCCGCCAGTCGACCAGAAACACCGCCAGCGTCATGACCGCTGTGGAGAAAAGGCCCTCAGTGACCAGCATCACCACGCGGGTGGACACGCCGGAGAGATTGTCCATGGTGTTGGTGGTGACGGAGGTGATGGCGCCCAGGCTGTTCTCATTAAAATAGCCCATGGGCAGATACCGCAGATGCTCAGCGATCTGCACCCGCTTGTTGGCGGCGGTGCGGTAGCCGCCGTCGGTTTGCAGGGCGGTGGCACGGTATTTGAGAAGCGACGCGCCGACGACGGACACCAGCATGATCCCAAGCGACAGCAGGATCGCCTTGGCGGTGACGCCGCCCGTCAGGATCGCCTGCAGCATGACGCCGATGGCCGGGAGCTTCAGCGCGGAGAACAGCGCCGCCGCCACGCCCAGGACGATGGAGCGGTAAAACGCCCTGCGCTCCCGCTCGTCGCAGAAGCGAAAGAATTTTCTCAGGATCTCAAGCATGATCGGCACCTC
Source organism: uncultured Oscillospiraceae bacterium (assembly GCA_934565655.1). Taxonomy (GTDB): domain Bacteria; phylum Bacillota; class Clostridia; order Oscillospirales; family Oscillospiraceae; genus Vescimonas. Next base: position 117,231 of record CAKTIE010000004.1, read on the forward strand.
CTTCCGCGCTGTCGCGGGACGCCATATGCGCGTTCCAAAGCGTCTGATACAGCGGGCAGGCTTGCAGCAGCTCTGCCTGCGTTCCCGCCGCCTCAATGCGGCCCTCATTCACCACGGCGATCTGGTCGGCGTCCACGATGGTGGAGAGCCAGTGGGCAATGACGATCAGGGTCTTGCCCCGGACGAGCCTGGCCACGCTCTCCTGGATGACGGCTTCGTTTTCCGGGTCGGTGTAGGCGGTGGCCTCGTCCAGAATGACGATGGGCGCGTTTTTCAGCATGGCGCGGGCAATGGAAATGCGCTGCTTCTCGCCGCCGGACAGGTGTCCGCCGCCGCTGCCCACCATGGTGTCAAAGCCGTTTTCCAGCCCCATGATGAAGTCATAGCAGCCGCAGTCTCTGGCCGCCTGCTCCACCTCGGCGTCGGTGGCGTCGGGCCTGCCCATGCGGATGTTCTCCCGCACGGTGGTGTCAAACAGGAAGTTATCCTGGGACACATAGGCCACCAGCCTGTGGTAGTGTGCGGCGGAGATATGACGGATGTCCGCGTCGCCCACGGTGATGCTGCCGCGATTCACATCCCAGAAGGAGGCGATCAGCTTGGCGATGGTGGACTTGCCGCTGCCGGAGGGGCCCACCAGCGCGTTGACCGTTCCCTCGCGGAAGGTCAGGTCGATGCCGTGCAGCACCTCGGTATCGCCGTAGCCGAAGCGGACGTTGTGCAGCGCCACGGTGCTGCTCTGGGGCGTCTCCTCGTCCGTCCCGGGACGGGGCAGCTCCGCCGCAGTCAGGATGTCCGTCACCTGAGAGATGATGGTGCCCACCTTGGCCAAATCATCGGTGAACTTCATGCAGCCGATGATGGGCGTGATCAGCCCCATGGACAGGATCACGATCAGCACGAATTTCTCCGGGGCCAGCGTACCGGCCTTCATCAGCAGTCCGCCGATGGGCAGCACGGTCAGAAGCGTGGCGGGCATGATATTCGTGGCGAAGGTAAAGTAGAAGTTGCTTTTGTTCATCCAGTCGATATAGCTCTGGGCGCACTCTCTGGCGGCGGCGACAAACTTTTCATAGCTGCTTTTCGCCTTGCCGAACACCTTGATGACCTCGATGCCGCCGATGTACTCCACCGCCGTATCGTTGAGGGTGTTGGTGGCCGCCACGGTGCGGGCGTAGTTCTTGTTGTAGCCCGCCATCATCAGCGCGAAGAACACCATGCCCAGCGGGAAGGTGATCAGCGAGACCAGCGCCATGCGCCAGTCCAGCGCCAGCAGATACACAAATGTTGCAAGCACCAGCACGGCGTTGCTGCTCATTTCCGGGATCACATGGGCCAGCGTCGGCTCCATGCTGTCCACCCGCTCCACCAGGATGCTTTTCAGCTCGCCGGAGCCTTTGGCCTGCACGTCGCCCAGCGGCATCCGTGAAAGCTTTGCAAGCCCCTGCTTGCGGATATTGCCCAGCACGGCGAAGGTGGCCTTGTGGGACTGGGCCGTAGAGAGGGCGTGTAGCAGCACCCGAAGGCCCCAGAACACCGCCATCACCGCGCAGTCCGCCAGATAGCCGGTGATGTCCTTGTTTCCCGCCAGTAGCTTTCCAATGATCTGTGCCATAACGAAGAACGGCAGTATCTGAAACACCGCGCCGGCGACGGCAAGGCATACGCTGGCGATATAGCCTGATTTTTTCTGTCCGGCAAAGGTAAAGATCCAGCCGAACGTGCTTTTTTCTTTCTGCATTTTCTCACCTCACCTGAAGGATCTGCTTGATTTGGGGAAGGGTCTCCTCCGTTACGGCCAGATCGTCTGCGATCCCGCCGCCGTCCAGCCGCAGCACCCTTGTGCAGGTGCGGCAGACGAACTCATAGTCGTGGGTGACGATGAAGAGGAGCTTGCCCATGGCGGCCAGCTGCCGGGTCAGCGCCGCCAGCCGTGCCATGCTGTCATAGTCCAAACCGCTGGTGGGCTCGTCAAACACCAGCAGTTCCTTGCCGCAGACCATGGCGGCGGCTGCCGCCAGCCGCTGCTTCTGTCCGCCGGAGAGGGTGTTGGGGTGCCGCTCCCGGAAGGGGGCAAGGCCCAGCTCCACCAGCGTTTTCTCCGCCAGCGCCGTGTCCGGGTGCCGGATGCCGAACGTACATTCTGCCGCCACGCTCTCGGCAAAGAGCTGATAGTTCACGTCCTGCATGACCATATAGGAGCGCTGCATGCGCGCCTTCGGCTTTTGCGGTGTCCCGTTCCAGAGATACGAGCCGGACACCTCCCGGTGCAGGCCGCAGAGGGCGCGGGAGAAGGTGGTTTTTCCCGCGCCGTTGTGACCGACCACGGCGATCACGTCGCCGGGTGCGGCCTGTAAGGAAATATTCTGCAAAACCGGCTGCTTCTGATAGGCGAGGGTCACATTTTTCAGCGCCAGCACCGGTGCGGCTGCGGAGGAAGGGAAGCGGGATGGCCGTTCCTCTCGCAGGTCGATGGCCCGCAGGCCCATTTCCTGACGCTGCGCCGCGGGCAGCGCGCAAAGCTGCTCCGGTGTCCAGTCTCCGGCGATACGGCCGCTCTCCAGATAGATGACGCGGTCGGCCACATCCATCAGGTAATAGAGCCGGTGCTCCGCCGTGATGATGGTCCTGCCCTGCGACTTGATGAGCCGCAGATGCTCCCGCAGCGCGCCGATGGCGGCCATGTCCAGATTGGAGGACGGCTCGTCCAGCAGATAGACCTCCGGCTCCATGGCATAGACGGAGGCAAAGGCGATCTTCTGCTTTTCTCCGCCGGAGAGGGCGAATATGCTGCGGCCCAGAAGCGCCCCGATATGCAGCGCATCTGCGGTCTCAGCCACGTGGCGCTTCAGCTGCGCCTGCGGGACGGCTTCGTTTTCCATCCCGAAGGCGATCTCGCTGTCGGTATCCACATTGAAAAACTGCGTCCGGGGATTCTGGAACACGCTGCCCACCTTTTCCGCGATGCGGTACATGGGCAGGCCGGCAAGGTTTTCGCCATCCAGCAGTACCTCGCCGCTCAATTCGCCGGAAAAGAACTGCGGGATCAGGCCGTTGATGAGCCGCGTCAGCGTGGTCTTGCCGCAGCCGCTGCGGCCGCAGAGCAGGACGCACTGCCCGTCCGGGATGGTGAGACTGATATTTTTCAGGCTGCCCTCTGCGCTGTCGGGATAGGCGAAGGACACGTTCCGGAATTCGATCATGCGCCCACCGCCTTCCATGCGATCTCAGCGGCAAGGAATGCCGCAAACAGCGCCATGACCAGCCAGTCCGCCGGACGCATCTGAATATCCACCAGACAGGTGCGGGGCTTCGGATTCTCGATGCCCCGTGTCACGGAGGCGATGGACAGCTCGTCCGCCGCCTTGCTGGCTACCGTCAGCAGCGGGACGTAGATGCAGTTGACGGTCATGGCCGGGGCCTTCAGGAAGCCGCCAAACGTGGGGGACACGTCCCGCAGGCGCATGGCGTCCTTGATGAAGTGCCAGTCCTCCCGGATGGTGGGCAGGTAGCGGAGCATGACGGCGATGGGGATGGTCAGCTTTTTCGGCACATGCAGCCGGGCCATGGCGGAGAGGAACTCGCCCACTCTGGTGGTGGAGATCACCAGCCCTGCCAGCATGCCGCAGGCGTAGACCTTATGTACAAGGCCCAGAAACGCCACGAACATGGCCCGCCATGTTCCGGTCAGAACGCCCATGCACCAGACGGTGAACGGGCAGATCAGCCCATAGGCGAGAATGCCCCGCAGGGCATACCGCAGCCTCCCGCAGACCGCGGCCAGCAGTCCGATCAGCACCACCAGCGCGAACTGAAAGCGCAGGCCCGGCGCCAGCATGGCGCTGAGGACGCAGAGCACTATGAGGAGCAGCTTTGTGCGGGGATCAAGGTGCAGCGGCTTCATTGGGTGATACCGGCTTTTTCAAACTGCTTTTTCAGCATCCGGCAGCCTACAAAGGCGCTGACGGCGGCGGCAAGGATCGTTCCGGCCAGCATGAGGATCATGATCCACAGGGTCCCGGTGGTGCGCATGGTGTCGATATAGGACTGCTCCGTGCCGTTGCCCAGCATGGTCTTGGCCCAGCCGTCGGGGTCGGCAAAGAACACCAGATAGGAGGCCGTGCCGCCCAGGGAGAGGAGCATGTAGGAAAGGGAGTTGATCTTCCTGCTTTTGTACTGCCCGCTGCCCGCCGTCAGGTCGGCAATGACGCCCATCACAAGATAGCCCAGCGCCATGGCCCAGTGCATGCCGGTGACGAACCAGATAATGCACAGCAGGGCGCCGAGGATGGTGACCGCCCAGCGCTTTTGTACCTTGGCCAGCATCAGAAGATACACCGGGCCGCACAGCAGGGCGCTGCCCACGGGCATGTAAAAGGTCAGTACCGGATTGGGCGCGAAGAAGATGCCGCCCACCAGTGCGAATACCAGAAAGAGCGCGGAAAAAATACCGACCGTGACAAGGTCCTTGACTGTCAGGCCTTTTTTGCTGATCGTCTGCATGATAAAAAACTCCTTTGCGATGAATTGACGGTTTGACTTTTGCACCGTCGTTTGCTATACTTTGGTTAGTTCTTGCTAACTGAAACAAAAGATACCATACCGGGGCGATTCCGGCAATATCCGGCGAAGGGTTTTGCCTGATCGTTGCAAAGAATTGCCTGTTCGTTGCAAGGAGGACTATGAAGAACAATGTTTTGACGGACTACTACCGTCCGCTTCTGGAGCAGCACAACTTTCTCCCGGCCCCGTGCCCGGATAAGTTCAGCCCGGCCGGGCAGTGCTGGGAGATCGCGCCGTCCATCGGCGGCGGCTACTATTGGGTCTATGGAAAGCAGGATCTGTTCGACATCAAGATCCACGATTTTTATTTCAACGACGACTGCTGCCTGGATATGGCTATCCCAGAGTGCATCAGCATCCAGCGGTATGACTCCATCTCCGGGGAGGAGCTGGATCCCTACCGGCGGCTTTCCGCCGGGGATATCCAGACCATCGTGGGAGGAAAGCCCCGCTACCGCGCGCTGATCCACAAGCGCATCCCCATCCATGCGGTGGGCATTGAGATCCTTCCGGCCTATTATGAGGAATACCTGAAAAAGCAGTATCCCGATATCTATTTCGACCTTCCGGCGGCCTTTCAGAGTGTGGATCAGGCCACGGATTTTCCCGCTATGTCCAAGCTGCTGTTTGAGGTGGAGAATTACCGGGGCGAGGGCGCGGCCAGCCTGCAGAATGTGATCAGCTACATTGCCGACCACTACGCCTTCGATATCCCGCTGGAGCGGCTGGCCGGTATCGCCTGCATGAGCGAGAGCAAGCTGAAAAGCTGCTTCAAGCGGCAGCTCGGATGCAGCGTCACCCAGTATATCCAGGGGCGTCGCATGAGTCAGGCGGAGCACCTGCTGATCAACACGGACTTTACCATGGGCCAGATCGCCCAGATGATCGGCTATACCACCTCCAGCCGCTTTGCGGAGCTGTTCAAAAAAAGCACCGGTATTCTGCCTATCGAATACCGGAGGATCGCAAGGGAGAGAACGCTGTGACGGAGGTTGCAGATGGCGCCAGGGTCTGGTATAATAAAATAACAACGCACGGCAGAGGACACTCTGCCGTGCGAGTCCTTGGAGAGGGACGTGAATCACTACTACTCTATACCGAACAGGAAATTCCTATGGATATTATTCAAACCATTGCACAGGAGCTTGATAAAAACCCGCAGCATGTGGAAAACGTTGTCCGCCTGCTGGATGAGGGAAATACCATCCCCTTTATCGCCCGCTACCGCAAGGAGCTGCACGGCGCCATGGATGACACCGCTCTGCGCACGCTGGAGGAACGGCTCCAGTACCTGCGGAATCTGGCCGAGCGCCGGGAGACGGTGAAGAAGGCCATCGAGGAGCAGGGGAAGCTGACGGAGGAGCTGTCCGCCGCCATCGACAGTGCCGGAACGCTGGCGGAGGTGGAGGATCTCTACCGTCCCTATAAGCAGAAGCGCCGCACCCGTGCCACGGCGGCGCGGGAGAAGGGGCTGGAGCCGCTGGCGCTGCTGCTGTTGGCCCAAGAGAAAAATAGTCCTGCGCCGGAACTGGCGGCGCAGGACTATATCGACCCGGAGAAGGGTGTGGAGACGGCGGCGGACGCCCTACAGGGCGCCAACGGCATCGTGGCCGAGATGCTTTCCGACGACGCGGATATCCGCAAGGCTCTGCGGAGCCTGCTGACGCGGCAGGGCCGTCTCCGCAGTCTGGCCGCCGTGGAGGCGGACAGCGTCTACCGGCTGTATTACGACTTCGAGCAGCCGCTGTCCAGGCTGGCCGGGCATCAGATATTGGCCATCAACCGGGGCGAAAAGGAGGGCTTCCTCTCGGTCACCGTGCTGCTGGACCGTGACGCGGCGCTGCCGCTGATGCGCCGTGCCGTGGTGAAGCCCGGCTCCGCCGCCATGGAATTCATCAAGGCGGCCTGCGAGGACGCCTACGACCGGCTGATCTATCCCTCGCTGGAGCGGGAGATGCGGAATCTGCTGACGGAGCAGGCCAACGAGGGCGCCATCGGCCAGTTTGCCCTGAACCTGAAGCCGCTGTTGATGCAGCCGCCGGTGAAGGGAAAGGTCACCATGGGCCTTGACCCCGGCTATCGCATGGGCTGCAAGGTGGCGGTGGTGGACGGCACCGGCAAGGTGCTGGATACCGCGGTGGTGTATCCCACCTACGGCCAGCGGCAGAAGAACGAGGCCATTGCCGTGCTGGCGAAGCTGATCCGGAAGCACGGCGTGGAGCACATCGCCATCGGCAACGGCACCGCCAGCCGGGAGACGGAGCAGATGGCGGTGGAGCTGATCCATCAGGTGAACGGGGCCGGTGCGCATGTCAGCTATATGATCGTCTCCGAGGCGGGCGCGTCCGTGTATTCCGCCAGCAAGCTGGCCGCCGAGGAGTTCCCTCAGTACGATGTGAACCTCCGCAGCGCCGTGTCCATCGCCCGGCGGCTGCAGGATCCTCTGGCGGAGCTGGTGAAGATCGACCCCAAGGCCATCGGCGTGGGGCAGTATCAGCACGATATGCCCGCAAAGCAGCTGGACGAGGCCCTCAGCGGCGTGGTGGAGGACTGCGTCAACGCCGTGGGCGTGGATATCAACACGGCGTCGCCGTCCCTTTTGCAGCGGGTGGCGGGCCTGAACGGCACCACGGCGAAAAACGTGGTGGCCTACCGGGAGGAGAACGGCGCGTTTACCTCCCGCGCCCAGATCAAGAAGGTGCCCAAGCTGGGGCCCAAGGCCTTCCAGCAGTGCGCCGGCTTCCTGCGGGTGCCGGAGAGCAAGAGCGTGCTGGACAACACCGCCGTCCATCCGGAGAGCTACGACGCCGCCAAGGCGCTGCTGGAGCTGGCGGGCTATACGCTGGCGGATGTGAAGGCGGAGCGCATTTCCGACCTGCCGCAGCGCGTCAAAGCTTACGGAGAGGAGAAAGCCGCCCAGGCCATCGGCGTGGGCGTGCCGACTCTGCGGGATATCGTCTCCGAGTTGCTGAAGCCGGGACGGGACGTCCGCGATGAGCTGCCCAAGCCCATCCTGCGCACTGACGTGCTGGAGATGAAGGACCTCAAGCCCGGCATGGAGCTGACCGGCACCGTGCGCAACGTCATTGACTTCGGCGTGTTCGTGGACATCGGCGTCCACCAGGACGGACTGGTGCACATCTCCCAGGTGTCCGATAAATTCATCCATCACCCCTCCGAGGCGGTGTCCGTGGGGGATATCGTGAAGGTGGTGGTGCTGGACGTGGACGAAAAGAAAAAGCGCATCAGCCTCAGCATGAAGCAGGCGAAGCAGGGCTACTGATCGCGTTAAAATTTCTCCCGGTCGATCCACAGTCCCAGCGCGGGATTGGGGATATAGTAGACCGTCTCGCCGTCTACGGTGTTATAGCCGTATTGCAGCTTGTGGGGATCGTATCTGGCGGCCGTTTCGTCGTAGTCCGCGCTCCGGAAGCCCACAGAGTCGATCTCCTCGTGGGAGATGCTCTTTACGGCGTAGGTGATGGTGAACCGGCCGTCCGAGGAGCCGTGGATCAGATGGGCGGCCGCGCCCATGTTGTCCCGCAGATCCTGATTCTCCGGCTTTTTGAATTCCTCCAGCGTATGGAGACGGCCGCGGTAGCCGTATTTGCGGATCAGGGCGTCCACCTGCGCATCCTCGCCGAACTTTGTGATGCCGGGCGCCAGCACGATCAGCTCGCCGCCGTCGGCCATGGCCATACGGGTGCGGTAGATGGCCTTGTTGCCCAGCCATGTGCTCTTGAACTCGCTGGGGTCCAGATAGACCACGCACTTTTTCAGCCCGTGCTCCACAAAGTCGATGTTTTTCTCCTGAGCCAGCCGGACGGCTTCGGTCAGGCACTCCCGGCCCTCACCGATGAACAGGCCGTGGGTGCGGATGCTGCCGCCGGGCGCGGTGGTGACAGTCAGGGCGAAGAGAATGGGGCGATCCTTCAGGAAGTGCTCCATGCCGTAGTCGAACAGCTTCCGTACCGGGGTGTGATCCTTGCCCATCATGCGCTCCATGCCGTACACAGCGCCCACCATGTGGCTTTTGTTGATCATATCGCTGCCGCCCACGCCCACAAACAGGTTTTTGGCATGGTTGGACATGCCGATGACCTCGTGAGGCACCACCTGACCGGGGGAGATGATCAGATCGTAGCGCTCGTCCATCACGCGGCGGTTGATTTCCACGCTGACGGGATCGTGCCACAGCCCTTCGGTGATCTCCTCCAGATAAGCGGCGGGGATCTCGCCCAGCCGGACTACGTCGGTGCGCCAGTTGTGGGGAATGAGCGTTTCATAGGGGATGTCGCCGAACATGACGGCGGCCTGCTCCCGCGTGACCGGCTCATGAGTCCCCAGCGCGGGGAGAATATCCACCTGAGCGCCCATGTCCTGCAGAATATGATAGTAAGTATTGGTGATAAAACCGGCGTTGGAGTGGAACCGGGTAAAGTCGGGCGGCAGGATCAGCACGCGCCGGGGGTTCCGTCCGGTCAGACTGGTCAGCAGCGCGTTGGCGATCTCCTCCCGCGTCAGGCCGGTCTCTGTTTCCGCAATCCTGAATACGTTCATATCACACACCGCTGTACGCGCTGAAGCCGCCATCGATGGGCAGAACGACGCCGGTGATGAAGGAGGCGGCTTCGTTGTTCAGCAGGAACAGCACTGCGCCCACCAGCTCCTCCGGCTGGCCGAAGCGTCCCATGGGCGTGGCGGCAAGGATCTTGCCGGTGCGTGCCGTGGGCGTGCCGTCCGGGTTCCACAGCAGGGCCTTGTTCTGGTTGGTGGACAGGAAGCCCGGCGCGATGGCGTTGACCCGGATGCCCTGCTTGACAAAGTGTACCGCCAGCCATTGGGTGAAATTGGAGATGGCGGCCTTCGCGCCGGAATAGGCGGGGATCTTCGTCAGCGGGGTAAAGGCGTTCATGGAGGAGATGTTCAGGATATTGCAGCCCTCGCGGCCCAGCATATCCTGGGCGAATACCTGCGTGGGGATCAGCGTGCCCAGGAAGTTGAGGTTGAAAACGAACTCGACGCCCTTCTGCTCCAGATCGAAGAAGGAGTACAGCTCGGCATCCAGATCACCGGCTTCGTAGTACTCCTTGTCGGTGGTGGCGCGGGGATTGTTGCCGCCCGCGCCGTTGAGCAGGATGTCACAGGGGCCAAGCTCCGCCAGCACCTGCTGATGGCAGGCCTCCATGGAGGCCTTGTCCAGCACATTGCAGGCGTAGGCCACGGCGGTGCCGCCGTCGGCGTTGATCTCCTCCGCCACCTTCCGGGCGGCGGCTTCGTTCAGATCCAGAACGGCGACCCTGGCGCCGGCAGACGCCAGCGCCCTGGAAAACATGGCGCAGAGGATGCCGCCGGCGCCGGTGACAACGGCGACCTTGCCGCGCAGATCCGTGTTCAGGGGTAATTTCATAGAAAAGCCTCCTTTTCAGGCGTTATAGGTACTGGCCGAGGTGCTGCCGCCATGGCCCGTCCAATTGGTGTGGAATACCTGTCCGCGGGGACTGTCCAGCCGCTCATAGGTGTGTGCGCCGAAATAGTCCCGCTGTGCCTGCAGCAGGTTGGCGGGCAGCCGCTGGGTGGTATAGCCGTCAAAATAGCTGAGGGCGGCGGACATAGCGGGAACCGGCACGCCGCACCCGGCGGCGGCGGAGACGACGGTGCGCCACGCAGGCAGCAGCCGCTGGATCGTGTCCTTGAAATAGGGGTCCAGCAGCAGGTTGGACAGGGTGGGATCGGCGGTATAGGCGTCCTTGATCTTGCCCAGGAAGGCGCTGCGGATGATGCAGCCGCCTCGCCACATCAGGGCGATGCCGCCGTAGTTGAGGTTCCAGCCGTAGGTTTTGGCGGCTGTGCGCATCAGGGTATAGCCCTGCGCGTAGGAGATGATCTTGGAGGCGTACAGGGCCTGACGGATGGCCTCCACGAATTCGGCCTTATCGCCGGTGAAGGGCGGGATCGTGCGGGCAAAGGCACTGGCCGCCGCGGTGCGCTCCTCCTTCATGGCGGACAGGCAGCGGGAGAACACCGCCTCACCGATCAGCGTCAGGGGGACGCCCTCGTCCAGCGCGGCCACCGCCGTCCATTTACCGGTGCCCTTCTGTCCGGCGGTGTCCAGAATGTGCTCCACCAGCGGGCTGCCGTCGGTATCCCGATAGGCCAGGATATCGCGGGTGATCTCGATGAGGTAGCTGTCCAGCTCCGTCTCGTTCCACGCGGCAAAGACACGGTGCATCTCATCGTCGGACATCCGCAGATAGTCCCGCATCAGCTGATAAGCCTCGCAGATCAGCTGCATATCGCCGTATTCGATGCCGTTGTGCACCATTTTGACAAAGTGACCGGCGCCGTTTTCGCCTACCCAATCGCAGCAGGGGGAGCCGTCCTCCACCTTGGCGCAGATGGCCTGGAAGATGGGCTTGACGAAGGGCCATGCCGCGGGACTGCCGCCGGGCATCATGCTGGGGCCCTTCAGCGCGCCCTCCTCGCCGCCGGAGACGCCGGTACCCACATACAGCTTGCCCCGGCTCTCCACATAGGCGGTGCGGCGGATGGTATCGGGAAAGTGACTGTTGCCGCCGTCGATGATGATGTCGCCATCCTCCAGCAGCGGCAGCAGCCGCTCGATCATATCGTCCACGGCCTGCCCGGCCTTGACCATCAGAAATACCTTGCGGGGCCGCGCCAGATGGCTGACCAGCTCCTCGGGAGAGTGGCAGCCAATGATGGACTTCCCAGCGGCCCGTCCGCTGAGAAAGCGATCCACCTTTTCCGGTGTGCGGTTATAAACGGCCACGGTAAAGCCCTTGGACGCCATGTTCATCACGAGGTTTTCGCCCATGACGGCCAGACCGATCAGGCCGATATCTGCCTGTTTCATCTGCGTGTCTCCTTTCTTCAGCGCTGTACCCGGGCGTTGCCGGCGTACACGTCCCAGACCTGCTTTTCATCCGCAGGCTCCGCGTAATCGTTGAGGCTGGAGGCGGCCAGAACGCCGGAGGCCCAGCCGAATTGCAGGCACTTTTCCCCGCTCCAGCCGTTCAGCACGCCGTACAGCACGCCGCCGGTGAAGCCGTCGCCGCCGCCGATGCGGTCCAGCACCTGAATGGGCCGCGGCTCCTCCACGAACCAGCTGTCGCCGTCCAGCAGGATGGTGCCCCAGAGATGCTCGTTGGCGGAAAGCACCTGCCGCAGCGTGGTGGCGAACATGCGGGCGTTGGGATACCGCTCCCGCACCTGCATGATCATGGTCTTGAAGCTGTCGAGCTTGGCGGCAAGCTCCCTGCCGCCCGCCTCGGGGCCTTTGAAGCCCAGGCACAGCTGGAAATCCTCCTCGTTGCCTACCAGAATGTCGGCGCAGGAGGCGATCTCATGGAACGCGGCGGACAGCTCCGCCTCGCGGCCCTTCCAGAAGGTGGCGCGGTAGTTGAGGTCGAAGGAGACCAGTGTGCCGTACTGCCTGGCCGCTTTGGCCAGCGCAAGGCAGCACCGGGTGGTCTCGGGACTCATGGCGGCGATCAGGCCGGAGATGTGCAGGATGCCTACGCCCTCCCGGCCGAAGATGCGCGCAATGTCGAAATCCTCTGCGCTGAGAGTGCGGCCCACCTCACCGGCCCGGTCGTTCCACACGCGGGGCGCCCGCATGCCGAAGCCGGAGTCGGCAATGTTGAACTGGTGGCGGTAGCCCCACGGGCCGCCCTGCTCCACCTCGACGCCCTCGCAGCGGATGTTGCGGGCGCGCAGCTGCCGCTTGATGAATTCGGCGATGGGGCTGCCCTTGACGAACTTCGTCAGCGCAAGGCACTCGTGGCCCAGGCTGGAGGAAACGTTCAGCACGTTGGTCTCGGCGCTGGTGGCCTGCAGGCGGAACAGGTCGCTGTTGTGTACCGCCATCCGGTCGGGCGGCGTGATGCGCACGCCCATGGAGGTGACGCAGGCGACGGCGTATTTTTTTTCTTCACGGATACAAAGACTCATAGCAGATACCTCCGTTACAGTTGGCTATGCCTGCCGGAAGGGCAGGCGGAATATGGTGGCGAAAGGGCCGTTACACCGGCGGCGTCAGGCGGCACAGCATCTCTCCGCCGTGGGGGATGATCCCGATGGCGGCATCTTCACCCATCAGGCGATGGGCCTTTTCCAGTGCCTGCTCCAGCGAGGGCATTTTCTCAAAGCCCAGCAGCCGCGCGTCCTCGGCGGAGATGCCTTCGCTGATGAGGAGCACGGTGCAGTAGTCCTTTGTCTGGACGCGGATGAAGGCCTCGCCCACGCCGAGGATGTCCTCCTCCGATTTTTCGGAGATGACCCGGTGCAGCACCTCAGGCGGCGCGTTGTAGTATTTGCGGATGGTCTGCTCATGGGCGGGCGCGCAGCCGCAGATGCCGGATTCCGCCGACAGCAGCAGGATCATCACGCCGCCCCGGCGGACTGCCCGGTGTGCGAAAATGAAGGGCTTCGCGCCCTGCCAGAAGTCCGCGTTGGCGGGGTTGGCCGAGACGATCAGAATATCGGCCGGCGCGGGGATCGGCGGACACAGAACCTTTTCCGCAAAGGCCACACCGGCCCGGTGGGCCTGAATGAAATCACCGGCAAAGACACCGAGAATACGGCCCTGCTCGTCCAGCACCGTGTTGACGATCCAGGAGAGGCCGACTCTGGCGGCCAGTTCCTCCATGGTGCGGCGGAACAGGTTGTCTGTGCCGCCGCAGGTCAGCAGCAGATCCTGCTGCGTATTGGAAATGTTGTGGATGGCGTTGGTGGTCTCCTCGCCGCAGACGCCGGGCATGATGATCTTGGCGCCGCCGCCCCAACCGGCGGCGATGTGGGGGACGATATTGCCGATGCCGATGATGGTGTCGGCCTCCAGCACCTCGCGGTAGACCATGATGCTGGTGCCGTCGGGCATTTTTCCGGCCATGGCATAGCGCTCGGTGTCCAGATAGCTGATGTTCACCACCGGATACCTCCGGGCAAACTCGCCCAGATCCTGCCGGATCTCCTCATCCGTCATGGGACGGTGGGTGCCTAGCGCGATGATCAGCGAGACATCCAGGCCGGGGATGGCGTCCAGCCTTGCGGACAGGTGCCGCAGAATGGCCTGCCGCGGTGTGGGCCGGGTGATGTCGTCCACGATCAGGGCCACCTTGCTGCCGGGCCGCACCAGCTCCTCCAGCGCGGGAGCGCCGATGGGCGCGTCCAGCGCGGTGCGGATCAGCTCGTCCGGATCGGGAAGCGGCTCCGGGTGACGGGCGGCGGCATGGAAGATCACATGCTCCGCCGTGCAGGATAGGGTCTTGTCCCCGTAGGGGATCTCATAAACGGGCATAGGCGTTTACCCCTTTACGGCGCCGGCGGTCAGACCGGCGATGATATACTTCTGGGCCAGCAGCGCGATCACCAGAATGGGAAGGGTGATCACGACGGCGGCGGCCATCATGGCGCCCCAGTCCACCGAGGCGTAGGAAACGAAGCTCAGCAGCGCCAGCGGCACGGTCTTTGCCTTGCCTCCGGCCAGGATCAGGCTGAACAGGAAGTTGTTCCAGGAGAAGATGATGGACAGCAGCGAGGTGGTGATCAGGCCGGGGCCGGTCAGCGGAAGGATGACCTTCAGAAAAGCGGTGACGGTACGGCAGCCGTCCACCTTGGCCGCCTCGTCGATCTCTACGGAGATGCCCTCGAAATAGGGGATCATGACCCAGACGATGAAGGGAACGTTGATCAGCAGATGGCTGAGGATCAGACCGATATGGGTATCGGTGATGCCGAGACGGCTGAAGATGATATACCAGGGCAGCATGAAGGCGATGCCGGGGAAGAAGCGCACCACCAGAATGGCGTTCTCCGTGCGCTTGCGGTTGCTGCGGGCGATGGCGTAGGCGGCGGGCAGGCCCAGAACAAGGCCCAGCGCCGTGGATACCACCGCCACGATGAAGCTGTTGAGGATGGGCTTGACGAAGTCATACCGCTCGAACACCGTGCGGAAATTGCCGAAATATGGCTTGAAATGGAACAGCTGCGTGGGGTCGGTGATCTGGGAATTGGTCTTGAAGGCGGCCAGTACCATCCAGATAAAGGGGAACAGGGTGAAGAGCAGCACGATCACCAGAAAGACCCAGAAGCAGACCTTGCCGATGATGGTGCGGGTCCTGCGGCGGCGGTGCGAGCGCAGCAGCTCGGTTGAGATCTCGTTCATGCTGTTTACCTCCTTTTCGCGTTGCGCCGCAGGATCATGACCAGCGCGCAGCAAAGACCGATCTCCGCCAGGAAGCAGATGATCAGCGCCGCGCCGCGGCCCATCTTGAAGTAGCTGAAAATGGATTTGTAGGCCAGAAGATTCACGGTCTCCGAGGCCTTCAGCGGGCCGCCCTGCGTGGTGGCGTAAATAATGTCAAAGGTCTTGAGCGCGTCGATGATACGCATCAGCGCGGTGACGATCAGTGTGGGCGCCAGCAGCGGCAGCGTGACCCGGCGGAAGATCTGGAACCGGTTGGCGCCGTCCACCTTGGCGGCCTCAAAGACGTCCTGCGGCATACCGGCCAGACCGGCCAGCACGATCAGCATGACCATGGGCGTCCACTCCCACACCTCGATGATGATCATGGATTTCATGACCATGTTGGTGTCGATCAGCCACATGACAGGCTCAATCCCTAAAAATTTCAACAGATAATTGGCAACGCCCAGTGTGGGCTCATAGATCAGCTGCCAGACCATACCGACGGCGATAGGGGTCGCCACCATCGGCAGCAGAAACAGCGTTTTGATAAAGTTTTTTCCGGCGAAGGGCCGGTTCAGTACGATGGCGATGCCGGTGCCCAGCACCAGCTCGATGGCCACGGAGCCGAAGGCCAGATACAGGGTATGGCCGGTGTCGCTCCAGAACTGACTGTCCGTCAGGACGTCGATGTAGTTCTTCAGGCCCAGCCATTTCGGAGCCAGAGCTCCCATATTCCAGTTGGTAAAAGACAGATAAACCGTGTAGATCAGTGGAAATGCAACCATGAGTACAAGGAATACCATCAGTGGGGCAATCATCAGATCATATGAATGCTTTTCTGCCCATTTTTTCATGTGCATTCCTCCCAGAGAAGTTTGTATTCTTGTTTTGTTCCGTTATATCGGGTGAAGGAGAGGCCGCAGGCAGGCAGACAGACGTCTGCCTGCCTGCGGCGCAGAGGAAATGGAGAGGTCAGTTTTCAGAGTCGATCAGAGCCTGGAACTCATTGTGAGCCTCCTCCAGCAGCGGCTGGAAGTCGTTGCCCAGAATGGCGGCCTGGATGGGAACGCTGAGGATATCGCGGGCCTCGCCCACGTTGATGACGGTGGGACGGTCACCGGCCACGGCCACGCTGCGGGAGTCGATCATGGCCTGCAGCATGTCGGCGGGGAAGGAGGCCATGGCCTCGTCATTGGCCCAGATGGAGGAACGGCAGCCGGCGTTCTGAACCTCTTCGGTCATACGCAGACCCATTTCCTTGGACTCAGCCCACTTGATGAACTCCAGGGCGGCTTCCTGCTTCTGGGAATAGACGGGGATGGACCATGCGCCGATGGTGGCGTAGAAGGGGGTGGGGGTGCCGGACTCACCGGCGGGGATCACGGAGAAGCCGATCTGGTCGTCGGTGATGGCCAGGCTCTCGTCGCCGGTGATGTTGCCGAAGATGGCATCGGAGTCAATGAAGATGCCCAGCTTGCCCTGCGCGAACAGAGCGGCGCCCTCAGTCCAGGTCATGTTGGCGATTCCCGGAGGTGCGTACTTGTTCAGCATGCTGCCGTACCACTCGGTGGCGTTCTTGAAGGCGTCCGTGTTGGCCAGACTCTCAGTGGCGGTGTTGAAGCGGCCGCCGAAGGAGTACAGGATGCTGGAGAACTGGGTGATCAGCGCGTTGGACTTGCCGCGCATGAAGAAGCCGTACATATCGTTGGCGGGATCGTTCAGAGCGGCGGCCACCTGCTCCAGCTCATCCAGCGTGGTGGGAACGGAGAGACCCTTGGCCTCCAGCAGATCCTTGCGGTAGTACATGATCTGGCTCTCGGCCACGATGGGCACACCGTACAGCACGCCGTCATAGGTGCAGCTGTCCAGAGAAGCCTCGAAGTAGTCGTTCAGGTCGAAGTCGGCATCATCGCCGATGCGGGAGATGTCGGTCAGCCAGCCGTTCTGGCAGTACTGCTTCAGGTCGGTCAGGGGACGCAGAAAGATGACGTCCAGGTTGTCGGACTTGCCGGCCAGCTCGATGGCAGCCTTGTTGGCATAGTCGTCGTTGCCGAGGATCTCCATCTCGACCTTGATGCCGGTCTCCTCATAGAACTCGTCCAGAGCGGGATAGATGACCTTTTCCACGCAGGTCTGGTTGGCCGTCAGCACGCGGATGGTGGTGCCGGCGTAGGGTTTGCTGCTGTCTGCCGGCTGATCGTTGTTCTGCTGTGCGTCATTGCCGCCGCAGCCGAACAGGGTGAGAGCCATGACAAGGCTCAGCACAAGCGCCAAAATTCTTTTTTTCATGGGGGCCTCCTTTTTTGTTTTCGTTCCTTTCTGGATATCAATAATTCCCGTTATGCGGGAAACTATTGCCGTGTTGCCTTACCGGAGCGTGCGGAAGATCTGATCCATCTTCTCCAGCGCCAGGGCCAGATCAGCTTCCGTGTGCTGGATGCCGAAGCCGCAGTGGCAGGGAGCGGGGCCGTTGCCGGGATCGACGAAGTACATGCCCATCTCCAGCGCCTTGGTTACAAAAGCGCGGTTCTTGGCCACGTCATACTGTGCGGTGAACTGACGCCAGTTGTAGTCGCATTCCGGATCCTCCACGCCGAAGAACATACCGAACCGCGCGCCCAGACCGCGGCAGTGTCCCTTGATGCCGTGCTTCTGGAACAGGTCGTTAATGCCGCTGTAAAGCATGTCGGCCTTGGCGTCGATGGTGTCATAGAAGCCGGGCTCCGCCACCATCCGGAAGCATTCCGTGGAAGCCAGCACCGATATCAGCGAGCCGGTGTAGGTGCCGCTCATGCCCACCTTGCCCACCGGAGCCAGAGCGTCCATGACCTTCTTTTTGCCGCACAGGGCTGCCAGAGGGAAGGTGCCGCCGATGGCCTTGGCGAAGGTGGCCAGATCCGGCGTTACGCCGAAATAGCCCTGGGCCGTGCCGGGCCGCATCCGCAAGCCGCAGATGACCTCGTCGAAGATCAGGACAATATTTTCGCGGTCGCACAGGGCGCGGACCTTTTCCAGATACTCCTTGCGGGCGGCGTAGCAGCCGCAGTTATAGCTGACTGGCTCCATGATGATGCAGGCCACGTTGCCGGCATACTTTTCACAGATGCGCTCCAGCGCGTCATAGTCGTTGAACTCCACGTTCTTTACGACGCTGCGGAAGCACTCCGGGAAACCGGCGGTATCCGGCAGGGTGACGACCTCGCCGTCCGCCTCCTGATGGGCTCTGGCGTTGTGATTGTACCAGATCAGCTCGTGCATGCCGTGGAAATGACCCTCCATGCGGATGCAGATATCCCGGCCGGTATAGCCGCGGGCCAGCCGGATGGCGGCCTGGGTGACCTCGGTGCCGGTGTTGCCCAGACGGATGCGCTCGGCGCAGGGGATGCGCTCCTGCATCAGCCTGGCCAGCGTCAGATGATCCTCCGTCTCGAAATTCATCAGGTTGCCCCGCTTCAGCGCCTGCTGCGCCGCCGCCATCAGCCGGGGATGGCGATAGCCGAAGAGGGCCGCACCGGCGGATGTATGGAAATCCAGATATTCCTTGCCATCCACGTCGTACAGATGGCATCCATCCACATGGTCAAGATACAGCGGTGCGCCTAGGCAGCTGTGCAGACGGTTTGCCGCGTGAACGCCGCCGACGTAATATGCTTTTGCCTGTTTAAACAGCTCGGAATTTTTGGACATTTCGCTTCCTCCTTAGCAGATACAGTAAAAAATACATAATGTATACAAATTTTCGGTAGTTTTTACGCGCCCGTCCGTTCCGGAGAAACGGTGCCGTCAAGCGCGTCGATGATGTGAAGCTCACGGATATCATCCAGCGGGTAAATGGGGCGGCCGCAGCGGCGGAAGGGGAGATCCTTCATGCTTCTGGCGGAGAAGCCCGGTGTATCCACATAGATCCAGGAGCCGTAAACCCCGGCGTAGGTGGACATGAAGGAGTGGGTGGCCCGCATGGAGATGATGTCCATCTTTGTGGGATCCAGCCCCATGGTCAGCAGCATGTTCCGGTCATGGGAGATGCAGACGCGGCGGCACAGGATGATATACACGTTTCCGCTTTTCAGCAGCGCCCGCATGCCGGGGTTGCTGATGAAGCCCTTCTGCGCCGGGCCGAGATGGACAAAGGGCTCGGGATTCAGCTTCAGCACAGTGGCTTTTACCGGGATGCGCTGGTTGAACTCACCGGGCTTGCCGAAGCCGCCGATGTGGAACAGACCCTCGCCGCCGACGCCGATTTTTTCTGCCAGATCTGTGCTCTCCTGATCGGCCACCACCACAACGGAGGTCTCCGGCAGGTCGGCCTTCAGCAGGGCCTCCAGCACCACGGAGCCGTCGCCGGTGCCGCCTGCATTGGGAACATCGCCGTAATCCACCAGAATGACCGGCTTGGCCATGTGACGGATTTTTTCCAGCGCCTGGTCGATCTTCGGCATGGGCGGATAGAACTCCTCCCGGTGCTCCCAGAGATAGGTCAGGATCCCGTCCACCTTTTCGGTAAGGGCCTGCCGGTGATCCTCGCCTCTGGCAAAGATGCAGACGCTGCAGCCCAGCTGGGGAGAATCCAGCCAGGGCTGGGCCATGAAGATGGAACCGGAACAGACACCCTCACTGTGTAGCAGCTGCTGGAACATCTCCATGGCAGGCACCAGGGGACTGTCGATGGTGTTAGAATTCTCGCAGGACATGATCATGGGGATGCGGTGGCAGATCCTGTATACGCCCTCGCCGGAGCGCAGCAGCTCCAGCAGGGCATTGCAGGCCCGGACGCCGGTCTCGAAATGATCCACATGGGGATAGGTGAAGTAGCCGGAAGCGCCGTCCAGTCCTTGCACCATCTGCGTGGTGACCAGGGCGTGGAAGTCGAACGAGGCGCAGACGGGAACATCATCGCCGACGATCTGCCGTACCTGAGAGATGATGTAGCCCTCGCAGTCGTCGATGTTTTCGCTCTGCATGGCGCCGTGCAGCACCAGCAGCACGCCGTCCACCTTTCCCGCGGCCTCCAGACTGCGGAAAAGCCGCTGGCTGAGATAGGTGAACTCCGTTCCCTTTACCGGGCCGGAGGTGCAGGCCTGCGCGT
This sequence comes from uncultured Oscillospiraceae bacterium, assembly GCA_934565655.1. Lineage (GTDB taxonomy): Bacteria > Bacillota > Clostridia > Oscillospirales > Oscillospiraceae > Vescimonas. Next base: position 137,093 of record CAKTIE010000004.1, read on the forward strand.
AAAAGCCGGGGACGATCTCCACATTCGGCTGCTTTTCCAGCGTGTCGAACACGCCGCCCATCTCAAGGGAGGTGCCCTTCATCTGGCTGAGCGTTTCGCCCTCCAGTGTGCAGGTAAAGGTCTCACGGGTGGAGAATACCGGATTGAAGGAGTTGGCTTCCATCAAAAGCCCGCCAATAAAAATTCGATACATGTGGTATGCCTTTCTTTATAGGGTTATTGCAGGGTGCGTTTTCTGGCCTGCTCGATATGGAACCGCATTTTTTCCACGGCAGAGGCGGTGTTGTGGTGCTTCATCTCCCGCAGGATATCCAGATGCTCCTCCAGAGACTGAATGGCGCCGGCCAGGCGTTCGCCGCTGACGCAGTTATTGCCGAGATCATCAAAAAGTGCCACCTGAAACAGATTGTAGGCGTAGAGGTTTTTCATGATCTTAATCAGCTGCTGATTGTCGATATAGCTGATCAGCGTCTCGTGAAAATAGCCGTCCTCGTTCAGCAGGGCCACATAATTGGTTTTGTCGATATGCTCAATGCGCTCGATCATCTCGGTGATCTTTGACGCGGGGATGCGATAGCTGGCCAGCTCCAGCACCTTGGGCTCCAGCAGCAGGCGGATGTCAAAGCCGTCCGCGATATCCTTGACGGAGAGGTCGCGGACAAAAATGCCGCGGTAGGGGTATACTTCGACGAGACCTTCTTCACTCAAAGCGTTGATCGCCTCGCGGAAGGGCGTCCGGCTGGTGCGCAGCTCTTCGATGATCTGCTTTTCATCCAGAGGTTGTCCCGGTGCGTATTTTCCGCTGGTGATACGTTCCTTGATCGTGTTGTAGATCTTATCTCTCAATACCATGGGCGCTCTCCTTTGATTTTAGTTGTATATCATTTGTATACAAACTGAAATGAAAAAATGGGCGTCGCTGAAAAACTGACGCAAAAAACACATGCTGTATACAATTCCTGTCTATTAACATAGCAAAGTCACAAGGCAATGTCAATGGCCTTGGGATTTTTTGTCATATATGACAGCGGTGTTTGGAATTTTTTACAATGGAAGGGGAAGGGACGCACGGCAAAAAAGCAGCGCCGCCGCAATTTGTGCTGCGGCGGCGCTGTTTGATGCGCAAAAACGGTATGGCTGCGTTTAGCCCGGAGGCCAGGTCATGTCGCGGCCGCTGAGCACATGGAAGTGCAGGTGCTTCACGGTCTGACCGGCCTGATCACCGCAGTTGTTGACGATGCGGTAGCTGTCGCAGCCCAGCTCCTTGCAGAGTCTGGCAATGACGGTAAAGCAGTGGGCCACCACGGCCTCGTTGCTCTCGTCAATCTTGGCGGCGCAGCAGATGTGCTCCTTGGGCACCACCAGGAAGTGGGTGGGGGCCTGGGGCTCGATGTCGTAGAAGGCGTAGCACAGCTCGTCCTCATAGAGCTTGTTGCTGGGGATCTCGCCGTCGATGATGGCGCAGAACAGGCAGTCGTTCTTCATAGATTCGTCTCCTTTCGCTGTATGGTTTCAATGTGTGCCCGCCCGGCCGGACGGGCACACGGTTTACCCATTTAACCCAGCTTTGCGGCCACGAAGTCGTCCACGGTGGCCAGCGCGTCGTCCACCTTCAGCAGGTCGGTGCCGCCGCCCATGGCGCTGTCGGGCTTGCCGCCGCCCTTGCCGCCGCACACGGCGGACACGGCCTTCACCAGATCGCCGGCCTTGATGCCGCGGGCCACGGCCTCCTTGCCGCAGACCGCTAGGAAGCTGACCTTTTCGCCGTTGATGCTGGCCAGCACGGCCACCACGCTGGGATCCTTGTCCCGCATGAAGTCGCCCATGGCACGCAGGGCGTTGGCGTCCAGATTCTGGCGGGTGCCGGTGATGATGTGCAGGCCGCCCACGGTCTTGGCGGAGGCCATCACCTGCTTGGCCTCACCCAGAGAGGCTTCGGCCTTGAACTTCTCCAGCGTCTGGCGCAGCTCCTTCATCTCGTTGGCCTGCTGCTCCATGCGCTCCAGAATGCTGCCGGGCGCGGTCTTGAAGAACTGGGCCGCCTTCAGCAGGGTGTTGCGGCCGTGGCGGGTCTCGTCAATGGACACGCGGCCGGTGGTGGCTTCGATACGGCGGACGCCGGAGGCGACGCTGCTCTCACTCTTGATGCGGAACATGCCCACCTTGGCGGTGTTGTCCAGATGGGTGCCGCCGCACAGCTCCATGGAGAAGTCGCCCATGGTGACCACACGGACTGTCTGGCCGTACTTCTCGCCGAAGGTGGCCACAGCGCCGCGGGCCTTGGCCTCGTCCAGCGGCAGCTCCTCGGTGGTGATGGTCAGGCCGTCCAGAATGGCGTCGTTCACCAGATCCTCCACCTCGTTCAGCTGCTGGGGCGTGATGCCCTCGAAATGGGTGAAGTCGAAGCGCAGGCGGTCGGGCTCCACCAGAGAACCGGCCTGATGGACGTGGTCGCCCAGCACCTTCACCAGCGCGGCATCCAGCAGATGGGTGGCGCTGTGAGCGCGGCGGATGGCGGCGCGGCGGACGGTGTCGATAGAGGCGGCCACGGTGTCGCCCACCTTCAGGGAGCCCTTCAGCAGCTTGCCGTAGTGCATGAACTTGCCGCCCTTGTTCTTCTGGACGTTGTTGACGTGGAAGAGGAGGGCGCAGTTCTCGTCGGGATTCTCGATGCTGTCGCTGTCGGTGATGCGGCCGTGGTCAGCGATCTGGCCGCCCATCTCGGCATAGAAGGGGGTCTGATCCAGCACCACGATGGCCTCCATGCCGGAGACGATCTCGTCCACCAGCTCGCCCTCGGCCACGATGGCCAGCACATGGGCATCGTCGATGGCGTCGTAGTCATAGCCCACGAACTCGGTGGCGGGCATATCCTTGCCGAACTCCACACCGGCCCAGCCCAGGTCGCCCAGCGCCTTGCGGGCCTCGCGGGCGCGCTCCTTCTGCTCGGTCATCAGGGCCTTGAAGGCATCCTCGTCAATGGTCATGCCCTCCTCGGCGGCCATTTCGGCGGTCAGGTCGATGGGGAAGCCGAAGGTGTCGTACAGCTTGAAGGCGTCCTCGCCGGAGAACACGGTCTCACCCTTGGCCTTGTGGGCGGACAGCATGTCGCCGTAGATCTTCATGCCGCCGTCGATGGTGCGGGCGAAGTTCTCCTCCTCGGTGCGGATGACCTTGGTGATATAGGTCTGCTTCTCCCGCAGGTCGGGGTACTGGCACTCGTTCTCGTGGATAACGGTGTCCACCACCTGATACAGGAACGGCTCGTTGACGCCCAGCAGCTTACCGTGGCGGGCGGCGCGGCGCAGCAGGCGGCGCAGCACATAGCCGCGGCCCTCATTGCTGGGCAGGATGCCGTCGCAGATCATGAAGGTGGCGCTGCGGATGTGGTCGGTGATCACGCGCAGGGAAACATCGCGCTTGTGGCTCTCGCCATAGTGGGCGCCGGTCAGCTCGCTGACCTTGTTGGTGATGTTCATGACGGTGTCCACATCGAACAGACTGTCCACGTTCTGGCACACGCAGGCCAGACGCTCCAGACCCATACCGGTGTCGATGTTCTTCTGCTTCAGCTCGGTATAGTTGTTGTGGCCGTCGTTGTCAAACTGGCTGAACACGTTGTTCCAGACCTCGATGTAGCGGTCGCAGTCGCAGCCCACGGTGCAGCCGGGCTTGCCGCAGCCGTACTCGGGGCCGCGATCATAGTAGATCTCGGAGCAGGGGCCGCAGGGGCCGGAGCCGTGCTCCCAGAAGTTGTCCTCCTTGCCGAAACGGAAGATCTTCTCGGCGGGGATACCGATCTCGTCGTGCCAGATGTTCCACGCCTCGTCATCGCTTTCGTAGACAGAGGGGTACAGGCGGTCAGGCTCCAGACCCACCCACTCGGGGCTGGTCAGGAACTCCCAGCTCCATGCGATGGCCTCATGCTTGAAGTAGTCACCGAAGGAGAAGTTGCCCAGCATCTCAAAGTAGGTGCCGTGGCGGGCGGTGTGGCCCACGTTGTCGATATCGCCGGTGCGGATGCACTTCTGACAGGTGCAGACCCGGTGGCAGGGAGGCTCCTCCTCGCCCTTGAACCAGGGCTTCATGGGGGTCATGCCGGCGTTGATCAGCAGGATGGATTTGTCGTTCTGGGGTACCAGCGAGAAGCTGGGCAGGCGCAGATGGCCTTTCGTCTCGAAGAACTTCAGGAACATTTCCCGCAGCTCATTCAAACCGTGATAGGGATGGCTCATAGTGTTTCGCTCCTTTTCGTGATATGTTAAAAATTGTTTTTGTTTCCTGCGTTGCGGCTAAAGCCTCCCTTGTGTAAAGGGAGGTGGCGCGAAGCGCCGGAGGGATTGTCTGCAGGCAGAGAAGCTTACAACCCCTCAGTCAGCCTTGCGGCTGACAGCTCCCCTTGCACAGGGGAGCCTTAAAGTGTGCGGTCCTCGCACCAGGCGTCTGCCAGGGCGGCCAGCTCCATCTCCAGATTTTGGAAGAACCGGGAGATATGCAGGCCGTCGGCCAATGCGTGGTTGACGAACAGTGACACCGGAAGGGTGGTGCGGCCGTTCACCGTAATATACTTGCCCCAGCTGATGCGGGGGTTGCTGTCGTCGGGGTTCACCGCCGGATGCTGCAATTGGGAGTAATGCAGCCACGGCAGGCTGGATACGAAGAAGAAGGCCCGTGCGTCGCCGTCCTCCGTGAGAGTGCCGCGCTCCAGCACCTCCCGCTGGCGGCGCTGGCCCAGGGCGATGAAATCGTCGTAGGGCAGGTCGCCCTCCACCGTGCAGTAGACGTACACGCCGTCCGGCTTCATGGCGGTGTAGGAGGGAGGACACCAGTCGAACTCCGCCACCGTGCCACCCTGGAAAATGCGGCGGCGCAGCTGGGGTACGGCGTTGGCGGCCCGGGTCACCGCGTAGAGGAAGCTGAGGAAGAAGGGCCGCTGTCCCTTGCGGGCCATGAAGTCCGTGATGTCGATCTCTGCCGTGATCCCGGCAAAGGGGAAGTCCATCTGCCGGAAATAGGCAAACTGCCCGCACCGGGGATCGGACGCCATGTCGATGATGTGATAACCCATCTCTCACCTCCAAAAAACAAAAACGCCCCGCCCCACATAGGGGCGAAGCGACGCTTCACGGTACCACCCTAATTTGACGGCACTGCCGTCATCTCAGTCGTCCGGTAACGGGGACGGAACGTGCGGCTCGTCGCCGCAGGCTCGGAAGTGGCTGTCCTGCCTGCCGGTCCCGAAGGGCTTGCACCAATACCCCTTCTCGCTCTGGGTGGCTGCGGCGGACTCGTTTCCTCATAGCCGTATCACAATGTTGCCCTTATTTTACCACATCTTTCGTCGTTGTCAACGGTATTTTTTGCGTTTTTTCGTCGTTTTCACCATTGCCCATAGGGGAAAGTATGTTATACTGTTGAAGAGATTTGCGCGGGAGGAAACTTTATGCCTCTTTATAAACGGAAAAATATCGACTGGTACCGCCATCTGGCCTTTGCCTGCGTGGGCGGTTTCTTTGGGGCCTACGCCATCATGTGCCGGGGCGGCGTTATGGGCAGCGCCCAGACTATGAACCTGCTGGAGCTGGTGATCGACGCCCTGTATGGCCGGGGCTTCAACGTGCTGGAGCATTTCGGCGCTTTTGCGGTCTATGTGATCGGAACCATGCTGACGGTGCTGCTGCCCTTCAAATGGGGCGTGAACATGCGGCGGCTGTCGCCCATTATCACGGCGGCTGCGGCGGTGGGGGAGTGCTTCATCCCGGCGGAGACGGAGGTGGTGATCGCGCTGTATCCCATCTTCTTTGCCATGAGCGTCCAGTGGAGCAGCTTCCGGGGCGCGCGGAACTTTTACAGCTCCACCATTTTCTCCACCAACAACACCAAGCAGGCATCGCTGGCGCTGGCGGAATACATGTGCACGAAGAACAGGGATCAGCTGCTGCGGATGGGCTTCTTCCTGGCCACGCTGCTGTGCTTCCACATCGGTGCGGCCATCGGCGTGGGCGCGGCCCACTTCTGGAGCATCCGGGGCGCCCTGTGGTCGCTGCCGCTGCTGATCTGGGCCTTCGTGCTGGTGACGCAGGAGGAGAAGGCGGAGGCCATTCAGGCCATCAAGACGGAATAGACTTATCATAATAATAATATAGTAAAGGGAGGATATCACCATGAATCAGGCGCTGTTTTCCTACATTGCCGCCAGCCCCACGGCCTTTCAGGCGGTGGCCCATACGGCGAAGCTGCTGGAGGAGAAGAATTATCGCCCGCTGCGGGAGACGGAGGAGTGGACGCTGGAGCCGGGCGGACGGTACTATGTAACGCGCAACGGCTCCTCACTGATCGCGTTCCGGCTGCCCAAGGGCCGGCCCGGCGGCTTTATGATGACCGCTGCCCACAGTGACAGCCCCACCTTCAAGATCAAGGAGAATGCCGAGCTGGCAGGGGAGAGCGACACCCGTCTCAGTGTGGAGGGCTACGGCGGTATGCTGTGCGCCAGCTGGATGGACCGCCCCCTCAGCATCGCGGGCCGTGCCATGGTGCGGACAGAGAAGGGCATCGCCATGCGTCTGGTTGATCTGAAGGACGTTGCGGCGGTGATCCCCAATGTGGCCATCCACATGAACCGGGAGGCCAACAGCGGCATGAAGTACAACGTTGCCGTGGACATGCAGCCCCTGTACGGCGAGAAGGGCGGCTTCCGCAGCCGTGTGGCCGAGGCCGCCGGTGCGGCGGAGGAGGACCTGCTGACATACGATCTGTTTCTCTATAACCCTCAGCCCGGCGTGGAGTGGGGCAATTACATCTCCGCGCCCCGGCTGGATGATCTGCAATGCGCCTTTGCCTCCCTGCAGGGCTTCCTGACGGCGGAGGAGAGCCGGAACGCCTGTGTTTACTGCCTGTTCGACAATGAGGAGGTGGGCAGCGAGACGAAGCAGGGCGCGGCCTCCACCTTCCTTGCGGAGACGCTGGAGCGCATCTGCGACGGCCTGGGCCTGACGCTGCGCACCATGGCGGCGGGCAGCTTCCTGCTGTCCTGCGACAATGCCCACGCGGTGCATCCCAATCATCCGGAGTACGCCGACAGGAACCACACGGTGCGGATGAACGGCGGCGTGGTGCTGAAGTACAACGCCAGCCAGAAATACACCACCGACGCGGTGTCGGCGGCGCTGTTCCAGACGGTGTGCGAAAAGGCGGAGGTGCCCTTCCAGCGGTACGCCAACCGCCCGGACATGGCGGGCGGCTCCACCCTGGGCAGCATTGCCAACACCCAGGTGTCCCTGAATATGGCGGACATCGGCCTTGCCCAGCTGGCCATGCATTCCACCTTCGAGACGGCGGGCGCCCGGGATACGGCCTACATGGTGCGGGCGCTGCGGACGTTCTTCGGACTGAGCCTGCAAACGGACGGGGACGGAACATACCGGCTGTGAATCGGATAGATAAAGAGACGCTCGCAAAGGATGCTCCCGATAAGAAAACATCGTGAGGAAAGAGAGAACGGTATAGCTTCGGCTGTACCGTTTTCTCATTTTTCCATTG
>CAKTIE010000005.1 GCA_934565655.1 uncultured Oscillospiraceae bacterium
GTCAGGAACAGGCGCATTTTCTCACCCTTCCAGCCAACAGGCGAGTCATGGGTAAGAACATCAAAGACGATCATGTGTCTGGTTGCCGGGTCGAAACGCTCCAAAGCCATAATGTCATGGCCGGATAACTTCTGCGCCCCGGATTGCTGTCTGGCCTCTGCCAGCATTTCCCCGATGGTGCGGGCTTTCTCCGGCAGACGGTATTCGGCCTGCACCTTGCGGATCAAATCCATGCACTCCTGATCCGACAGGGGGCGGAGCTTGTCCAGAAGGCCTTCCGCCGTTTCTTTCGTTGCCGGGTTCGGCGCATAGCGCCATGTCATGTAAATCTCATTCAGGGCAGCGTTCTGATTGGTACTTTCAATCTGAAACACCATCCTCATTTCTGCTTCTGTCAGTTTCATTGCCAGCCTCCTTCAAAAATGGGTATAAAAAAACGCCATAGGTTTTTTGAGCCTACGGCGTTTCTTGCGATATTCACAATTCCAAACTTTCCAGCCACTCGTCAAAAGATTTCTTGGAAACGCGGATCGCATTGCCTATGCGGACGATCCTGAACTCCTCCTGCTTGACGAGCTGATATGCGGTTGTGCGGCCGATGTTGAGCATGGCCGCAATCTGTTCCACGGTATATGTGCGCGGTTCCGGCAGTGACTTTTTCTCTTTCTTGTCCATAGTAACCTCCATGTATTTGCCTTGTCATTTTGACTAAGGGAGTGAAGAATGGCAGTAGCAATCGGCTTTGGCTGGGTGTCCTCTTGCTAAGAATTTGCTAATAGGACCACCCAACGGACACATAAAACTGCGTCAGAATAGGTGTTTTGCACCATAAAGTTCGTTTACTACAAGTCATTCTGCGTAAGGGATGATATTGGAAGTTACATCCGAACCGTGTATCACATGGTAAGCCATACTCCTAAGCGGTAGGCCGCCAGTTAGAGTCTGGCCGGGGGTGCCACAAACCCTTACGCCACAAGCGTTTGCGGGTTTTATGCTTGCGAATGAAAGCCGAATGGTTAGCAAGCATTTTGATTGATCAGGCCCCTTTCCATGAGCAGGATTTTTGCTTATATGAGCAGAAATTTCCGCTTTTGGAAAGGGGCCTTTGCTAATACGACATTTATGGGATAAACGTTGTAAAAAAAGAGCTTGAATAATCTGGAAATTTATGGTATCATAGCGCCATCAACAGGGGAGCTCGCCGGAGCGGGCTGAGAGTGGGCTGTATCGCCCAGACCCTTCAACCTGATTTGGATAATGCCAACGTAGGGACATACCGTCGCGGCGCGTATAACAACGTAATGCGGATATGCTTCATTGGCATATCCGCATTTTTGCATGTAAAAGGAGTGTTTTTATGCTGGGAACCTGTCTGGACAACGTGCGCAGAACTGTGCCGCTGGTACACAACATCACCAACTATGTCACCGTCAACGATGTGGCCAACATCCTGCTGGCCTGCGGCGGCAGCCCCATTATGTCTGACGAGCCGGAGGACGTGGAGGACATCACCGCCATCTGCGGCGGACTGAACATCAACATCGGCACCCTGAACCAGCGCAGCATTCAGGGGATGTTCCGGGCCGGGAAAAAGGCGGCGGAATTGGGCCATGTACTGCTGCTGGACCCCGTGGGAGCCGGGGCCTCCGCTCTGCGCACCAATACCGCCGTGGAGCTGATGCAGGCCCTGCCCTTTACCGTCATCCGGGGCAACATCTCCGAGATCAAGACCCTTGCCCTGGGCAGCGGCACCACCAAGGGCGTGGACGCCGACGTGGCCGACGCGGTGACGGAGGCCAACCTGGACGCGGCGACGGCATTTGTAAAGGACTTTGCCCGCAAGAGCCGGGCCATCGTGGCGGTGACCGGCGCTATCGACCTGGTCAGCGACGGCGAGCGCTGCTATGTGATCCGCAACGGCCGGGCGGAGATGGGAAAGATCACCGGCACCGGCTGCCAGCTCTCCGGCATGATGACCGCCTTCCTGGTGGCCAATCCCGACAACAGGCTGGAGGCCGCCGCGGCCGCCGTGTGCGCCATGGGCCTGGCCGGTGAGATCGGCTGGAGCCGCATGGCGGAGGGCGACGGCAACTCCACCTACCGCAACCGCATTATCGACGCCGTTTACCACATGGACGGCGCGGCGCTGGAGAAGGGAGCCAAGTATGAAGTGCGCTGAAAAGGATCTGCTGCTGTACGCGGTGACGGACCGGTACTGGCTCAACGGCCGCACCCTGACGGACGTGGTGCGGGAAAGTCTGGAGGGCGGCGTGACCATGCTGCAGTTGCGGGAAAAAACGCTGGAGGAGCCTGCCTTTCTGCAGGAGGCCAGAGAGCTGCAGGCCCTGTGCCGGTCGTACCATGTGCCCTTCATTGTCAACGACAACGTGGACATCGCCCTGGCCATGGACGCCGACGGCGTCCATGTGGGGCAGAGCGACATGGAGGCCCTGGACGTCCGGGCCAAGCTGGGGCCGGACAAGATCATCGGCGTCTCCGCCCAGACGGTGGAGCAGGCGCTGCTGGCGGAGAAGCACGGCGCGGACTATTTGGGCGTGGGCGCGGTGTTTCCCACCGGCTCCAAGGCCGACGCCGAGGAGGTATCCTTCGATACGCTGAAGGCCATCTGCCAGGCGGTGTCTATCCCCGTGGTGGCCATCGGCGGCATCAGCCGCGGCAATGCGGCCCGTCTGGCGGGCAGCGGCATCTGCGGTGTGGCGGTCATCAGCGCCGTCTACGGCGCGGCGGATATCCGGGCCGCCTCGCAGGAGCTGAAAGCGGCCACCGAGGAGATGCTGAAAGCATGATCCGCGGCGTCATATTTGATCTGGACGGCGTGCTGCTGGACTCCATGGCCATCTGGAACGACCTGGGAGCCCGCTACCTTCGCGGGCAGGGCCTTACACCGGAGCCGGGGCTGAACACCATCCTGTTTTCCATGAGCATGGAGCAGGGCGCCGCCTATCTGAAAGCCCACTATCCGCTGCCGCAGAGCGAGACGGAAATTCTGAACGGCATCCAGACCATGCTGCGGGATTTCTATTATGACGAAGTCCCCGCCAAGGCGGGCGCAGGAGAGACCCTGGCCTTCCTGCAGAGCCGTGGCATCCCCATGGCGGCGGCTACCTCCAGTCCCCGCGCTCATGTGACCCGGGCGCTGGAGCGGCTGGGTCTGCTGGGCGATTTCTCTGTCATTTTCACCACCGGCGAGGTGGGAAAGAGCAAGCATCAGCCGGACATCTATCACCTGGCGGCGGACGCGCTGCATACCGCCCCGGCGGAGACTCTGGTATGCGAGGATTCCCTCTACGCCCTTCAAACCGCCAGGGCGGCGGGCTTCCGCACGGTGGGGCTGTACGACGCCGACGGCGAGTCGGATCAGGCGGGCCTGCGGGAAGCGGCGGAGGCCTATCTTACGTCACTGACGGAATTTCCCGCCGCCTGGGAGCGGCTGAACCACTGAATCAGGAACGAACGGGTATTTTCCCGTGTTCACGCGGTGCATTGGGGGCACCACCTTGCATCGCGCTAAAAAACTGTGCTGTAAAAGGAAAGGACGAATATTATGAGAACAGCATTGACCATTGCTGGAAGTGATTCCAGCGGAGGCGCCGGTATCCAGGCTGACATCAAAACCATGACCGCCAACGGCGTATTCGCCACCTGCGCGGTCACGGCTCTGACGGCCCAGAACACCACCGGCGTCACAGACATTCTGGAGTCCACGCCCCACTTTCTGGAGGAGCAGCTGGACGCGGTCTTTACGGACATTTTCCCCGACGCGGTGAAGATCGGCATGGTCTCCTCCGCGGCGCTGATCGCCGTCATCGCGGACAAGCTCCGCCGGTACGGCGCAAAGCACATCGTGGTGGATCCCGTGATGGTGGCCACCTCCGGGGCAAAGCTCCTGCAGGATGACGCCGTGTCGGCCCTGACGGAAAAGCTCCTGCCCCTGGCGGAGGTGCTGACCCCCAACATCCCCGAGGCGGAGATCCTGTCCGGCATGACCATTACCGACGCCGCCGGCATGGAGTCCGCCGCTCGGATCATCTATGACAAGTACGGCTGCGCCGTGCTGTGCAAGGGCGGCCACCAGATCAACGATGCCGACGACCTGCTGTGGTGGGATGGCAGCGGCAAATGGTTCCGGGGCAAACGCATCGACAATCCCAACACCCACGGCACCGGCTGCACCCTGTCCAGCGCCATCGCCGCCAACCTGGCGAAGGGCTGTGATCTGGACACGGCGGTGGAGCGGGCCAAGGCCTACATTTCCGGCGCACTGGCGGCCATGCTGGATCTGGGCAAGGGCTCCGGCCCCATGGACCACATGTTTGCGCTGAAAGGAGAGTTCGTGAAATGAAAAAGACCTCTACCTTTCAGAACGCCCTGATCTGGTTCGGGGCAGGTGTGTCTCTGGCCGAGATCCTGACCGGTACGGCCTTTGCGCCTCTGGGCATGGGCAAGGGCCTGCTGGCCATCGTTGTCGGCCACGTTATCGGCTGCGCCATGATGCTGCTGGCGGGCCTGATCGGCGGCCGCACTGGCCGCAGCGCCATGGAGACGGTGAAAATGAGCTTCGGCCAGAAGGGCGGCCTGCTGTTTGCCCTGCTGAATGTTTTGCAGCTGGTGGGCTGGACCGCCATCATGATCTATGACGGCGCGCTGGCCATCGGCGGTATCTTCAACGTGGGCCACTGGGTGTGGTGCCTGGTGATCGGCGCACTGATCGTGCTGTGGATCGTCGTAGGCATCACCGACCTGGGCTGGATCAACAAAGTGACCATGGCGGCGCTGTTTGTGCTGACGCTGGTGCTGTGCAAGGTGATCTTCTTCTCCGGCAGCGTCATGGCGGCGCCCGGCGGCGAGGGCCTGACCTTCGGCGCGGCGGTGGAGCTGGCGGTGGCCATGCCCCTGTCCTGGCTGCCCCTGATCAGCGACTATACCCGCGAGGCGGAGAAGCCTGTCCGGGCCACGGTGGCCAGCGTGGTGACCTATGGTCTGGTGTCCTGCTGGATGTACGTCATCGGCATGGGCGCGGCCATCTTCACCGGGGAGTACGACATCGCCGTCATTATGGTAAAGGCCGGCCTGGGCATTGCCGCGCTGGTGATCCTGGTGTTCTCCACCGTCACCACCACGTTTCTGGATGCCTGGTCGGCCGGTATCTCCGCCGAGTCCCTGTCCGGCAGGATCAACGGCAAAAAGACCGCCGTTGCCGTGACGGTGATCGGTGTGGCCGGGGCGATCATTTTCCCCATGGACGATATCACCAACTTCCTGTACCTGATCGGCTCCGTGTTTGCCCCCATGATCGCCGTACAGATCGCAGATCACTTCCTGCTGAAGCGGGATCGCTTCGCCGTGGCGGCGGACAGCCGGAACCTGGTGATCTGGCTCATCGGCTTCATCGTCTACCGGCTGCTGATGGGCGTGGATACCCCTGTGGGCTACACCCTGCCGGACATGCTGCTGACGGTGCTGCTGTGCGTCATTGCAGAAAAGGTACGGCCGACGGCGCAAAACCGCCAATAAAAAAACCGCGAGGTGAATGAAAAAGACCGGAGCATCCGCTTATGCGGATGCTCCGGTCTGCTGCCAAGGCACGTCCGAATTGCCGGCAGATCCGGCATCACAGATAGTCTGCGATCTGTTTGATCTCAAGTGTATCTTCTGACGTGGAAACCCTAAATAATACTTCCATCTATGGTGAGCCTATGCTATAATCTGAAAGCAAACCTGCGGATTCAGATTTTGACTCCACGGTAAAGCTGCTGACATTTTGCTGATTGTGCTGCGAAATACCAGCAGACATAGCGGAGGAGCGTGGAACAGACTTTGATCGAATAAGGAGAAGGATTCTCATGAAGCCCAGCTATATCACGGTAAACCTTCAGGAAACGGCGGCGCAGCGCTTTCCGGAGCGTGCGGAGGAGCTGAACGCCGCCTTTGAGACGCGGCTGCAGGCACTGCGGGCGGAAAACGCCGATGCCACCAGGGAAAAGCAGCGCCATCTGGAGAACCAGATCCTGCCGGGGATCGCGGCGTATGAGACACTGCAGACGGTCATGCCGAAGGAAGAGGCCCTGCAGACCGTTCACGGCTATGTGGAGCAAAAGGCGTGGCGGATGAAAAAGGCGTTCCTCAAGCTGATGCGGATTCCCGGACTGTACCGGATCGTGCCGGCGATCTTTGCCCGTGAAACGCCGAAGCTTTTCGGCGTGACGGCCGGCTTTGCGGCCACGGATATTCAGACCACCGGCGGCGTGTGGCGCATCGACATGACGAAGTGCCCCTACCACGATACCTGCGCGCGGTACGGCTGCCCGGAGCTGTGCCACTGCTTCTGCGACAGCGATGACATTACATACGACGGCCTGCATCCCAGGCTCTACTGGCACAGGACAAAGACGCTGGGCCGCGGCAATGACTGCTGTGATTTCTGCCTGAAGCTCCGGGACAGATGATCCGGAGACGGGAACACCTTGACAATTGCGGTATACAGCATTACAATAACACTGAAAAAAGCCGCGCCTTGCGGCTTTTTCAGACAGTGGCGGTTAGAAGCGGCTAACTACTCGTTGGCAGGCGATTGGCTGACGCTGATTCTCGGAGGGGCGGTGCGTATATGGGCGCGGAAAAGAATTTCTGGGACAGAAACGCCGGGCGGTATGACCGGTTTATGAAGAAGGACGCGGCGGCGTATGAGCGGCTGTATGAGCTGATCCGCCCGGTGGTGCGGCATAAGACGGTGCTGGAGCTGGCCACCGGCACGGGGCTGATCGCCCGGCATATCGTCAATGCGGCGGATATGGTGGAGGCCACGGACGCCTCACCGGAGATGATCGAACAGGCGCAGCGGGGGAATCACTCCGCCAAGCTGCACTTCTCCGTGCAGGACATGTTCCGCCTGCCCTATGCCGGACAGTCCTTTGACGTGGTGATCGTGTCCAACGCGCTGCATATCGTTCCGGAGCCGGAAAAAGCGCTGCGGGAGCTCCGCCGTGTGCTGAAGGATGACGGCGTGCTGATCGCGCCCACCTTCACCCATGCGGGCAATTCCCTGTATGGCAGGGTCAAGGCGTTTTTCATGAAGCTGGCGGGCTTTCCGCTGCACAGCAAATGGACGAGTGAGCAGTACCTCGCGTTTCTGCGGGAGAACGGCTGGACAGTGCGGAAGAGCGCCGTGCTGAAGGCGTCGTTCCCGCTGACATATACGGAGTGTGTAAAATAGGAGGATTGAACCATGTCCAAGAAAGCGACCGAGTTCCAGAAGAGGGAAATGAGCAAAATGTACCGGGGCAAGGAGATATTCAAGCCCCTGAACACCGGCTGGATCGACGAAAATGTGGCCTGCGTCCGGGAGTGGGTGGCCAATATCTTCTTTTACCGCAAGGGCGATACCACCATCATGATCGACGCCGGATACAACTATGACCCGCTGGCGGAGAAGATGGGCTGGCTGGGCATCGACCCCGCGTCCATCCGCCATATCCTCATCACCCATCAGGATACCGACCATGTGGGCGCGGTGGAGGCTGACAGCCCCGGCCTGTTCCGGAACGCCACGCTGTATGTGGGCGAGACCGAGAACAAGTACCTTACCGGCCAGGTGCGCCGTAGGGTCATCTATCATCTCTATAAGCTGCCGCAGGTGACCATCAACAATAAAAAAATCCTACTGCAGGACGGCCAGGTCTTTGATATCGACGGCATCAGGATCGAGTGCTTTCTGGTGCCGGGCCACACCTGGGGCCACATGGTCTATCTCATCGACGACAAATACCTCTTTACCGGCGACACCATCTGGTTCGGCGCCGACGGCGGGTACAGCTTCATTTCCGCTCTGGCGGAGGACAACAAGCTGGCTGTCCGGTCACTGGCGGCGCTGGAGGAGAAGCTGCAGAAGCGGGGCCTGCACCCGCTGTTCATCACCGGCCACACCGGCTGGACGGACAACTTCGCCTTTGCCTTTGCCCACAAGGAGCAGCTGTGCTCTCCCTTCGGCAAGCGCGTCCACGACCCCAACGCGCCCTACGACGCCTATGACGAGTCCGATGACACCGAGGCCGGGGCAAAGAGCGGCTATCTGAAGGGTGTGGGCAGATGAAAGACAACGAACTGCAATTTGACCGCACCTGCCATGTGCTGTACTCCAAGCCCTGCAAGAAGGAGATCCGGCAGAAGATCGCCCTTCACTATCCGCGGGAGCAGCGGGAAGCGGTGTGGGAGCAGGTGCAGCGGCAGTATATGGAATTCCTGTCCGACTGGCGCACCGATCTGGGCGGGAAGAAGAACTTCCATAACGGCGCGGGCGGCACCTACGACTGCATCGCCATCCTGAGCTATTACGTCGTCTGCCGGGCGGTCACCTCCTTCCGGGAGATCGAGGAGATGGAGGAAAACCTCATCCTGCCCGCCTTTCGCAGACTGAGCTTCGTGGACTGCAACAAGCCCTTCTGGCGCAGGCTCATGTATCGGGCCTTCACCTCGGCCAAGGCGGGCTGCGACAAGTGGCACGATTATGAGATGGCGGTTGCGCCCTATGAGAAGGACAAGCCCATCTATTATGAATTTACGGCGTGCCCGGCGGCGGAATTCGCCATTAAGCATGGGCTTACGGACATCATGCCCGCCCTGTGCAACGTGGACTATGTGTCCATGGAACTGATCCACGCCCGGCTGGTGCGTACCACCACCTGCGCCAACGGCGACAAATGCGACTATGCCATCTGCGGCGACCGGGACCCGTACCTGAAGGAGCATCCGGAGTATCGGGATGAGGCAGGCTATCGGAGGAATCTATGAAATACCATATTGAAAAGAACACCGTGCAGGAGACGCTGGTGATCCCCCTGTACGGCCGGAAGAAATGCTCGATGCTGTATCCCCGGCTGTTCTATGATGAAGCGGCCATCCGGCTGATGGAGCAGGTGGACTACGATTTTACCCTGCTGGAGAAGAAGTCAAAAGGCCTTATGCATCGCTTCGGCTTTCTGGAGGTGGCCATGCGGCAGAACGATCTGGCCTGGGAGGTGCGGGACTATCTGGCCAGCCATCCCAACGCGGCGGTGGTCAATCTGGGCTGCGGGCTGGACAACACCGGCAGAAGCTGCGACAACGGCAGCTGCAAGATCTATAATCTGGACTTTCCCGCCGTGATCGACGTGCGCAATGAGCTGCTGCCTGCCGGAGAGCGGGAGGAGAACATCTCCTGCGACCTGAACGACACGGCGTGGTTCGACAGGATCGACGCCTCCGGCGGCGCGGTGTTCTTCGCGGCAGGTGTGTTCTATTACTTCCTGACGGAGCAGGTCAGGACATTGGTGCAGGCCATGAGCAGGGCGTTTCCCGACGGACGGCTGGTGTTCGACGCTGCCAACCGCAAGGCGGTGAAGCTGATGCTGAAAACCTGGATCAAAACCGCCGACATTCAGGATGTGGGCGCGTATTTCTCCGTAGTGGACGCCAGGAAGGAGCTGTCGCCCTGGGCGGAGGGCATGCAGGTGTCCAGCCGGGGCTATATGCTGGGCTATCAGGATCTGAACGATCCCTCCGTCAGCGGCTTTTTCCGCTTCCTGTCCAGAGTAGGCGACAACATGATGAACATGCAGATCGTCCGCATGGTGTTCGCGGACGGCGAAAGGCAGGGATGAAAAATGAAGTATGCCGGAATGCCCATGGGAATGTGGGCGCTGTTTGCCGGTTCCTTCCAGAAGCAGCTTATCGCCGTGTTCGGCTATGACGCTGCCGCTGCGGCGGCCATCACGAAACAGGCAAAGCCCAGGTATAAGGAGATCATCGGCCGTCTGCCGGAGTTCGAGAAGGCGGATCGGTTTCAGATGAATATCGTCAACTGCGCCATGCTGGGCGCGTTCGTTCTCTCCATGCCTCAGCGTCCGGATGTGGAGAGGCTGACCGATTACTACGCCAAAGCCATGATGACGCCGCCTATGAAGTGGTTCTGCCGCAAGAGCGGCAGGAACAAGTACACGGAAAAGGACATCGCGGGCATGAAGGCCACCGCCGCGCTGCGGGCCGCTGACCGCAACCCCTATTCCTGGAACATGGAGTACTATCCGTACCCTGACGGCAGCGGCTACGAGGCACGCTTCAGTAGCTGCGGCATCTGCACGCTGATGAAGGAGCTGGGCCTATACGACCTGACCCCGGCCATGTGCCATCTGGATTACACCATGGGCGAGGCAAGCGGCGTGACGAACTTCGTGCGGCAGTACACGCTGGCCTCCGGCGGCCCCTACTGCGACTGCGGCTATAAAAAGAAAACTGTGTAATGAAAAGGCCCTCGACGTTGTCGAGGGCCTTTTCATAGGTATTTACCTTTCGTTTTCGGTCAGCAGGTCGGTCATGCTCTTGAGACTGATGCCCAGCGTGGACATATTGTGCAGCAATGCGGAGGTGGTAGGCGGCAGAACGCCCGCCACACCCAGCACGATCAGCGAGAAGTTGAAGCCCACGATGAACCGGTAGTTCCGGTGGATGCGGGCCATCAGTGCCTCGCCCAGCTTCCGCAGCGTCACCAGCTCGAACAGATCCTCCGACGCGATGGTGATGTCGGCGATCTCCCGGGCGATGGCCGCGCCGGTGGAGATGGCGATGCCTGCGTCGGCCTCCGACAGGGCGGGGGAGTCGTTGACGCCGTCGCCCACCATGATTACGGTGTGCCCGGCGGCCTTTTCCCGGCGGATGAACTCCGCCTTGTCCTCCGGCAGGACCTCCGCGAACACGGCGTCCACGCCCACCTGACGGGCCACGGCTTCGGCGGTCTTGCGGTTATCGCCGGTCATCATGACCACCTTGGAGATGCCGCAGTCATGCAGCGCCTGCACGGCGGCGCGGGCCTCCTTCCGCAGGGGGTCAAAGATGCAGATCACGGCGGCCAGCTCTCCGGCGATGCACAGGTACAGGTGGGAGTAGGCATCGGGCAGGCTGTCAAATTTCTCCTGCTCGCCCTCCGGCACACGGCAGCCCTCGTCCTCGAACACGAAGTGGGCGCTGCCAATCAGCACCGAGCGGCCCTCTACCATGCTGGAGATGCCGTGGGCCACCACATACTGCACCTGAGAGTGATACTCCTCGTGGGACAGGCCCCGCACCTTGGCCTCCTCCACCACGGCGTTGGCCATGGAGTGGGGATAGTGCTCCTCCAGGCAGGCGGCCAGCCGCAGCATATCCGGCTCCTTGTAGCTGCCGAAGGTGATGATCTGGGCTACCTTGGGGGTGGCATAGGTCAGCGTGCCGGTCTTGTCGAATACGATGGTGTCGGCCCTGGCCACGGCCTCCAGGAAACGTCCGCCCTTGACGGAGATGCGGTGGCCGCTGCTTTCCCGCATGGCGGACAGCACCGCGATGGGGATGGCCAGCTTCAGCGCGCAGGAGAAGTCCACCATCAGCACCGCCAGTGTCTTGGTGATGTTGCGGGTCAGCACATACGTCAGCGCCGTGCCGCCCAGCGTATAGGGCACCAGCCGGTCGGCCAGACGGGCGGCCTTGTCCTCGGCGGTGGATTTCAGCTTCTCCGACTCCTCGATCATGTGAACGATGCGGTCATAGCGGCCGCTGCCGGAGGCTTTCTCCACCTGAATGACGCACTCGCCCTCCTCGGCCACGGTGCCGGCATACACATAGCTGCCGGGCCGCTTGGGTACGGGCATGGATTCGCCGGTCATGGAGGCCTGGTTCACCATCGCCTCGCCGGAGACCACCTTGCCGTCCAGCGGGATCATGCTGCCGGTGCGTACCACCACGCAGTCGCCGGCCTTTACGTCGGAGACGGGGACCAGCACCTCGGTGTCGTTTACCTGAAGCCAGACCTTGTCCACGTTCAGGCTCATGGCCCCGGCCAGATCGGCCACGGATTTCTTGTGGGTCCACTCCTCCAGGATCTCACCCAGCCGCAGCATGAACATGACGGAGCCGGCGGTGGAGAAGTCGCCCCGGACGATGGACACCGTCACGGCGGTGGCGTCCAGCACCGCCACGGACAGCTTGCCGTGCCACAGCGCCTTCAGGCCCTCCTTGATATACTTCACTGAGCGGATCACCGCCAGCGCCGAGGTGACGGGGAAGGGGAGGAACAGCCTGGAGATGCACCGCCGCGCGACGGTCATGACCAGCTTGTCCTCAAACTCCCGGTTCAGGGCGCGGGAGGTGTGCTCCGGCACCAGCTCCATGGCCTCGGCCTTGGGGAAGGAGAAGGCCGCCAGCGCGGCAATAACGTCGCCGCGCTTTCCGGCATAGAGCACCACGGCGTCCTGGGTGCGGTCATAGACCTTGACCTCAGTCACGCCGCTGATGCTGCGCAGATAGTATTCCAGTACGTCCGCCTGATGCAGCGTCATGTATCCGCAGTGCAGATGCACCCGCAGACGTCTGGCGGATTCGTGGAGAATGTTGCATTTCATGGTTATTCAGCTTCGGCTTCTTCCTTGAAAGTGTCCTCCACCACGGCGGCGGCAGCCTCCTGGGCGCGCTGCTCGTTGATGGCCTTGGCGTCGGCGTAAATATCCTCGGCGTTCTCACGAACGGTGGTGACGGTCTCCATCACGCTGTCCTTGGCGCGCAGCACGGCGGCGGTGGTGTGGGTATAGACCTTCTTGGCGTCCTTGCTGCTGAGCACCTTGATGCCGGCGGTGCCGAACAGCAGGCCGGCGGCGAACAGACCTAATTTCTTCATCGTAGATTACCTCCTGAACTGATAAATTCAGAGATTAGCGGCTGCTAATCCTTGCCTGTACTATATCACGGGACAAGGGGAAAAATCAAGATTTTTTCCTGAGAAAAATGACAAAAATTCCCGATGGAACAGAGGAAAAAGGAAGAAAACTGCCCAAGTATGGGAAGGGGCGAAATAAAAACAGGCCCGCAGATCAGTACAGCTCTGCGGGTCTGTTTTCATGGATATCTTCTTTATACGAGAAATTCCGGATACGCGCGAAAAACTGGGCTTTCGCCGCGCTGCGGTAGGTACGGCTCAGCGGGATACGGCTTCCGTCAGACAGAATGAACTCGTTGTTGTTCAGCTGCGAAATATGATAAAAATTGACCCAATAGCTTTGGTGGCAGCGGATGAACTCATTTTCGGAAGTATTCTTCAGCAGGTCGGCCGGCGCTGTGCTGACGAACTCATGGCCGGACAGGCATTGGATCTTTGTTTTGCGCAGGATGCGCTCCAGATACAGGATCTCGCGGCAGGGGATCCGGCGCTGAGCCGCTGCGGACAGGATGGTGATATTCGATTGCGGGGTCAGAGCTTTTTCAGCGCGGCCTCAATGCGCTGCTCCAGCTCTCCCTTCAGAATAAAGTAGACATGCTGGCTTTCGTAAACGTCGGTGGCGTATTCCAGAAAGGCTGTCAGAAAAATAACGGCGCACTGCGGCGCGAGGCGGTTGATCTGCCGGGCAAGCGTGATTCCATCCATTCCCTCCATGCGGATGTCCAGAACAGCGGCACAGGGCCGGTAGCCCTCAAACTCGATGGCGTGCAGAAGCGCGTCCGCCGTTTCAAAGTAGCAGGGCGCAGCCTGCAGGGCTTCCGCGTGACGCAGAATGGCTTTTTCTGTCTGCGCGCCGTGCAGGCGGTTATCATCACAGATCGCAATGGGAAACAAGGGGTGTCGCTCCTTTCAAAAGCAAAGTGGCTGTGGCGGTGTCCGTCCCGCGGGTAAAGACAAAGTTTCCCTGGTAGGTTTCCGCCAGCTCCTGGCAGATATGGATGCCAATCCCGCGCTCCAACTCCGGGATCCGGCGCTTTTTGGCTTTCGGCGTCGCCGTGGTGGAGTTGACGACTTCGATGCACAGAAACCCCTTTTGCATAAGCGCGTTGATCCGAATGGCCTTGTGCGGGCAGCCGCTGCTGGCCTCGGCGGCGTTGTCCAGAAGATTTCCGAAGGCGACTACCAGATCGGGGTCGGAGATGCCGACATCGGCGGGGATGGCCGCCTGAACGCTGATGTCATAGCCCTGCCGCTTCAGTTCCTCCGTCCGGGTGAAAAGAAAAGCGTCCACCACCGGGTTTTCACAGTTGCCGAGGTTTTGCCGGTAGCGGCATGCGTCCGAGACCTTTTCGGCATATGCGGCGGCTTCGCCGTACTGTCCCTCGTTCAGCAGGGCCTGCATGGTATACAGATGGCTGGCGATGTCGTGCCGGATATGCCGGATGTTCTGGTATTGCGCGGTGAGGGCGGCGTAGTGCTCCTTCTGCCGTTCGATCTGCCCGGCCAGCAGGTCATTTTTGGCCTTCAGCTCGCCGCGCTGCGCCATGCCGCGGACAGTGAGGAACAGGGCGGCGTCCGCCGCGAGACATATTGCGATGCCTGCCAGCATGAACAGAACCCGCGGCAGCGTGAAATCCGTGCGGCATACCAGGATCCAACCATACAGCAGCATATACTGGCTGATGGGGAAGATCATATACAGCAGCCACTCGCTGGCGGACAGCCGGTTTTTATAGCGGTTCATCAGCAGCGTGAATAACCACAGCAGAAGGCCGTTCAGCGGCAGGAACAGCGCATAGGCAAGAAGCTGCTGGATCAGCGGCTGCGGCGCCACGCCCTGCTGCAGCTGCGCGGAGGAGAAGAACAGCGTGGACGCGATCAGGTCGGCGGCCGCCATGATCACAAGGGTCATAACGGAGCAGAACAGGGATTTGTACCACCGGTCACGGAAGAACAGCAGCGCGATCAGCGTATAGACCAGCAATCCCAGCAGGATGCGCTCAATATCCGCCCGGGGCATGAGCTGCGACGAGACGGCATAGAGAAGAAAGACGGCGGCCAGCCCGCCAATGGTGACGCGCCAGGACCAGCGCCGGTTCAGAATGCAGCAGAGGGAGGCGGCCTGCATGGCGTATATGAGGATGTTGGATACCCAGTATAACAGCTGATGTGCCACAATGGAAACCTCCTGAGTGCGGATTATGACAAAAAAAGTGCGAGTTATGTCAGCATGACTATACAATGCGCAGGTAATCTTCTATAATATCGCGTAAGTAAGTATACACGAATCAAGGAACGGAAGCAAGAGTTTTATGCACCGCAAAGAGAGGAGAAATGCGGCAAAGGAATGGCAGAGCAGAGTGCGGAGACGGTTGGAGAGCGGCTGCCGCACTTTTACGGCATGACCTGCGCCATCCGCAGGTGCGCCGGGACAACAAAAGGACACAGCGGCCGGTGGGCCGCGGGAGGGAGAACGAACATGAAACAGATTTCACTGCGGATCTATCCGGACGGTAAGGTGCAGGCAGAGACCCACGGCATCAAGGGCAAGGCCTGTCTGGATTACATCAGCATCATCGAGCAGTTGACCGGCGCGCGGACGGTGGACTCCGATTTTACCGCCGAATACCGTGAGGCGGAGGAGCAGCTGACGCTGGCACAGGAGACGGAGGTGCAGGCCTGATGCAGGAGCTTCTGACGAACCGGAAATGGCGGCTGCGCAACTCATGGTGGGTGCTGCTGGCGGCGATGCCGTACATCAGCTGCCTCGCCTTTTTCCACATCGGCTATAAGGCAAAGCGCAGAAGCTGGACCGGTCTGGGTATCCTGTCCGCTGTGCTGTGGGGGACACGTCCTGTTGTGACCGCTATACTACAGTGGCATGCTGTCCGAATCGCCGGAATGGATGCAGGCGTTGTCCTACTTCTTCTGCTGCTGGCGGCGGGGATCGCTGCGGCTCTGCTGCTGCGCAGCGGCTATCTGAAGCTGCTGGCCAGCCGGGAGGCGCGGCAGCCGGAGCCGCCCGTGCTGCTGGCGGACCGCCGCTGGCGTATCCGGAACTCCCTCTGGATACTCTGGAGCCTGCTGCCGGGCCTTGGCGCGGCGGGCATCATTCACGCGAACCATCGGCTGAAAAGCCGACGGCTGGCTGTGGCCGGGGTATTGTTTGCCGTGTTTGATACCTGTTATGTCGCAAGGCTGATCCTCCAATTCATTGACTCCCCTTATAGCAGGAAATTCCTTTCACAGATCAACGAGTTAATTGCATCCGTGTTGTCACCTCTGTTTCAGCTTATAGGTATAAACTATTATTCGTATCGGCTTGAATTTTTGAAATGGATGCTGTGCGCCGCACTGTTTATTGCACAGTTTTACATCTGCTGTGCGGTACGCAGGCCGTATCTGTACGCCATTGCGCCTTCTTATGAGCAGACCCGGCGGGATTATCCCTGCCTGACCTCCTGGGGCTGGCGCACACTGCGGAGCTGGTGGGTACCGGTAAGCCTGATCCCCTATTGCGCTGGCGCCGGTCTGATCTTCGCCGGCGCACAGACGCGAAAGCGCAAATGGCTCATCGGCGGTGCGGCACTCACAATACTGATTGCCAGTGTTGCAATCGTTACGCGATTGCTGCAAAACGGAGCAGTAGCAGCAGCGGCGGCAGGGCAGATAACCGACTATGCGCGGGCACAGACAGTAGCCTTTTCCCGTCTCGTGCATATGACGTTTTCCCGGCTGCTGGCTATCGTCGCGTTCGCGGCCAGCACCATTCTGCGGGAGGATTATCTGGTGAATCGCGCCGCCCGGCTGAACGGCTACACCAGCCAGATCGACCGGGAGCTGGCGGAGCAGGAACTGATGCGCCGGTTTGCGGCAAAGCAGAAGCCGGCAGAAGAAGCCGCCGTGCCTGAGCCGCAGCCGCAGACGGTGGCTGAAAAGTCGGAGAAGCGGGAAAAATCGGAGAAGAAGCCCCGCAAGGCGCTGCTTCCCCGCAAGCAGGAAAAGCCTGCCGCGCCGCCAGCCGTCAAGCCCGCGCCGCAGCCTGAGGCGGAGCCGGGTACATTGATCGACATCAATACCTGCCAGGAGAGCGAGCTGCGCTCGCTGCCCGGCGTCGGTGTCGTTCAGGCGAAGCAGGCGATGGATTACCGTGACCGGCACGGCGGCTTCGCCTCGGTGGATGAGTTTGTGGACGTGCTGGCGCTGAAGCCCCACTTCGCTGTGCAGATATTCCGCATGGCCGTTGTCTCCGCCCAGCCGGAGAAGCCCCAGGGACAGAAAACGGCCAAGCGCAAGTTTGATCTATGATCCGGATACACAGGATCGTTTCCCGGACCCGGGCCGAGGGTCCGGGTCTCCGGTTGGCTGTCTGGGTGCAGGGATGCCGCGCCGCCTGCCCCGGCTGCTACGCCGCGGCGCTCTGGGATGAGCGCGGCGGGGAGGAGATCGCCGTGGAGCAGCTGTGCCGCGAGATCGCGGCGGCGGATGGGATCGAGGGGATCACCCTGCTGGGCGGCGAGCCGTTTTTGCAGGCGGCGGCGCTGGCGGAGGCAGCAGCCTTCGCACAGGCGCGGGGCCTGTCCGTGATCACCTTCACGGGGCAGGTCTATGAGCGGCTGCTTGCCTCGGAGGACAGCGGCGTGCAGGCGCTGCTGCGGCATACCGACGTGCTGATCGACGGGCCGTACCGTGAAGAACTACGGGATTTCTCCCGGCCTCTGGTAGGCTCCTCCAACCAGCGCTTCCTTTTCCTAACCGGCCGCTATACGCCGGAGGATATGGCCGCCTGCCGCAACAGCGTAGAGCTGCGGATCGGGAAGGACGGCATCCTGCGGGCCAACGGAATGGGCGATTTTATCAGGCTGCAGCAGATCCTGCAGCAGAACAGAGGAGAGAAAACACATGGCGTATTCAAAATTTGAAACCGATTTTTCCAATCTTGTCAACGCAGGCTTTCCCTATGTATTCATCCCCTCCTATGAGGAGGAGCGGGTGATCGAGACCATCACCCGCGCTCTGGGGGATCCGGAACTGGTGCGCACCCAGCGGAAGCTCTATACCTGGGCGCAGACCACCGGCTTTGTCTGCGACGGGCAGCGTGTCAAGGATACCATGCAGCCGCTGGCGGCCATTGATTACATCGGCCGGTCAAAGGACGACGCAATCTTTATCATGAAGGACTGTCATATTTATTTCGGCAGCGAACGGAACAGCCGCCCGGACTATGCGGTGATCCGCCGGTTCCGGGATATTCTGGCCAATCTGAAGAGCAGCCGGAAGATGGTGGTGTTTCTGTCGCCTCATCTGGCGATCCCCTGCGACATGGAGAAGGACATCTCCATTCTGGATTTCCCGCTGCCCTCCGCAGAGGAGATCCGGAACACGCTGGATGAACTGGTGGAGGGTCTGCCGCCGGAGAATGTGCGTATCACGCCGGAGGAGAAGAAGGCGCTCGTCCGGGCGGCGCTGGGTCTGACGCTGCAGGAGGCTGAGAACGCCTTCTGCAAGGCTATCGTCCGCGGCAAGGGGCTGGACAGCTCCGCGCTGGCCGTCATTCACGAGGAGAAGAATCAGGTGGTCAAAAAGACCGGTGTGCTGGAATTTGTCAAGTCCGACCTGGGCATTGACGACATCGGCGGCTTGGAAAACCTGAAAAACTGGCTGAAAAAGCGCAACGGCTCCTGGCTGGAGCGGGCGAAGGCTTATCACATCCCCGCGCCCAAGGGCGTGCTGATCACCGGCGTGCCCGGCTGCGGCAAGAGCCTGACGGCCAAGGCCATGAGTGCCATCTGGAACCTGCCGCTGCTGAAGCTGGACATGGGCCGCATTTTCGGCGGCGTTGTGGGCAGCTCGGAGGAGAATATGCGCAAGGCCATCCACACCGCCGAAGCGGTGGCGCCCTCCATCCTCTGGGTGGATGAGATCGAAAAGGGCTTTGCCGGCACCAAGTCCGATGGCGATTCCGGCACCTCCGCCCGTGTGTTCGGCACGTTTCTGACGTGGATGCAGGATAAAACCGCGCCGGTATTTGTGGTGGCCACCGCCAACGACATCAGCTCCATTCCGCCGGAACTGCTGCGAAAGGGACGTTTTGATGAGATATTCTTCGTGGATCTGCCTACCGCCCGCGAGCGCGAGAAGATCTTTTACCTGCATCTGTGCAAACGCCTGAAGGATTCGCCCGTGCACCATGAGGTGGACCCGGCGCTGGGTATCTGCTGCGAGCTGGCGGCCCAGAGCGAGGGTTTCTCCGGCGCGGAGATCGAGCAGGCAGTTATTTCTGCGTTGTATGAGGCGTTTTTCGCGGATCGGGGACTGCGCCGCGAGGATCTGCTGAAAAGCCTGCGGGAGACGGTGCCGCTGTCGGTCACGCAGCGTGAGAGCATCCTGCAGCTGCGCCAGTGGGCGGCAGAACGCGCGGTGTTGGCCACTGCGAAGGAGGACCGCGAGGTGGCCGCGGCAGACGACCGTTCTGAGCCGCGCCCCTCTCAGGGCGGCCGGATCGTGGATTTTGAGATGTAAACAAATATCGTGATAGGAGGTTCCCTATGTCTATGACATTAACATTGGTGCCTGTCGCTGTGGCGCTGAGCATGTCGCTGGGTTCATCTTCTCTGGCTGCGCTGATCACACTGAAGGGCGGAGAAAAGCACGGCTTTGACCCGGTGGAAACGGTTTTCGCGGATGGTACGATCCTGCAGAAAACCCTGAACGAGCACGGCCTTTGCGTCAAAACGCTGTCCGAGAACGAGTATATCGTGGAGACGGAGGCCGGTACGCTGCGCTACTATCGTCATGACGCTCAGTCGCCGTTTTTGCTGGAGCTTCAGAATGTGCATGACATGCAGCAGCTGCTGGATTCTCTGGACAGCCTGGAGAATGAATACAGGAAGAATGTACAGGCTTTTACCTATGACCGGGTCATGGCTTCACTGGAGGAACACGGTATGCGCGCAGAGTCGGAGAGCGTACTGGATGACGAATCCATTCTGTTGACCCTTTCTTTGTAGGTCAGCCGCCCGGCATTCCTTTTACGAGGTCGCTGTGCAGC
Organism: uncultured Oscillospiraceae bacterium; assembly: GCA_934565655.1. GTDB lineage: Bacteria > Bacillota > Clostridia > Oscillospirales > Oscillospiraceae > Vescimonas. The sequence goes on from CAKTIE010000005.1 coordinate 19,788, forward strand.
TTTCCATATTAGGCAGAAGGACGCCGCCCGAAAGGGCAGCGTCCTTCATTTCTGTGCGGCGATTATCGGTTGCCAAACGGCGGCGGATGGGGTATACTAAGAGCAACATTTCATCAACAAAGGATCACAGCATATGTTCAAACACATTCTGATCGTCTTTTTCGTTTCCATGGTGCCGCTGATCGAGCTGCGGGGCGCGATCCCCTACGGCCTGCTGTACGGCCTGCCGCTGTGGCTGACGTTCGTGGTGGCCATTATCGGCAATATGCTGCCGGTGCCGGTGATCTATTTCCTGGCCCGTAAGGTGCTGGTCTGGGGTCAGGACAAGCCCGTTATCGGGCGGTTCTTCGCCTTCTGCCTGCGCAAGGGCGAGGCCGCCGGAGAAAAGCTGAAGGCCAAGGCGGGGAGGGGCCTTTTCTGGGCGCTGCTGCTGTTTGTGGGCATCCCCCTGCCGGGAACCGGCGCGTGGACCGGCACGCTGGCGGCCAGCCTTCTGAACATGGGCTTCAAAAAGAGCGTGCTGGCCTGTATGGGCGGCGTGGTGCTGGCGGGCATCATCATGGGTACGCTGAGCCTGCTGGGCGTGTCGGTGTTCGGGACCATCGGGTAAAAAGAAAAAGGCGGCTTGCCGCCTTTTTCTTTTTCCTCTGAAACGTTTCCACGGCGCGCGGTGTTATACCATTGAAAAGCTTTTCAAGGAGATCATTTCCATGACAGACCAACAGTTTGCTCTGGCGGCGGAGCGGTACATGGACACCATATTCCGGGTGGCCTATGGCTATCTGCGCAGCAGATCGGACGCCGACGACGTGACCCAGGACGTGCTGATACAGCTCTATAAGACCGACACGCCCTTCGAGGGCGAGGAGCATCTCAAGCGCTGGCTGATCCGGGTGACGGTGAACCGGTGCAAGAATATCTTCCGCTCCCCGTGGCATCGGATGGAGGACATCGCCAACTACGAAAGCACCCTGACCTTCGAGGCACCGGAGTGCCGGGAGCTGTTTGACGCGGTGATGGCGCTGGACAAGCGCTATCGCGTGCCGGTGCTGCTGTATTACTACGAGGGCTACTCCCAGAAGGAGATCGCCGAGATGCTGTCCGTCCCGGAGGAGACCGTCCGGACGCGGCTGTTCCGGGCCAGAGGAAAACTGAAAACCACCCTGAAGGAGGTATTGCAATATGATTGACCGGAAACTGTTTCAGCAAACCTTCTCCGCACTGCATGCCTCCCCTGACACACTTTCGGAGGTATATAAAGTGGTACGGAGAAATAAAAGACACCATACGATCACAAAAGGCATACTGGTCGCCGCGGTGCTGGCCATGTGCATCACGGTGGCGGGCGCGGTGGGCATCGCCACGCTGATCAAGGCCGATGTGGCCCCGGCGGACAGTATTACCGACGCCGACCGGAACGCCTTTGACAAGGATACCGTGGGCAGCGACACACCCCTGGTGCTGGGCAACGACGGCCAGCCCATCAACCTACCCCGGATGGAGCGCGCCTCCGCCGACACGGCCACGGTGCAGCGCCTGCTGGGCGATTACCTCTGCACCGTGAACGCCACCATGGAGGTGGACGGCTACACCATCAAGCTGAACACCTTCCTCATTGACGAGAACGGCTCCGGCTTTTTGACCTACACCCTGTCCAATCCCAACGGCGTTGAACCGGATGAGAACGGCTACGGCGAGGTGTTCACACCCCTGGATCCCACGCTGATCATCGGCGATGACCTGCAGAGCTACAAGTTTATGGATGCCAAGACCTATCTGGACACTGCCGCCACCACCGACACGGAGATGCATCTGGTGCTGTATTTCAGCGACTTCGGCTTCTGGCACAAGGGCGATGATCTGATCTTTGCCGTTGCCCGTCAAAGCGGCGGCGACTGGGGCGGCACCATCAGCATCTCGCCCATCGCCTATCTGCCTGTGACCACCTTTACCAGTGAGGACGGCAGCACGGTAGAGGTGTCCGCGCTGGGCATACACATGGATAAGCCCAGCGCCATCACCAACCAGATCAGCGACCTGAACCCTAAGGAGCTAGTGCTGCACATGAAGGACGGCAGCCGGTATGCGGTGCAGAGTGACCGCGAGAATGTCCTGAACTGGGTGGTGGGTCTCTGCACGGTGGATGAGAACCACGATGAAAACGGCTGCACCTACAGCTTCAACCGTCTGGTGGATGTGGACGAGATCGAATCCGTCACCGCTGAGGGACATACGATCGTCTACCCTGAGCCCTTTACAGGCGATGAGGATATCCACCCGGATACGGAAAACTTCCACTTCAATTACACCTATACGCGGTAACGCGGCACGCCACGGCGGGACGAAAGTCCCGCCGTGGTTGACCATTCTTTTTTGAAAATTTCCCATTTTCCTGTGACATTTTTTCAAAATCCGCGTCTATATAGATATAGAGAGATAAAAAAGGAGAGCGGCCATGTACACAGAATATTTATCCACACAGCAGGACGCGCCACAGGAGCCGCCGCGGCAGGCACCGCCCGCCCGGCGTGCCGCACCACGGCGGCGCGATCCCCGGCGGGACAGGCAGCGGCGGATGCTGCTGATATTGGCGGCGCTGGTGCTGCTTCTGGCCGGGTTCATTTCCGGCTGCTGCGTGGGCCGCGCCTATGCCGCCGGCAGCGGGACGGAGGGCGGCAGCACCGGCGATGCGGGTACTTCCGTCAAGCGGCAGAAGAGCAACATCCCCGCCAGCATTACCCTGCCGGACTATGTGAAGGAGGATCTGCTGCCGGTGAACGAATACTCCCGCTGCGGCGACAAGCTCAAGCGGGTCAACGCCGTGGTGATCCACTATGTGGGCAACCCCAACACCACCGCGTGGCAGAACCGCTCCTATTTTGAAAATCTGGCCACCAGCGGCGAGACCTCCGCCAGCAGCAATCTCATCGTCGGGCTGGAGGGCGAAGCCCTGCTGTGCGTGCCGCTGGACGAGGTGGCCTATTGCTCCAACGACCGGAATTACGACACCGTGTCCATCGAGTTCTGCCATCCCGACGAAGACGGCAAGCCCAATCAGACCACCTATGACACGCTGGTGAAGCTGACGGCATGGCTGTGTGACCTGTACGGCCTGGACACCCAGGAGGGCATTATCCGCCACTATGACGTGACCGGCAAGCAGTGCCCCATGTACTTCGTGCAGAACGAAGCAGAGTGGACACAATTCAAAAACGACGTGGCGGCAGCCATGAAATAAAAAAGCAGAGGGCCTGCACGCAGGCCCTCTGCTTCTTTTTGAATATCGTTATGGCGCGGTGCGCATGTCCCGCAGCAGGGCGATCTCGCGGGCGTAGCCCGGCAGCTCGTTGGGCGTTTCCAGCACCATGGGAAGCCCCTGTAAGGCGGGGTGGTTCACGATGCGGCGGAAGGTCTCCAGCCCCAGCGTCCCCTCACCGATGCGGGCGTGGCGATCCTTCTTTGCACCGCAGGGGTTGAGACTGTCGTTGACGTGGACGGCCCTCAGGCGGTCAAGGCCGATCACCCGGTCGAACGCCATCAGCACGCCGTCCAGATCATGGATGATGTCGTAGCCCGCGTCGGACACATGGCAGGTGTCCAGACAGACGCCCATTTTATCGGAGAGCTGTACCCGGTCAAGGATCTCCCGCAGCTCCTCGAACCGACCGCCCACCTCGGTGCCCTTGCCCGCCATGGTCTCCAGCAGCACCGTGGTGTGGATATCCGGCGTCAGGATGGCGTTCAGCGTTTCCGCAATGAGGGCGATGCCGGTCTCGATGCCCTGTCCGGTGTGGCTGCCGGGATGGAAGTTATAGAGGTTGCCGGGCAGATACTCCATGCGCTGCAAATCGTCCGCCAGCGTCAGATGGGCGAATTCCCGGGTGCGCTCGTCCTTGGAGCAGGCGTTGATGGTGTAGGGGGCATGGGCCACCAGCGGGCCGAAGCCCTGCTCCCGGCACAGGGCCATCAGCGCCGCCGCGTCGGCGGGGTCGATGGGCTTGGCTTTGCTGCCCCGCGGGTTGCGGGTGAAGAATTGCAGCGTGGTGGCCCCGAGGGAGACCGCCGTTTCCCCCATGGCCCGCAGCCCGGCGGAGGGGGAGAGGTGACAACCGATATAGAACATAGCAGCTCCTTACTCCAATACAAATGTGGCGCAGTCCGCCCTGCCGTTTTCAATGGTCAGCACGCCGTAGGTGGGGCGGCGATAGTCCCCCGCAGCGCCGGGGTTCATGGTATACAGGGTGCCGTCGTAGTCCACCAGCGGGCGGTGGGTATGGCCGAACAGCAGCACGTCCGCGCCGTACTCCCGGGCGGCGTACTGCGCCGCCAGCGGCGAGGACTTCACGTTCCGGGTGTGGCCGTGCATCATCAGCACCCGCACGCCGTCGAACTCCAGCAGCCGCTCCGGCGTGTCGAAGCTGCCCCAGTCACAGTTGCCGGGTACGGTGTCCATGGGAATGTCCGGGAAGCGCTCATGGAGTGCCTGGGCATCCCGAAGGCAGTCTCCCAAATGCAGGATGTGCCGGGGCCGGATCAGCTCCACGGCGCGGGCCATATTGTCGATATTTCCGTGGGAATCGGAGAGAACGAGGATCTTCATGGTGAGGTTCCTTTCTAGGGTGTGAAGTGCCGATGCATCAAAGCCTCTCTTGTGTAAGGGCACCCCAGTGCGCACACTGGGGCGTGCACAGCTGAGGTGGCGCGGCGTAAGCCGTGAAGGAGGGGTTATCCAGTAACCGACAATCCCCCAGTCAGCGCTTTGCGCTGACAGCCCCCTTTGCACAAGGGGGCCTTTATTCTGTATTATACCACCTTTGCCTTGCAAACTCAAACCTTTTACGGTATCATGAAAAAAAGACCATAAGGAGGGCGGCGCGATGGCAGCAGGCGGTGTGATCGAGATCGATCTGCACGGGAAAAACGAATATCAGGCGAAGATCACTATTGACGCGGCGCTGCGGCGGGCGAAGGCCGGCACCTACCGCCTGCGGATCGTCCACGGCTACAACAGCGGCACGGTGCTGAGGGACATGGTGCGGCGGGAGTACGCCGGGCGTGTGCTGCGGGTGATACCGCTGGATCAGGGCCGCACCGATCTGGTGCTGCGGGAGTTTTAGGAGGTTGCTATGGAGTTGAAGATCGCACAGATCCAAATGCCTGTCACGGCCGACAGGGAGGAGAATATCCGCCGCGCCTGCGATATGGTGCGGCAGGCGGGAGACATCGACATGGCAGTGCTGCCGGAGATGTTCTGCTGCCCCTATGACAACGCCTGCTTCCGGCCCTATGGCGAGGAGGAGGGCGGCCCGGCCTGGCAGGCCCTCAGCGCGCTGGCGAAGGAACGGGGCATTTGGCTGGTGGGCGGCACCATTCCGGAGCTGGCGGAGGGCAGGGTCTACAACACCTGCTATGTGTTCGCGCCGGACGGACAAATGGCGGCCAAGCACCGGAAGATGCACCTGTTTGATATCGACGTGGCAGGCGGCCAGCGGTTCATGGAGTCCGAGACCCTGACGGCGGGCGACAGCGTCACCACCTTTGATACCCCCTGGGGCACCGTGGGCGTATGCGTGTGCTTTGACTTCCGGTTTACCGAGCTGGCGGAGCTGATGGTGCTCTCCGGCGCGAAGCTGATCGTCGTTCCCGCCGCCTTCAACATGACCACCGGCCCCGCCCATTGGGAGCTGCTGTTCCGCCAGCGAGCGGTGGACGGCCAGTGCTATACCGTGGGCACCTCCCCGGCCCGGGATACTGCGGCGGGCTATGTGGCCTGGGGCCACTCCATCGTGTGCGACCCGTGGGGGACGGTCATCCATCAGTGTGACGAAACGCCGCAGGTGGCCGTCACCACGCTGGACATGGAGCGGGTGGAGGCCATCCGGCAGCAATTGCCCATTCTCTCCGCCCGGCGCACGGATGTCTACGAACTGCGGAGAAAATAATTTGTTATCGAATTTACAGATAACCAGATGGAAGAAAAATAGAAAACGGTGTTGACAATGGGAGCCATTCTCCTGTATGATACCAATTGTAAGATGTCCACGGGGCGGAAACACCCCGCGGACATTTTGCTGTGGAGAAAAGGAAAAGTACAAGAAAAGGAGAGTTTCCCCCGATATGAAAAATTCCCTCAACGAGAAAAAGCCCAACGGACTGGCGCTGATCCCCTTTGTGATCTTCATCGTCATCTACATGGGCGCAGGCATTTACTATCAGGTGAAGGGCAAGGAGATGGCCTTTTACCAGTTCCCCTCCGTTACCGCCATGTTCGTGGCGGTGCTGGCGGCCTTCATCATGTTCAAGGGCACCATCAACGAGAAGTTTGAGGTGTTCGCCAAGGGTGCGGCCAACGTGGACATTCTCACCATGCTGATGATCTATATTCTGGCGGGCGCTTTCGCCAGCGTGGCGGCCAATATGGGCGGCCGTGAGTCCACCGTGAATCTGGGCCTTTCCCTGGTGCCGGTGCAGTTTTTGGCGGCGGGCCTGTTCGTGATCTCTGCCTTTATGGGCACCGCCACCGGCTCCTCCATGGGCACCGTTTCCGCCGTGATCCCCATCGCCGTGGGCATCGCGGAGAAGGGCGGATTGTCCCTGACGGTGGTGATCGGCGCGGTGGTGGGCGGCGCCATGTTCGGTGACAACCTGTCCATGATCTCCGACACCACCATCGCCGCTACCCGCAGCCAGCGCTGCGAGATGCGGGACAAATTCCGGGTCAATTTTCTGGTGGCCCTGCCTGCCGCCCTTGTGACGCTGGTACTGCTGCTGTTCATCGGCCGCCCCGAGGTGGTCATGCCGCTGGAGGCGCTGCCCTTCGACATCGTCAAGGTGCTGCCTTATGTGCTGGTTCTGGTGCTGGCGCTGTGCGGCCTGAACGTGTTCTTCGCCCTGACCATCGGCATCTTCTCCGCCGGCATCATCGGTATCTGCGCCGGTGATATGACCATCGCCGGCTTTGCCCAGAGCGTGTGGACGGGCTTCACCAGCATGAACGAGGTGTTCTTCCTGACGCTGCTGTGCGGCGGTATGTCGGAGCTGATCGCAAAGAACGGCGGCATCGCCTGGATCATCCAGAAGCTGCGGCGGGTCATGAAGGGCAACAAGTCCGCCCAGGTGGGCATTGCCGCCATGGTGTCCCTGTGCGACTGCGCCACCGCCAACAACACCGTGGCCATCATCGTGGCGGGCGACATGGCCCGCGACGTGTCCAACGAGTACAAGGTGGATCCCCGCCGCACCGCGTCGCTGCTGGATATCTTCTCCTGCGTGTTCCAGGGCATCATCCCCTATGGCGCGCAGCTGCTCAGCGCCGCGGCTCTAACCAACGCCACCGTCACCTCCCCTGCGCTGTATACCAGCCCTGCCGGGATCGTGGGCGGCATGTGGTACTGCTGGTTCCTGGCGGCCTTCGGCCTGCTGTCCATCTTTGTGCCCTATGCCGACGGCGTGTGCCGCAAGGATCCCTGGAACTGGGAGTACAGCTGCGCCCAGTCCGGTGTGGAGGCCAAAAAGGCCCTGCTGGCCCAGGAGCGGGACGAGAGCGGGACCTTATAAAATATACACAAAATTGCCGTGGGAGACCGCGGCAATTTTCTCACGTAAAATCCCTGCCAGAAAGACGATTGTTCGCGAGATATGTATTGCAAAACGCCGGTAAGTGTGGTAGACTAGGCAAAAATAATACTGCAACTGGTACGATAAGGAGGCAATATCATGAAAAAGTACGCGGAAATGACGCTGCAGGAGCGTCAGGCGGAATATGCCGCCGTCAAGGCGGCCTATGAGCAGCAGAAGGCCCTGGGCCTGAAGCTGAATATGGCGCGGGGCAAGCCGGGCCGCGACCAGCTGGATCTGGTGACGGATATCTTCGGCGTTCTCGTCAAGCCGGAGGACTTTGTCTCCGACGGTATCGAGACCCGCAACTATGGCGAGGTGGCCGGTATCCCCGCCGCCAAGGCGCTGTTTGCCGACATTCTGGGCTGCAAGCCGGAGCAGGTGTTCGTGGGCGGCAACGCCAGTTTGCAGCTGATGTATGACGCGGTATCCAAGGCCTTTACCCACGGTCTGCTCCACAGCGAGAAGCCCTGGTGCAGGCTGGACAAGGTGAAGTGGATCTGCCCCGCCCCCGGCTATGACCGTCATTTCAAGGTCACCCAGTCCTTCGGCGTGGAGATGATCACCGTTCCCATGACCACCGCCGGCCCCGACATGGACATGGTGGAGGAGCTGGTGAAGGATCCCGCCGTCAAGGGTATGTGGAACGTTCCCAAGTACTCCAACCCCGAGGGCGTGGTGTATTCCGATGAGACCATCCGCCGTCTGGCAGCCCTGAAGCCCGCCGCACCCGACTTCATGCTGATGTGGGATAACGCCTACTGCATCCACGAGTTCGACTGCGACTATGTGGATTTCCCTGATATTCTCAGCCTGTGCGCCGAAAACGGCAATGCCGACATGGTGTATGAGTTCGCCTCCACCAGCAAGGTCACCTTCCCCGGCGCGGGCGTGGGCGTGATGGCCGCCAGCGAGGCCAACATCGACTATTTCAGCAAGCTTATCAACATCCAGACCATCGGCTTTGATAAGATCAACCAGCTGCGCCATGTGAAGTATCTGAAGGATAAGGCCCATACCCTGGCCCTGATGAAGAAGCATGCCGCCATTCTGGCGCCCAAATTCCACGCGGTGCTGGATGCGCTGGATGCCGAGATCGCCCCGCTGGACATCGCGGACTACAAGCGTCCCGTGGGCGGCTATTTCGTCAGCGTGGACGCCATGCACGGCTGCGCCAAGCGGACGCTGGCTCTGTGCAAGGAGGCAGGCGTCACCATGACCGGCGCGGGCGCCACCTTCCCCTACGGCATCGACCCCAACGACAGCAACATCCGCATTGCGCCCTCCTTCCCGCCTGTGGAGGAGCTGAAGCAGGCCATCGCCATCTTCTGCAACTGTCTGAAGCTGGCGGCGCTGGAAAAGCTGGGGGTGTAAAACGAAATATACCGTGTCCCGTTGTCCGGCCATATCGCGTATGGCCGGACAACGGGACATTTCTTTTGCCGATTTTCTGTATTCTGTCAACAGCACCTTGCAAATTTGAGGGAATCCTGTATACTTATTTTGTAGAATGTTATATTGCCGGGGAAATGGCGGCATTCTATCATAAGCGGACTATGGAGGAGAGAGAATGTTGACGAAACGAATCACAGCGTTATTATTGGCGGCGATTCTGCTGCTGTCGTTGGCTGCCTGCGGGGCAAAGGACCCGTGGCAGGAGAAGTATGACCTCGGTATGCGCTACCTGAACGAGGGTAACTATCAGGAGGCCGTTATCGCCTTCGAGGCGGCCATTGAGATCGACCCCAAGCGCCCCGAGGCGTATCTTGGCGCCGCCGAGGCCTATATTGCCGCTGACGATATCGACGCCGCCATCGCTATTCTGGAAAAGGGCTACGCGGCGACCAACGACGACACGCTGAAAAAACGTCTGGACGAGATCAAAAGCGGCACCTTCAGCGACTACTGGGGCCGGGCCAAGCGGCAGAGCGGCTATGACGAAACCGGCGCACTGGTGTGGTATCACCTGTATACCTACGACGCACAGGGAAGGGAAGCTTCCGCCACATCGTATGACGCAGCTGGAAACCAGACCAGTCATGTGGACTGTGTGTATGACGAGAATGGAAAGCGATTGGTTGATTATGCCTGTACAACTGCGGCGGGTTTGTTATTTAAAATTGAAAAATCGTACGATTCCGATGGACATGTTGCAAAGGAAGTTCATTTTTATAGTGAAAACGATGTAAGAACATCCATCTATCAATACGATGAGAGCGGTAACTGCATCCGTTGGGATGACTACTTCGGCGATGGAAATTTGGCTTTCTATGCTCTTTATGAATACAATGCTGCTGGCCAAGAGAGTAAAATACTTTATTATGAACCAGATGGAACACTGGAGTCGTATGATGCCTATTTCTATGATGATGCGGGTGTACTAACAGAGCAGCATAATTATTCCGGTGACGGACAACTCCTCTGGCGCAGCGTTTACTATCACGACCCCGATGGTCATCGCACTGGTATGAAAAGCTACGACAGCGAGGGCAATCTGCAGAGCTCGATCAGCTACCAAGAGTGACACGTTATCAAGTAAGGAGAATACCACATGAAACGAATCATCGCCTTACTGCTGGCGCTGGCGATGCTGCTGTGTGCCTGCGGCACTCAGCCTGTGCAGGAGCCGGAGACACCGGAGGAAGCGCCCTACGCTTTCACACTGGACTATCACCGCTGCGCGCCGCTGGTGGAGCGGCAGATCGGCAGCGACCTGGTGGAAGCAGCCCGGCTGGTGATCGACGCCTTTCTGGCGGGAGAGACCACGGTGACGCTGCCAGAGGGTGACTACACCGGCAATCCCGGCAACGATCTGGGCTACGCCCTCAACAGCATGTGTCCGGCCTTCGGCGCGGTGACGGACTACGACGACAACCATTTCAATAAGGCCGCCCACACCGTCACATGGGCCTATACCCAGACGCCGGAGCAGGTGCAAGAGGTGCTGGCGGCGCTGGAGCAGACCACCGTCGACTGCATGAGCCTTCTGCGTCAGGGTGACGGCGAGACCGCCCGCGCCCTGCTGGTGTACCGTGCGCTGACGGAGCAGGCTGCCTACGACTATGAGATGGAGCATGGCGACGGGGACTCCACAGAGTATCAATTCCGCACCAGCAGCTACTCGGCGCTGGTGCTTCACAGCGGCATCTGCTATTCCTTCGCCCAGGCGCTGGCCTTCCTGTACACGCAGGCGGGGCTGGACTGCGCCGCCGTGATGGGAGACAGCGAGACTGCAGGCCTTCACATGTGGCTGATGGCCGCCATCGACGGAAAGTGGTACTACTTCGACCCCACCTGGGACGTGGGCGGCGGCTGGTACTACTTTGGCATGACGGCGGAGGATCGGGCCACATGGGCCGGAGAGTTTACCGGCGGCGCTATGCTGGGGCAGGACGCCGCAGAGCTGGCCGACCTGTCCGATACCCGCTTTTCCGCCGTCAACTGCCACTGGTGGACGGATATGACCCTCGACCGGCAGGCCGGACAGGCGGTGTTCGCCGCCGGGGAGGATAAGAAAACGGTGCTGCCCCTGAGCTGAGCGCAAAAAAAGAGACTGCGAAAGCAGTCTCTTTTTTTGCAGTTATTCCGCCTTGTTCTCGGAAGCCTCCTCAGACTCCTGCGTTTCCTCGGCAATGGTCTCGGCCTCCGCCTCGGCGGCGGGAACCTTCTCCACCACCACCTTGCCGTCACGCAACGTCACCTTGGCGGTGTCGCCGGATTTCAAGGTGCCCTCCAGCATCTGCTCGGCCACGGCGTCCTCCACGGTGTTCTGGATGGAACGGCGCAGGGGACGTGCGCCATACTCGGCGTCGAAGCCGTCCTTGGCAAGGGCCGCTACCGCGTCCTCGTCGGACTCCAGCGTGATGCCCTGCTGGGCCATACGCTTGCCGGTGACGGCCAGCATACGGTGGGCGATCTTCACGATGTCCTCCTCCGTCAGCTGACGGAACACGATGGTCTCGTCGATACGGTTCAGGAACTCCGGCTTGAAGGTGCGCTTCAGCTCGGCCATCACGGCGTCCTTGATGCGGGCGAACCGGGCGGCCTCGTCGGCCTCCTTCTGCTTCTCGGTGCCGTCAAAGCCCAGAGGGGCATTCTCGGCGGCGGTGATGTTCTTGGCGCCCACGTTGGAGGTCATGACGATGACGGTGTTCTTGAAGTCCACACGGCGGCCCTGAGAGTCGGTGACGATGCCGTCCTCCAGGATCTGCAGCAGGATGTTCCACACATCCTCATGGGCCTTTTCGATCTCATCGAACAGCACCACGGAATAGGGCTTGCGGCGTACCTTTTCGGTCAGCTGGCCGCCCTCCTCGTGGCCCACATAGCCGGGAGGCGAGCCGACCAGACGGGACACCGTGTGCCGCTCCATGTACTCGGACATGTCGATACGGATCATGGCGTTCTCGTCACCGAACATGGCTTCGGCCAGCGTCTTGCACAGCTCGGTCTTGCCCACGCCGGTGGGGCCCAGGAACAGGAAGGAGCCGATGGGCCGCTTGGGGTCCTTCAGGCCCACACGGCCGCGGCGGATGGCCTTGGCCACGGCGGCCACAGCCTCATCCTGACCCACCACACGCTGGTGCAGGGTCTCCTCCAGCTTCAGCAGGCGCATGCTCTCGTCCTCGGTCAGGCGGGTGACGGGGATGCCGGTCCAGCCGGCAACCACATTGGCGATATCCTCGGCGGTGACGGTGCCGCGGTTCTGGCTCAGCTTCCTGCGCCAGTTGTCCCGCTCGATCTCCACCTGATCGGTGTAGTTCTTTTCGATATCCCGCAGCTGGGCGGCCTTTTCGTAGTCCTGGGCGGTGATGGCCTCGGACTTCTCGCGGCGCAGCGCGGCGATCTTTTCCTCCAGCGACTTCAGGTCGGGGGAGGTGCTCTCCGCCTTCATGCGTACCTGGGAGGCGGCCTCGTCCATCAGGTCGATGGCCTTATCCGGCAGGAACCGGTCGTTGATGTACCGACGGGACAGGGACACGGCGGCGTCCAGCGCCTCGTCGGTGATGGTCAGCTTATGGTGTGCCTCGTACTTGTCCCGCAGGCCCTTCAGAATGGCCACGGTGTCCTCGGCGGAGGGCTCACCCACGGTGACGGGCTGGAACCGGCGCTCCAGTGCTGCGTCCTTTTCAATGTACTTGCGGTACTCGTTCAGGGTCGTTGCGCCCACCACGCGGATCTCGCCGCGGCCCAAGGCGGGCTTGATGATGTTGGCAGCGTCCACGGCGCCCTCGGCGGAGCCTGCGCCCACGATGGTGTGCAGCTCGTCGATGAAGAGGATCACGTTGCCGTCCTTCTTCACCTCGTCCAGCGCGTTCTTGATGCGCTCCTCAAACTCGCCACGGTACTTGGTGCCGGCCACCATGCCGCTGAGGTCAAGGCTCAGAAGCTTCTTGTTCAGCAACTCCTCCGGTACGTCGGCGGCGGCGATCCGCTGGGCCAGCCCCTCGGCGATGGCGGTCTTGCCTACGCCGGGCTCACCGATCAGCACGGGGTTGTTCTTGGTACGGCGGGACAGGATCTGGATCACACGCTGGATCTCCTTGTCACGGCCGATGACAGGGTCAAGCTTGCCCTGACGGGCGGCCTCGGTCAGGTCGCGGGTGAATTCCTCCAGCGTCTTGCCGGTCTTTTTGTTCTCCTTATTGGAGGTGCCTGCGCCGCTGGTAACGGTGTGGGGCGAGCTCTCACTGAGCTTCTGCTGCACGCTGGCGTACATCTTCCGGGGATCCACGCCCACGGTGCGCAGAATGCGCACGGCCATATTGCTGCCCTCACGCAGCAGGCCCATCAGCAGATGCTCGGTGCCGATATATCCGGCGCCCATCCGGTGGGATTCGCCCACCGCCAGCTCGATGACGCTCTTGGCACGGGGCGTCAGGCCCTGACTGGGCGCGTCGCCGGAGGTGCCCTGTCCCACGCTGCGCTGGAGGATACCGGTGATCATCTCGTCGGTGAGACCGTACTCGGACAGCACCCGGTGGGCGATGCCCTCCTCCTCACGCAGCAGGCCCAGCAGCAGATGCTCGCAGCCTACATAGCCATGGCCCAGATCCTGAGCCGCTTCCTGCGCCAGGCGCAGGGATTCTTCCGCACGGGGTGTAAATTTATTCTCATTCATAAATGGTCACATCCTTTATTCGTTTCTTGCGTCTTACGCGGAGAGCCTTTTCAGCTCATCCCGCAGACGGGCCGCTTCCTCGTAGTTCTCATCGTCTACGGCGGCCTTCAGCTGGTTTTCCAGCGCGTTGCGCTGACGCTCCTTCTGGAGCCGTACCTCCTCATCCCGGCCCACCAGTCCGACGGGGGTGTCGGGGGTATCCTCGATGCCTGCGGCGGCGCGGGCCGCCTCCTCCAGCGGTGCGGGGAACTCGGTCATGCGGTTGGACAGCATGCCGAAATCCTCCAGCAGCGAGAAGGGATCGAAGAAGCTGCGGCGGAAGGAGCGGAAGCTGTCGCTCATTCCTCTGGTATAGCCCAGCTCCGCCGCGCATTCAGGACACAGATGCACCTGTGTTACCCTGCCGTTGATATTGCTCTGGTAATAGAAAGTGGCTTCTCTCTGGCCACAGCGTTCACATTTCATAAATCATAACCTCCTTTTGGAAAATCAAACCAAATGGATCAATACCTGTTTGAAAATATCGGAGCGCAACATGTCGCGGCTGCTCCGGTCTACCCGGCGCAGGGCCCGGTCGCCGGTTCCCGCCAGCAGAGACCGGCCTGCCTCGGCGGAGATGGCCTCGCTGTCCACCAGATTCTGCACGATGGCCCGGGCGCTGGCGGCGTCCAGCTCATCGCCGATGGAGTTGATGACGTGCATCAGCAGCGTCTTGCGGTCTGTCCGCACCCGCGTGATGCGGATGTAGCCGTTGCCGCCCCGGCGGCTCTCCACGATGTAGCCGTGCTCCGGGGAGAAGCGGGTGGACATGACGTAGTTGATCTGGCTGGGTACGCAGTTGAACCGCTGGGCCAGATCGCTGCGCTGCAGTTCCAGCACACCGTCCGTCTCCTCCAATGCCGATTGGATAAAGCTGGCGATCACATCCGAGATGCCCATTTTCTCGTCCTCCTTTGTTTGACTTTGCCTTTCTTTGACCTTTAAACGTATGATACACCTGCTTGCCCATAATGTCAATAGGCAAATTTGACTTTATTTGACCTTTTGTGTAAACAATTTATGAACGACCTGGGCAGCCGGAAGCTGCGGAAAAAAATGAAAGAAAACGGCATCGCAGGGCTGAAATTGCTGTACAAAAGGGGGAGGGGTAGGGTATAATAAAGAAAATACCAGAGGAACACTCGAAGCCTCCCCTGTGTAAGGGGAGGTGGCGCGCAGCGCCGGAGGGGTTGTCCGTTGTTGGGACAATCCCCCAGTCTCGCTTACGCTCGACAGCCCCCTTTACACAAGGGGGCCTTAGTCCCCTCACCACCCGAAAGGAGATGTCTATGAACACCAACTGGAACGATCCCAATTTCCAGGGCTTCAAGGGCCAGAACCCCTTCCACCGGGAGGGCCATACCCCCAAGCCCCGCAAGGCCGTCGGCACGCCTGCCGGCCGCACGATACTGAACCTGGCGGTCACGCTGGTGTTCGCGGCGGTGTATTTTTACATCGTCCTGCCGCCCATCAGCCTGAAAGCGCCGGAGTTCTATGTGTTTGTCCTGCTGGTGTGCGGCGTTTACGGCCTGTGCGCCATCCTGACCTCCGGCTTTCAGGGAAACGGCGCCAAGGGCTATTTCACATTTCTGAAAAAGCAGTGCCTGATCCCGCTGGTGCTGGCCGTTGCGCTGGTAGCCACTGCACTGATCGGCAGCGTGCTGGGCTGGCAGGTGTTCCGGGCCGACAGCTATCGCGATCTGCTGACGGTGGAGACTGGCGATTTCGCCGCCGAGGTGGAGGAGATCTCCTTCGACCAGATCCCCATGCTGGACAGAGACAGCGCCGCCAAGCTGGGCAACCGCAAGCTGGGCGAGCTGGCGGACATGGTGTCCCAGTTCGAGGTGGCCGACAACTATACCCAGATCAACTACAAGGGCCGCCCCGTCCGGGTCACCACATTGCAGTACGGCGACATCATCAAGTGGCTCAATAACCGCAAGGCCGGTCTGCCCGCCTATCTCATCATCGACATGGTGACCCAGAATGTGGAGGTGGTGCGGCTGGAGGAGGGCATCCGCTACACGCCCGCCGAGCATTTCAGCCGCAATCTCTACCGCTATCTGCGCTTCCACTATCCCACCTATATTTTTGACGAGCCTGCCTTCGAGATCGACGAGGAGGGCCGCCCCTGGTGGGTCTGCCCGCGGATCGACCGTACCATCGGTCTGTTCGGCGGCACGGATATCACCGGCGCGGCACTGGTGAATGCCGTTACCGGCGAGACGGTGTACTACGACGTGGCGGATATCCCCTCGTGGGTAGATCACGTTTACACCGCAGAGCTGATCATCCAGCAGTATGATTATCACGGCACCTATATCAACGGCTTCTGGAACTCCCTGTTCGGCCAGCGGGAGGTGACCGTCACCACCGAGGGCTATAATTACATCGCCATCGGCGACGATGTATATATGTATACCGGCGTGACCTCTGTGGTGTCCGACGAGTCCAACGTGGGCTTCATCCTGTCCAACCAGCGCACCAAGGAGACCCGGTTCTATGCCGTGGCCGGCGCGGAGGAGTATTCCGCCATGGACAGCGCCGAAGGACAGGTGCAGCAGATGAAATATACCGCCACCTTCCCGCTGCTGCTGAACGTGGCGGAGCAGCCCACCTATTTCATGGCCCTGAAGGACGCGGCGGGGCTGGTGAAGATGTACGCCATGGTCAACGTCAGCCAGTACCAGATCGTGGCCACCGGCGCCACCGTGGCGGAGTGTGAGACCAATTACCGCCAGATGCTGCTGAACGGCGGGCTGATCCAGCCGGAGGACAGCGCTCTGCCGGAGGATCAGCTGGCGCTGACCGACGCCCGTACCGGAACCATCACCGACATCCGCAGCGCCGTCATGGACGGCAATACCCGCTACTTCCTGTGCATCGGCGGCGAGTGGTATACCGGACAGGCTGTGGACACGCCGCAGCTGATCCTGCTGAACGTAGGCGATGTGGTGACGGTGCGCTGCTATGCGGCGGCCGGTGGGATCGCACAGCCCATTTACAGCATCGAATACAGCGGTCCGCAGACAGAGCCGGTGTCCGGCGATGACCTGCCGCAGGCACCGGAGAACGCGGCATAAAGCACAAAAAACAGACGCCGAAGGCGTCTGTTTTTTTGCGCCGTTCAGGGAGTGTGCCCTTGACAGCGGATGGCTCTTGTACTATAATGTGGGTAAAGTAAGAAAAGTTATACTTTTGAAACGGAGTGATACCATGAAAAGTACAAGACGGGATGACCGGCACTATATGAGCTCGGTGCGGGTGGGGCCCAAGGGCCAGATCGTGATCCCCAAGGAGGCGCGGGAGATGTTCGGCATCGAGCCGGGGGATATGCTGGTGCTGCTGGCGGACAAGAAGCGGGGCATCGCCCTGCAGACGCCGGAAAAGCTGCACCCCATGCTGAAGCAGGTCTTTGACGGTATCCCTGAGGATGGGGAGGACGAGGAATGAACGCATTGGAGGTACGGGGCCTTTGCAAGACCTACCCCGCCTTTGTCCTGAAGGACGTGTCCTTCGACGTGCCCCAGGGCACGGTGGTGGGCTTCATCGGCCGCAACGGCGCGGGCAAGTCCACCACGCTGAAGTCTATTCTGGGCCTGGTGCATCCTGACGGCGGCGACGTAAGCTTCTTCGGTCAGGATGTGCGGCAGCACGAGCGGGAATTCAAGGAGCAGATCGGCGTGGTGCTGGGCGGCATCGACTTCTATCCCAAGAAGAAGGTCAAAACCATCACCGACGTGACCCGGCGGTTTTACAGCAACTGGGACGAGACGAAGTACCGGCACTATCTGAAGCTGTTCAGCATCGACGAGAGCAAGCGGGTGGATCAGCTGTCCAGCGGCATGAAGGTGAAGTATCTGCTGGCGCTGGCGCTGAGCCATAACGCAAAGCTGCTGATCCTGGACGAACCCACCAGCGGCCTTGACCCCGTGTCTCGTGACGAGCTGGCGGAGCTGTTCCGGGCCATCGTGGCGGATGGACAGCGGAGTATTCTGTTCTCCACCCACATTACGTCCGATCTGGAGAAGTGCGCCAGCCACATCACATTCATCAAGGATGGCGAAATTTTCCACAGCTCCACCGTGGCGGAGTTCATGGCGGCTTACGCCGACCGGGGCGCCACGCTGGAGGATATCATCGTTTCCGTGGAGAGGAGGGGATTGGATGAAAGCGCTATTATATAAGCAGCTGCGGCTGGTGTGCCATCCCATGACGCCGGTGTTCTGCCTGTTCGGCATCATGGTGCTGATCCCCAACTATCCCTATACCATCATCTTTTTCTATGTGATGCTGGGCCTGTTCTTCACGTTCCTGAACGTCCGGGAGCAGAAGGATATCTACTATTCCGCCATCCTGCCGGTGCCCAAGCGGGACACGGTGAAGGCGGGCTGCGTGCTGGTGGCGCTGGTGGAGCTGCTGTCGCTGGCGGTGCTGGTGCCCTGTGCGCTGCTGGCGGTGCGCTTGCAGCCGGACAAGGACAATCTGGTGGGCATGGATCCCAATCTGGCGCTGTTTGCGGCGGGCTTCCTGATGTACGCGGTGTTCAACGCGGTGTTCCTGACCGACTTCTACCGCAGCGGCTATAAGGTGGGCGTGGCCTTCGTCAAGGCGCTGATCCCCGTGACGCTGCTGATGATCGTGTGCGAGGCGCTGCCCCATTTTCCGGGACTGGGCTGGCTGGACGATCTGGACGAGGCCACGCAGCTGCGGCTGCTGCCGGTGCTGATCGTCAGCGTTGTGATATACGGAGTAGGCATGCTGCTGACCTTCCAGAAAGCGGCGGAGCTGTATGAAAAGGTAGACCTATGATAAAAAAGACGGCATCAGCCGTCTTTTTTATCATAAATGGTGTGTAGGGGGCGGCGTTCCGACGCCGCGTTCGGCTTATGAAAGCATCTGCGTTGGTTCATGCGGGCCGTCGGGGACGCCGGCCCCTACGGACATATGCTGTGCCTATAGAAGCCCTCTCATATCCTCCGGCAACGGTGCGGTGATATGCAGCAGCTCCTTCGTCAGCGGGTGCCGCAGCCACAGCTCATAGCTGTGGAGGGCCGGGCGGGCGATGAGGGTCTTGTCCTCCGCGCCGTAAAGCCAGTCGCCGGTAAGGGGATGTCCCATAGCCGCCATGTGGAGCCGCAGCTGGTGGGTGCGGCCGGTGATGGGCCGCAGCCGCAGCAGGGCGCGGTCATGGGACACCGACAAGACCTCATATTCCGTCCGGGAGGGCAGGCCCTCCGGGTCGATGCTGCGCTTGAGAAGCGACCCCGGCTGGCGGCTGATGGGCAGTTCGATGGTTCCGGTGAGCGGCCGGGGTACGCCGTCGCAGATGCCCTGGTACTCCCGGCGGAAGTCGTCGGTGTGGAGGATGGCCATGCACCGCTGGTGCATGTAGCCGTTTTTGGCGATCACCATCACGCCGGTAACACCCCGATCCAGCCGGTTCACCGGATGGAAGGTATCGCAGCCCAGATAGTGGGCTACCGCGCCCGCCACGGTGACGGTCTCCTCCGTCAGGGCCGCCGAGTGTACGGTGATCCCGGCGGGCTTGTTGAGGATCAGCAGATCCTCGTCCTCCCACAGGATGTCCAGCGGATAGTCCACTGGAACGACAGGGCTTTCTGCGGGCGGGTCGGACACATCCGCCGTCAGCACGTCGCCCTCATGGGCTATGGCCCGGACGGTGACGGGGCTGCCGTTCAGCAGAATGGCGTTTTCCCGCCATTTGAGGGATTTCAGCAGCGAGGAGGACAGGCCCAGCTCCTGCCGCAGCAGATGCCTGACCGTCTGGCCGGACAGCTCCGGCGTGATGGGCAGCGTCAGAATACGCATGAGCAGGGCCTCCTCTCAAAAATTTGTTGAAATATAGTATAGCACAACGGGAAAAAATATGATAGACTATATCGACATTATCCCATATGAACGCAAAAACGGAGAAAGGACAACAAAATTATGACTTCTAAGGTTTATTTTGCCGATCTGCGTGCCGATTATCATGAGAATTTGCAGCAAAAGCTGACGCGCCTGATGAAAACGGCGGGGATGGGTGATATTGATTTCAACGAGAAGTTTGTGGCCATCAAGCTGCATTTCGGTGAGCCGGGCAATCTGGCCTATCTGCGGCCCAACTGGGCAAAGACCGTGGCAGACTTTGTGAAGGAGCGGGGCGGCAAGCCCTTCCTGACCGACTGCAACACTCTGTATGTGGGCGGCCGGAAAAACGCGCTGGATCACATGGACAGCGCCATGGTCAATGGCTTCAACTACATGACCACCGGCTGTCAGATCATCATTGCCGACGGTCTGAAGGGCAACGACGAGGTGGAGGTGCCTGTTGTTGGCGGCGAATATGTGAAGAACGCCAAGATTGGCCGGGCCGTCATGGACGCGGATGTGTTCATCTCCCTGACCCACTTCAAGGGCCACGAGACGGCAGGCTACGGCGGCTGTCTGAAGAACATCGGCATGGGCTGCGGCAGCCGCGCCGGTAAGATGGAGCAGCACAACGCCGGCAAGCCCCATGTGAACCAGAAATACTGCGTGGGCTGCGGCCAGTGCAGCAAGATCTGCGCCCACGGCGCGCCCATCATCACCGATAAAAAGGCAGCGATCGACCATGACAAGTGCGTGGGCTGCGGCCGCTGCATCGCCGTCTGTCCCAAGAACGCGGTGCAGATCAACTGGGATGAATCCACCAGCAACCTGAACCGCAAGATCGCCGAGTACACCAAGGCGGTGGTGGATGGCCGTCCCTGCTTCCACATCTCTCTGGTGATCGACGTGTCCCCCAACTGCGACTGCCACAGCGAGAACGACATGGCCATCGTGCCCAACGTGGGTATGTTCGCCTCCTTCGATCCCGTGGCGCTGGACATGGCCTGCATCGACGCGGTGAACGCCCAGACGCCCCTGCATGGCAGCGCGGCGGACTGCCCGGAGGATCATGAGCACGCCCATGACCACTTCCAGCGCATCCATCCCGACACGGATTGGCGCAGCTGCCTGGAGCACGGCGAGAAGCTGGGTCTCGGCACAAGAGAATATGAATTGATCAAGATCTGAGCAAGTAAAAGGCCGGTGCACTGCACCGGCCTTTTTATTTGGTATGAAATCGAAGATTTCATGCTAGTCCTCGTGTGGCTTCGTCTCCTGATAGAACATGTTCCAATCCACCTGGTAGGCATGAAGGGTTTCCGGGGTGTGGCACACCATCCGCAGGGTCATGCCCTCATGGGTGCGGTCGAAGGCCACCAGCTCCCGCAGGGCGATGTGAGCCGCCTGGGGCAGCGGGTAGCCATAGACCCCGGTGGCGATGGAGGGGAAATCTACACTGCGGCAGCCATGCTCCCACGCCAGCGTCAGACAGGCGCGGTAGCAGGAGCCCAGCAGCGCCGCCTCGTTGTGACTGCCGCCCCGCCAGATGGGGCCGGGGGTGTGGATCACATATCGGCAGGGCAGGCGATAGGCGGCGGTGAGCTTGGCCTGTCCCGTTTCGCAGCCGCCCAGCGTCCGGCACTCTGCCAGCAGCTCCGGCCCGGCGGCGCGATGGATGGCGCCGTCCACGCCGCTGCCGCCCAGCAGGGAGCAGTTGGCGGCGTTGACAATGGCGTCCGCATGGGAAAGGGTGATATCGCCTAAAACGACAGAAACGGACATAAAATGCACCTCAACTTAACAAAAACGTAACATAAGTGTGAACAAAAGTTGAATTTTGGACACATTCGACGGAGTGCCTATTTACAGAAAACGGGAACCATGCTACAATAAAAGACAGGAAGATGATCTCAGGAAGGAGCAACAGCATGGTCAGAAAATATGTGCCTGTTTACGAGGGGAACCTGCGGAAGCATACGCTGTCGGTACCCCGGTGCATCAGCGAGTGCAGCGGCATCCGGGTGTTTGGCCGCCGCATCAAGTCGCTGGTGTTCTCCACGGATGTGGCCATCATCAAGAACATCAACGCCGACGCGGTGATCGCCGTGTATCCCTTTACGCCCCAGCCCAGCATCACCCAGGCCATCATCGGCATCTCCGAGGTGCCGGTGTTCTGCGGTGTGGGCGGCGGACTGACCAACGGCGTCCGCAGCGCCAGCATGGCGGCCTATGTGGAGCATCAGGGCGCTTACGGCGTGGTGTGCAACAGCAAGATCGGGGTGGACACCATCCGCGCCATCAAGGAGGCGGTGGAGATCCCGGTGGTGTATACAGTGATCTCGGAGAAGATGGACATCGAGCCGTATCTGGCGGCAGGCGTGGACTTCGTCAACGTGTCCGGCGCGGCCAGAACGCCGGAGATCGTGGCGGCCCTGCGGAAAAAGTACCCGGAGCTGCCCATCATCGCCACCGGCGGGCCGACGGATGAGAGCATTACCGCCACCATCCGGGCGGGAGCCAATGCCATCACCTACACGCCGCCCAGCAGCGCGGAGCTGTTTGCCAAGACCATGGCCAATAACCGCAGCGAGCTGGAATGAGCATATACCCCGTGCATACATAACATACCGCAGGGCTGACCGCGTGTCAACCCTGCGGTAATTTTTACATTTCCAGATACGCCCTGCACTTGCGGTTGGCATCCTCCGCCACGCGGCCCTCGTCCACCGTGGCCAGACGGCCCTCACGGACCGTGACGCGGCCCTGTACCACCGTATAGTCCACCGGGCCCCGGACGCCTACCGTCCCCAGCACGGACCTGGCGTCGAAGCAGGAGCCTACCAGCTCCAGACGGCGGCTGTCGATCAGGAGCAGGTCGGCGCATTTGCCCACCGCCAGCTGGCCGATGTCATCCCGGCCCAGCAGACGGGCGCTGCCCCGTGTGGCCATCTTCAGGATGTCGTAGCCGCTGGGCGCGGCCTTGCTGGAGTTGAGCCGGTGCAGCAGGAAGGCCACCCGCAGCTCCTCCATAAGGCTGGAGCCGTCATTGCTGGAGCTGCCGTCCACCGCAAGGCCCACCGGCACGCCAAGCGCCAGCATCTCCGGGATGCGGGCGATGCCGCTGGACAGCTTCATGTTGCTGATGGGGCAGTGGGCCACGCCGGTGCCGGTGTCCGCCAGCAGGCGCAGCTCCTCGTCGTTGAAATGAATGCCGTGGGCGAACCACACATCGTCGCCGATCCAGCCCAGCCGCTCCATGTAGGCCAGCGGGCGGACGCCCTCCCGCTCCAGCATGAAGTTCTCCTCGTCCTTCGTCTCACACAGGTGGGTGTGGAGCCGGACGTGGTACTGCCGGGCCAGAATGGCGCTCTGCCGCAGCAGCTCCGCCGACACGGAGAAGGGGGAGCAGGGTGCCAGCGCCACACGGTGCATGGAGCCGTAGGAGGGATCATGATATTTTTCGATACAGCGGATGGAGTCGGCCATGATCTCGTCCACCGTCTGCACCACGCTGTCCGGCGGCAGGCCGCCGTCCTTGACGCTGAGATCCATGCTGCCCCGGCTGAGGTACATGCGGATGCCCAGCTCCTGAGCCGCCGCCAGCTGTGTGCCCAGCAGGTCGCCCGCCCCGGCGGGGAACACATAGTGATGGTCGAAGCATGTGGTGCAGCCGTGCTTCATCAGCTCGCCCATGCCGGTAAGGCTGGACAGGCGGATCACGTCCTCATCCAGATTCTTCCAGATCTCGTACAGCGTCTTGAGCCAGTCAAACAGCTCCATATTCTGCACCTGGGGCAGGTTGCGGGAGAACACCTGATACAGGTGATGGTGGGTGTTCACCAGTCCGGGATAGCACAGCATGTGACTGGCGTCGATGGTCTCGTCGGCGGTAACGGCCAGCTCGGGGCCGATGGTCTTGATGAAGCCATCCTCGCAGTAGAGATCCACGTTTTGCAGCAGCCGGTCACTGTCATCGCAGGTGACCAGTTGGGCAATGTTTTTCAGCAGCAGAGTAGACATATCGTATGCTCCTTCATCAGAAAATGGGTAGGAAAAAAGAGCAGGCCGCAAGCGGCCTACTCTTTTTATATCGGGGTCAGCGTTCCTCGCGGAAGTAGGAGAGACCGAGGGACGCAGGGGGCTGATCCTCCCGCTTCTTACGCAGGGAGACAACGATCAGCACCAGCAGGGTGATGACATAGGGCAGCATCTTGTACAGCTCCTTGACAGCCATCTGACCGCCGGGAGTGGGCAGATAGATGTTGATGATGTACAGGCCGCCGAACAGGATGGAGGCCAGGATGCTGACATTGGGACGCCAGATGGTGAAGATGACCAGCGCGATGGCCAGCCAGCCGCGGTCACCGAAGGCGTTGTTGGACCACACGCCGTTGGCGTAGTCCATGACGTAGTACAGACCGCCCAGACCTGCGATCATGGAGCCGATGCAGGTGGCCATGTACTTGTACTTGGTGACGTTGATACCGGCGGCGTCGGCGGTAGAGGCACTCTCGCCCACGGAACGCAGGTGCAGGCCGGGACGGGTGTGGTTCAGGAAGTAGGACGAGCCCAGGGCGATGATGATGGCCACATAGGCCAGGAAGCCGTAGGACAGGAACAGCTGGCCGAACCAACCGGAGTTGCCGCCGGGGAGACCGACCTTGAAGAACAGGCTGGTGTTGGACAGGGCGATGGAGGGAACCTCGCTGCCGGTCAGCTTGATGAGGGAGCCGCCGAAGAAGTTGCCCACGCCCACACCGAAGGTGGTCATGGCCAGACCGGTGACGTTCTGGTTGGCCCGCAGAGTAACGGTCAGGAAGCAGTACAGCAGGCCCATCAGCAGGGAGCCCAGCAGGGAGCACAGGATGGGGGTCATGACGGCCAGGAAGCCGTTCATGGTGCCGCCCTTGGTGGCCTGCTCATAGAAGAACGCGCCGATAACACCGCTGATACCGCCCACATACATGATGCCGGGGATACCAAGGTTCAGGTTGCCGGATTTCTCGGTCAGAATTTCACCGGTGCTGCCGAACAGCAGGGGGATACCCTGCATGACCGCACGGGGGAAGAAGGATACAAAATCAAAACCCATCCGTCACGCCTCCTTTCTGCTGCTCTTGCGCAGAGTGACCTTATAGGTGATGAAGAACTCGGTAGCAATGATGAAGAACAGGATGATACCGGTCAGAATGTCGGCAAAGGAGTGGTTCAGGCTCAGGGCGCTGGCCACCTCGCTGGCGCCGCGATCCATGGTCACCAGCAGCAGGGAGGCGGCGATCATGATGAAGGGGTTGAACTTGGACATCCAGGACACCATGACGGCGGTGAAGCCGCGGCTGTCCACGATGGTGGTGGTCAAGGTATGGTCGATACCGGCGGTCATCATGAAGCCCATCAGGGCGCACAGCGCGCCGGAGAGCACCATGGTGCGGATAATGACGCGATCCACCTTGATACCGGCATAGCTGGCAGTCCGCTGGCTTTCGCCCACCACGGCGATCTCATAGCCGTGCTTGCTGTATGTCAGGTAGATGTACATGAAGCCGGTCATAATGGCCACGATCAGGATGGGCAGCAGATAGGCGTTGCCGATCTCGGGCAGCCAGCCGGCCCGGGTGGACTGGTTAATGATACCGATCTTACCGGCGCCCTTGGGCACCTCCCAGATGATGATGAAGAAGGAGGCCAGCTGCATGGCGATGTAGTTCATCATCAGGGTGAACAGCGTCTCGTTGGTGTTCCACTTGGCCTTGAAGAAGGCGGGCAGGAAGCCCCACAGAGCACCGGCCAGCAGGGCGGCGATCAGGGAAACGATGATCAGTGCCGCGTTGGGCAGCTTATCATCCAGCGTGATCATGCAGGCGGTGGTGGCCAGACAGCCGATCAGGGTCTGACCCTCGGCACCGATGTTCCAGAAGCGCATCTTGAAGGCGGGGGTGACGGCCAGAGAGATGCCCAGCAGGACGGCCACGTTACGGGCGGTGACGCCGATACGGCGGGAAGAGCCGAAGGCGCCGTCCAGAATGGTGGCGTATACGCTGATGGGATTCTGACCGGTCAGCAGTGTGGTGATCAGACCGCAGAACACCAGCGCCAGCAGCAGGATGCCGCCGCGGATGAGCAATGCCTTGCCCAGAGGAAGCGTGTCACGCTTGGAAATATGAAAGAGAGATTGTTTACGCATGTTCCGCTGCGCCTCCTCCCACGCGGGTCATCAGAGCACCCACTTCAAGTTTGTTGGTGGTACGAGCGTCCACTACGCCGGACACCTGTCCGCCGCAGAGCACCACGATCCGGTCGCACAGCTCCAGCAGCACGTCCAGATCCTCACCGACGTAAACGACGGCCACGCCCTTCATCTTCTGCTCGGTCAGCAGATTATAAATGGTATAGGATGTATTGATGTCCAGACCGCGGACAGCGTAGGCGGTCATCAGCACGGAGGGCTGCTGGGCGATCTCGCGGCCCACCAGCACCTTCTGCACGTTACCGCCGGACATACGGCGGACGGGGAAGCTGGTGCTGGGCGTGACAACCTCCAGCTCCTGCCAGATGCGCTGTGCCAGCGCCTCGGGATCCTTGCGGTTCAGGAACGCGCCCTTGCCCTTACGCCAGGAACGCAGCATCATGTTGCCGGTCATGCCCATGGAGCCCACCAGGCCCATGCCCAGACGATCCTCGGGGACGAAGCTCATGGCGATACCGGCCTTGCGGATGTCCATGGGATCCTTGCCGGCCAGCTCCTGGGGCTTGTCGCTCTCAGGCGGGAAGAAGGTGACGGAACCGGAGGTGATGGGATACAGACCCGCGATGGACTCCAGCAGCTCGCGCTGGCCGGAGCCTGCCACGCCTGCCACGCCCAGTACCTCACCGGCGTTGATGGTAAAGCTGACGTCGTCCAGACGCTTGACGCCCAGCTCATCGAATACGGTCAGACCCTCCAGCTTCAGCCGGGGCGTGACGTTGATGGGATCGGGACGGTTGATGTTCAGGGTGACGCTGTGGCCCACCATCATATCGGTCAGAGACTGCTGGTCGGCGTCCTTGGTCATCACGTCACCGATATACTCGCCCTTGCGGAGCACGGCCACGCGGTCGGACACATCCAGCACCTCGTGCAGCTTATGGGTGATGATGATCAGGGACTTGCCGTCGGCCTTCATGTTGCGCATGACGGTGAACAGCTTGTCCGTCTCCTGCGGGGTCAGCACGGCGGTGGGCTCGTCCAGGATCAGGATATCCGCGCCGCGGTACAGTACCTTCACGATCTCGACAGTCTGCTTCTGGG
Source organism: uncultured Oscillospiraceae bacterium (assembly GCA_934565655.1). GTDB lineage: Bacteria > Bacillota > Clostridia > Oscillospirales > Oscillospiraceae > Vescimonas. Next base: position 46,727 of record CAKTIE010000005.1, read on the forward strand.
AAACGGACATGTCGTAGATCTTCATGTCGGGGTCGATGTCAAAGCCGTATCTGTCGCAGATGTCCTGCACCTTTTTACGGGCGTTGTTCAGATCCAGCTTGCCCTCCAGACCCAGAATGATATTCTCGGTGGCGGTGAACAGATCGACCAGCTTGAAGTGCTGGTGGATCATGCCGATGCCAAGATCAAATGCATCCTTGGGAGACGCGATGGTGACGGGCTTGTCGTGAATGTAAATTTGTCCCTCGTCAGGGAAATAGATACCGGAGAGCATATTCATCAGAGTGGTCTTGCCGCTGCCGTTTTCACCCAGCAGAGACAGGATCTCACCCTCGCGCAGTTCCATGTTGATGGCGTTATTGGCCACCACGGAACCAAAGCGCTTGGTGATATTCTCCATTTTGATCGCGCATTTGTTTTCCAAGGCTGTCATCCTTTCTTTCGGCGCAGATGGCTGCAACACCTCGTAGCACGCCGGGGCTAAATTCCATACACTTTATTCTAGCACAGAAAAATAGTATTGTAAATCAAAATTCGCAAAAAATTTGTCAGGTATACACAAAGAATGTAAGCTTATACAAGAAAGAAGAAAATCCTTTGTAAGAATCGTCAAACGAGTTGCGGGAAAAGAAAAAAGAGGTGAGCTGCTTTCGCAGCCCACCTCTTTGCGGTGCTGTATGTTGTCCGTTAGGGACGACCTTACATAGCAGTGTTCAGCAGGTTGATGCCGTCGATCTGCAGATCGAAGTAAGGAGCGGAACGCTTGGCGGACTCGGCGAAGTAACCGTTCTCGATGACCTCGGTATCACCGGTGTAAGCCTCGTCGGTGTCGACGTCGGCCAGGTAGGAGGTGATGTGACCATCAGCATCGACCTTCAGGAAGTCGACCTTGAAGGAGTTCATGGTGTCATCCGCCTTGGTGGTGAAGGTGCTCACATCGAAGACATGGAGCTCGCCGGCTTCCAGCTTGGCCATGGCAGCGTCGATCGCTTCCTGAGTGCCAGCGGCAGCAACGTCGGTGTTCAGCTCGGTCAGAACCACGGAGCCGGTGGACAGATCGCCAGTCCAGTCAGCGGGGATCTCGGTGCCGTCCATGACAGCCTTGATGGCCATCTCATAGTAGGGAGCCCAGTTGATGCGGGAGGAGATGATGTAGGTGTTGGGGCCGGCATCCTTGGTGGAGCCGTTGTAGGAGACGTTGGGCACACCGGCGTTCTCGCAAGCGGTGGGAGCGCCCAGGGAGTCAGCGTGCTGGCTGATCAGGTTGCAGCCCTTGTCGATCAGCAGCTGAGCGCCTTCCTTCTCCAGAGCCTCGTCATACCAGCTGCCGGTGAAGGTCACGTCCATGGTGACGGTGGGGCAGACGGAGCGGGCACCCAGATAGAAGGAGGTGTAACCGGAAACCACTTCGGCATAGGTGAAAGCGCCGACATAACCGATCTTGGCGTTCTCAGCGGTGACCTTGACGCCGTTGATCTCGGTGCCGTTCTCGATCATCTCGTTCAGCTTCATACCGGCAGCGATACCAGCCAGGTAACGGCCTTCATAGATGGAAGCGAAAGCGTTGTGGTAGTTGGCCAGGCCCTCGGTGTGAGCGCGGGTACCGGTGGAGTGGCAGAACTGGACCTCAGGGAACTCCTGAGCGGCCTGGATCATGTAAGGCTCATGACCGAAGCTGTCGGCGAAGATGATGTTGCAGCCCTTGTCGACCATGTCAACAGCGGCCTCATAGCACTCCTGGCCCTCGGGAACGTTGGTCTTCAGGATGTAATCATCCTCGGTCAGACCCAGGTTGGCGATAGCCTCCTTGGCAGCGTTGATGAAGTTGAGGTCATAGGTGGAGTTTTCATCATGCAGGGTGATGAAACCGACCTTCACCTTAGCAGCAGTATCATCGGGTTCGTCAGTGTTGTCAGGGGTGTCATTGCCGCCGCCGCAGGCCACCAGGCTCAGAGCCATGACCAGGGCGAGGATCAACGCAAGGAACTTCTTCATTCTTGTTTTCCTCCTTAAAATATATGACGTGCGGCTGAAGGTGGGAATAAAATTTGCCGCTCGCCTGAATAACGGATGGTAGATCCGACATTCACAGTAGTGCATCAAAATGTTACAAAAGTATTATAAAGGAAAATTTCACAGATTTCAACTAAAATTCTGCGTTCCTTATAGATTTTTGATGATGCTGCTATTAGAAATGCGAATGAGAAAATTGCTGGGATAAGTGAAAACGGTTCCGGTAGGGGTCACTGATGCACCCGAGTACCAGTTTTTCCTTCAATTCCGTCTTTGGCCTTCTCCAGCAGCGTGATCAGAGCGGTGCGGCCGGGCTTGGACTCGGCAAACTTCACGGCAGCCTCCACCTTGGGCAGCATGGAGCCCTTGGCGAACTGGCCCTGGGCAATGTACTCCCTGGCCTCGGCGGGGGTCAGCTCGTCCAGACCCTTCTGGTTGGGCTTGTTGAAGTTGATGGCCACCTTCTCCACGGCGGTGAGGATGATCAGCATATCGGCGTCCAGCTGCTCGGCCAGCAGCTCAGAGGCGAAGTCCTTATCAATAACGGCAGCTGCGCCCTTCAGGTGGTTGCGCTCGGTACGGTAGACGGGGATGCCGCCGCCGCCGCAGCAGATGACGATGTTGCCGCTGTCGCTCAGCGCGCGGATGGCGCCCAACTCCACGATCTGCTGGGGCTTGGGGGAGGCCACATAGCGGCGCCAGCCGCGGCCCGCGTCCTCTTTGAACAGGAAGCCGGTCTTGGCGGCCATGACCTTGGCCTCTTCCTCGGACAGAAACTTGCCGATGGGCTTGCTGGGATCGTTGAAGGCGGGATCCTTGGGGTCCACCTCTACCTGGGTGACCATGGTGACCACGGGCTCGTCGATGCCGCGGTTCATCATCTCCTCATGCAGGGCGTTCTGCAGGTCATAGCCGATGTAGGCCTGGCTCATGGCGCCGCACACGGACAGGGGGGTGCTGTCCTGACCGGGATCCTCGTGCATCAGGGCCAGCATGGCGTTGTTGATGATGCCCACCTGAGGGCCGTTGCCGTGGGCGACGATGACCTGATGACCTTCGGCGATCAGATCCACGATGGCACGGGCGGTGATCTGTACGGCGTCGGCCTGCTCGTGCAGGGTGCTGCCCAGAGCGTTGCCGCCCAGAGCGATAACGATTTTCTTTGCCATAATGGGTAATTCTCCTTCTATTTCCTTTGTGTTTTACGGTAAAAAAAGACAGCGGCGGCGCTGCCGCCGCTGTCGCGGGTCATATTCGCGTTTTAATTAGAAGATCTTGCGGGTATCCTTGGTCTCGTCCAGCTCCATCAGGGCCTTGACGGGATCCTTCACCTGGGCCAGGAAGATCATGGCGGCGATGATGTAGGGCTTGTAGGAGGCCTGCTTGTACAGAGGCACGATGTAGCGGTCAAATACGGAGTTGTCCACTTCGCCCTCGGCGCAGCTCAGACCGGTGATGTCGGCGGGCAGGCAGTGCAGATACAGGGCCTTGCCGTCCTTGGTCAGCTTCATCATCTCTTCGGTGCAGGCCCAATCCTTGTGCTGGGCGTTCTGGGCCAGCAGGCGCTTCTCCAGGGCGTCGATGCCGTCCTTATCGCCGGCGGCGTACAGCTTGGTGCGCTCTTCCATGGCGGCATAGGAAGCCCAGCTCTTGGGATACACGATATCGGCATCCTTGAAGGCCTCGGCCATGGAGTTGGTCTTGTGGAACTTGGAGCCGTACTTCTCGCAGTTCTTGCGGGCGACTTCCTCCACCTCGGGCATCACGTCGTAGCCTTCGGGATGGGCCAGGGTCACGTCCATGCCGAAGCGGGTGAACAGACCGATGACGCCCTGAGGCACGGACAGGGGCTTGCCGTAGCTGGGAGAATAGGCCCAGGTCATGGCGACCTTCTTGCCCTTCAGGTTCTCCACGCCGCCGAAGTAGTGGATGACATGCAGCATGTCGGCCATGCACTGGGTGGGATGATCCACGTCGCACTGCAGGTTCACCAGAGTGGGCTGCTGCTCCAGGATACCGTCACGATAGCCTTCCTTCACGGCGTCCATGAAGGTCTTCTGATACTTGTGGCCCTCGCCGATGAACATATCATCGCGGATACCGATCACGTCGGCCATGAAGGACACCATGTTGGCCGTCTCGCGGACGGTCTCGCCGTGGGCGATCTGGGACTTCTTCTCGTCCAGATCCTGCACCTCCAGGCCCAGCAGGTTGCAGGCGGAGGCGAAGGAGAAGCGGGTACGGGTGGAGTTGTCGCGGAAGATGGAAATGCCCAGGCCGGAATCGAACACGCGGGTGCTCTTGTTGCGCTCACGCAGGTCGCGCAGGGCGTCGGCTACGGTAAATACGGCGTCGATCTCATCATCGGTCTTGTCCCAAGTCCAATAGAAATCGTTCTTGTACATGTTGTTGATATTCAGCGTGGACAGATGGCGTGCCAGCTCAACAGTCTTGCTCATTTTCGTTCTTTCTCCTTATTATATATTTGCTTCGCAGAATTTTCCGCCGCGCACGGCGGAAAACAAAATCAAATCCGTCCCGGAGGACGACATGTGCGTCCGCAGGGACACTCTGCATCCCGCGCCGCGGTGAGCGGGGCGGGATGAGAGCCTTTTTCAATGATGTGCTGCGCACATCATTGAAGGTGTTACTTGATGTCGTTGCCGGTCAGCTCCTGACGGAAGCTGGTGGCGGAGCCGTCCTTGTTCTCGGGATGATACAGGCCGGGAACAGCGGCGTACAGCGCGGCGCAGGTCACCAGATCCTGCTTGAAGGTCACCTCGTTGGGAGCGTGAGCCTGAGACTCGGCACCGGGGCCGAAGCCAACGCAGGGGATGCCGTAGCGGCCCTGGATGGACACGCCGTTGGTGGAGAAGGTCCACTTGTCGGTCAGAGGACGGCCTTCACGCTTGGAGGCGGCCAGCTCGGTGGGCATCAGGCGCTTGTCGCCCCACAGGTTGTGGTGGGCGTCCACCAGAGCCTGGACGTGAGGAGCGGTCTCCTTGTTGATCCAGGTGGGGAAGAAGCACTCGGTCTCGTAGACGTGGCCGGTCCATGCGGGACGGTCATACATGTACATGGAGACCTTCACATCGTCGGCGTACTTCTTGCAGGCGGGCAGATCCTCGATCTCCTTCAGGCAGGAGAGGTAGGTCTCACCGGCGGTCATACGGCGGTCGATGGAGATGGAGCAGCTGTCGGCCACAGCGCAGCGGGAGGGGGAGGTATAGAAGATCTGGCTGGTGGTGCAGGTGCCGCGGCCCAGGAAACGGGCGTCCTCGTAATGATCGGGGTTGAACTTGGGATCCAGCATCTTCACCAGACCGTTGATCTCGGTGGACCCGTCAGCGGGGTTCTCATTCAGGTCGCGGACGTTCAGGATGACCTCGGCCATCTTGTGGATGGCGTTGTCGCCGCGCTCGGGAGCGGAGCCGTGGCAGGAGACGCCGTGCATATCCACGCGGATCTCCATGCGGCCGCGGTGACCGCGGTAGATGCCGCCGTCGGTGGGCTCGGTGGAGATGACGAACTCGATCTTCTCACGGGCGTCCTCGGGGCCGTTGAAGTACTCGTTGACGATGGACTGCCAGCACATACCGTCGCAGTCCTCCTCCTGCACAGAGCCGACCACCATCATCTTGTAGCCCTTGGGCAGCAGATCCAGATCCTTCATGATCTTCACGCCGTAAGCGGCGGCAGCCATGCCGCCCTCCTGGTCAGAACCGCCGCGGCCGTAGATGATGTCCTCGGTCTCGTAGCCCTTGTAGGGGTCGGCTTCCCAGTTGTTGATGTTGCCGATGCCCACGGTGTCGATGTGGCTGTCGATGGCGATGATCTTGTCGCCCTCGCCCATCCAGCCGATCACGTTGCCCAGCTTGTCGAACTCCACCTTGTCATAGCCCAGGGACTTCAGCTCCTCGGCGATGCGCTTGACGACGCCCTCTTCCTCGCAGGACTCGGAAGGGATGGCGATCATGTCGCGCAGGAACTTGACCATAGCGGGCTTATAACCCTCGGCAGCTTTTCTGATGGCCTCAAAATCCATAATGTACCTCCAACAAAAGATATGATTATACATCGTTTTTCCATATGAGACTTTTTTCCTATTTCCTATAATAGCACATAGCGGACGGATGTCAAACAAAAAATCTTTTTTCCTAAAAATTTTTTTGGAAAAACGTTGATTTCTTGTTAAAGTGTGATATGATAGGAGTGGAAAGTGATTGGGAGTATGGTCAAGAGGAACGATATTCTCCGGAACGGAACCAAAATTTCATATTTGATAAGGAGAGTTGATCGTTATGGAAGCAAAACGGTTAGAAGCTCTGAAGCAAATCGCCGCAGGCATCGCGGCGCAGTTTGGCGACAAGTGCGAGGTCGTGATCCACGACGTAGGCAGCGGACATCCGGAGCATACCATTGTCCATATTGAAAACGGCCATGTATCCGGCCGTAAGGTGGGCGACGGCGCGTCCCAGGTGGTGCTGGATCAGTTCAAGAGCCAGAGTGAGCACTCGAGCCCCAAGGATCACCTGTGCTACCTGACCAGGACGCCGGACGGCAAGATCCTGAAGTCGTCCTCCCTCTATATCCGCAACAGCCGCGGCAGCGTCACCAGCATTTTTTCCATCAACTACGATATCACCAACATCATGATGATGCACCAGGAGCTGGGCGAATTCATGGTGACCAAGGACAAGGAGCAGTCCGAGCCGGAGAGGATCATCAACGTCAACAACGTACTGGATGAGCTGATCGAGCAGTCGGTGCAGCAGGTGGGCAAGCCTGTGGCGCTGATGAACAAGGACGACAAGGTGCGGGCCATCCGCTTCCTGAATGACTCCGGCGCGTTCCTAGTGACCAAATCCACCGACAAAGTGGCCAAATACTTCGGTATTTCCAAATATACTCTGTATTCCTACATTGACGCCAATAAACAGCAGGAGGAAAAGAAAAAATGATCGATCTGTCCATCAACAAGGTTGGCCTGGAGCATAACATCCAGAAGGCCAAGGAGAACAACGTCATCATCCCCACCATCGCGCAGATGCAGAACCCCGACCTGATCCCCGAGAAGATCAAGGCCAAGCTGAGCCACACCGGCCTGTGGGACGTGGATCCCGTGAACCTGTTCCGTATTTCCTGGCATAACGAGGCCAAGGAGTCCGGCGGTCTGTTCCAGGCTGTCCCCAACTATGTGGAGATCCCCAGCAAGCTGTCCGGCGTGCCCTGCCGCATCGTCGCCATGTCCGGCAAGTGGTTCCCCACCGGCTGCCACAAGGTGGGCGCTTCCTTCGGCTGCCTGGCTCCCCGCCTGGTGACCGGTCAGTTCGATGCCACCTATCATCACGCCGTGTGGCCCTCCACCGGCAACTACTGCCGCGGCGGCGCCTTCAACTCCAAGCTGCTGGCCTGCGAGTCCGTGGCCATCCTGCCCCAGGATATGTCCAAGGAGCGCTTTGACTGGCTGAAGTCCATCGCCGGTCAGATCATCGCCACCCCCGGCTGCGAGTCCAACGTCAAGGAGATCTTCGACAAGACCTGGGAGCTGAAGCAGGATCCCACCATGATGATCTTCAACCAGTTTGCCGAGATGGGCAACCCCCTGTGGCACTACAACGTCACCGGCTACGCCCTGGCCGACCTGTTCGAGGCCGTGAAGAAGCCCGGCCAGAACTTTGCCGGCGCCTGCTTCACCTCCGGTTCCGCCGGCACCATGTCCGCCGGTGACCTGCTGAAGGAGCGTTATCCCCACCTGAAGCTGGCCGTGGGCGAGGCTCTGCAGTGCCCCACCATCCTGAACAACGGCTTCGGCGGCCACCGCATCGAGGGTATCGGTGACAAGCACATCCCCTGGATCCACAACGTGAAGAACACCGACATGGCCATCGCCATCGACGATGAGGACAGCCAGCGCCTGCTGCGCCTGTTCAACACCCACGAGGGCCAGGAGTACATGAAGAAGGAACTGGGCATGACCGACGAGGAAGTCGAGAAGATGACCTGGCTGGGCATTTCCGGTATCGCCAACGTGCTGTGCTGCATCAAGATGGCCAAGTACTATGAGCTGACCGAGAACGATGTGGTGGGTACCGTCCTGACCGACTCCGCCGTCATGTACGGCAGCCGCATCGAGGAGCTGAACGAGATGCACGGCGCCTACAACGCTCACGAGGCTTCTCTGGATCACAACCTGCATATGCTGGGCCTGAAGACCGACAATATGCTGGAGCTGACCTATGCCGAGCGCAAGCGCGTCCACAACCTGAAGTACTACACCTGGGTCGAGCAGCAGCAGATGAACGTCGAGGATCTGAACGCCCAGTGGTACGACACCAAGGGCACCTGGGATGCCGTTCACGCGCAGGCCAAGGATCTGGACGAGCTGATCAACGAGTTCAACGAGGCCACCGGCCTGCTGAAGGCTCTTTAATTCCTAAAGGGGGAGCGGGCTCCCCCTTTAGATCCCCCACCACCAGTTTGCGAACTGGTGAACGCGCCCAGGACGCTTGGGTCAACGTATTTTTCTGACGCGCATGTCGTCAGAAAAATGATATGATACGCCTCAGGGCGGGGCTTTCGCCCCGCCCTGATTTCTTTTTAAATAAGGAGAACACCACCATGAAAAACGTGAAATACGGCAAGTGCGTCCGCTGCGGCAAGACCTATGACGCCGTGCCTGATCTGACCAACTGCGAATGCGGCGGTATTCTGGATATCGTCTACGACTATGACTATATCAAGACCGTGCTGACCAAGGAAAAGCTTGCCAAGCGCGACAACCGCTCCATGTGGCGTTACCGTGAGCTGCTGCCCGTGGAGGAGACCACCCCCGACACGCCCCTGCGCGTAGGCTGGAGCCCCCTGTACGAGGAGCCGAAGCTGGCGGAGATGCTGGGCATCAAAAAGCTGTGGGTGAAGGACGACGGCCAGAACCCAACCGCCTCCCTGAAGGACCGCGCCAGCGCCATGGCCGTGGCCAAGGCCATGGAGGCGGGCGCCAAGACTATCGCCTGCTCCTCCACCGGCAACGCCGCCAGCTCTCTGGCCGGCAACGCCGCCGCCGCGGGCATCAAGACCTTCATCTTCGTGCCGGAGCGTGCGCCCCAGGGCAAGGTGGCTCAGCTGATGATCTTCGGCGCCAATGTCATCTCCGTCAAGGGCAACTATGAGGATACCTTCAAGATGTCCGCTGCCGCCATCGAGAAGTACGGCTGGTACAACCGCAACGCCGCCATCAACCCCTACCTCAGCGAGGGCAAAAAGACCGTGGCGCTGGAGATCGCCGAGCAGCTGAACTGGGAGATGCCCGACTATCTGGCCATCTCCGTGGGCGACGGCTGCACCATCGCCGGTGTGTGGAAGGGCTTCAAGGATCTGTACGCCATCGGCTTTATCGACAAGCTGCCCCGCCTGATCTCCGCCCAGTCTCTGGGCTGCTATCCCATCAACCGCGCCATTCAGGAGAACAAGCCCTGGGAGCCTATGGAGGAGAACACCATTGCAGACTCCATCAGCGTGGGTGTGCCCCGCAACGCCGACAAGGCGCTGGCGGCTATCCGGGAGTCCAACGGCATCGCCGTCAACGTGTCCGATGAGGAGATCCTGGCGGCGCAGCGGCTGCTGGGCCGTACCTGCGGCGTGTTCGGCGAGCCTGCGGGCGTCACCGGCGCGGCGGCCCTGAAGAAGGCCTGCGAGGAGGGCCTGATCCCCCACGACGCCACCGTGGTGTCCGTGGTCACCGGCAACGGCCTGAAGGACGTGGCCAACGCCATCAAGTCCGCCGGTTCCCCCGTCCACATCGAGCCTGACCTGGATCTGATGGTGGAGGAATTCAAAAAGCGCGGCGTGGTGGTTGAATAAACTGGCGAAAAAGTCTGTCATTGCGAGCCAGTGCTCACACTGGCGTGGGGAGCGATCCGAGCGCTGCCAGTGGCAGATGAAGCGAGGTGAGCGAGTGACAGCGGTCAAAATTTCAAGCGCCCGCCGTAAGGCGGCGCAGAAATTTTGGGCACCGCAACAGGGAATCCGTTTCTCCTGACAGTGCAGCGGAAGCCAAGATGGATGCTACGGCGGCATAGCCGCCGAGATCGGATGCTAAAAATATGCCACCGGCATATTTTCTTAACGCACCGACGCGGCAAAAAATGATTTGAATGATTCGCGCTGTGCGCAGCGCGAACTCTGCGAGGCTGTTTTGAAAAGGAGCGGTGAAAACCGCTCCTTTTCTTATAAAAAATTGGGTTGACCGGCGATTTTCGCCTTGACTTTTCGCACAAAATCGTGTATCATAATTGCTGTTGTAAAGGTTGAAAACTTTACATAAAGGCGATATGCTTTACAGAAAGGGGAGCCATCCGTGAAAAACCAGACCTACCGCATGACCATGCTGTTCGATTTTTACGGCGAGACCCTGACCGACAGGCAGAAGGAATTCTTCGACCTGTATTATAACGAGGATCTGTCTCTGGGCGAGATCGCTGAGAATTACGGCATCTCCCGGCAGGGCGTGCGGGACGTGATCGTCCGGGCCGAGGCTGCCATGCAGGAGATCGAGGATAAAACGGGCCTGATCCGCCGCTTTATGCAGATGCAGCCCAGGATCACCGCCATCGAGGAGGCGGCCCGGCAGATCAAGACCATCAACTATCGCCAGTATGAGAATCCCCAGCTGGACAAGCTGGTGTCTGACATTTTGGAAAACGCCGAAGCGCTGAAGGAGTAAATATGGCATTTGAGGGACTGTCTGAAAAACTGAACGCCGTATTCAAAAGTCTGAAGGGCAAGGGCCGCCTGACCGAGGCCGACGTCCGCGCCGGTATGCGGGAGGTGCGTCTGGCCCTGCTGGAGGCCGACGTCAGCTACAAGGTGGTCAAGGACTTCGTGGCCCAGGTCACCGAGCGCTGCGTGGGCAGCGACGTGCTGGACAGCCTGACCCCCGCCCAGCAGATCATCAAGATCGTTAACGAAGAGCTGACCAAGCTGATGGGCAGCACCAGTGCCCGGCTGAACACCGCCAACCGCGGCCCCACCGTGGTGATGATGGTTGGCCTTCAGGGTGCCGGTAAAACCACCAACGGCGCCAAGCTGGCGAGTCTGATGCGCCGTCAGTTCGGCAAGCGCCCGCTGCTGGCGGCCTGCGACGTGTACCGTCCCGCCGCCATCAACCAGCTGCAGGTGGTGGGCAAGCAGCTGGATATCCCTGTGTTTGAAATGGGGCAGATCGACCCCGTTACCATCGCCAGGGAGGCGGTAAAGTACGCCGCCGACCACGGCAACGACATGGTGTTCCTGGATACCGCCGGCCGCCTGCATATCGACGAGGCGCTGATGGACGAGCTGCGGAACATCAAGGCCGCGGTAAAGCCCAACGAGATCCTGCTGGTGGTGGACGCCATGACCGGTCAGGACGCTGTCAACGCCGCCAAGGCCTTTGATGACGCCCTGGGCATCGACGGCGTGATGCTGACCAAGCTGGACGGCGACGCCCGAGGCGGCGCGGCCCTGTCCATCCGGGCCACCACCGGAAAGCCCATCAAGTTCGTGGGCACCGGCGAAAAGCTGGACATGATCGAACTGTTCCATCCCGACCGCATGGCTTCCCGCATTCTGGGCATGGGCGACATGCTGTCCTTCATCGAAAAGGCCGAGCAGCAGTATGACGAGCAGCAGGCCAAAAAGCTGGAGGAGAAGCTGCGGAAGAACCGCCTGACCCTCAGCGACTATCTGGATCAACTGGAGCAGCTGCAGAACATGGGCGACCTGAGCCAGATCGCCAGCATGCTGCCGGGCAACATGGCCAAGGGCTTCGACCCCGACCAGATCGACCCGAAGCAGTTTGCCCGCACCAAGGCCATCATCCAGTCCATGACCTTGCAGGAGCGTGAGAATCCCCAGATTCTCAACGCCAGCCGCAAGCGCCGCATCGCGGCAGGCTGCGGCCAGCAGGTGTCGGACGTGAACCGGCTGCTGAAGGGCTTCGAGACCATGCAGCAGATGACCAAGGCCCTGACCCGCGGCAAGCGGGGCATGGGCGCGCTGAGCGGCCTGATGGGCGGCGGCAGCAGCATGAGAGGCTTCGGCCGCAAGAAGAGACTGAAATAAGTGCCCCGGCATTTATGATACATGACAAACAAATAATTTATTTTGGAGGAAAAACCATGGTTAAGATCAGACTGAGAAGAATGGGCGCCAAGAAGGCTCCTTACTACCGCGTGGTCGTCGCTGACAGCCGCTATCCCCGTGATGGCCGCTTTATCGAGGAGATCGGCACTTACAATCCCTGCGTGAACCCCGCCGAGATCAAGATCGACGCCGACCGCGCCCGCGAGTGGATCAAGACCGGCGCTCAGCCCACCGATACCGTCCGCGCCCTGCTGAAGAAGGTCGACGTTCTGTAAGTCCGAGGGCAAGCCATGAAGGAATTGCTGCTCTATATCGCCAGAAGCCTCGTCCAGCATCCCGATCAGGTCACCGTGACCGAGGTCGAGAACGGCGACGAGCTGACGCTGGAGCTGCGCGTTGCCCCCGAGGATATGGGCAAGGTGATCGGCCGTCAGGGCCGCATCGCCAAGGAGATCCGCACCGTAGTGCGCTCCTACGCCCAGCGTACAGGCGCCAAAGTTTCTGTGGATATCGTTGACTGAAACAGGTCAATCAAAAAACCAGGCATCCGTCAGGATGCCTGGTTTTTTCGGCCTATAAGCAAATTTTGTCATTGCGAGCCAGTCCAAAGACTGGCGTGGCAATCTGTTTCAAAATGTCATAAAGGCGTACTTCTCTGTAAACATCAGGTGTAAAAGTGCGGATTCCCACGGTCGCTTTGCTCCCTCGAAATGACAAGGAGGGACTTACAGTACCCCCAGATGCTCCAGCAGGATCTTGACGCCGATGAGGATCAGGATCGCGCCGCCCACGAACTCCGCCTTGGACTTGTAGCGGGCGCCGAACACGCTGCCGGCCTTGACACCGATGCAGGAGATGGTGAAGGTGGTCAGGCCGATAAGACAGACGGCCACAACGGTGTTCATCAGCTGGCTGGCGGCCATGATCTCCACCGGCACGCAGGCGAAGGTGATGCCCACGGCCAGCGCGTCAATGCTGGTGGCCACCGCCATCAGGAACATGGTCTTGACATCCAGCGCGGCGGAGGCGTTTTCCTCCTCCTTGCTGAGTGCCTCGCGGATCATGTTGCCGCCGATCAGCGCCAGCAGCACGAAGGCGATCCACGACGCCACGGCGTTGATGTACTTTTCAAAGCCCGCGCCCAGCAGATAGCCGATAAAGGGCATCAGCGCCTGAAAGCCGCCGAACCACACGCCGCAGATGGCGGCGCTGCGGAAGGTGACCTTCTGCATGGCAAGGCCCTTGCACACCGACACGGCGAAGGCGTCCATACTCAGTCCCACCGCCAGCAAAAACAGTTCCAGAAATCCCATGATTGCGTCCTCACATCCATATAATAATGAGCGGATACGATCCGTATCCGCTCATGTAAGCGCTCGCTAACCTGAGACACATACGGCCTTCCGACTGTATGAGTCTCATCAATTAAGGTATACCAGGCGTTTGCCAGCATGTTGGCATACCGCGCATAGGCTGCGCCGACTACTCCCTCAACGAGTGTCAGTATAGCAGATAGGGGAGGGAAAGTCAATCACGAAAGCACGGAGAATGGCCTATGGCTACAGCTTTATTTTGGCTGCGTACTCTCTGAGTATACGGTTGATTTCCTCTTCATTTTGATAGAATATATCGTCACATTGCTCCAGTATTGCTTCCGCGTCCTCGTCGGATTCGTTGTCGGTCACTGTCCGGTATGCGTGATATGCGTCTTGCAAATTCTTTTGCAGTTTTTCCGATAGAACGGTTTTCAAAGCCGTCATTTCTTTCTGCAAATCGCCGGTATTTTCGATGTTGAGGAAATACTGATCGTGTCCGCCGTTGTTGATCTCGCTCTGATAGGTCATCAATTCCGCATAGGGCGTATCTGCGCGCTTTTCTGCCCACAGGTCCCACATCTTATTCCACTTTTCCTGCTCGTCGGATAATTCTGTCTTGCTTTTTCTAAAAAAATCAAATAGTCCCATTTCAATCAATGCTCCTGCAATTTCTGGTTTGCCGATTACATTTATCGTTCGGAAAAGTCGTGCCTCTTTCATTCTACCATGCACTTCCCTGATACGGCAAGTGAAATTTCGCTGTTTTCCCGTAAAAAATACCCCTCATGAGTTTCCTCATGAGGGGTATCGGTCATGTTACCCCTTCCACTCCACGTACAGCTCGCGGACGGCGTTGGGGTCGGCGGCGGGCTTCGGGGCGGCGGGCGCTGCCGCAGGGGCGGCCGCGGGATGATCCCGCTTCTCGATGAACTTGGGAGCCACCTGGGGGAACAGGGCAAGGCTCAGCACGTCCTCATCGGACTTGGCGATGTCCTTGTACTCGGTGCGGTACTTCTCCAGCTCCGGCTCCAGCAGGTCGGCGGGACGGCAGGTGATCACATCCTCGGGGGCGATGCCCGCCTTGGCGCGCACCTCCTCGTTGACCTCGCCGGGCAGCTTGCCGTACTCGCCCTTCAGCATGGCGCGGCTCTCCTTGGGGAAGGTCTTGTACCGCTCGCCCATGATGATGTTCATGACGGCCTGGGTGCCCACGATCTGGCTGGAGGGCGTCACCAGCGGGGGATAGCCGAAGTCCTTGCGGACGCGGGGGATCTCCGCCAGCACGTCGTAGTACTTGTCCTCCTTGCCCGCCTGCTTCAGCTGGGAGATCAGGTTGCTGAGCATGCCACCCGGCACCTGATACAGCAGCGTGTTGGTGTCCACACGCAGCACCTTGGGGTCGAGGATGCCGGCGTCCTGCAGACGCTGGGCCACCTTGCGGAAGTGTACGGCGGCGTCGGACATCTTGCCCAGATCAAGGCCCGTGTCGCGGACGGTGCCCTTCAGCGTGGCCACCAGAGACTCGGTGGCGGGCTGGCTGGTGCCGTTGGCCATGGGGCTCAAAGCGGTGTCCACGATATCCACACCGGCATAGGCCGCCATCAGCAGCGTCATGTCGCCGGTGCCGGAGGTGTTGTGGGTGTGCAGGTGGATGGGGACCTTCACCGTCTCCTTCAGCGCCTTCACCAGAGAATAGGCGTCCATGGGCAGCAGCAGGTTGGCCATATCCTTAATGCAGATCATGTCCGCGCCCATGTCCTCCAGCTCCTTGGCCAGCTTCACGAAGTAGGCCTCGTTGTGGATGGGAGACATGGTGTAGCTGAGGGTGGCCTCCACCTGTCCGCCGTACTTCTTGGTGGACTTGATGGCCTGCTCCAGATTGCGCACATCGTTCAGCGCGTCGAAAATGCGGATGATGTCGATGCCGTTTTCGATGCTCTTGGCGCAGAAGGCGTCCACCACATCGTCGGCGTAGTGCTTATATCCCAGAATGTTCTGGCCGCGGAACAGCATCTGCAGCTTGGTGTTCTTCACATGCTTGCGGATGGTGCGCAGCCGCTCCCACGGATCCTCGTTCAGGAAGCGCATGCAGGCGTCGAAGGTAGCGCCGCCCCAGCACTCCAGGGAGTAGTAGCCGATGGAGTCCAGTGTCTCCAGCGCGGGCAGCATATCCTCGATGGTCATGCGGGTGGCCGCCTGGGACTGGTGGGCGTCACGCAGGATGGTATCGGTGATCAGCAGGGGTTTATTCGATAAAAATTCCATAGTTTACCTCCTATTAGCCGAAGAGCGAGATCAGCACGCCCGCGGCGATGGCGGAGCCGATGACGCCGGCCACATTGGGGCCCATGGCATGCATCAGCAGGAAGTTGCCGGGGTTGGCCTCCTGGCCCACCTTCTGGCTGACGCGGGCCGCCATGGGAACGGCGGACACACCGGCCGAGCCGATAAGGGGATTGATCTTCTCCTTCAGGAACAGGTTCATGAACTTGGCCAGCAGCACGCCGCCCGCGGTACCGAAGCCGAAGGCTACGATGCCCATACCCAGGATCATCAGCGTCTTGGGGCTGAGGAACGTCGCGCCGGTGGCGGTAGCGCCCACGCTGACGCCCAGGAAGATGGTGACGATGTTCATCAGCTCGTTCTGCATGGTCTTGCTGAGACGGTCAGTGACGCCGCACTCCTTGGCCAGGTTGCCGAACATCAGGCAGGCGATCAGCGGCGCGGCGGAGGGCACCAGCAGCGCCACAAAGATAGTGACCACGATGGGGAAGATGATCTTCTCCTTCTTGCTGACCTCACGCAGGGGCTTCATGACGATCTGGCGCTCCTCCTTGGTGGTCAGCGCCTTCATGATAGGCGGCTGGATCACAGGCACCAGCGCCATGTAGGAATAGGCCGACACGGCGATGGGGCCCAGCAGGGCCGGGGCCAGCATGGCGGTGACGAAGATGGCGGTGGGGCCGTCCGCGCCGCCGATGATGCCCACAGAGGAGGCCTCCGCGCCGGTGAAGCCCAGCAGGCGGCAGCCCACATAGGTCAGGAAAATGCCCAGCTGCGCGGCAGCGCCCAGCAGCAGGCTCTTGGGGTTGGCGATCAGGGGGCCGAAGTCGGTCATGGCGCCCACGCCCATGAAGATGAGACAGGGATAGATGCCCAGCTTGATGCCCAGATACAGCACGTCGATGAGGCCAACGGATACCGTCTGGCCCACGGCGACGCTGCTGAGTACCGCTTCGGAAACACCGGAGGCCTGCATCTCAGCGATGAATTCCGCGGTAATGGGGTTGCCGCCGAACAGATCCCAGTGGATGTGCCCTCCGGCGAAGAGAATCTCGTGATACATCTCCGCGCCGGGCAGGTTGGTCACCAGCATGCCGACGGCGATAGGCACCAGCAGCAGCGGCTCAAACTTCTTGACGATGCCCAGGAACAGCAGCACGCAGGCGACGACGATCATGATGGCGCATTTCCAGTTGTCGCCCTGAAAAAACTGGTAAAAACCGGTTTGCTCGCAAAAATTCAGAATGGCTTGCATGGCGCGCCCTCCATTACTGGATGGTGCACAGCAGCGCGCCGGACTCCACGGCGGCGCCCTTGGTCACGGCCACGGCGGTCACCTTGCCATCCCGGGGCGCCATGATCTCGTTCTCCATCTTCATGGCCTCCAGGATCATCAGAACCTGGCCCTTCCTGACCATATCGCCGGCGGCCACGTTCACGGCCAGAATGTTGCCGGGCATGGGGGAGGTGATGCTCTCACCGGCGCCGGAAGCGGCGGGTGCGGGCGCGGCGGCAGGAGCTGCGGCAGCGGGAGCGGCAGCAGGTGCGCCGGTCATTTCTTCGATCTCCACCTCATAGGCGGTGCCGTTTACATTGACTTTGTATTTCTTCATGTTACTTCTCCTCCTCAGATCTTTTTCATGGATACGATACGGATGGCGCTGACATCAGTGCCCATGTCCTCGGCGATGGCGGCGGCCACGGCGGCCACCATCTCAGGGGTGACGGAGGACGATGCGGCGGGGGCTGCGGCCGGTGCGGGGATGGCGGCGGGCGCGGTTTTCGCGTCGGTGCGGCGTACCACATTGCTCATCACCGAAACCAGCACGATGATGCAGATCAGTCCGATGAACACCGTGCACAATCCCATCAGGCACACAAACAGATTGGAGTAATCCATTGCCAATATTACCTCCCATTCCTTTTTCGGTGATTTAATTGTACCAAACGTTTGGCATAAATTCAACCGTTATTTCCTTTGTCCTACAAAATTTGTGAGAATATCTAAATAATTTTTGGATAAATTGACGCTTCGGACAACTGAGTGAGAGGAGCACTTTTCAAATAGAGGATGCCATGCTATACTATAAAATATGTAAGGAGGTGCGGCGGATGCGTTACGGACAGGTAAAAAAAGGGATATTTCTGGCGCGGCCCAACCGCTTTATCGCCCATGTGGCGCTGGACGGTGTGGAGACGGTGTGTCATGTGAAGAACACAGGCCGCTGCCGCGAGCTGCTGGTACCCGGTGCGGCGGTGTATCTGGAAAAGGGGACGAACCCTGGCCGCAAGACCGCCTATGACCTGATCGCCGTGGAGAAAAACGGAAAGCTTATCAACATGGACGCGCAGGCGCCCAATAAGGTGTTTGCCGAATGGGCCGCGCAGTTCGAGCCCACCGCCATTGCTGTCCACAGCGAGTACCGCTTCGGCCAGTCCCGGCTGGACTTTTGTCTGGAAACGCCGCAGGGGCTGCATCTGGTGGAGGTGAAGGGCGTCACGCTGGAGGAGAACGGTCATACCCGCTTTCCCGATGCGCCGACGGAGCGGGGAGTGAAGCACCTCCATGAGCTGATGCACGCGGCAGCGCTGGGCCACCGGGCTACAGCATTTTTCGTGATCCAGATGGCCGATGTGACGGATTTTGCGCCCAATGACGCGACCCATCCCGCCTTCGGCGAGGCGCTGCGTCAGGCAAGGGCTGTGGGCGTCAACGTCGCCGCCTATTGCTGCCGCGTCACGCCGGACAGCATGGAGATCGACCGCCCGGTGGAGATCAGGCTATAAAAGATGTGCAGGCTTACGCCTGCACATCTTTTATAGGTTACTGTTTCTGATACAAAAACCGCTGCCGCAGGTAGTTGGCAAAGCGTACCGCCTCTTTCGACGGCGAGTTTGGCAGCGCCACGCCCAGCACACGCTTCGTGGGCGGTGTCAGTTCCAGAACGCGGACGCTTTCCGGGGGACTTTGCAGGCACAGCTCCGGCATAGCGGTCACGCCCAGCCCCTGCGCCACCATGGACAGCAGCGTGGAATCGTCGTCGCAGTTGACCCGAAGCTGGTTCTCCGGCTGAACGGACAGATACCGGCTCAGGGCGTTCATGGGCGCCATCACGAAGGGGTACGCCGCCAGCGCTTCCTGGGAAATACTGTCCGTTTCCGGAGCCAGCGCCTTCGGCAGTACAGCATAGTAGGGATCATCCATCAGCGGATACCAGCGGAAGGCGCGGCATCGGGCCGGGTCGCCTAGCGCCAGATCCACCGCGCCTTTCAGCAGCCAGTTCGCCAGCGCGTCCGTGCTCACCTGAATGTCAAAGGAGACCTCCGGATGCAGTGCGTGATACTCCTGCAACACCTTGGGCAGCCATGTACTGGAGATGCTGGAAAACGCGCCGATCCGCAGCGGCGCGGAAGCACCATCCGCCACCTGTGCCGCCCGCTGGGCAAGGCGTGTCAAGGCGGCATCGGCCTCCATCAGAAGCGGCAGCAGCTCCTCTCCGGCGCTTGTCAGGCGGATGCCGTTGTGATTTCGCTGCAAGACCTTGCAGCCCAGTTCGTTCTCCAGACTGTTCATGGCCTGGGTCACGGCGGACTGAGTACAGTTCATCTCCTGCGCCGCACGGTTGAAGCTGCCGGTACGAATGGCCGCCAGCAGTATGCGTATCTTATTGTCGTCCATGATATATCTCCGAGATAAATAAGTGTTCCTAATATATTGATTATACATTCTGTCTTGGCAAAATGCAACTTCCGCGTTACACTTCTCAAGTAAAGAAAGAGGTGTTTTTATGATAACCGTAGAAGATTTTGACAAAGTGGATGTCCGTGTGGGGACGGTGGTAGCCGTGACCATCAATAAAAAGGCCCGCAAGCCCGCCTACAAGATTACGCTGAACTTCGGGCCGGAGCTGGGAGAAAAGACCTCCTCTGCACAGTTGACGGAGCTGTATCAGTCGGAGGATCTGTTGGGCAAGCAGTTGGTCTGCTGCGTCAACCTGACACCCATGCACATCGGCAGCGTGAAAAGCGAGGTACGCATTTTGGGAACTGATTCCAAGCAGGGAGTTGTACTTCTTGCCCCAATAGAGCCGGTAGAGAACGGAGATAAGGTTTTTTGATGCGCTTTCATGATCATAATCGCGGCGCGGCGTTGGTTTTCATCACCGGCTGCCTGTGGGGCAGCATCGGCCTGTTCATCCGCCTGATGTCCGATGCGGGCGCGTCCGTCGCTGCCATCAGCTTTTTACGAATGGCGTTTGCCTTCATCATTCTGGCGATCGTCACCGTGGCACGCTCCGGCATCTCCGCGTTCCGCGTCAGCGGACGGACGCTGCTGTTCAGCGCGGCGCTGGGGCTGGTGTGTCACGGCGTCTACAACGTGTTTTACAGCTGGGCTGTCACTCTGGCTGGCGTGACGGTCAGTGCTGTGCTGCTGCGTATCGCGCCGGTCTTCACTGCTATTATCTCTGTGCTGTGCTTTCATGAGAAGATTACCCGCCGTAAATGCTTTGCGCTGACTATAAATGTGATCGGCTGTGTGCTGGCAGCCACCGGCGGACATTTTGACGGCGCGCTGGTGTCCCTGACAGGAATCCTCTGCGGCGTGGCCGCGGGGCTTTGCTACGCACTGAGCGCCATCTTTGGGCGACTTGCGGGAGAGAACAGTGATCCCTTCGTCATCAGCACATACAGCTATCTGTTTGCGGCGGTGTTCCTCGGCGTGTTTCTGCGTCCGTGGGCGCAGCCCATTCACATTACCCCCGCGATTCTGGGGCTGGGCTTTCTCTATGCACTGATCCCAACGGCCATCGCGTACCTGCTCTACTATCGGGGCTTGCAGCAGATACGGGAGAGCAGCAAAGTTCCGGTACTGGCCTCCATGGAAACGGTGATGGCGGCGGTGATCGGTGTGCTGGTGCTGGGCGAGGAGCTGAGTCTTGTTCACTATCTGGGGATTGTCGTGGTCATGGTATCTATTGCGATGACCGCCGCTTCAGATAGCCGTACTCCACAGTGCATGGTGAAGGTTGTGTGAAAAAATGTGCAGGCCGTCAGGCCTGCACGTTTTTCAACAGATAGTAGGTGATGCGGGCCGTCAGGCCCCACAGCGGATAGGGCTGCGAGTCATAGACCGGCACCTCCATGCGGCCGTTGCCCCACGGATAATCCAAAGGGATCTGCACGGTGCCGTAGGGGAAGTCCTCGCCGATCATGGGCCGCAGGGCATAGCGGTACAGCGTGGGCGGGTGGGCCGTCAGCCAGTCCAGCGGGAGAAGGAAGGTGTCCGCCACCTCGTCGGGATTGGGCCGCAGCCGCGTCAGTGCAGCGGCGTCCACGCGGGCCAGCACCGGATGCATCAGCGCGTCGGAACGGAGATAGAGAAAATCCAGCAAACCGATCACGTCGATATCCTCCGGAGCGATGCCCAGCTCCTCACGGGTCTCCCGCAGAGCGCAGTCCGTGGGCGTTTCGCCCGGCTCCATCCGTCCGCCGGGAAAGCAGACCTCATGTGGCTGGCGGATGCCGCCGGAGCGCACCTCATACAGCAGGCACAGGCCCTGCTCTGTCTCCACCAATGGCACCAGCACGGCGTATTCCCGCTTGCTGCACAAGAGCCCCGGCTGATGGTGTTGGTAGGTGTTGTAAAAATCCCGGATATCCACGGCTTGCCCCTCCTGTATGCGTTTGCTTTTCTTATCTGATGGTAGTATACCACAGATGGCGGTGGTTTTGAAGCAAAAAAATGAGGCCCCATCTTTCGATGGGGCCATGGTATCTAAGGTTTAGCAGCCGCAGCCGTTGTTGCAGCCGCAGTTGTTGTTGCAGCCACAGTCGTTGCCGCAGCCGCAGCCATTGCCGCAGAACAGGAACAGCAGGATGATGGCGATGATGATCCAGCAGCAGCTGCTGCCGCCAAAGCAAGAGTTCTGATTACACATAGCGTAACCTCCTATGAAATTTCAGACCCCGTAGAGAAGTCTCACTCCATAGTATGTGAGGCGCGGCAAAGTGTGAGAGGGCGGCGGGAAAATTATTCCTGCGCCGTCCGGGAGATGCGGTAGCTGAGGGTCAGCAGGGTGTCCACGAAGTGGATATCCTCGGAGTACACATCGTCGGGTACGGAGATCTCCACATTGGTGAAGTTCCAGAAGCCGCGGATGCCCAGCGCCACCAGACGGTCGGCCAGCGGCTGCGCCACGTTCTGGGGCACTGTCAGCACCGCCACATTGGGATGATGCTGCGCCACATAGTCCTCCAGCTCATCCATAGAGCGGACGGTGACGCCGTTGATCTCGTCGCCCACCAGGGCGGAGGAAACATCAAAGGCGGAGTCCAGATGGAAGCCCACCTTGGCAAAATCAAAGTTCTGCAGCAGCGCGTGGCCCAGATGGCCCGCGCCGATGATGATCAGCTTGTGATCATTGTCAATACCCAGGATATGGCCGATCTCGGCGCGAAGCTCGGCCACGTTGTAGCCGTAGCCCTGCTGGCCGAATTCACCGAAGCAGCTGAGGTCCTGGCGGATCTGCGATGCCGTGATATCCATCTTATCGCCCAGCGAGTGGGAGGAGATGCGGACGACGCCCTTGTTGTACAGGTCGTCCAGATAACGGTAATAGCGGGGAAGGCGGTGGATCACAGCGTCGGAGATTTTTTGCTTTTTCATAAATACCATCCTTTGGGGTTGATAAAATTTATAAGTTATTTTAGCGCAAGAAAAGCGAGTTGTCAACTTTTTTAACAATCTTTTTTGAAAAAATTTTACTTTACATTGGGGAACTTAGTTGGTATAATGGATAAGCCCTTTCAGAAACGGCATAATTTTATATGCGCCCGTAGCTCAGCTGGATAGAGTGACAGACTCCGACGTTTCAGGCGTTTCCAGTTGAGATATGGCGCAAAGCCTTGCCGCACCTGCGTTTGCGGGAACGGCAGAGAAAAAATGCGTGGTCGTTGACTACTATTTGACGACTATCGCAGAAACCCACAACCAAATATGCGCCCGTAGCTCAGATGGATAGAGCGTTAGACTCCGACATTTCAGGCGTTTCCAGTTGAGACATCGCGCAAACCGTTGCGGCAACTGCGTTTGCGGGAAGCGCAGAGAAAAAGTGCGTAGTCGTTGACTACTATTTGACTACTATTCCCGTAGAAGACAACCAAATATGCGCCTGTAGCTCAGATGGATAGAGCGTTAGACTCCGACTCTAAAGGCCGCTGGTTCGAATCCAGTCAGGCGTACCACACAGAAAAGCAACACTACCTTTTAAGGGAGTGTTGCTTTTTGCAACATTATGTCGGAATGTCTTGCGTGGATAGGCAGGAATTAAATTTGACAGAGCTATTGCAAAGAGAAGGAAAATTAGATATAGTATATTTAGTTTAGCTCTGTAAATGTGGAGGGGTAGCGATGATTGGTGAGAAGATAAAAGCCATCCGGATGGAGAAAAAGATCACGGCCAAGGAGCTGGCGGAGCGTGTGGAGGTCACGCCCGGCTATATCTCCCAGATCGAGCGCGACCTTATCAGCCCGTCCCTGTCTGTCCTGATGCGCATTGCGGACGCCATAGAGACCCCGCTGGCCTCGCTGCTGTCGCAGGAGGCGCGGGAGCAGGTGACGGTGGTCAGAAAAGACAAGCGGACGAAGATACAATTCGCCGACATCAATATCGAATATGAATTCGTAACGCCATATAGTCGGAAGGGTGACGTCTGCTCCCAAATGGAGATGATCCGCGCAAGGCTTGGCCCCAAAAGCTGGGGCAGCACCACCGTTCAGCACCACGATGAAGCTGGAGAGTGTACGCTGGTTCTCAAAGGCATGCTGGAATACCACACAGGGGACACGGTGCATACCCTGACGGAGGGGGACAGCATCTATATTCCCCCTAAGACGTACCATCAGCTCTACAATCCCGGCGATGAGGATGTGGAGCTGGTTTCCGTGATCTCTCCGGCCTGCTACTAAGTGCATATTGGAAAAGGCACCCGTCAGGAAATGGATACTTCATTTCCCAGCGGGTGTTTTTCTAATTAAATAATTTAGTTATATTAAATAAAATTTATCAAAACTATTGACAGAAGGAAACGCTGCCCCTATAATGACACTAAGATGGCAGTAAATAAATTTAGTAAAAATAAATTGTGGAGGGGTGCGTATGAAGCGGTCTGTCGAGAAATGTATGCAGTGGGTTGAGAGGGACAAAAAGGTCATTTCGCCGTGCTCCCACCTTTCTTATTTCCCCCTTGTTGTCGCGGAAGCGAAGCAGGATATGGTCTATGATGAGGACGGAAACGGCTATATTGATTTTCTCTCCAGCGCGTCCTCTCTGAATCTGGGCAGCGGTCAGTCTGCCGTTCACGAGGCTGTTATGGAGCAGATGGGGAAGGGGACTCAATATACCATCGCCTATTCCTACAGCCGCGCCAGTATCGAATACGCGGAGCGCCTGACGTCCGTTTATCCCGGCGGCGCTGCGGCCAAGGTCTGCTTTGGCCTCTGCGGCAGCGACGGCAACGATGCGGCGGTGAAGTTTGCCCGCGCCTATACCGGACGGCCCAAGATCATCACGTTTCTCAACGGCTACCACGGCAGCACCTACGGCGCAGCGTCGCTGACCGCCGTCTCCGTCAGAGCGCGGCGGGGGATAGGGCCGTTCCTGCCGGAGGTCTACAGCTTTCCCTTTTTTGATACATCGGTGGAGGATGCCGCCTGTGAGAGGGATTGTGTCCGGATGATCGAAGAGGCCTTTGCCGCCTATCTGCCCCCGGAGGAGGTAGCGGCGGTGATCATCGAGCCGATCCAGGGTGACGCCGGACTGCTGCCGGCCCATCCTATCTTCATGAAAAAGCTCTATGCCCTCTGCCAAAAGCACGGTATTCTTTTCATTGCCGAGGAGGTGCAGCAGGCGTTTTTCCGCACCGGAAAGTGGTTCTCCATCGAGCATTACGGCATTGTCCCGGACGGCATCGTTCTGGGAAAGGCGCTGGGAGGGGGCCTGCCGTTGGGCGCTTTTATGGCGAGGAGCGAGATCATCGATGCCTTGCCCGCACCGGCCCACCTGTTTACCCTGAGCGGCAGTACGTTGGCCTGCCGCGCCGGTATCGCCGCCTTTGACTATATGTGTACCGAGGAATTCCAGCAGATTCTGGCGGAAAACACGCGGCAGATGCAGCGGTGTCTGGAAGAACTCTGCCGCCGGTATCCGGAGAATCTGACGGGCATCCGCGGCGTGGGAATGTCCCGCGGTCTTGCGGTGACGCGGCGGGAGCCCGGCTCCGGCCATATTGTTCCGAATGCCGACGGAACGTTCAAAATACTGTACCGGGCCTATGAAAAGGGGCTGCTGGTGATCTCGCTGGGACAGAACATCCTGCGCATTCAGCCGCCGCTGAATATCCGCACGGAGAATCTCAAAAAGGGCTTTGAGATTCTTGCGGAGGCTGTGGAGGATTATCGTCATGGCAGGATCCCCGATGACGTGTTTCATTTCCGTCAGGGTTGGTGATGATCGAAAACGCAGCAGAAAAAGAAGGCCGACCCGCATCGCTGTTTTTATAGAAGCATTTTGCAGAAAAATATGGTATAATACAGTCAACACTGAAAACCGCAAGGAGCGTGAGCGTGTGGCAGAACAGGAAATGCGGGAAGGTGTGCAGCGGCGCGATCCCGGAGATGTGGGACGGTAAGCCAAAGAAACAGAGGAGGATACGCCATGACTTTCATTCAGCATTACGATTCGCCGCTGGGCGGTATTCTGCTGGCGGCGGACGAGATCGGCCTGACCGGCCTGTGGTTCGACGGGCAAAAATACTTTGCCCGCGATCTGCCCGCGGAGCGTGTGGAGCAGAATACGCCCGCCCTTTCGGAAGCCAAACGCTGGCTGGACATCTATTTTACCGGCCGGGAGCCGGACTTTACGCCGCCACTGCACCCCATCGGCTCCACGTTTCGGCGAGACGTATGGGAAATGCTCCTGCAGATTCCCTACGGACAGACTATCACCTATGGCGGGATCGCGCGGCAGCTTGCCGCAAAGCGGGGCCTTCCCCGGCTGTCCGCCCAGGCGGTAGGCGGCGCGGTGGGCCACAATGAGATATCCATTATCATTCCCTGCCACCGGGTGGTGGGCACAAACGGCAGCCTGACCGGATATGCCGGGGGAATTGACAAAAAGGTGAAGCTGCTGGAATTGGAGCGTACCGACATGACAGGCCTTTTCGTGCCGAAGAAAGGAACAGCACTTTGACGTGCGGATCGGACATATCAAAACCGTCTCAAACGTTTCGTTTGAGACGGTTTTGATATGAAATGACAGGAATAAACTCCTGAATTATTTACCGCAGCACGGTGCCGCTTCCAAAAGCGGACTTGAAGAAAAGACGGCCGGTTATATTTTGCTTTGTGCGGCGGCAGTCCGTGCCCGCAAAATCGCTCTTTCCCTTTGGCGCGTTCTGTGCTATACTACAAAGACAGGCGGTCTCGCGGCCGCTGCACCTGCAAAGAGCAGAAAATACGCAAGCTGCTGGCGGCAGCTTTTCAAATGCGTGATGGTTAGCGACGCCTAACTTGCGCACGCTGAGGAGGCACGCCGAATGTATGGAATAGGAGACAGAGATCATGACAGAAGAAAAGAAACGGTTTATCCGATGGTGCGTTCTCGGTGCCATCGGAGGGATATTGATGGCGGCCGGTGACTGGCTGCTGGGGTGTATTCCGATCCGGGGGACGGATACGGGCATGTTCAACAGGGCCTATTATTTGTCCGGCGCCTATGGCCTGTGGAGACCTGTGCTGATCGTCGGGATGGGCGCGATAGGGGGCTTTCTCTATTCCTTTATGGTAAAAGCGATGAATGAGGATGTGGCCCCACAGTACAGAAAAACGAAAACGGTTCATTTCCTGTGCGGCGTATTCACCGTTGCGGTGGCGCTGGCCATCCACCTCTGGTCGGCCACGCTGGCATGGTTTACCGCGTATCTTGGCCCGCGTATCGGGGCGGAGGCGGCCATCACGGCGGTCACCGCCTATCAGGACGATATGCTCGCTGCCATTCTCCCGATGTATCTTCCAATGGTGCTGTTTTTCGGGCTCCATTTTGTGCTGCTGCTTGCCGGAAAGACCCGCTATCCCGGATGGATGCTGGCCTTTCATCCCGTCACATGGAACGTGATGCTGGTCGTCATTCCGGATATCGCGCAGGCCATGCAGGTGCCTGCGGCCACATGGATGTCCGTGATGAGCCAGAGCAGCACCAACAGCGCCATCGTGATCTGGTGCATCGCGGCTGCGATTTATGAAAAGAAGCACCCGGCAAAGGCGTGCATACCGGCGGAATAGACTTTCCACTTGTGAACGGGCCGCGCATATAAATCTCATAGCGGCTTGAAAGTATCTGCATATCCCGCTATAATGAAGAAAACACAGGCGCAGCAAGTGTCAGAAATGCGGCCATCGCTGAAAGAAAAGGGGGAAGCACAGATGAAGATTGCGGAAATTCTGAAAAAGATGATAGACTTTTCCGACGGCAATATCCACGACATCGACCACCTCATCCGCGTGTGGACATATGCCAGGACCATTGCCGAGCTGGAGGGGCTGGACGCGGAGACGCAGTATATCCTTGAGGTGGCCGCCATCACCCACGACATCGCCTGCCCGCTGTGCCGGGAGAAATACGGCAATACCAACGGAAAGCATCAGGAGACGGAGGGCGCGCGCATGGTGCGGGACTTTCTGCGGGATACCGGCCTGACGGAGGCACAGATCGACCACGTGGCGTTTCTTGTGGGGCATCATCACACATTTACCGACGTTCACGGCAGCGATTATCAGATCCTGCTGGAGGCGGACTATATTGCCAACGCCTCCGAAAATGGCTATGAGCGCCGCAACGTGGAAAACTTTATCCATAAGATCATGCGGACGGAGAGCGGAAAGGCTCTCGCCAGAGCGGTTTTCTGCGTCTGAAAGCCAGGCGGCAAAGCGGCAGGAGCCTGCTATGTGGCTTGAGTAGTAAAAGGAGAATAACAACATGAAATTCCAGATCGTAGATGCATTTACCAACCAGATCTTCGGCGGTAACCCTGCAGGCGTTGTTCTGCTGCCGGAGGGTGCGGATTTCCCCGCCGACGAGACCATGCGGCAGACCGCGGCGGAGCTGCGCTATTCCGAGACTGCCTTCATCAAGCCTCTGGGCGCTGATCGCTTCCAGATCCGCTACTTCACCCCCGCCGCGGAGGTGGAGCTGTGCGGTCACGCCACCATCGGCAGCTTCCACGCTCTGCGGGACATGGGACTTGTGGCCGACGGGAGCCGCTGCATCAACGAGACCCTGTCCGGCACGCTGGAGATCGTGGTGGACAAGGATGCCATCCTGATGGACATGGCCAAGCCCCAGGCCTTCGAGAGTCTGGACACGCCGGAGCAGCTTGAGGAGCTGTACCGTGTCATGGGCCTGTCTGACAAGGGTCAGGACACCGTGGCTGAAAAGGCAGAGCTGTCCCTGCTGCCCCGGAAGGTCTCTACCGGTCTGACGGACATCATGATGCCCGTGGCCAACGAGGCGGAGCTGGAGAAGATCGCTCCCGACTTCCCTGCACTGACGGAGTTGTCCCGCAGGTATAACGTGGTGGGCGTCCACGCCTTCACCGTCAATACCGCCGACGGTCTGATCCACGCCCGGAACTTCGCGCCGCTGTACGACATTGACGAGGAGGCAGCCACCGGCACCTCCAACGGCGCGCTGGTGTATTACCTGTACCTGAACAGTCTCGCTGCGCTGGACAAGGTGTACACCGTGGTGCAGGGCGAGAAGATGGGCCGCCCCTCCCGCATTTCCGCCCAGGTCATTCTGAAGGACGGCCAGCCCTTCGTGAAGGTGGGCGGCCCCGCCGTGACCCTGGCCCAGGGCGAGATCGCGCTGTAACGCTTTTAGAGACGGAACCCCCGGCGCAAACATATCGTTTGCGCCGGGGGTTCTCTATGCGGGTGATGCGGGGCTGAAGGCGGCTGATTTTACACCGGTGCTATCTCTCAAACACGGTCTCGCCGTTGAATGTCAGCTTACAGACGGTTTCCGGCTCGATAGGCTCATCGAACTCTGTCAGGAACATGCAGCTGTCCTCGTTCGGCGCTGCGATATAACCCCACCGACTCGGAATAAGATCACCGTTTGCGTCAAATATCTCGAATTTCCAGGCATCAGCGGTGGAATCCACAAAGCCGTCGAAATACACCGCCATGGACAGCTTGGAGCACTCGATCTTCTTCGCCAGAAGCGTTTCGCCGCCGTAGGACAGGGGAACATTCTCTGCCAGCACCTCGCTCTGCACAGTGACGGGCGTTTCGTCCAGCGTGACCTTCCAGCGCCCCGGCAGCACGGTGGTAAAGATATACTTTCCGCCCCAGTGCAGCTCAAGATAGGGAAGTGCCTCCTTATCAACGGGTACAGATTCCCAGATATAACGCCAGTCTGTGTCCGTTACGCTGGAATCAAGTATGTCCGGTGTACGGTAACTGGCTCCCAGCTCCGGATAGATGATGGCGCCAGTTCGTGTGTCGACGAAATACCAGTTCTCAGGCGCTGATATGTTTTCGTTCACCGGCCCCTTCATGACCAACTGAAGCTCGCCGTCCTCCCAGCCGGCATTGCAGATGGACAGGTCGCCGTAGGGCAGCTTGACATCCGCGTCGCCCGGCTGCCATAGATACTTATAGTGGGTCTGCAATTTGGGCAGATTGGCATTTTCACCGGCTTTTTCCACCATTTCCGCCACGTTGAAGTCCACCTTTACATCGTTATACAACTTTTTTTCCTGCCAGTTGGAGATGTCTATCACAAGGCCGTTGGCGCTGTCGCCCGGCTGCCAGTCGGCGTGTACGACGCCCTCCAGCTCGTTCTCCGGTACGCCCGGCTTCCGCTCCAGAAAATACGACACATAAGCGCCGGACATCATCTTACCGGGAAAATAGAGCTCAAAGCCGGAAAAGTGCCCCTTCTGATCCAGGACCGCACCCTCGTTGGCCTTCACGGAATAGAGAAGATACACTCTCCGCTCGTCAGAGATCACCTTTTCTATCTTGATCTGCATTTCCTCTGTAGGTACGGCCTGCTGTTCCGGCTGCTGTTGGGAGACCACCGGAACCTCGTCTTCGTCTCCGATGACGGTCTGGCTGGGGGAAAAGATATCGCGCCACGACAGCGGGATCCTGCTGATGGCAAAGGCGGTCACGGACAGGCCCAGTATGACCAGCACTGCCACACATGCGGCGGATAATTTGGGAAAACGGTGAATCCTCTTCCAGCTTGCTTTGACGCTGCCATAGTCAAGGGCTTCTTCCAGATATGCCGTATCAATGTCTCCGATGGCTGAAATCAGCTTATCGGTTTTGTGATCCATCATAGAGATACCTCCTTCAGATGTTTATGCAGCTTCCCGCGTATTCTGCTGAGCCGGACGGACACGTTATTCTCGGTGATATGAAATGCGTCTGCGATCTCGGACAGGGATTCCGAGAACCAGTAACGCTTCACAAACATGACCCTGTCGTCCTTGGACAAAGCGGAAAGAAAAGCGTTGATCTGCGCCGCCAGCTCGCTTGCGGCAAGCTGCTCGTCCAGCGCGTTGTCCGGAATGCACGCCTCCAGCTCCGACAGGGAGACCTCGAATTGGCTGCCCCGCTTCAGCGCGGTGTTGGCCCGGAGCTTCTTCAGAGCGAGGTTGCGGACGATGCGGCAGATATAGGCGCGCAGCGGGTCGGGGGACTGGGGCGGAATACTGTTCCATGCGCCGAGATACGAATCGTTCACGCACTCCTCCGCGTCCTGATGGTCGTTCAGAATATTGCGGGCGATCCGGAAGCACAGCACGCCGTACTTCCGGGACAGCTCGGCGATGGCCTGCTCCGAGCGCTGAAAAAACAGGCGTATGATCTGCTTGTCATCCATATGGCGGTGTCCCTCCTTTCTCCCTCTGTCTATGAACTACCGTTTTCAGAGCCGATATTACATCATCTTTAGTATTTTTTATTTTCATTGTATCAAAAAGACGGCACGGGGGAAAGGGCCGCGGAAAAAGAGGCCACTTGAAAAAGCGCCAACGGCGCATTATAATGGGAAATAATCACTCTTTTGACAAGGCCACGCCGAACACAGACAAGGAGGACAAAGACCATGACAAGAGCGTATGAACGGCTGCTGCGGTACGCGGCCATCGACACAGGCAGCAATGAGACGTCGGCGGTAACGCCGTCCTCGCCGGGGCAGACGGTGCTGGCGGGAAAGCTGGCAGAGGAGCTTCGTGAATTGGGCGTGTCGGACGTATATGTGGATGAGCACGCCTACGTCTACGGGAAGATCCCCGCCTCCGCCGGGTATGAGACCTGCTGCCGCGTGGGGTTCATCGCGCATCTGGACACCAGCACAGATGCCTGCCATGGCGCGGCAAAGCCCCAGGTCATCGAAAACTATGACGGCGGCAGCATCCCGCTGGGCAGCAGCGGATTGCAGCTCAGTCCGGAGAGCTTCCCCCATCTGACCACCCTGAAGGGCAGGACCCTGATCACCACCGACGGCACGACGGTGCTGGGCGCGGACGACAAGGCGGGCGTCGCGGAGATCATGACCATGTGCCAGCGCGTTCTTGCCGATGATATGCCCCACGGCACGATCTGCGTCTGCTTCACACCGGATGAGGAGATCGGCCACGGCGCGTCGCTGCTGGATCTGAAGCGCTTCGGTGCGGAGCTGGCCTATACGGTGGATGGCTCCGCTCCCTGCGAGATCGAATATGAGACCTTCAACGCCGCGCGGGCAAAGTGGCAGATCCACGGCGTGTCCGTCCATCCGGGAGAGGGCAAGGACACCATGGTCAACGCCGCCCTGGTGGCGACGGAGATCAACGGCATGCTGCCCGGCGATGAAACGCCTCGTGAGACGGAGGGCCGTCAGGGCTTCTATCACCTGATGCAGATAGAGGGAACGGTGGCCTCGGCCGCGCTGGACTATATCATCCGTGACCACGACGCCGGGCGCTTCGCCCAGCGGAAGCAGCGGATGGCGGAGATCGAAGCGGCTATCAATGCCAAATACGGCGCGGGGACGGCTGTGCTGACGGTGGAGGATCAGTACCGCAACATGGCGGAGGTCATTCAGCAGTATCCCCAGGTGCTGGACAATGCCCGCAAGGCGATCCAAAGCGTGGGGCATACTCCGGTCTCCAACCCTGTCCGCGGCGGAACGGACGGCGCGCGGCTGTCCTTCTGCGGACTGCCCTGCCCCAATCTGGGCACCGGCGGCTATGCCTTCCACGGCCCGTATGAGTACGCGGTGGCGGAGGAGATGGATCTGGCCACGGATATCCTGATGGCCGTCGTGAAGACGTACAGTGCGCGCTGATTGCCGGAGGCTGCTTTGCCGCGCGGCATATTTGCCTTGCAAAAATGCCCGATCTGCGCTATGCTGTTCCTGAGGTGATCGTGATGGAACTGCGGGTCTTGCGCTATTTTCTCGCCGTGGCGCGGGAGGAGAATATCACAAAGGCGGCGGCGCTGCTCCATGTGACCCAGCCGACGCTTTCCCGCCAGCTGATGCAGCTGGCGGACGAGCTGGGCGTCAAGCTGTTCCGCCGCAGCCAGTACCGGGTCATTCTGACGGAGGACGGGATGCTGCTGCGCAGGCGCGCCCAGGAGATCGTGGAGCTGGCGGACAAGGCGGAGCGGGAATTGCAGCACCACGAGGAGGAGCTGGCCGGTGAGATCGCCATCGGCTGCGGCGAGACCGCCGCCATGACGTTCCTGTCAGAGCATATCCGGGCGTTCCGCAGGCAGCATCCGCTGGTGCAGTTCCGCATTTACAGCGCCATTGCCGACGATGTGAAGGAGCGCATTGAAAAGGGCCTGCTGGACATGGGCCTGCTGGCCGAGCCGGTGGACATCGGACGCTATGCGTTTTTGCGGATGCCGCAAAAGGACCGGTGGGGCGTGCTGCTGCCAAAGGAGCATCCGCTGGCGCGGAAAGAAGCCGTCACGCCCGATGACCTGTTGGGCATTCCGCTGCTGATCAGCGGCCGCGAGAGCGTCCACAATGAGCTGGCGGGCTGGTTTGGCGACGCCTATGAGAAGATCGAGATCGCCGCCGCCTTCAACCTGATCCTGAATGCCGCCAACATGGTGAAAAACGGCGTCGGCGCGGCGCTGTGCTTTGATTTTGGCAATCTCTCCGACGCGCTGACATTTGTGCCCCTCTCACCGAGACTGGAGACGGGAACGGTACTGGCGTGGAAGAAGGATCAGGCATATTCCCCGGCGGCGCAGCAGTTTCTCAACGCCATCAAAAATACGATTTAGGCATTTCTGTTTCCTCAAAACAGGTATTCGACACAGAAGAAAAAAGGATATAAAATACAGGCATCTTATTTGGATGCCTGTATTTTATTTTAGGAGCGAGGGCTATGACGAAGGAAGAAGCCAGCCGGCGCTACCATATCCCGGCCCACATTCTGGACGAGTATGAGAGCTGGGGCCTGTGCGGCGCGGTGAAAAAAGTCATGGGCGCATGGCAGTATGACGACGAGGATCTGGAGCGGCTCAGCACCATCATGACGCTGCACGACATCGGCTTTACCGCTGGAGAAGTGGAGACCTATATGCGTCTGCTGCTGGAGCAGCCGGACAGCGACCGGCAGCGGCTGCGGATGATGGAGGAAAAGCGGAAGGAGACCTTAGACGAGATCCACTTCCGTGAGCGGCAGCTGCAGCGGCTGGACTACCTGCGCCATGAGATACAAAAAGAAAAAGGAGTGTGTACAGTATGAAAACAATGGATAAAGCGGCGTTTGCGCAGCAGGATGCTTTCGGCATCGGCGCACCCAACGATGCGTATGCCAAGTATTTTATCGGCCAGTCCTATCTGAAGCCGTTGACGCAGCCGGGTGCGTCTGCCGTGTTCCTGGCCAACGTGACCTTTGAGCCGGGCTGCCGGAACAACTGGCACATCCACCACGCCACGAAGGGCGGCGGCCAGCTGCTGATCTGCACGGCCGGTGAGGGCTGGTATCAGGAGGCGGGCAAGGAGGCCGTCAGCCTGACGCCCGGCACGGTCATCACCATTCCGCCGGAGGTGAAGCACTGGCACGGGGCAAAGGCCGATTCCTGGTTCAGCCACATTGCGGTGGAGGTTCCCGGAGAGAACACCAGCAACGAGTGGTGCGAACCGGTCACGGACGAGGAATACGACAGACTGAAATAAGCAAAGAACGATATACAGACACAGAAACGCCATCTTCCGGGATGGCGTTTCTGCTGTATTGGTACATGCGTCTTAATAAAACCTTAATGTGTCCCGTGATTGTTTCTTAATCCGGCGTTTGCTACCATAGAGCCAGAAAGAGAAGAAAGGATGTGCCTCTATGGAGACCACGCTGCGCACCATCAACGCCGTTATCTCGGCGCTGTTTTTTATCTGCTATACCTATCAGTTCCTCTATATCCCGCTGGTGCTGGCGAAAAAGCCCAAGCCCCTTTCGGCTCCGGCCGGACGGCATCGCTACGCGGTGCTGATTGCCGCCCGGAACGAGGAGAATGTCATTTCCGGCCTGCTGGAGAGCCTCCGGGCGCAGACCTACGACATGTCCCTTGTGACGGTGTTCGTGGCGGCGGACAACTGCACCGACCGCACCGCCGCCGTCGCCCGCGCCCACGGCGCGGTTGTCTATGAGCGGTTCAACCAGCTGAACGTGGGCAAGGGCTACGCGCTGGACTTCCTGCTTCAGCACATCGGCGCGGACTATCCGGCGGGGTTTGACGGCTATTTCGTGTTTGATGCCGACAACCTTCTGGCTCCGGATTACATAGAGCGGATGAACGAAATGTTCTCCAACGGCCACGAGATCGTCACCAGCTACCGCAACAGCAAGAACTTCGGCGGCAACTGGATCAGCGCGGGCTATGCCCTGTGGTTCCTGCGGGAGAGCCGCTATCTCAACGGCGCCCGCACCCGCCTGGGCAGCAGCGCCGCCGTGGGCGGCACGGGCTTCCTGTTTTCCCAGCGGATCCTGGATGAGAGCCGCGGCTGGCGCTTCTATCTGCTGACCGAGGATATTGAGTTTTCCGTCTACCACATCCTCCGTGGCGAGAGGATCGCCATCTGCGAGGACGCCGTGCTGTATGACGAGCAGCCCACCAGCTTCCGCCAGTCGGTGCGGCAGCGGCTGCGCTGGGCCAAGGGGTATATTCAGGTGTTTCACCGGTACGGCGCGGCGCTGCTGAAGGGCGCGGCCAGGGGCAGCTGGAGCTGCTTCGATATGTCCATGTCCATCCTTCCGGCCTTTATCCTGACGGCGCTGTGCCTGCTGGCCAACATCACGCTGTCGGTACTGGGGCTGATGCAGGGCGTCGGGGTGTGGTTCGCCATGCGGTCGCTGCTGGAGTGCATGGGCAGCATCCTTGCCACGCTGCTGGTGCTGGGCGGCATCACCACCGCCACCGAGTGGAAGCGCATCCACGCCCCGGCCTGGAAAAAGATCGCCTATACCCTGACGTTCCCGCTGTTCATGCTGACGTATCTTCCCATCTCGCTGGCGGCGCTGTTCATGAAGGTGGAGTGGAAGCCCATCCACCACAGTGTGAACCTGCCGTCCCTTCCGTACCCCGCCGCCAAGAATTGACCTTGTGCAATCGGCCGCAAAAGGGTATGATAGAGGTATGACAAACTCACCCCCACAGGAGGTCATCTATGTATACGATCTTAGTCGTTGACGACGAAAAGGACATCGTCTCCGCGCTGGAAATATATCTCAAGGCCGAGGGCTACCGGGTGCTGGCCGCCTATAACGGCAAAGAAGCCCTGTCCGTGGCCGCCCGTGAGGACGTGCATCTCATCCTCATGGACATCATGATGCCGGTCATGGACGGCCTGACCGCTATGGCCCAGCTGCGCCAGACCAGCAACGTCCCCGTGATTTTGCTGACCGCCAAGGGCGAGGACACCGACAAGGTGCTGGGTCTGAACGTAGGCGCGGACGACTACATCACCAAGCCCTTCAACCCGGTGGAGATGCTGGCGCGGGTGCGCTCCCAGCTGCGGCGGTATTTACAGCTGGGCGGCGGGCAGGTGCGCGCCAGTACGCTGGTCATCGGCGGCATCTGTCTGGACGATAACGCCAAGACGGTCACCGTGGACGGCGACCCCGTCTCGCTGACCCCCAAGGAATACGACATTCTCCGCTTTCTCATGCAGAACGCCGGAACGGTGTTCTCCCCCGGCGAGATCTATCGCCGTGTGTGGGGAGACGTGCCCCTGAACGCCACAGGGGCCATCGCCGTACACATCCGGCACCTGCGGGAAAAGCTGGAGATCAGCCCCTCGGAGCCGCGATATATCAAGGTGGTCTGGGGCAAAGGCTATAAAATGGAGGGCACCCTGACATGAAACGATTTCTGGATAAGACCTGGGCCAAGCTGACAGCCTTTTTCCTGACCATAATTTTCGCCGCAATGACCGTTCTGGCCGGTGTGGGCGTCGGTTTCCTCGTCAACTACAACGTGTTTCTGGATGGCGGCACATACCTGCGGGAGGAGCTGTACGAGTCCCAGTGCAGCGGCGCGATCAACAGCGCCTATTACTACCTGCGTGGCCTGATGGCCAGTGCGGGAGCGCTGGCCGACGACACGCCCGGTACGGATACCTCGGATAGCAGCACCACCCCCAGCGCGGACATCACCGCCGGGGAGCTGCAGCAGGCGATAGATGACCTGTCCGGCGCCTTTGCCGGAAGGTTCACCCGTGAGGCCACCTCCTGCCATCTGGCGGTCGCCAACAAGGATACCGGCGAGATCACCTTTGAAAACTTTGCGCTGACGGACAGTGACAAGCCGTTGTATTCCGCGCAGGAAATATTTTCGTTTACCTTTGCCGACGGGCACACGGAGGAGTTTGCCATCATCGCCGACCTGCTGCGTGCGGATGCCACATACAACTCCTTCTATCTGGTGTCTGAATGGCTGCTGGCCCACACGGGACTGACGGTATTTCTGGCGGCGCTGTTCCTGCTGCTGACACTGTTTTGCTTCTGCTTCTCCATGGCCTCCGCCGGACACTGGGCTGGCCGCGAGGGTATCCACCTGACGTGGCTGGATAAGATCCCGGTGGATGTGTGGCTACTGGCGCTGCTGTGCGCGTTCTTCATCGGCTGGGACACCCTGTTCTATTATGATGTGGAAAGGCAGATACTCTTTGTCTCCCTGATGGTGCCCCTTACGCTGCTGTTTCTGTGCGTGTTTGCCGCCCAGTGCAAGGCGGGGACGGTGCTGCGGGGCACGCTGATCGCGTGGGTGCTGCGGCTTGCGTGGCGCATCGTCAGGGCCGTGGGCCGGGGCCTGCGCCGCATGGCCGCGGGTCTGCCGCTGATGTGGAAAACCGCGCTGGTAACGGTGGGCCTGTTCTTTCTCGAGATGCTTCTGGTGCTGGCGGGCTACGGCTCCGTGGATGGCATTTTTGTGGTGATGAAGCTGGTGGAGCTGCTGGCCATCCTGTATATCGCCCTGAACCTGCGCATCTTGCAGAAGGGCGGCGAGAAGCTGGCGGAGGGCGACCTCTCCCAGAGCATCGACACAAAACCGCTGATCGGTGACTTCAAGCGCTACGGCCAGCGGATGAACGAGCTGCGCACCGGCATGGAGCGTGCGGTGCAGGAGCAGACCAAGGCCGAGCGCATGAAGACCGAGTTGATCACCAACGTGTCCCACGACATCAAGACCCCTTTGACCTCCATTGTCAACTATGTGGACCTGCTGCAGAAGGTGGATGTCCAGCCGGAGACCGCGCGGGAGTACATCGCCGTGCTGGACCGCCAGAGCCGCCGGCTGAAAAAGCTGACGGAGGATCTGGTGGAGGCGTCCAAGGCGTCCTCCGGCGCGCTGCCGGTGGAGCTTCAGCCCACGGATGTGACGGTGCTGTTCGATCAGATCGTGGGCGAGTATCAGGAGCGGCTGGCCGACTGCCGCCTGACGCTGGTGGCCCGTCCGCCGGAGAAGTCCGTCTTCGTTCGGGCCGACGGCAAGCTCCTCAGCCGCGTCATGGACAATCTGGTCAGCAACATCTGCAAATATGCGCTGGAGGACACCCGCGTCTACGTCGTGGCTTCCAGCGACGATGAGACCGTCACCATCAGCTTCAAGAATGTCTCCCGGGCCGAGCTGAACATCTCCCCCGACGAGCTGATGGAGCGCTTCGTCCGGGGCGACGCCTCCCGCCATACCGAGGGCAGCGGCTTAGGCTTGTCCATCGCCGGAAGTCTGGTGCGGCTCATGAACGGCACGTTTGCCCTGTCCATTGACGGCGACCTGTTCCGCGCCGATATCACCCTTCCCCGCGCGTGACGCCTCAAAACCGCAGCTTGACCGACGGCGCGCGATGCGGTAAAATAAGAAAGCAATATGCCAGACGCTCAGACGCAGTGCAGACCGGGAAACGGTCTGCGCTGCGTTTTTCGCCTGGAGGAGGATCGTCAACGGCAATGCGTGACAGCGGCGATGCTGCGGCAGACACCTGCGCGAAACAGCAAGAAACGTCGAGAGAAAAATCCTCCGGCGCGGTAGAATGTACCCCGTAAGGAGTTGAAGCGTGCGTGAAAGAACAGATTTTGGCCGTCCAGCGGATGCAGGACTACATCGAAAACCATCAGACCGAGGAGATCAGCCTGTCCGATCTGGCGCGGGCGTCGCTGTTTTCGCCATGGTATGCCTACCGGCTGTTCCGGGACTGTCTGGGGCTGACGCCCACGGAGTATATCCGCAAATACCGACTCACCCAAGCGGCAAAGCAGCTGCGGGCCGGAAATGTCCGGGTCATCGACGCGGCCTATGACGCGGGTTTTTCCAATGTGGATACCTTCACCCGTGCTTTTTACCGGGAGTTCGGGCTGAATCCCAGCGACTATATGCGGCATCCTGTACCGGTCACGTTCTTCATCCCTTACGGCGCGAAATACCGTGAACTGAGAAAGGAGCCGATTGACATGTCCAACATTCAACCCATATTCATACAGGTCGTCCACAAGCCGGAGCGCCTGTGCATCATCAAACGCGGCCAGCGGGCGGAGGATTACTTTCCTTACTGCGAGGAGGTCAGCTGCGACGTGTGGGGCATCCTCATGAGCATGAAGTCCCTTTGCGGCGAACCTGTCGCCATGTGGCTGCCGCCCAGGTACAGGAAGCCCGATACCTCCACCTATGTGCAGGGCGTGGAGGTAGAGACCGACTACATGGGCATCATTCCGGAGGGCTTTGACACCATTCGCCTGCCGGAGGCGGAGTACCTGATGTTCCAGGGCCAGCCCTTCCGGGAGGAGGATTATTGCGAAGCCATCCGCACCGTGCAGACTGCCATGGACGGCTACGATCCGTCCGTCATCGGCTACCGCTGGGATGACGGGAATCCCCGCATCCAGCTGGAGCCCCGCGGCCAGCGCGGCTACATCGAGCTGCGGGCAGTCAGGAGGATCGGGGAATGAGCGAAGCGATCTTTGTCGAAGGACTGACCAAAGCCTATCACGGCAAAACCGTGGTCGGCCATCTGGATCTCTCCGTGAAGAGCGGTACGGTGTTCGGCCTGCTGGGCGCCAACGGCGCGGGGAAGAGCACCACCATTGAGTGCATGCTGGGGACAAAGCAGGCCGACGCGGGAACGGTGCGCCTGCTGGGCCAGGACCCGAAGACGCGCCGCCGCGCACTTTTTCAGCGCATCGGCGTACAGTTTCAGGAGGGCGACTATCACAAAGAAATCAGGGTTTCCGAGCTTTGCGAGGAGACGGCCAGCCTGTACCGAAACCCCGCTGACTGGCACGCGCTGTGCGAACAGTTCGGCATCGGGGATAAGGCGAACACAGCGGTGAAAAGCCTTTCAGGCGGCGAACGCCAGCGGCTTTTTATCGTGCTGGCGCTGATCCCGCGGCCGGAGCTGGTGTTTCTGGACGAGCTGACCACCGGACTTGACGCCAGAGCCCGGCGCGGCGTGTGGAAAACGCTGGAAGCTCTGAAAGAGCAGGGACTGACGATCTTCCTGACATCCCATTTCATGGATGAGGTGGAGGCCCTGTGTGACGAGATCTGCATTTTGAAAAAGGGCGTTCCCGTTTTCCGCGGGACCGTAGAGCAGGCAAAGCGGCAGTGCGGCTGCGAGCGCTTCGAGGACGCCTATCTGCGGCTGTCGGATGAGGAGGTGGACGCATGAAACGCTTTTTCACCTTCCTGAAAACGGAGCTGAAGCTGAGCCTGCGGGACATGAATATGCCCATCTTCGCCATCATCATGCCGCTGGTGATCTTCATTATTCTTGGCATCATTTGCGGCACAAAGCCCGCCTATGACGGCGCGGACTATACCTTCCTGGAGCAGACCTTCGGGGCGGCCGGTGCGATCGCCATCTGCGCCGGCGGCCTGATGGGTTTGCCATTGGCCGTATCCGGCCTGCGGGAGATGAAGATCCTCAAGCGACTTCGTGTCACGCCGGTCAGCCCGGTATTCATTCTGGGCGTCGAACTGTCCATGTACATCGTCTATTGTATCGTGTCGCTGGTGACATTGGCCGCGGCGGCACTTTTGTGGGGTGTGCGGCTGCATGGCTCGCTTCCTGCCTTCCTCGGCAGCTGGGCGCTTACCATGCTCTCGACCCTGTCCATCGGCATGCTGGTGGGCGGCGTGGCAAAGGATGTCAAGCAGGCCAGCGTCATTGCGTCGATCCTCTATTTCCCCATGTTGATCTTTTCCGGCACGACGCTGCCCATCGAGGTCATGCCGGGCGTGATGCGGAAGATCGTCAGCGTTTTCCCGCTGACCCAGGGGATCACCATGATGAAGCACACTTTTTTGGGCATCAGCACGGGAAACGTCCTGCTGCCGGTCTGCGTCATGCTTGGCGTTACCGCCCTGTGCACGATCCTCGCCGTCCGGTTCTTCCGCTGGGAATAACATCATTTATATCTTGCTGAAAGCCACCGTATGATCGTTCATACGGTGGCTTTTCTTTGCGCGGAGAAGGCCAACTGTCAAAACACACGAAAATTCCGCTTGCCAAAGTCTTTAATTTGTTAGCGTATTAGCACGGTAAAGTGTTGACGTGGTGAAGTATTTTTGCTATGATAGGCGCAACAAAACAAAGGGCGGCCCAACGCCCGGAAAAAACAAAAGAGAGGGAACGAACATGAAAAAGAAAATGACACGCGCCGCGGCGCTTTTGCTGACCTTGGTGATGATCCTGTGCTGCACCGCCTGCGGCGGAGGCGGTACGGAGAGCAAGGATCGTCTGGCCCAGATCAAGGAACGGGGTTATATTGAGCTGTGTACCGAGCCGTATTTCGCCCCCTATGAGTACGTTGATCCCACCAAGAGCGGCGACGAGCAGTATCAGGGCATGGATATCGAGGTGGCCAAGTACATCGCTGACAAGCTCGGCGTGGAGCTGAAGATCACCGCCCTGGACTTTACCGCCGTGCTGGCCGGTGTGGCGGACGGCAAGTATGACTTTGCCATCTCCGCCATCGCTTACTCTCCCGCCCGGGCCGAGGCCATGCGTCTGTCCGATGTGTATTACTCCGACAACACCGGCTACGGTTTTGTGGTCCGCAGCGAGGACGCCGGGAAGTACACCGATCTGGAATCCCTGAAAGACGCGGTGGTGATCACCCAGAGCGGCTCCGTGCAGGAGGCGCTGTATAACCAGTACATTAACGGCGCGTGCAAGGAGTTCAAGCTGGTGGCCAACATGACCGACGGCTATCTGGCGGTATCCGAGGGCAAGGCGGATGTGTGCATCTGCTCCACCGCCTCCGCCGGACTGTATGCCGAGGCCAACGGCGGGCTGGCCATCCCTGACTTCCGCTTCGAGGTGGATCCCAACATGAACGGCACCTGCGTGGCCATGCCCATGGAGGGAACCGATTCTCTGGCGGAGCTGGTGAACCAGTGCATCGCCGAGCTGAACGACAGCGGCAAGACCGTGGAATGGTACGGCCAGTATGAGGCTGCCGCCGCGGCGCTGGGCATCGAATAACGCAAAAAACCGGGGCAAGCCCACTGAGCATAGGAGTGTCATACCATGGAAAAGGTCATCAAGCTTTTGGCAAAATACTATCCCGTCTATCTCTCCGGCCTGTGGGGCACCCTGTGGATCTCCGCTGTAACGGTGCTGTCGGGCGCGCTGCTGGGCATGATCGTGGCGCTGATGCGCATGAGCCGCAGCAAGGTGCTCAGGGCCGTCTCCGGCGCCTATGTGGAGGTGCTGCGGGGCACGCCCATCCTGCTGCAGCTGTACTTCTTCTGGATCGGGCTGCCCAAACTGGTGCCCTTTGAGCTGAGCGATACCCAGTGCATCGTTATTGCCCTGGCGGTAAATGCCTCCGCCTTTATCTCGGAGATCATCCGGGCCGGTATCGCCGCCGTGGACAAGGGACAGTGGGAGGCCGCCCGCAGCATCGGCCTGTCCGAGACCCATGTGATGACCCATGTGATCCTGCCTCAGGCGGTGAAGAATATCCTGCCGGCCCTGTGCAACGAGTTTATCTCCACCGTCAAGGGCACCTCGCTGGCGTCCGTGTTCTTCGTGGGCGAGCTGATGACCAGCTTCAAGACCGTGCAGAGCGCCACCTTCCTGGCGCTGCAATCCCTGACCATTGTGGGTATTATCTATTTTGTATTGAACTTTGTGCTGTCCCGCCTGCTGGGCGTGTTGGAGAGGAGGCTGACCGTCAGTGACTGACGTGATCCTGCGAACGGAGAATCTGGAAAAGCGCTTCGGCCAGCTGGAGGTGCTGAAGGGGATCACCACCGCTATCCGCAGGGGTGAGGTGGTGTCCATCATCGGCCCCAGCGGCGGCGGAAAGTCCACCTTTCTGCGGTGCCTGAACCTGCTGGAGACACCTGACGGCGGCAAGGTCTTTTACAAGGAGCAGGACGTGACCGACGCCAGGCTGAATATCGCCCAGTACCGCCAGAGCATCGGCATGGTGTTCCAGCACTTCAACGTGTTCCCCAACATGACGGTGCTGGAAAATGTGACGCTGGCGCCGGTGCTGGAAAAGAAAGTCCCCAAGGAACAGGCCCGGGCCGAGGCCATGGCGCTGCTGGAGCGCGTGGGCCTGGGCGGCAAGGCGGACGAATATCCACGCAAGCTGTCCGGCGGACAGAAGCAGCGGCTGGCCATCGTCCGGGCACTGGCCATGAAGCCGGAGGTCATGCTGTTTGACGAGCCCACCTCCGCCCTTGACCCGGAGATGGTGAAGGAGGTTCTGAACGTCATCCGCGAGCTGACCCGCAGCGGCATGACCATCCTGATCGTGACCCATGAGATGGGCTTTGCCCGTGAGGTGTCCGACCGGGTGCTGTTCATCTGCGACGGCGTGATCAAGGAGGAGGGAACACCGGAGCAGATCTTCACCTGTCCCCGCGATCCCAGCACCATCAAATTCCTGAGTATGGTATTGTAAAAGGAGAAGCATATGATGATCCAGACCATCAAAGACCTTGTGGCCGCCAAGGCGGACACCACCGTTCAGCTGGCCAGAGATATCTGGGGCTACGCAGAGCTGTCCTATGAGGAGACGCGTTCCGCCGCCGCCCTGATCAACGCCCTGAAGCAGGAGGGCTTTGCCATTGAGGAGGGCATCGCTGATATCCCCACCGCCTTTACCGCCACCTTCACATGCGGCAGCGGCAAGCCCGTGGTGGGCTTTCTGGCGGAGTATGACGCGCTGGCGGGCCTGAGCCAGAAGGCGGCCTGCCCCGTGCAGGAGCCGGTACAGCCCGGCGGCGCGGGCCACGGCTGCGGCCACAACCTGCTGGGCAGCGGCTGCTTTGCCGCCGCCGTGGCGCTGAAGGACTATCTGCTGAAGGAAAAGCTGGACGGCACCGTGATCTTTTTCGGCTGCCCCGCCGAGGAGGGCGCCGGCTCCAAGCAGTTCGTCGCCCGTGCCGGGTATTTTGACAACGTGGACTTTGCCTACACCTGGCATCCGGAGACGGTGAACGAGGTGGGCTCGCGGGGCAGCGTGGCCATCATGGGCGCCAACTTCATCTTTGACGGCGTGGCGGCCCATGCCGGCGGCGAGCCCCACCTGGGCCGCAGCGCGCTGGACGCCTGCGAGCTGATGAACGTAGGCTGCAACTATCTGCGGGAGCACATGATCGACGCCGCCCGCATCCACTATGCCTACTCCGATCCCGGCGGCACCGCCCCCAATGTGGTGCAGAGCCACGCCGTGATCAAGTACGAGGTGCGCGCGCCGAAGGTCAGTCAGGTGCAGGAGCTGTTCACCCGTGTGGTGGACGTGGCCAAGGGCGCGGCGCTGATGACCGGCACCAGAATGCGCTATGAGATCACCATGGCCTTCTCCGACTATGTGCCCAACCGCACGCTGGGTGCGGTGGTGGATCAGTGCCTGCGGGAGCTGGGCGCGCCGGAGTGGACGGAGGCGGACTACGCGCTGGCGGCGGAGTTCCTGCGCACCTATCCCCGTACCACCATGGCGGGCATCCGGGAAAAGCTGACGGCCTACTTTGCCCCGGAGGAGCTGGACGCCGCGCTGGCCAGGCCGCTGGACAGCGTCATTCACCCCTTTGACCCCAGAGAGACCGGCTATAATTCCGGCTCCACCGACGTGGGCGATGTGGGCTATGCCACCCCCACCGTCATGTTCCACATCGCCACGGCCTGCCTGGGCAATGTGGGCCACTCCTGGCAGAACACTGCCTTCGCCTGCTCGGACATCGGCATGAAGGGCATGCTGCGGGCGGCGGAGGTCATGACGCTGGCCGCCATCCGCACCATGGCACAGCCGGAGCTGATCCGGAAGGCCCGCTGGGAGCTGCTGGCGAAAAACGGCGGCAGCTACCACTGCCCGCTGCCGGATTACGTTACGCCGCCCATCGGAAGATATTAAAAAAGCGATCTCTCCTGTTCCGGAAGGGAATAGGAGAGATCGTTTTTTTGGTAGGAGAGAAGAGAGAAAACAGATGGCGTTGAGAGCGTGTGT
This sequence comes from uncultured Oscillospiraceae bacterium, assembly GCA_934565655.1. GTDB lineage: Bacteria > Bacillota > Clostridia > Oscillospirales > Oscillospiraceae > Vescimonas. The sequence goes on from CAKTIE010000005.1 coordinate 91,492, forward strand.
TACGCGGCGGCGTGAGCGCTGCGGCGGGAAGCATGCTCCTCATAGTCCAGCTCCAGCAGACCGGCCTTGCCGGCAGCCCAAGCGGCCACGACGCCGAACACCACGGGCAGGTAGTAACCGGCCTGGCGGATAGGCTCGTCAGCAGCAGTCATCAGGAAAGCGGTGGCAACCACCAGAACCAGAGAAACGATAGCGGTCAGGATGTAGGCATTGATGTTCTTCATGGTAAATTCCTCCTTGAAGGTTTTGTTATATTTTTAATGTTTTGGGGTCTTTTTCTTTTGTGACTACATAGTAGAATATTTAACGGGAAAAGTAAAGCTATGGAATGTGATAGTGCATATCAGTAACACTGTTAGCTGAACAGGAGCGCTGACGAGCAAAGATTGCCGGAAAGATTTTACCTTTTTATGGTGGACGGCCGCCCGGTCACATGGTATAGTAATAATGAAATCGAAATGAAGGGTGGGACCGATTATGGAACCAATGGCTTCCCTGGATCTCAACGCGAAAAAAGGCTTCATCTGCGATATGGACGGCGTGATCTATCACGGCAACCGTATCCTGCCCGGTGTGGCGGAGTTCATCCAGTGGCTCCACGATGAGGACAAGGAGTACCTTTTCCTCACCAACAACAGCGGCTATACGCCCCGTGAGCTGAACCAGAAGCTGGCCCGCATGGGTCTGGACGTGCCGGAGGAGCACTTCTATACCAGTGCGCTGGCCACGGCGGCCTTCCTGAAGGAGCAGGCTCCCGGCTGCTCCGTGTTTGCCATCGGAGAGGCGGGACTGCTGAACGCCCTGTATGATGCGGGCATCACCATGAACGATGTGAATCCCGATTATGTGGTGGTGGGTGAGGGACGCTCCTATTCGCTGGATACCCTGACCAAGGCCACCAATCTGGTGATGGCGGGCGCGAAGCTCATCGGAGCCAACTCCGATGTGTCCGGCCCCATCGAAAACGGCATCGCACCGGCCTGCCGCGCCCTGATCGCGCCCATCGAGATGGCCACCGGCAAGCAGGCGTATTTCTGTGGCAAGCCCAATCCGCTGATGATGCGCACCGGCCTGCGGATGCTGCACTGTCACTCCGCCGAGGCGGTGATGGTAGGCGACCGCATGGACACCGATGTGATCTCCGGCATGGAGAGCGGCATGTCCACGGTGCTGGTGCTGTCCGGCGTGTCCACCCGCGAGACGCTGAAAACCTATGCCTACCGGCCCAGCATCGTGCTGGACGGCGTGGGCGATATCCCGGCGCTGGCCCGGGCGGCAAAGAAATGAACAAAGAAAAATCGGAAAGGGACGGGAGTTCCTTTCCGATTTTTCTTATAGAGAGGGAAAATGGATCAATGTGTTTCTCTACGGTACATGACCGACAGGCCCCGCAGCAACAAAGCCTCATCAAGAATGACCGGCGGCGGCAGTGGGGGATCACGCATCCCGCCAGTCCGCCGGTGGCGACGGCGGTCACCGGCCTGCCCAGCGATGTCTCCAGCCGGTCCAGCATGCCGTCCGCCATGGCGGCGGCTCCCAGCACAACGCCGCTGCGGAGACAGTCCTCTGTGCTGCGGCTCAGGGCGCTTTCAGGAGCGGTCAGCTCCGGCATGGGCAGTCCTGTCCGCTGCGCCAGCGCTTCCGCGCCTACGCCCACGCCGGGCGCGATGGCCCCGCCCAGAAAAGCGCCGCTTTCATCCAGCACCGAAAAGGTGGTAGCGGTTCCCATGTCGATCAGCACCAGCGGCGGCGTGTATTGTGCCAGCGCACCCTCCGCGGCGGCGATCAGGTCAGCGCCCAGGGTCTCCGGCTGCTCAATGCGGATGGGAATGGTGGTTCTGGCCGTATCGCCCACCACCAGCACAGGGCCGGAAAGCAGCGCGGAGAGTGCCTGCCGCAGCGGCTCTGTGACGGCGGCCACGACGCTGGAGAGGATGGCGCCCTCGAAGCCTTCGGCGGGACAGCCGTTTTGCGCCAGAGAGTCCCTGATGGCGGCCATATATCCGGCGGCATCCAGACGGCGGTCGGTGATCAGCCGCATGGTGTGCCGCACCTCAAATCTATCCATGCAGCCCAGCACAATGTTGCTGTTGCCTGCGTCCACTGCCAGGATCATGCCGTCCGCCTCCGCATGGCCACGATCCGCAGCACGGCGGGAGCCAGCACGATGTTGACGGCCAGCTCCAGCAGGAAGTTGACGCTCATGAACGCGGAGAGCACCGCGGCCCAGGAGGTATCGAAAAACAGCACCAGCACCAGATACAGCACGCCGGTGTTCACCAGCGGGCAGACCGCTGCTGCCGCGACGACCGCCGCCTTTTCGCTGCGGCGGCTCACCAGCCGGTATACAGCGGCGGCAGCCGCGCCGCACAGGGTGCCCTTCACCACGCAGGCGGCGGAGGTGATCAGCGGGTGCAGCGCCAGCATCATCTGACCGGAGGCGTCCGCCCCGGTCAGTACCATGACCAGAACGACCAGGCCGAATACAGTACCGATCAGCGCGCCGCTGCCGACGCCGTACAGTGCGCCGGCCACCACGATGGGGATCAGCGTCAGGGTGATGGGAAAGCTGCCGAAGCGGATGAAGGTGGCTGCCGTTTGCAGTACGACCACAAGTGCGGTCAGCATGCCCAGTGCCGTCAGGCGGGAAAAACCGTTTTTCATTTGTCAGACCTCCTGCTGTCGCTCCGCGCAGGGCGGATGCAACGCAAATTTTACAGCAGTATAACGAACGGATGCCGCGCTGTCTATCCGCCTGGCGTAAAATTTAAGTAAAATTTTTCCCGGACGCCGCTGCGGCCACCTATATGATGAGCAGTTTCATGCGATTTGCTCTGCCCGCTTGACAAAGGGGGACGGCAGTGCTACAATATGGCTAACGAATATTAGTTAGGATAAAAAGGATGAAGCAGGAAGCGACACGGCAGAGGATACTGGACGAGGCGCTGGCGCTGTTTTCCGCCCGGGGCTACGATTCCGTCAGCGTGGGAGAGATCGCAAAGGCGGTGGGCATCAAGGCGCCCTCACTTTACAACCATTTTCCAAGCAAGCGTGCCATTTTTGACGCCATCGTGGAAGCCACGGCGGCACAGTATGAGGCGGATACTGATAAGATCGACATTCATGTGCAGAACGTGGCGCAGGATATCCCCGCCTTTACGGAGATCACCGCGGACGCGCTGGTTGAAAAGGTGCGGCAGATCTTTCTTTACTCCCTCCACGACGAGAACATCAGCCGCTTCCGCCGCATGATGACCATCGAGCAGTTCCGCTCGCCGGAGCTGGCGGCGCTGTACTCCCGGCGGTATGTGGAGCGGGTCCTGGATTACCATGCCGGGATTTTCCGTGCGCTGATCGCGGCCGGGGAGATACAGGCGGAGGATCCGGACACGCTGGCCATGCTGTACGTTGCCCCGGTGCTGACGCTGATCGGCGTGTGTGACCGCCAGCCGGAGCGGGAGACGGAATGTCTCGCCAGGCTGGAAGCCCACGTCCGCCTTTTCTTCCGTCTCGTCCACGAAAAGCCGCCGATGGAGATACAGGCATAAGAAGGAACACATATGAAAAAAACACTGGTACAGAAGCTGGGCCTTCTGGGCATCGTCAGCTTTCTGTCGTATACGGCGGCGGTGGTATTCGCGCCGCTGGCTTACCCCGGATATAATTGGATGGCGCAGGCCGTCAGCGACCTGAGCGCCGCCAACGCGCCGTCACTGGCGCTGTGGAACCGGCTCAGCGCCTTTTACAATGTGTGCGAGGTGGTCTGCGTCACGGTGGTGTGCATCGGCATCCGGGGCCGGAGGACAAAGCGGCTGCGCGCCGGGATATACCTGTTTGCCGTCATGGAGTGGATCTCCGCCATCGGCTACCGGATGTTCCCTCTCAGTGACAGCGGCTACGCCGGTGCGTTTCAGGACGTGATGCATATGGTGGTTACCGCCTTGGTGGTGCTGCTGTCCATCGTGTCGCTGAGCGTTATCATCGCCGCGGGCGTGAAGGATCGGAGCTGCCGCTCCTACGGCATATGCGCCGCCGCTGCCCTCGGCATGATGCTGGTGGGTGCGGTAGGCATGAAATTAGTGCCTGCCGCATACTTCGGCGTGGTGGAGCGCTTCAGCGTGTTCGCCGCCACGGGCTTCAACGCGGCGCTGGGACTTCACCTGTTCTGCGCCGGTGCGGCGGAATGAATTGTGTCAGCAACGGGTGTCTCTTTGACACCGCTGAAAATATTGATGAAAAGTAAGGAGAAATTTTTGAAACTGAGCACCATGTTACTGGAGCGTGTGGCCTGACCGGGAGGTCTGGCAAATTCATTCACACGCCATTCCTCCCGAAGGGAACCCATCTTCAGGAGGAGTAAAAATGAATCGCGAAAACAAACGCAAAACCTTTGAAAAGGGCTACTATAAGACCCATGCCTGCCATGACGCCTTCACCTGCAAGGTCTGCGGCAGACTCTGCACGCCGGAAAATGCAGGAAGCGACCACCGCAACCACTGCCCCAACTGCCTGAACAGCCTCCATGTGGACATCGAGCCGGGAGACCGGGAGAGCGACTGCGGCGGCATCATGGAGCCCATCACCGTCTGGGTACGCAAGGGCGGCGAGTGGGCCATCATCCACCGCTGCAGGCGCTGCGGCGCACTCAGCTCCAACCGCGTGGCGGCGGACGATAACCCCATGAAGCTGATGTCCATCGCCATGAAGCCCCTGTGTGAGCCGCCGTTCCCGCTGGAGCGCATCGAGGAGATGACGGCGCTGATGGGCGGCGACGGAAGTCTGGCGTAAAGACACGGCATGGACAGACGGGCCTGACAGCAAAGGAAAAACCACAGGAGCGCAGCAGAAGATCTGCTGCGCTCCTGTGGCTTCTTTTACCGGCTGTCCTCCGGCACTGTGCGGCGCAGTGCGTCTATGGCCTGCCGGATCTTTTCCAGCGTGGCGTCCTTTGTCAGAACCGCGTCAGAACCGGCCATGGCGGTGATATAATCCAGAAACGCCTCGGTGATGGTGCTTTCTTCGATCTGCACGTTGCAGTATTGGCCGGTGACCTCCAGCGGCAGGGTGAAATGGGTGCCCACATGCTCCCGGACAGCAATGACCACCTCCTGCGGCAGGTGCAGCCGCTGAGGCTTTGCGATCCGCAGGATTTTCCCGCTCTCCGCGCAGTCCCGGTAAAGCCGCTCCAGAACGGTCAGCCGGATGTCGGGCGGCGCGGGAAGGGAGCCGCCCTGCGGCAGGTCGCCGATATAGCCCGTTTCCGCGAAGAGCCGCAGGCCGTCCTCGTAGAAAAGACCGGTGTAGTTCTGCTGCCGCAGCAGACTGCCATAGGTCAGGATGGCCTGGATCAGCTGCTGCCGCGCCGGGACATCAGGCAGGATCAGCCGGTCCAGGATCTCCGCGTCCGCATAGGGCACCAGACAAGGCTGGAACTCCAGAAAGCCGAAGCGGTGAGGCTGGGCGTCCACGCTGTTGTAGTAATTCAGAAGGCGCAGGGTATCAAAGTTTTCGTTGAACAGCGGTCTGGCATCGGACAGCATGGCCTGTGCCCCGTCCCGCCAGCAGCGCAGCAGCTCCGGTTCCCGCAGGATCATGGCCTGCTGGCCGTCCCGGTGCAGCAGGAACACCGCCTGCGGCAGCAGCAGGCAGTAGGGAAACAGCACCCCGGCATGGGGCGTCTCCACATGGGCGGTATAGCTGTACCAGAGGGCGTAGTCAAAACGGCTGCTCAGCAGCATGGGGAGCGCGTCAAAAAGCGCACGGAGGTTGGCTGTACAGGCCTCCGCCTGGGGCGCTTTCCAGAACTCCACCAGCTGTGCCACCTTCAGATCGTCGCCGTTCAGGCCGCAGAGGATGGACAGGCTCTTTTGCAGCCAGTCCTTGGGAAATCCCGGAAAAAATACCAGCGTACCGCCGATCAGCGCGCTTTCCGACAGAAGGGAAGCCAGCGTATTGAGAATGGCCGCTTCACCGGAGAGCAGCGCCGCGCCCTTCGGCGTCTCCTCCGCCGCGGGCCAGACCTGCCGGGGAATGGGCGTGGCGTGAAAGGCACGATCCAGCTGCTCCAGCATGGCCCGCACGCAGGCGCGGCGCTCGGCCACATCCGGGCCAAGCAGCTCGCCCTCCAGCAGCTCCAGCAGCTCCGCCTGCTGGGCGGCAGAGGCCCGCAGATGGGGCAGCAGACGGTCGATATCCTTTTGGGACGGCTTGCGGCTGCCGCTGAGGATGTTCTGGAGATTCGGCCGGTTCATCCCCGATATTCTGGCCAGCGTCGCGTGGGAGACGCCGCTTTCCTCCACCAGATTTTTCAGATATTGGCTGAAGCGGGACATGTTTTGCTCCTCCTAAATATTGGCTTGACACAGGCTTTGACACAGGTTGCCTTTGCTGATACTTTACACTAAAATAACGAAATAAGCAATCCCGATCGCATAACAGGAGGAACCAAAAATGAAACAGAAATCAATACTGCTCTGCCTGGTGCTGGCGCTGGCGCTGGTGTTTACCGGCTGCGGCGGACAGAATGTTCAGCAGCCGTCTTTGCCCCAGGAGAACATGGTCGGCGCGGGATCGGAGGATAATCCGCAGCAGACCGGCCCCGGCGTGACCGCTTCCGGAACAGCCGCGGAAACCGATGGCCGACTGGTCTATACCGTGGATTATGATCAGGGCATTCTGGACGGCAGCGGCGAAAGCGGTTGGTTTGTCACCTCGTGGCTGGCCAAGGGCTACGGCACCCGCTACTATGCAGTGAATCCGGAGACCGGCCTGGTCATTGAAGGCGAGGAGGGTGCGCCGGTGGTGCTCTGCGGTGACGGCATCGTGCGCTTTGTCTGGAAGGATGCCTCCGGCAATGAGGTCAGTGCGGACACCGTTTATTTTATGGGCGACGCGCCGCAGACCTATACCCTTTACGCCCAGATCTATGGCCAGGACGGCCAGCTCCGGGAGGAGCGGGAGGTGCTGACCTGGACGCAGACGGCGGAGGATCCCTATTTTTCGCAGGTGCTGCCTGCCATGGAGCGTATCGTGGCGGAGCTGAGCGGCGGCAGTGTGGAGGGCCGCATGTCCGTGCTGAGCGTGGCGGCAGACGGTGCTGACGCGGTGATCTACGGCCAGAACGGCGGCGAGCTGATCCGTCTGCCGGGTGTGGACGCCTCCGGTATTTTTGCCTACGCCAGTCAGGATGGTACCTTTGTCTCCGTCTACCGTCCGGACAGCGATCAGACGGAGTTCTATCGTTTTTGAGAAGCCGGAGCAATAGGATGAAAACCGACAGGGCCACCCCTTACGGGGTGGCCCTGTCGGTTTTGAGAGAATACAGAAAGAGGTGTTATGATTCAGATCTTCAGCGCGGCCTCCAGCGCGTCGCCGGTGGCCAGCACCGCATTGCCGGGGGCCTTGGCGGCCTCGCCGATCACCAGCACCTGACCGGCCACCTTCTCGGCGGTCTCCTTCAGGGCGGTGTTGGAGCGGGAGCCCATGGCCAGCACGATGTTGTCATAGCCCCGCAGGGAACCGGAAGTGCCGTCCGCCAGCGCGTAGTCCACGCCGTCGGCATAGAACTGGGTCACCTTGGCGCCGGGACGCAGCAGGACGTGATTCTCCTCGAAGTTCTCGAACATGTAGCGGCGGTTCTCCGGGGTCACGTCGGCGGCGATGACATCCTTCATCTCAATGACTGCTACCTGATGGCCGCGCTCGGCCAGATACTCGGCAGCCTCGCAGCCCACCATGCCGCCGCCGACCACCAGGACGCGCTTGCCCATCTGAGCCTTGCCATCCAGCATGTCCTGGGCGGTCACATAGCCGCAGTCGGAAAGGCCGGGGATGGGCAGGATCAGGGGCGTGGAGCCGGTGGCCAGAATGATGGCGTCGGGAGCAAGAGACCGCAGCAGCATCTCGTCGGCCTCCACGCCGCAGCGCAGGTCGACGCCTGCCTGTTGGCACTTGACGATCATGGAACGGATGGCCTCGGTCAGCTGGCCCTTGCCGGTGGGATAGGCGGCGATGCGGAAGTTGCCGCCCAGCTCATTGGCCTTCTCCACCAGCGTTACCTGATGGCCGCGGACGGCGCAGGCCCACGCGGCGTACAATCCGCCGGGGCCGCCGCCCACCACGGTGACGCGCTTCTTCTCCGGAGCGGGGGTCAGCTCACACTCCCGGCCCACGCAGGGGTTTACCGCGCAGGTGATGGGCTTACCGGCGAACATATTGGGTACGCAGCCCAGCAGACAGCCGATGCAGGGAGAGAGCGTCTCCAGCTGGCCGTTCCGGGCCTTGGCAGGCAGCTCCGGGTCGGCGATGCTTTGACGGCCGAAGGCGATGAGGTCGGCCCGGCCCTGCTTCACCAGCAGCTCGGCGTACTGGGGCTCGGTGAACCGGCCTACGGCGATAACGGGCACGGATACCGCCCGCTTGATCTCCGTCACCAGATCGGCGTTGAAGCCGCCGTGGGTGACGCCGGGGGCCCACATGAATTCGTCATGCAGGTGGACGGCGCGGGTCACATGCAGGGCGTCCACGCCGCACTCCTGCTCCAGATAGGCCGCCACAGCCGCCGCGTCCTGCACGCTTTGGCCGCCCTCCACCTCGTCGCAGGCGTTGATGCGGCACAGGATGGGCAGGTTGCCGCCGGTCTTGCGGCGGATGTTCTCGATGATGAGCCGGGGCAGGCGCATGCGGTTCTCAAAGCAGCCGCCGAACTCGTCGGTGCGGTTGTTGGTGCGCTGGGAGATGAAGGTGCTGACCAGATAACCGTGGGCGCAGTGCACCTCCACCATGTCGATACCGGCCTGCTGGGCGCGGCGTGCCGCGTCGCCGTAGCACTCGATGATGCGGTAGACCTCCTCGTTGGACACGGCCTCCGGGATCTCCCGGCCCGCCGAGGCGGGCATGGCGCTGGCGGCCTTCAGGGGATAGCCCGTCAGGGCGGAGTTGCCCTCGGGGCCTGCGTGCTGTAACTGGATGGACACCTTGGCGCCGTAGGCGTGGCAGGCGTCCGCCACACGGCGGAAGCTCTCCACCGTGTCGTCAGAGAACAGGCAGGGCTTCCGGGGGCCACCCTTGGCCTCCCGGTACACCACCGTGGACTCAATGGTAATCAGGCCGAAGCCGCCCTTGGCCCGGGCCTGATAGTAGGACAGGGACCGGTCACTGAGGGTGCCGTCGGTGTTGGCCAGATTGTTGCCCATGGGAGGCACCACAAAGCGGTTGGGAACGGTCACCGTGCCGATCTGCACGGGAGAAAACATGGTCGGGAATTTCATCGTCGCACCTCACTTTCTCGTTGTCAGGAGAAGAACTTCTCCAGCACTTCCTGGGCGGGCATATCCTTGCCGGTGAACAGCTTGAAGGCCGCCACACCCTGCCACAGCAGCATGCCGATGCCGCCCACGGCGGCCTTGCAGCCCGCCGCCTTGGCTTCCTGGATCATGCGGGTCTCGCGGGGGTTGTATACCGTGTCCGCCACCACCAGATCGGCGCGGAACAGGGAGGGGTCAATGAGGGTCTCGCCGTCCAGGGGCTTCATGCCCACCTTGGTGGCGTTTACCAGAATGTCGCAGCCCTTCACCGCCTCGGCCAGCGCGGCGCTGTCCTCCAGCGGCGTAATGGATGCCTTGCAGCCGGGGACGGCCTGGGCCAGCTTCTCCACGGTATGTTGGCCGTTGGCGTAAAACTCGTCGTCGCGGTTGAAGATGGCGATCTCCGCCGCGCCGTCCAGCGCCGCCTGCACGCAGATGGCGGTGGCAGCGCCGCCCGCGCCCAGCACCACCAGACGCTGGCCCTTCACTTCGATGCCGTGCTCATGGAGGTTGCGGACGAAGCCCACGCCGTCGGTGTTGTGGCCGGTCAGCCTGCCGTCCTCGCTGACGGTGACGGTGTTGCACGCGCCGATGAGCCGTGCGGCGGGGGACAGCTCATCCAGATAGGCCGCCACGGCGGTCTTGCAGGGCATGGTGATGTTGAAGCCGCCCACGCCCAGGGTCTTGAGGGCCTGCACGCCCGCTTCGGTCTGCTCCAGAGGAATGTTGAAGGCCAGATACGCGGCGTCAAGACCGGTGCGCTGGAAGCTGTAATTATACATGGCGGGAGAGCCGGAGTGTCCCACCGGGGAGCCGATCAGGCAAAAGAGCTTGGTGTGTCCGGAAATTCTGCTTTCCATAGTGTCATCCTCCTATATATCGTCGATATGGTTTACTGTTCCAGTACTTCGGGCCATGCCTGGGCCAGCACGGCGCGGGTGGCGTCGAAGTTGGCCTTGGCTGCGGCGGCCACGCCGGCGGCGAGGATCTCGTCGCTGATGACCTCCACGCCCATGACGGCGGGCAGGATGCCCTTGTCACGCAGCATCTTCACGAAGCCCGCGGTGTCGCCGTAGCCGGTGCCGGGCAGCATGCGGTCATGCATGGACTCGTCACGGAGGATGCTCTTGGCGTAGGGGTGGGCCTGCACGTCGTTGATCTGCACGGCCACGATCTTCTCGGCGGGGATGTCCGCCAGCAGCGCGGGATCGTAGCTCTGACCGGCACGCACCCAGTGCCAGGAGTCCAGGATCAGCTTGGCGTTGTCGCAGCCGGAGGCCTTCACCACGGCCCATGCCTTCTTGATATCGGGCAGGCCGCTGTAAGGCATAGGCTCCACGCCGATGGTGTACTTTCCGGCCCGATGGCACAGCTCGCGCAGCTTCTGGGCGGTGTGCTCCACGGAGTAGTTCTCCATCAGGCCGCAGTTGATGTGGTTCACGCCGAACAGCTCACACATATGGAAGCACATCTGCTCCTTGTACTTCTGCTCATAGGAGCGGTGATCCTCCGCCCACTGGACGATGTACTCCACCTCGGTGACCTTCATGCCGTATTTGTCCAGAATGGCCAGGATGTCGGCGTCGAACAGGCCCTCGTTCAGGGCATCCACATAGGTCTCCGCCCGCAGGCCGATGCCCTCAAAGCCTGCTTCCTTGGCGGCGGATACGCGCTCCTCGAAGGTGCACTGGTCGCCCAGGGTCCAGGAGCTGATGGTGATGGGATACTTCTGAGACATGGTAGGTTCCTCCTCAAATTACATTATTTTGTATTATGTGTTAGGTTTCGTTGACCTGCCGCAGCACGGCGCGGCAGACTTCTTCAATGGTCAGCTCCGAGGTATCGACGGTCACGTCGGCGGCGGCCTCGTAGGCGCTGCGGCGCTGGGCCATCAGGGCGGCGATGTCCGCTACATTTTTTTTGCCCTGCAGCAGGGGACGCTCGTCGCTGTCCCTGACCCGCTCCAGAATGACCTCCGGGCGGGCGGTCAGCAGCACCACCGTGCCGCAGCGGCGCATGGCGGCCACATTTTCCTGCCGCATGGCCACGCCGCCGCCGCAGGAGACCAGGCAGGTGCTTCCGGCGGCCAGACCCTCCAGCAGCGCCGTTTCGCACCGGCGGAAGTGGCCCTCGCCCTTCTGGGCGAAGATCTCCGGGATGGTCATGCCCTCATTCCGGGCGATCTGCTGATCCATTTCGATGACCGGAAGCTTCAGCATCCGGCCCAGGGCGGCGGAGACGGAGGTCTTGCCCACGCCCATGAAGCCGATAAAGAACAGTGTTTTCATGTTACTGCACCTGCGCTGCCCACTCCCGCTTCTGGCAGATGTTCAGGTACACCGCCAGCAGGATGCCCACCAGCGTCACCGCCATGTTGAACAGCACCACCAGCCGGGGGCCGTTGGCGCCACCCACACGGGTCAGCACACCGGCCACGCTGATGACGATGTAGTTGGCCACGCTGGAGGAGATCATGACGATGGAGGTGATGACGCCCCGGTTCTTGGGGAACATCTCATTGGCCACCGCCGTCACCAGCTGCAGAACGCCGCCTGCCGCGAAGAAGCCCAGCAGGAAGCCGCCTGCCAGACACATGACCGGCTTCTGGATGAAGTAGATGGCGGCCAGCGTCGCCAGCGCCACGCAGGGATAGATCACCAGGATCTTGGCGGGCTCCACGTTCCGCTTCAGCAGCGCCGCGCTGACGAACAGCGCCACCACGATGCCCACGGAGTAGAAGGACTGAATCTTACTGGGGTCGGCCAGGCCGTACAGCGTGCCCAGCTCCTGATTGCAGTTCATCCACAGCATGAAGGTGGTGGAGGTGGTGAAGCCCAGACACACCAGCACGATGGCCGCGGGGGTGAAGTGCATCTTCTCCTTCTTCTGGCCCTTGACCTTCACCACCTTTTCAAAGGGCGGGAAGGGCAGGAACGCCAGCAGGATGCCGTCAGCGATGATGATGACCGCCGTGGCGATAAAGATGGTGCGGAAGGGCAGGGCGTGAGCCGCCACAAAGCCGATGGCGAAGGGCAGCAGGAACTGGGCGATGGAGATGGACAGCTTGGTGAAGATGTTGGCGATGGTGCCCTTCTCCTTGAAGATCTCCATACAGGAGGGGGTGATGCTGGTATCCAGGAAGGAGTTGGCCATACCGCTGACCACCGCCAGCGCGTAGCCTACATACAGATTGGGGGCAAAGGTGATGCCCAGCAGGAAGATGGCGTACAGCCCGCAGCCGATCAGGGCGGAGAGCCGCCGGCCCAGCTGGTCGCTGAGGGGCCCGGCCACCGGAAAGGCAACCAACCGGCCCAGTCCGATGGCGGCGATGACCGCCACCACGCCGGAGACGTCATAGCTGCCGTCAGTCAGTGTCGATGCGCCCCACAGGGCGGCGAAGTTCTGCTTGTACTGTCCCATAATGGTGGCTGCCACGCCCAGAACGAAATAGGTGATGTACAGGGCCAGCGCCGTGGGATAGTATTTGCGGGATTCCACAGTCTGGTTCATGATGATGTTCCTTTCTCTTCTCTTTATTGTACCATCGATTGACAAGGGCAGACGCGGTTTTGACGGGCAGAAATGCGCCCATACTGCGTCAAGTCCCTTGACAATACGGCAAGTATTCTCTGCGGGCCTTTTCTTGTCTGGACACATTTCTGCTCCGACAAAACTGCAAGGCACCTGCCAGCGATGGATTTTCGAGTGATTTTTGGTTTTTGAGACGCAGGCTTGCTGGCGCAAGCCAAGGCGAAAAGGGCAAAAAGCGCCGGAAAGACACGCTGTCAGGCGTGTTTGCCCTTGTTAATCGATGGTATTGTTAGGTATACAGAAGTTCTTTGATCTCCTCAATGGGCATCTCCAGCCCGCTGTACAGCCGGAAGGCCTCCGCGCCCTGACACAGCAGCATGCCCAGTCCGTCGCAGGTTCTGCATCCGGCGGCCCGGGCGTCCCGCAGCAGCTTCGTCTCCGGCGGGGCGTATACCACGTCCGTCACCACCAGCTCGGGGCGGAAGCAGCTCTGGTCGGTGATGACGCTGCGCTCCACATCCGGGTCCATGCCTACCCGCGTGGCGTTGGAGAGGATGTCGCAGCGGCGGATGGCCTTGTAAAGATCCCGTCCGTCGTCCAGATCGTGGAGGGAGAGGGAGCACTCCGGCGCGGCCTTGGCGATGCTTTGCAGCGTCTGCTCCACACGGGGCCAGAACTCGTCCTTCCGGTTGAATACCGCGATCTCCGCCGCGCCCTCCAGCGCCGCCTGACCGGCGATGGCCGAGGCGGCTCCGCCGCCGCCCAGCAGCACGATGCGCCTGCCCTTTACCTCCACGCCGCTGCGGCGGAGGTTCTGGGTGTAGCCCATGCCGTCGGTGTTGTACCCGGTCAGTACGCCGCCGTCGTTGACAATGACGTTCACCGCGCCGATGGCCTGCGCCTCCGGGGACAGCTTGTCCAGATACGGGATCACAGCGCTCTTGCAGGGCATGGTCACGTTGGCGCCCCGCATATTCAGTGTGCGGATGGCCTGTACCGCCGCGCCCGCCTGCTCCTGCGTTACGCTGAAGGCCAGATACGCCCAGTCGAGACCGTATTTGGCGAAGCAGTGGTTATACATGGCCGGGGACTTGGAGTGCTCCACCGGAGTACCCATCAGCCCCAGCATGACAGTGGTTCCTGAGAGATGCATGCTTGATGCCTCCTTTTGCCGCCTTGCGCGGCGGCTTTTGTTGTCTGGCTCCACTGTACCGCAATGACAAGAAATTAACAAATCAATTTTTCCCATAAAAACCATAGATTTCTTTTATCATTTGTTGTATACTTGGTGCAGGGAAAGAGAGGTATGGCAGTATGAATTTGTTGCATTTGCGGTACTTTGTGGAATTGGCCCATACCCAGCACTACACGCGGGCGGCGGAGCAGCTGTGCATCACGCAGCCCAGTCTGAGCCACGCCATCGCCCAGATGGAGGGCGAGCTGGGTGTCCCGCTGTTTGAAAAGCGGGGCCGCAACGTGGCGCTGACCCATTTTGGAGAGCAGTTCCTGACCTGCGCCCAGCAGACGCTGGCCACACTGGATGAGGGCGTGGATGCCCTGTGCCGGGTGGGCCGGGGCGAGGGCGTGATCCGCCTTGGACTGCTGCGGACGCTGGGCGTGGATTTCGTGCCGGGACTGGCCTCCCGCTTTCTGGCGGCCAATCCGGAGAAGAACATCCGCTTCAGCTTTCACACCGGCGTTACCAGCCAGCTGCTGGAGGGCCTGCTGGCCCACCAGTACGATCTGGTGTTTTCCTCCCGGCCTGCGCCGGAGATGGGGCTGACATCCATCCCCGTGGAGCAGCAGGATCTGGTGCTGATCGTGCCCCGGAACCACCCGCTGGCCCGGTTCCACACGGTGGATCTGGCAGACACGCTGCCCTATCCCCAGGTGTATTTCAGCAAGGGCAGCGGCCTGCGGGACGTGATCGACGGCCTTTTTGACCAGATCGGAGAGCAGCCCCATATCGCCTATGAGACGGAGGAGGATCAGGTGATCGCCGGTCTGGTGGCCCACGGCTTCGGCATCGCCGTGGTGCCCTATATGGAGATGCTGCTGCGGCTGGAGGTGAAGATCATTCAGATCGTCCGTCCGGTGTGGGAGCGGAATTTCTATATGGTCAGCGACGACCGGGCATTTCAATCCCCGGCAGTGCGCCAGTTCCGGCAGTTTATTCTGGACGGTACATCGTTGTAAATCTGCCCAATTATGCGGCGGAGGATTTGAACGCATAGACGGCGTCTATGGGTTTTGTTAGAAAAATGCATGCAAAAACGGGCTGTTTTGTGAAAAAAACAGCCCGTTTTTATGGGAAAAGCAAGAGAATTTTGTCTCTTTGTGAAAGAACACGGAAAACATTTGCCTTGAAAAGGGAATCCGATGATGGTACAATACAGCCTGTCAAACGAAAAAAAGAAAAGCTGCCAGGGGGGCAGCTTTTCAAAAGCACAGCGGTTAGCAAAACCTAACTCTGGAAAGAGGCGTCATATGCAGACCGTGTCATCTGTACGGAAGAAGCGGCGGATCTTTTCCGCGCCATCCTGATCCATGGGGAAGCTTTCTGCGATGCGTCCCGCCTCCAGATGGAGGATATCGGTGCAGCACTGGCAGATCAGCTCCGGATCATGGGTGATGACGTAGACGGTCTTGCCGTTTTGCCGCAGCTCCTTGAGAAGCTGCGCCGTTTGCAGCATGTGACGGTAGTCCAGACCGCTGGTAGGCTCGTCCAGAAACACCACCGAGCGCTCCGCCGCCATGGCAGAGGCGATGGCCAGCCGCTGCTTCTGTCCGCCGGACAGGGACGCCGGGTGGCGCTCCAGATAGGGCGTCAGATCAAGGCGTGCCAGAATGGCTCTGGCGGCGGCTTCGTCCTCGTCGGCCATGCTGATGAGCACCTCGTCCAGCACGCTTTCCGTAAACAGCTGGTGGCCCACATCCTGCATGACCATATAGCAGCGATTCAATCGCTCCTTCGGCCGGAAGGCGGTGCCGTCCACCGTGACGGTGCCGCAGCGCTTCTCCAGTCCGCAGAAGCAGCGGGAGAAGGTGGACTTTCCCGCCCCGTTGTGGCCGATGATGCCGATAATGCCGCCGTAGGGAATGTCGGCGTCACCGATATGCAGCGTTTCCGGTGCGTTTTTGTAGGCGAAGCGGAAGTCCCGCAGCGCCGCTGTCTGGCGGCTGCCGGTGCTGCCGCCGGCGGTCAGGGCGCTGAGACTGGCAGCGCGAAGGCCCATGGCCCTCCGTTCTTCGTCGGGGATGCGGTCAAGCTCCGCCTGCGTATAGTCGCCGCGGATGACGCCGTCCTGCATATAGATGTACCGGTCGGCCACACCTTGTAAATAGTACAGCCGGTGCTCCGACAGCACCACCGTTTTGCCCAGGGATTTCAGATAGGCAGTGACCTGCCGCAGATCCAGGATGGCGTCCGCGTCCAGATTGGAGGAGGGCTCATCCAGCACGAACACCTGCGGCACCATCATAAAGGCTCCGGCGCAGGCGATCTTCTGCTTTTCGCCGCCGGACAGCTCAAAAATACTGCGATCCAGCAGCTTTTCCAGCTTCAGCGCCGACACGGTGTGCGCCAGCCGCTCCAGGATCTCATCCCGGGGCATGCCCAGATTCTCGCAGCCGAAGGTGATCTCGCTGGTGGTGTCCACATTGAAGAACTGGGAGCGGGGATTCTGGAACACGCTGCCCACCTGCCGGGCCGTGTCCCACAGGGGCTGCCGGGCCACGTCTTTGCCGTCCACATGCACGCTGCCGGTCAACTCACCCTCGAAATAGTGGGGGATCAGACCGTTGATGAGCCGGGTCACGGTGGTTTTGCCGCAGCCGCTCTCGCCACACAGCACCACAACCTGTCCCTCCGGGATGGTCAGGTCGATGTCCCGGACGCCTCCGGCGGCCTCCGATTTGTAGGTAAATGTCACATGGTCCATATGGATCATCCCAGCCACCTGCTTCCTAACGTCAGGGCAAAGCCCGCGATACAGATCAGGATCATCACCGCATCCTGCCAGTGGAACCCGATCTTGCAAATATCCGTGCGCTTCACCGGCGCACCTAAGCCCCGGGTCAGTGCGGCGGCGGACAGCTCGTCCCCGATCTTCACTACCGAGATCATCAGTGGGATCAGCCGGTACTCCACCATCCTGCCGGGGTGTTTTCCACCGAAGCGGATGCCCCGCATCCGCATGACGTCGGAGATGGCGGCGTTCTCCTCACCGATGGTGGGGAAGAACCGGAAGATCACCGACAGGGGAATGACGATCTTCTCGAAAACATGCATCCGCTTCATGGCCGCCATGAAATCGCTGACCGAGGTGGAGGCGATGAGGAACGCGCCCATCATGATACCGGGCGCGAACCGGGTCATGATGGCGCACACCGCCAGCAGCAGAAATGCGGGAAGGCCCGACAGGCAGTACAGCGCCACCCGCTCCAGCGCGAAGCATACGGCATACAGCACCAGATATTTCAGCGCCGTTTTCCACCGGCCTTCCGTCAGCAGCAGGATAAAGGGCAGCACACTCAGCACCGGCTTGACGATGTTCATAACGCCGCTGTTGCCGGTAGACAGCATCAGCGACGTTACGGTGATCAGCATCAGCAGCTTGGTGCGGGGATCCAGCAGCAGGCCGCGGCACTTTGCGGTATGGGTCAGGGCCTCCATCAGGCGATGCCGGCCTTGGCGAAGTGCTTCTTCAGCAGCGCCTTGCCGATCAGGCCGCCCAGCAGCGCGCACAGGAAGATACCGGCGATGACCAGCACGATGCTCCACATGGGCATGACGGACATGACCTTGTCGGCGTACTCCTCACCAAAACCGGCGGCGAAGTCGGCTCGGGACTGCTCTACCATGAAGTACATGGGGATGTAGGTGCCGATCATCCACAGGCTGAACACGCCGTAGCCCAGGATGGTCTTTTTCACGCTGGCGTAATTGCCGGACTTCATGATGAGATCGCCCAGCAGGCCGAACACCACGCCCATGGGAACGCCCCAGAAGCCCATGCCGGTCAGACCCATGAGGATACCGGAGAGAATGGCCATGATGGTCACCATGCCGAACTTTTTCACCCGCACGGCGAACAGCATGAAGGGGATGCCGGTGATCAGCGTCCACAGCGCGCCCAGGATGGGCAGGAAAATGGGCACGAAGCCGATGGGAATGGCCACGCAGCAGCCCAAAACAAAGTAAAGAACGGTGAAAAGACCGATGTTGATCAGGTCCTTTGCCTGCAGCTTGTTGTTCATATCGTTACCTCCAATGTTTAATGGTTAGCTCCGGCTAACCGATAGGCATTATAGCAAGCTGTCCGCCTGATATCTATATTCCGTTTGGCATTTCCGCTCCAAACGGCAACGACTTTGCCATTCGATGGCAGAAGGGGAGAAGCATAATGAGCAATACCACGCAGATCATAAAGCAGTGCCGTTCGCTGCCCGGCGTGACAGTGACGGAAGGGGACGGGTGTGTCGAGCTGCGGCTCTCTTGCCGGGAGGGCAGCGGCCGCATGCGGTTTATCCCGCTGTTCCCCGGCATCACGCTGGTGCTGATCTCGGTCAGCGCGCCATCCTGGCCCGCGCCGGTGCCGGAGGACTGCGCGCCGGAGGCAAAGGGGCCGCTGATCGTCAATTACTGCACCAGCGGCCGGTGCGAGCTGGTGTTGAATGACAACCGGAGCGTATTCATGACCGCCGGACACATTTCTCTGACCGAGCGGTTCGCCCGCAGCGAATACGTCTATCCCGGCCGGGCCTACGAGGGCATAGAGCTTTTCATCGACCCGGAACCAGCGGAGGGCGGCGCGATCCTGCTGCGGGATCATTTCGGCGTGGATATTTCCGCGCTGCGGGAGGCCTATTGTCCGGCGGGCGAGACCTTCATCGCAAAGCTGGCGCTGCCGGAGAAACTGCTGGAACGGCTGGGCGGATGCGCCGCACAAAGAGGAGCCATCCGGGATACCGGGGCGAAAACGGCGATGATCGACCTGCTGGCGCTGCTTCAGCACGGCGGCGCCGGGCCGGGAATGGAGCCGCTGACCTATTACACCCGGTCGCAGGTGGAGATGGCGAAGCAGATCGAGGCCGTGGTTTCGGGCGACCTGTCCCGGCAGCATACCGCCCGGGAATTTGCGGCGCTCTTTTCCGTCAGCGAAAGCAGCGTCAAAAACTATTTCCGCGGCGTCTACGGCCAGAGCATCCTGCAATATGCCACGCAGCGGAAGATGCTGCACGCAGCGGAGCTGCTGACGGATACCGCGCTGCCGGTCATTGAGATTGCCAGCCGGGTCGGGTATGAGAATCAGAGCAAATTTTCCGCCGTGTTCCGCAAAAGGTTCGGCGTGTCGCCGCGAGAGTACCGCAGAAGCCATAGACTGCTGGGAGAGAAATAAGAATCAGCCCGCAGGATCAGAACGATCCTGCGGGCTTGCGCTGTCTGCGGATAGAATATTATTTTTCAAGTGAGGGCGTTACCGCTTCGCCGTGGAGCCGCAGCTGGCGGACGGCACGCTTCGGACGGTGGAAAGCGACTTTTCCCGGGAAAGTGTCACCGCGGTCTGCTCCCATCACAAAAACAAGTGGGTTACACAGGCCATGGCGCTTTTCATGGGCCTGACACGGGAACACTTTGCGTCCCTTGATGCGGGTTAAAGATGGTGAATATAAGAAGAAATGACACGCTTTCGCGTGTCATTTCTTCTGTTCAAAAGGAGAGCGTTACACAGACGTGGTGAGATAGGGTCACGCCTGATAGAGAATGTTGGCGATGGGATTGTATAGCAGGATGGAGACCACCACGATCACCAGCAGGCCCACACCGGCCATGACGAACAGCTGCAGGAAGGTCTTGCGCTCCTCGGGACCGGTGAAGTCCTTCTTGGCAGTACCGAGCGCGGCAAGGATCAGCGCGCCGCCGGTGGACAGGGGAGACACACCGGACAGGGAGCCGCCGGCACCCACAGCGGCCATCAGGGCCACCGGGTTCACATTGCCGCCTACCTCGGCGGCGATCTCCACGCTCATGGGCATCATGGTGGGATACACCACGCCCAGCGCGGAGCTGACCATGCTCAGCAGGCCCGCGGAGATACCCATGAAGGGAGTGGCGGTGAAGGGCGTCATGATGGAGGACAGGGCGTTGCTCAGCAGGTCGATGCCGCCGGCGGCGTCCACGATGTTCATCAGTGCACCCACGCTCAGCACCATCACGATGGTGCCCCAGGGCAGGGACTTCAGGCAGGCGCCGTCCTCAGCCACATGGAACAGCAGCAGCACGGAGGCCACGAAGAAGGCAGACAGGCCGATGTTCACGTTGCAGAAGATGATCAGCACCAGCATGGCAAGAATGCCGCACAGAGAGGCGATCTGCTTGCCGTTGAACTTCTCCAGATCACGCAGGTTCATGGCCTTTTCGGGGGCCTTGACGCGGTAGCCCTTGAAGATGAAGAACAGCACCACGGAGAACACGATGGTCACCAGCGTTTGGCATACCAGAATGGCGGGCATCACGTTGCCCAGACCGCTTTCCGCGGCAGCGGCGGTGATGATGGCGGCTTCCGGGGTAATGGGGGTCATACGGCCTGCCATCAGGCCGCACTCACCGATCAGCGCCAGCATGACCGGGTTGTAGCCCACCTCCAGGGCGATGGTCACGCCCAGGGCGGGGATGATGGCCAGCGCGGGAACGGCGCCGGGGCCGACGCCGGCGATGACGAAGCCGGCGATGTAAATGACGATGGGGATGACCCAGACCTTGTTGCCGGCCAGGGCAATGATCTTGCGGGCCAGCAGATCCAGGGCGCCGGTGGCATTGATGGTGGCGAACAGCAGCGTGATACCCACCAATGTCACGAACATGGAGGAGCTGAAGCCGCCGATCAGATCCTTATCGGTCATGCCGAACAGACGGACGGCGATGACACCGGCGGCGACGGCCAGAATACCTACGTTGATCTTGCGGACAAAGGCCAGAATGATCACGCCCAGGAAGATCACAAGGGCGACCACATCCATAGCAGCGATAGTCATAGTGTTACCTCCTTATCCGTCTTAGCCGCAGCAGACGCTGCGCTTGGTGATGTTGATCTGGTGGCCGCTGTAATTGCCCACCAGCAGGGAGTGCTCATACTGAGCGGCGGCCAGCGCCTTTTCAAAGTCCACGCCGGTCTCGTAGCCCATACGGTCCAGCAGCCACACCAGATCCTCGGTGGCGGTGTTGCCGGAGGCGCCGGGAGCGAAGGGGCAGCCGCCCAGACCGCCCAGAGTGGTCTCCACCTCGGTAATGCCGCACTCGATGGCGGTGATGGTGTTGACGATACCGTTGTTGCGGGTGTCGTGGAAGTGGGGACGGAAGGTGCAGTCGGGATAGGCGGCGGTCAGGGCCTTGACGGTCTCACGCACCTGCTTGGGGTTGGCCACGCCGATGGTGTCGCCCAGCGTGAAGTTCCGGATGCCGTAGTCACGCACCTTGCCGATCAGATCCACCAGACTGCTGACGGTGGGGATCCCCTCAAAGGGGCAGCCGAAGGCGGTGGCGATATCCACGGTCAGCTTCAGCTCCGGGCAGTTGTCCAGCACGTTGCGCAGCTCGGCAAAGGACTGCTCATGGGTGCGGTTGATGTTGGCCTTGTTGTGGGACTCGCTGAGGGAGATGACCATGTCCACGCTCTTGATACCGGCAGCCAGGGCGGCCTTCGCGCCGTACAGGTTGGGGATCAGCGTGAACAGATCCAAGTCGGGGTACTTCTCCACGCAGGCGGCAGCCAGCTCCTTGGCGTCGGCCATCTGGGGGATGGCCTTGGGGCTGACAAAGGAAGTGCACTGGAGGTGGCGGATGCCGGTGCCCACCATACGGTCGATGAGATCCAGCTTGGTTTCCGTGGGAACGATATCCTTCAGATTCTGAAAGCCGTCACGAGGGCCGACTTCATACAATTCAACTTTTGCCATGTCACTCTACTCCTTACTGTTCAGTATGTGATCTGCTGTGTCGGAAGTGAGGCTATTATAGCAGTAAGGAGGCCGGAATAACGAATCAAAGGGCTTACCACGGGAAATGACTGTAAGATATGTTTCAAAATATGCGTTATTAGGAAGCGTGAAACGTTTTGCGAAAAAACAGACCGCTGAGAAGGACGATGCTCGGATGAGGTACTGGTAAAAATTGGTACAGGATGCAAAAACAGCCGCACGAGGGTTTCGCGCGGCTGTTTTTTTGCCGGGGCGCGTATCAGGTCTCTTCACCGTTTGGCGCGGCGTCCTGCAGGATGCGCCAGATGGTGGTGCGGCTGACGGACAGCTTCTCCGCCAGTATGTCGTTGGAGTATTTCATCAGCGTCTTTATTTGCAGGATACCCTGTAAGAACGCCTCCTTGTCCACCACGGGCCGCTGGGTCAGGGCGGGGTGCTGCTCCAGGACTTCCCGGAAAATGGTCTCCTCGCCGATGGCCTGCAGCAGCAGGAGATACTGGGCCTTTGGCGTGGCCTTCTCCAGCCGGGACATGGCGATGACGTACCGGGTGCAGACGGCCTGCAGCTCCTGCAATTGCCCCGGCCAGCGGTGGAAGGTCAGAAGCGCCTCCATCTGCTCCGACAGAGCCAGGCGGTGGTGATATCCGGTATTGCGGGACAGGCTCCGCAGGAACAGCGGGCCGATGTCCTCCCGCCGCTCCGTCAGGGACGGCAGCTCTAGCTGGCAGATGGCCAGACAGCTTTGCAGATCGGCCGGGATGGCGCGGGCCTCCTCCGGTGTCATGATGGTGTATACCATCAGATCCAGCAGCAGGGGCGCGGTCATGCCGGGGCGGAAGATGTGCCGGGAGGTCAGGGCCTGCATCAGGCAGGCGTGTACCACCGGCTTGGCCAGCGCCACGTTTTTCAGGATCACGCTGCCGCCGTTGGCGGCGGTCAGCAGGCCGGACACGGTGCCGTCCTGGCCTTCATAGCCCAGCAGGATGTGGGGCGCGTCCTCCGGGGCGATGGTGGCCAGATCAATGGTGATGCAGGGCTTCTGGGCCTGGGGCGAGGTGCTGTGCATGCAGCGGGCGAAGATCTCCCGGCCGGAGCCGGGCTGACCCAGTATCATGGTGGGGTAGTGGAGCTTCGCCAGATTCTGTCCCTGCTCCACCGTCTTTTTCATAATAGGTGAGACGGCGATCACGTCCTCCCAGCGGCACACGATCTGGGCAAGGCTGGGGGTGTCCTGCTCCGCCTTCTTCCGGTTGTGGGATTCCGGATACAGGGTGATAAGAATGCCGATGGTGCGGCGATCCTGGGTGATGCGCTCCTGCACGCAGCGCATCATGGCGCCCACCACCAGCCGGTAGGAGTCGGAGCGGTTCTGGCCGCTTTTCAGCAGCGCCGCAATGGACAGATTGGGGAAATAGTCCGTCAGCAGCTTGCCCCGGATCTGGGAGGCGGCGATGCCGGTGAACCGCTGGGCCGTCCGGTTGAACAGCTTCACCCGCCCTTCGGCGTCGGTGACGATCATGCCGAACTGGCTGTTGTTCAGGATGGCGTTGGTGATCTCGCGGGACTGCCGGGTCTCGTGGAGCTTTCTGGCCCGCTCACCGGCCCGCAGGCAGGCGTCACGGATGGACTCCTTGCCGTAGTAGACCAGGATCCCCGTCCGGCCCAGATCGTTGGCGGTCTCGCTGGCCGCCGTAGCGCCGATGAAGGCGTCACAGTCGGAGAGTCGGATCTGCTCCCGCAGCTCCGCGATGCTCTCGAAGGTCACCTCCTGCAGGGGAACCTCCATCAGCTTTTCCAGCATGGGGAGATCCGGCGGCGCGGAAAACCGGTGCCGGGCAATGCAGATCTTCCGGCAGTTCTTGTTCAGCGCCTTGCGGATGGCGATGGCGTAGTCGATGTACCGGATGGTGATCTCCACCAGCGGGTCGTCATAGTGGGTGGAGAACCGGGCGGCGTTGCCGGGGCCTGCCACGAACACGCTGCACCCCAGCTGCCGGGCCTCCGCCACGCAGGCGTCCTGATTCTCCAGATTGCTTTCCATCAGAACGTACTCCACGTCGTTGTCAGGCAGACTGTCGATGACCTCGCGGGCCACCTCGCTGAGCTTTGAATAGCCCAGAAAACAGACCTTATAGGGCGTTTCCGTCTTTTTTTGCAATTCTTCCATGGTGTGCGCCTCCTTTGATGAGGTTTTCTGCCAGCTGAAACGGCAGCTTTGTTTCACGGGAAAGAAAATAACACAATCTGAAACAAAAAGCAAGCTATTTCGCGGCGGGGACGTTTCGTTTGGCCTTGCGAAAGAAAGCCTGCTATCATAAAAGCCATCAAAGGCTGTGTCGGAAAGCAGTTTTTTGAATGAAGGAGCATACGCATATGAAAAAAGCACTGAGTGATATCACGGTTCTGGATCTGACCCGTGTTCTGGCAGGCCCCTACTGCACCATGATGCTGGCGGATTTCGGCGCCAACGTCATCAAGATCGAGGTTCCCGGCAAGGGCGACGACACCCGCGCCTTCGGCCCCCTGAAGAACGGCGCCAGCATGTACTATGCCAACGTCAACCGCAACAAGAAGGGCGTTACCCTGAACCTGAAGTCCCCGGAGGGCAAGAAGCTGTTTCTGGAGATGGTCAAGAAGGCCGACGTGGTGGTGGAAAACTACCGTCCCGGCGTCATGGACAAGCTGGGCGTAGGCTATGACGTGCTGAAGGAGGTCAACGACCAGATCATCTACGGCGCTGTCTCCGGCTTCGGCTGCTACGGCCCCTATTCCCAGCGTCCCGGCTACGACATCATTGCCCAGTCCAGCGGCGGTCTGATGAGCATCACCGGTGAGGCCGGCGGCCATCCCCTCCGCGTCGGTAACGCCATGGGCGACGTGCTGGGCGGCATGAACCTGACCATCGGCATCCTGACGGCCCTCCATGCCCGCGAGCTGACCGGCAAGGGCCAGCGTGTGGACGTGTCTCTGGTGGACTCCGTGGTGTCCAGCCTGGAGACCGGTACCCAGCGCTACTTCGCCTCCGGCAAGCAGCCTGAGCTGATGGGCAACCGCTACGCTTCCGCCTATCCCTACGACTCCTTCCGGGCCA
Source organism: uncultured Oscillospiraceae bacterium (assembly GCA_934565655.1). Taxonomy (GTDB): domain Bacteria; phylum Bacillota; class Clostridia; order Oscillospirales; family Oscillospiraceae; genus Vescimonas. The sequence goes on from CAKTIE010000005.1 coordinate 116,398, forward strand.
GCGACGGCCTGTTCGTCATCGGCTGCGGCAACGACAAGCTGTATAACCTGCTGTGCACCAAGGTGCTGATGCGGGAGGATCTGCTGACCGATCCCCGGTTCGATACCAACGTGAAGCGCTGCGAGAATCACGAGGCCCTAAAGCCTGAGATCGAGAAGTGGACCACCCAGCACACCATTGACGAGTGCGTGGATCTGATCCTTGCCGCAGGCGTGCCCGCCTCTCCCATCAACGATCTGAAGCGTGTTACCACCGATCCCCATATCGCCGGTGCCCGCGAGATGTTCGTCCCCATGCACCATCCCGTTATCGGTGACATGAAGGTCAACGGCAACCCTGTGAAGCTGCTGGACACCAAGGCCGACATCTCCCGTCCCGCTCCCGCACTGGGCCAGGACAACGCCGCCATCTATGGCGAGTTGCTGGGCCTGACCGAAGCAGACCTGACCGCCCTGAAGGAGCAGCAGGTCATCTGACAACAGAAATCAGAACCTCCGGCTGGAGGTTTTGGTGAACGGAAGTGCATTCCAACGGCAAAAAACATCGGGAACCATGAGGTTCCCGATGTTTTTGTTATGTGCCGGAAGCGGTTACTGCAGCAGCAGAAGGCTGAACACCAGCGTGAACAGGGCCACCGTTTCGATGATGCCGATGACGATGAAGTAGTTGGCGGTGCCCTTTCCGGTCTCGCCCAGCGCGTCGGCGGAGGCGGCGGCTACCTTGCCCTGGAAGAGGGCGGACAGGCCGATGGCCAGACCCGCGAAGATGCCGGTGAACATGGCCAGCGCCGCGTCACAGCCGCCCTCCACGGCGCTGCGGATGAAGTTCATCAGCAGGAAGCCATAGATGGTCTGGGTCAGCGGTGCGCCGGAGAAGGCCACCATGATGAAGGGAGCGGGCTTGCCGTTGGCGTAGCACTTTTTCCACGCGCCCACAGAAGCCTGAGCGGCAAAGCCGGAACCGAATGCGGAGCCCATGGCGGACAGGCCCAGAGCGCACGCCATACCAATAAATTCGATACTCATAATTGATCTCCTATTCGTTTATTTCTTGATTTTATCGCGTTTTCTGAAGGGATCGTAGGCAATACCGGCCCACTCCATACCCAGCTGCCCGGAGAACTCCAGCAGGTTCAGCCGCACGCCGTGAACCACCACGGACAGCAGTCCCATGACGATGTTCAGCCCGTGGCCGATCAGCAGGATCAGAATGGCGGCGATCACCAGCGGCCCCTTGAAGCCGAAGGCCATGTTGTTGAAGCTCTGGGCGATGGCCAGAGACGCCATGCCCACGGCGAACAGCCGGATATAGCTCATGATGTTGCCGAAGGCGCTGATGGTATTCAGGAACACCGTAAAGGCGTTGCCAAGACCTGCCTTCAGGCCCTGGGCAAAGGTTTTGTCCGGGGCCATGCCGCCGAAGCACACCACCAGCAGGAAGCCCGCAATGACCACGCAGGCCACGGGGATCAGGTTCACCTGCTGGCCGATGACCAGATACAGCACCACGAAATACAGCGCGTCGATGGCGGCCAGCCAGCCCAGATCGGCAACCCAGCTGAGATCACGCTCCTTCAGCTTGCGGCGGATGTTCATCACGCAGGCAAGGGACAGCTGCACCGTACCCAGAATGAAGCAGAATTTCATGATGGTGTTCTGCTGGGTGGTGGTGGAGACGTTGAAGTACGCCGGGTAGTTGGCAAAGTTGGGGATCACCAGCCGTTTCAGGAAGGGGACGTTCATGGCCTGCTCCAGGCCGAACCATGTGCCGGTCAGCGCGCCCCATATGATGGTGGCGATGGACAGCACCCACAGAAGCTGCACGGCGGTGGAAGCCTTCTTGTTCTTCACCGTCAGCGCCAGCGCCGCCAGCAGGAAGAGGCAGCCGTATCCGGCGTCACCGATGATCATGGCGAAGAACAGGGTAAAGAACCCCAGGAACCAGAAGGAAATGTCGTACTCCCGATAGCCGGGGACGGTGCCCAGAATGTCGAACACCGGGATCATCAGGCGGGTGACCTTGTTGTACTTCACCTTGGTGGGCACCTTGTCATCATCCGCCGCCGGATCCTCCATGGCCCAGGCCCAATGGGCCTCGGCAGCGGCCTTTTTGAAGCCGTCCGCGTCCGCCGCCGGAAGATAACCGCTGAGCCACACCAGTCCGTCCTGACTCTGGGACGTGTTGCTGACGGCGGAGTATTCGGCGGCGTTCTGTGTCTTGAGCATCTGGTCGTGGATGCTGGGCAGATGAGCCGCCGCCTGGGTCAGGAAGGTCTCGCAGTCCGCAAGGGCCTGTGCGCAGTCCCGCTGCTCCTGCTCCAGCTCGTCCAGTCCCTTTTCCGGGATGGGGAATTCTGTGGCGGCGTACCCGGCAGGCAACGGGGCGAGGGCCGCCAGCGTAGGCATCTTGCCCACCGGAGCCAGCCGCACGAAGCGGATGTCCGGGTCGACCTCCAGGGCGGCCATAGTCTTTTTGTCGGTGCGGTAGATGTGGATGTCCCAGCCCTGGTCTTTCAGCGCCCGCAGCTCCGCCGGAGCGAAGCGGCCCCAGTCGGCCAGCTTTTCCGCCGCCGCGTGGGCGCTTGTCTGCTGCTCCAGCAGCGCCTTTTTGCGGCTCATGCAGTCGGACAGCTGCTGATAGAAGGCTTCAAATTCGCTGTCAGACAGCACCGTTGTCTCCTGCGGGGTCTTGGGATACTCCTGCAGCGTCATCGCCATCCGGGACAGCTGGGCGAAGCGCTCCAGATGCTGCTGGTCGGCGCCGGCCTTCTCCGCGAAGTGGACGATGCCCAGCTCGCGGAGCTTATCCAGCAGGGCGTTTTTTTCCGAGGCGGCCGCCACAATGTGGACGACCTTCATTTTTTCGATCATCGGCCCACCTCCTGCAGCTTCTTCTTGGCGATCTTGCCCCGCACCACGGCGGAGGTCTGCTGGTCGCCCAGATAGATGCCGATGACCCGGATGTTCTCCTTGGCCTCGGGGATCTTTACCTTTTCAAACAGGTTCACCCGCTGGGCCGTGGCACGCAGCTCCTGCTCCAGCAGCTCCACCTGACGGCGCAGCGTCTTTTCCAGCGCGTCCAGCCGTGCGATCTCCCGCAGGCGCACCGCCGCGGTATCCACCCAAAGGGGATAGTCCGCCACGTCGTATTGGATGTCCTCGAAGCTCAGCTCCTGAAACACCGGCACCACAACGCCTGCGATGTTCTGCTCTCCGCAGACCACATGCCTGGGGCGGATGAGGGTCTCCAGACGTTTTTCCGCAGGGAAGCTGTCGTTTTCCGCAAACACGGCCACCCAGTCGTCCAGACCCGCCACGGCAGCCTGACGCTCCCGTGCCACCTGCTCCAGCTGAGCGGTGACCTGCATCACCACGGATTGCAGCTGCTGCTTCTTCAATTGCAGCGTGGGGAGATACCGCTGGAACTGCTTCAGGCGGTCCTTCTGCACCTTTAATTCATTTTTTGTCAGCTTGACAGCCATAGGCGCCTCCTTACTCCGCAGCGGCGCTCTTGGGCCATCTCTCCTGAATGAGACTGGATTTCAGGCCCGTCTCGTTGGGCTCGAAGCATTCGGCCAGGATCTCCCAGCCCAGATCCAGCGCCTCCTCCAGCGGGATGTTGACGCTCAGATCCATCAGCTTCGTCTCGAAGAGGTGGCCGTATTTCAGCAGCTTTTCGTCCCACTCGGACATCATGAAGCCCATGGACTTCTTTTCCAGACTCTCCTTATAGGCGCTGTACAGGCGGATCATGCCGTCCATCAGGGCCCGGTGGTCGCTTCTGGTCTTGCCGTTGACGTTCTGCTTCAGGCGGGACAGGGAGCCGAAGGGCTCGATGTGGCCGTTTTTCAGGTAGTACTGGCCCTCGGTGATATAGCCGGTGTTGTCGGGCACGGGGTGGGTCACATCGTCGCCGGGCATGGTGGTCACGCCCAGAATGGTGATGGAGCCCGCGTCACCGAAGTCCACGGCCTTTTCATAGCGGGCCGCCAGGCAGCTGTACAGGTCGCCGGGATAGCCGCGGTTGGAGGGCACCTGCTCCATGGTGATGGCCATTTCCTTCTGGGCGTCGGCGTAGTTGGTCATATCCGTCAGCAGCACCAGCACACGCTTTCCGGCCAGTGCGAACTGCTCCGCCACGGCCAGTGCCATATCCGGCACCAGCGTACATTCCACGGTGGGGTCGGAGGCGGTGTGAATGAACATCACCGTGCGGCCCATGGCGCCGCTCTTTTCCAGCGTGTCGCGGAAATAGAGATAGTCGTCGTATTTCAGGCCCATGCCGCCCAGCACGATGATATCCACCTGCGCCTGCATGGCGATGCGGGACAGCAGCTGGTTATACGGCTCGCCGGACACGGAGAAGATGGGCAGCTTCTGGCTCTCCACCAGCGTGTTGAACACGTCGATCATGGGGATGCCGGTGCGGATCATCTTGTTGGGGACGATACGCTTGGAGGGGTTCACGGAGGGGCCGCCGATAGGGATCATATTCTCCGTCAGGGCCGGGCCGTTGTCACGGGGAACGCCCGCGCCGTCAAAGACGCGGCCCAGCAGGTGATCGGAGAAGGACACCATCATGGGGCGGCCCAGAAAACGGACGGGATCCGTGGTGCTGACGCCCTGGGTGCCGCTGAACACCTGCAAGGTCACCAGATCCTTGTCCAGCTTGATGACGTTGGCGTAGCTGTCGCCCACCAGCGCCAGGTCGCCGTTACGGACGCCGGAGGCCCGGACGGTCACCACGTTGCCCACGATGGATTCGATTTTCGTGTAAACTTTCTGCATATTGACTCACCTCTCAAAGCACTGCCTTGCTCAGGTAAAAGTCCTTGAGCCGTTTTTCCTGCGCCTCGAACTCCGGCGTCCGGAACTCGGTATTGTGCCAGTCCAGGAACTCCTGCCGGAGCTGGTTGAAGAAGGCGCGGATCTCTTTCTTGTCGCTGAGGCTGAAATCACGCTTCAGCACATCGTACAGCACGTCGAACTCATGGCGCTGGCGGTCGGGGCCGCAGGCCGCGTCGATGGGATCGAAGGAGTTCTGCTGGAGATATACCGCGTCCAGCAGCTCGCCCTTCTGATAGACGATATAGTCTCCGGCGGAGGTGCCCTCCTCACCGATGACCTTCATCATCTGGTTGATCTCGCTGCTGCGCTTGAGGATGGCGCGGGCCTGCTCCACCCGCTCCATGTCCACCACGCCCTGATACTTGGACCAGGAGTCGATGGGGTGGATGGCGGGGTATTTGCGGGCGTCGGAGCGCTCGCGGGACAGGCCATGGAACGCGCCCACTACCTTCAGCGTGGCCTGGGTCACAGGCTCCTCAAAGTTGCCGCCTGCGGGGGACACGGTGCCGCCGATGGTGACGGAGGCGATCTTGCCGTCCTTCAGCCGCACCTTACCGGCACGCTCGTAGAAGGCGGCGATGACGGATTCCAGATAGGCGGGGAAGGCTTCCTCGCCGGGGATCTCCTCCAGACGGCCGCTCATCTCACGCATGGCCTGGGCCCAGCGGCTGGTGGAGTCTGCCAGCAGCAGCACGTCCAGCCCCATCTGGCGGTA
>CAKTIE010000006.1 GCA_934565655.1 uncultured Oscillospiraceae bacterium
GGCTTGGTTCGCTATACTCATTTCCCAGTAACGCTACGTTAAAATTTCTACTTGACTTTTCTTAGCAGGTCTTTTTACGATTTCTTCATTCCCCGCTATTATGCCACAAAAAAAGAGGGAGCGCAAGAGCGCTCCCTTATTTTGCATATGGGGGTTGCAGGACGCTGCACGCACCAAAGGCCCCCTTGTGTAAAGGGGGCTGTCGAGCGAAGCGAGACTGGGGGATTGTCGGTTACCGGACAACCCCTCCGTCGGGGCGTTAAGAAAACATGCCGGTGGCATGTTTTTAGCCCCGATCTCGGCGGCTGTGCCGCCGTAGCTGACACCTCCCCTTACACAGGGGAGGCTTTGGATGATGCGCTCCCACAATTCGATCCGTGCCGCCATCGGCGGCACGCCGAAGCTTTTCTCTCTTCACTGCGTCTCGTCAGGGGCGCTTTCGTTCCAGCCGTAAATTTTGATCAGCCGGTGGCTGGTGTAGTAATATGCGCCTGCCGGGAAGTCCGTATAGTTGGTGGTGTTGGAGCACAGCAGATAGTCCACCGTCTCCCCCGCCGCATTGCGGACGATGCCGGAAATGACGGTGGTGTGGTTATGGCCGCCGTCGGGGCCAAGGATCAGGACATCCCCCACCTCGCCGGTATAATAGTTGGCCTCGGTGTCCGCCACAAGGCCGTAACCCCGGTTTTCCCGGGCATAGCTGTAAAAACGGCCCACATTGATCCAGGACAGATCCAGCGTGTTCTGACCGTGCCAGAACCACTTGCTGCCGCCTTCTTCATCCATGGGGATGCCGCCCGCCAGCAGCACCTGCGAGCCGAAGTTCATGCAGTTGCCGCCCACGTCGTCATAGGCGTACCACCGGTCATTGCGCTGGTGGTCATACTGCCGCATGTACTGCTCCGCCGCGGCGCGGTCATAGGGATGGTCACATCTCAGCGTCACCTGCACCGTCTCCTGCCGTTGGAGCTGCCGCCGCTCGATGGCCCGCAGCAGCTGCTGGAGCCGCCCGTCCACCGAAGCGCCCTCCTCATAGGTCAGGCTGAAATAGGGGTTGTCGTCCGCCTCATGATGCTTGATCAGCCAGCTGCCGTCTGCCTCAGGCACCAGCTCGAAGATGTGAGGCACATCGTACATTTTGCTGTCCACATCGGGCGTGGCGGCAAAGTGCATCACCGTGGTCTCGTCGGCTTCGATATGTATCTGCCCCTCCGCGGCGTCCTCCTCGGAGGAGGGCTCCGCCTTGGTGACGGTCAGCACGAAGTCCACGTCCCGCATCCGCAGGTCGGTCAGCGCCTGCTGGCGGATGGCGGTCAGGGTGCGGATGGACGCCTCGTGCATGGCGGAGTCCTTCTCATCGGAGAACAGCGTACCCAGCTGCGGCTGGTCGAACAGAGCGATATCGGTATACCAATCGGTCAGCAGGCGAACCATCAGCTGCTTCTGCTCCTCCGTCACCAGCCCCTCCGGGTCCTCCACCTGTCCGCCGACGGAGGTGGAAAAGCCGTCCTCCGGCGGCGTCTGATCCTGGGCCTGCTGCTCCCGGCCCGGCTGGGTCTGCCCATCCGGCTGCGCCGGGTCGCCGGAGGGCTTTTGGCCGCAGGCGGTCAGAAGCATGCAGAGCGCCAGCAGCAAAGGTAAAAGCTTTCGTTTCATAGGATATCCCTCCCAAGATGCGACTGTGCGGCACCCCGGGGAAGGGTGTCGCACAGTTTTGTTTCTGTTTACTTGGCGTATTCCACGACCTTGGTCTCACGCAGGACGTGAACCTTGATCTGGCCGGGGTATTCCAGCTCGTTCTCGATACGCTTGGCCAGCTCGCGGGCCAGAATGACCATCTGATCCTCGCTGACCTGCTCGGGCTTCACCATCACGCGCACCTCGCGGCCCGCCTGAATGGCATAGCTCTTCTCCACACCGGGATAGGTGCCGGTGATCTCCTCCAGCTTCTGCAAACGCTTAATGTAGTTCTCAAGGTTTTCGCGGCGTGCGCCGGGACGGGCGGCGGAGATGGCGTCGGCAGCCTGCACCAGACATGCCACCAGCGTCTTGCACTCCACGTCGCCGTGATGGGCCTGGATGGCGTGGACGATCTCTTCCTTCTCCTTGTACTTCCGGGCGTACTCCACACCCAGAGACACATGGGTGCCTTCAAACTCGTGATCCAGCGCCTTGCCGATATCGTGCAACAGACCCGCGCGCTTGGCGGCGTGGACGTCGGCGCCCAGCTCGGCGGCCATCATGCCTGCGATATGGGACACCTCGATAGAGTGCTGCAGCACGTTCTGGCCATAGCTGGTGCGGTAATGGAGACGGCCCAGCAGCTTCTGCAGCTCGGGATGCAGGCCGCGGACGCCGGTCTCCAGCACGGCGCGCTCGCCCTCGGAGCGGATGACGGCATCCACCTCGCGTCTGGCCTTCTCCACCATCTCCTCGATGTGGGTGGGGTGGATGCGGCCGTCGGCAATGAGCTTTTCCAGGGCAAGGCGGGCCACCTCGCGGCGTACCGGCTCGAAGCAGGACACCGTGATGGCCTCGGGGGTATCGTCGATAATGAGATCGGCGCCGGTCAGCGTCTCGATGGCGCGGATGTTGCGGCCTTCGCGGCCGATGATGCGGCCCTTCATCTCGTCATTGGGCAGGGGTACCACACTGACGGTGATCTCGGCCACATGGTCGGCGGCGCAGCGCTGGATCGCGGTGGCCACGATCTCGCGGGCGCGGGTGTCGGCCTCTTCCTTGGCGCGTGCTTCGATCTCCTTGATCTTCAGGGCAGTCTCGTGGGTGACCTCGGACTCCACCTGTGCGATCAGGTACTGCTTGGCCTCGTCGGCGGTGAAGCCGGAGATACGCTCCAGCATCTCCGTCTGGCTGCGCTTGATGAGCTTGATCTCCTCCTGCTCACGGTCGGCGGCAGCGTGCTTGGCGGCCAATGCTTCTTCCTTCTTCTCGATCTGCTCGGTCTTATGATCGAGATTCTCTTCCTTCTGCTGTAAACGGCGCTCCTGCTTCTGCAGGTCGGCGCGGCGTTCCTTGACTTCCTTCTCGTATTCGTTTCTGGAGCGCAGGATCTCCTCCTTCGCCTCCACCAATGCTTCGCGTTTCTTACTCTCGCCATTCTTGATGGCTTCGTTGACGATGCGCAGCGCTTCCTGCTCGGCGTCCTGGATCTTGCCCTGGTCGCGCTTCTGTTTCTGCCGATGGATCAGAATACAAGTGAGGATGCCAAGACCAAACGCCGCCACCGCGATCAGCACCGCGTAAACGATCTTGATCATGGTTTCCTCCTGTAAATATGGTGTATCCGGACAATCGCCCTCCATCCGGGGACAAGCGGGGATGGGGATGGTGGCTGTCCTCAGAAAATAATCAGACAATTCCCCTAAATCATCTGATAATAATCCTTCATAATTCTAACCTCATTACAAGAAACTGTCAAGCACAAAAACACACTGTCGTGGAATTTTTGTCCGCACGGGAAAAACATTTTGTCGAATCTGCCTATACGCGCACATAGTCCGACCGTACATAGCCTGCCAGATTCCCGTAGCCGATGCTGTACCAGCCATCATACCGGCCGTACACCGTCAGCTGCGCCTCACGGGGCACGCTGCCCACCACCTGCCCGCTCAGGGACGGGAAGGATCGCACGTTCAGGGCGCTCTCCTCTGTGACCACCGTCCCCGTCCGAGGCGTCATGGGATAGATGAAGGGCAGGGCGAAATACTCCGTCATGGAGCGGGAGAGATTCTCCGCGATGTTCTGGACGTTCTCCTGGATCCACAGCGCGTCGGCGGTGTTGTCGTGATAGCCGATCTCCAGCAGCACCGCCGGCATTTTGGGCTGGCGCACCTCCCCCAGGGCCGTGGTGGCGCGGGCCGTCACCAGCGCGGGCAGGGGATAGATCTCCTTCAGATTCTCCACGAAGATATCGGCGGCCCGCCTGCCGTTGGTGCTGGTGGGGTAGTAAAAGGCAATGATGCCCCGCACCCGGCCCTCGCTGGAGCCGTCGCCGCTGGCGTTGGAGTGGAGGGCCAGATAGAAGTCATAGCTGCCTCGTGCCGCCTGGGCGATGGAGGACGCGGCGGTCATCTCCGGGGTATTGCGGGTAAAACGGATGGTATTGGCCCGCAGATACGGCTCCATGGCGTCGGCGATGCGGTTCATCCAGTATTCCTCGCTGCCGGAGCCGGTGATGTAGGGATTATATTCTTGTGTGCTTGGCGAAATATAAATGTTGGGCATGGCGGGACCTCCTTTTTCGGTTTCTCCCTCATATATATGTAGCGCACAGCGAAACCATGTGCTATAATAGGATATTATTCACACGACAGGAGAGAACCGCCATGAAAGCACTGCGTCCCTATCCCAAGATCACCATCACTCCCAAGGGGGAGGCCGCCCTGACGGGAGGACACCCGTGGGTCTATGAGGGCGAAGTGACCGCCATGGACGGCACGCCGGAGGACGGTGCGCTGGTGGACGTGGTAAGCCGGAAGGGCAGCTGGCTGGGCTGCGGCTTCTACAACAGCCACTCCAAAATTCGCGTGCGGCTTCTCAGCCGCAACGCCAACGACGATTTCTCCGACGCCTTCTGGGAGCGCCGTGTCCGCTACGCCTGGGACTATCGCAAGACCGTCATGGGCGAGACCGACAGCCGCTGCTGCCGCGTCATTTTTGGTGAGGCCGATCTGTTCCCCGGACTGACGGTGGACCGGTTCGAGTCCGTGCTGGTGACCCAGACCCTGAGCCTTGGCATGGAGCGCATCAAGGATCGCCTGTTCCCGCTGCTGGCAAAGGTGCTGCGGGAGGACGGGCAGGACATCCGGGGCATCTACGAGCGCAACGACGTGGCCCTGCGGGAGCGGGAGGGCATGGCGCAGAACAAGGGTTGGTACGCCCTGCCCGGCGAGACGCCGCCGGAGAAAAACTGCGTGGACATCACGGAAAACGGCATCGTCTATACGGTGGACTTTGAAAACGGCCAGAAAACCGGATTCTTTCTGGATCAGAAGTATAACCGCCTTGCCGTGGCCAGGCTGGCGAAGGGCAGGACGGTGCTGGACTGCTTCACCCATACCGGCAGCTTCGCCCTGAACGCCGCCAGGGGCGGCGCGGCCCACGTCACCGCCGTGGACATTTCGGAATTTGCCGTGCAGTGCGCGGCGGAGAACGCCCGCCGCAACGGGCTGGACGGTGTCATGGACTGCATGGCCGCCAACGTGTTCGATCTGCTTCCGGAGCTGGAGAAGCAGCCCCGGAAATACGACTTCATCATCCTCGATCCCCCGGCCTTTACCAAGAGCCGCAAGACCGTTCACAACGCCATGAGCGGCTATAAGGAGATCAACTACCGGGCCATGAAGCTGCTGCCCCGGGGCGGGTATCTGGCTACCTGCTCGTGCAGCCACTTCGCCACCGAGGAGCTGTTCATCAAAATGCTCCACAGCGCCGCCCGCGACGCCGGAGTGCAGCTGCGGCAGATCGAGGCCCGGCAGCAGTGCGCCGACCATCCCATCCTCTGGGGCGTGGAGGAGACGAACTATCTGAAATTCTTTATTTTCCAGGTGGTGTGAGCCTTTGCTCCGCCACACTCTATCAACGATAAGGAGCAGCAGTAATGGATCTTTGCGACCGCTGGGAGATACAGGCGCTTCTGGAGCGCCACGGTTTCCGTTTTTCCAAGGCCATGGGCCAGAATTTTCTCATTGAGGGCTGGGTGCCCCGTGATATCGCCGACGCCAGCGGCGCGGATGAACACACCGGCGTGCTGGAGATCGGCCCCGGCATCGGCCCGCTGACGGCCCAGCTGGTGCGCCGGGCGGGCAGGGTGGTGTCGGTGGAGCTGGACGAGCGGCTCTATCCCGTGCTGCGGGAGACCATGGCGGACGCCGGGAACTTCACCCTGATCGAGGGTGACGCCATGAAGCTGGACTTTTCCCAGGTGGTACAGGAGCATTTTGCCGGACTGCGGCCCATTCTGTGCGCCAACCTGCCCTATAACATCACCACCCCCGTGCTGACCAAGTGCGTGGAGAGCCGCTGCTTCGACAGTCTTACGGTGCTGATCCAGAAGGAGGTGGCGGAGCGCATCTGCGCCCGGGCCGGGACGGCGGAGTACGGCGCGTTTACCGTGCTGATGCAGTACTACACCGCGCCGGAGCTGCTGTTCACCGTACCACCCTCCTGCTTCCTTCCCGCGCCCAAGGTCACCTCCGCCGTGATCCACTGCCCCGTGCGGAAGGCTCCGCCGGTGGAGGTGGTGTCCGAGGCCGCCCTGTGGCGGACGGTGAAGGCCGCCTTTGCCCTGCGGCGCAAGACGCTGGTGAACTCCCTTCAGACCGGCTATCAGCTGCCCAAGGAGCAGCTGGCGGGAATCGTCACCGCCTGCGGCTTACCCGCCGCCGTCCGGGGCGAGCGGCTGACGCTTCAGGACTTTGCCGCCCTGACCAATGCGCTGGCCGGCGCGGAGCAGACAAAATAAGCCATCGTTTACAAAACCTTCACCCACTATTAACGGGAATTATGGTATACTGGAAGCCAGATTTTACAGAGAAATGAGTGACGACTTCTGGAACTGAACCGAAAAACCATCCGCAATGTACTGCTGATCGCCTGCGGCGTCACGCTGGTGTGGTGGCTGGTGAACCACTTCGACCTGCTGCTGAATATTCTGGATACCGTTATGGGTATCCTCTCCCCCATCCTCATCGGACTGGTTCTCGCCTTTGTGTTGAACCTGCTGCTGGCGCCGCTGGAGCGGCTGTGGAACAAGCTGTTTCTGAAGGAAAACAGCAAGCCCATTGTGAAGAAGCTGCGGCGGCCTGTGTGCCTGCTGCTGAGCTTTCTGATCGTGCTGGGCGTGATCTTCGCCGTGTGCTTCGTGGTGATCCCCCGCCTGGGCAGCACCGTGGTAGACATGGTGAACACCATCACCGCCTACGTTAAGACGCTGGATGTACGGTATGATGACCTGCGCGCCACGCTGGAGCAGTACGCCATCACCCTGCCGGAGATCGACCTGGGCAAAAACGACCTGCTGACCAAGGTCACCGATCTGGTGGCCAAGGGCGGCTCCGCCCTGCTGAATACCACCCTCAGCGTCACCACGTCGGTGCTGTCGGCGGTGGTTGACCTGCTGATGGGCGTGGTGTTCTCCGTGTACATTCTGGCCCAGAAGGAGACGCTGGGCCGCCAGATCAAGCGGCTGCTGTACGCCCTCTTCCCGGAAAATCGGGTCACGCCGTTTCTGGCGTTCCTGGGCCGGGTCAGCCGCACCTTCTCCCAGTTCGTCACCGGCCAGACCATCGAGGCCGTCATTCTGGGGACACTGGTCTTTCTGGGGATGCTGATCCTCCGGCTGCCCTACGCGTCGGTCATCGCCGTGCTGGTGGGCGTCACCGCCCTGATCCCCATTCTCGGCTCGTGGATCGGGGCCATCGTGGGCGCGCTGCTGATCCTGCCGGTGTCCTTCATGCAGGCCATCTGGTTCGTGGTGTTCCTGATCGTCCTGCAGCAGATCGAGGGCAACCTGATCTATCCCCATGTGGTGGGCAAGTCCGTGGGCCTGCCGGGTATCTGGGTGTTCTTCGCCGTTATCGTGGGCAGCGGTCTGGGCGGCATCGCCGGTATGCTGCTGGGTGTGCCGGTGTGCGCCGTGATCTATGACGAGGTACGCCGCGCCATGCGCAAAAAGGAAGCGGCAAAGGCGGCATGACCACATGCCGCCCTGCAAAGCACTATCGGCGGTCATTCCGTAGGGCGGGGTGACCTCACCCCGCCGCTTTCAATTCATGCCGCTTTAGCGGCATACCGCTTCTCTTCACTTTTCTCTTATCTCTTCACGCAGAAAAGCCGCCTCGTTGAGGCGGCTTTTCTGCTTCGGTGGGGAAAACTTGACAAGTTTTGCCGAAACTGCTATACTTTGTGGCGTATTTTTCCATTTTGGCCCCATCCGCGGTTTACCCCGGCGGCCAAATGGATATCATCGAGGTATTATGAAAGAACGACTGCAACAACTCTGGCCCAACATCAAATTCGCCTGGCGCTGCATGGGGGACAACCTCCGCATCTTCGGTGAAATGGACGAGGTTCGGGCCTTGAAGCGGGCCTTTCGGGTATTCTGGTGGCGGCTGGGCGACGTATTCGCCCTGATCGGCCGCCTGCTGTGGGCATGGTTCCTGAATACCCGCATGGTGCGCTCGGCAAAAGCGTGGTGGCAGCGGACGAAAAAGGCTGTGTGGGAGCTGCCCCAGTACCAGTTCCTGCGCCGCTTCTTCGGCAGGCTGAAGGCCAATGTCTGGCTGCGCTGGCTGGTATTCGGCGGCTTCGCCATTCTGATCTCCCTGCCCTGGTGCCTGTCGGACACCACCAGCGAGACGTACACCTATCTGGTGGTCACCGACGAGATCACCGAGGTGGTGGACGGCTATCCCGATTTCACCTATGAAAGCGATACCCTTCGTGTGCTGGACAATACCGGCGGCGACGCCCAGATCATTCTGACCGCCGGGCAGACGGTGCTGATCCGTCACGGCGATGAGCTGCTGACGGTGGAGTCCTACACCGAAACGGTGCAGAACCTGCTGGAGCGCTATGACATCCATGTGGGCAAGGACGAGATGATCGGCGTCAACAACACCGGCCTCAAGACCCTGATCCACATCAGCGACGAGCTGCGCTGCCGCCGCCGCGAGACCACGGTGGACACCTATAAAACAAAGGTGCTGTACGACTACCTGCTGCCCTATGGCGAGCATGTGATCCTGCAGGAGGGCACCCCCGGCATCACCACCGACACCTATGATGACGTATACCGCAGCGGCGAAATGGTCAACACCGTGCTGGTGGACCGCAGCGACAGCACCGCCCGGGCGCAGATCATCGTCTATGGCCGTCTGGTGAAGGAGGTGGAGCAGGATGACCGCATTGAGCGTGACGTTCCCTACGGCGGCGGACGCTCCGGCGGCTATCTGGTGTTCCAGTCCGGTTACAGCATGACCTATTACGACAAGCTCGTCTGCAACTCCACCGCCTATTACAGCGGCGGCGAGAAGGGCGCGGCATGGACCACCGCCACCGGTCACTCGGTGGGGCTGGGCATCGTCGCCGCCGACCCCAAGACCTTCCCCTACCACTCCCGGATGTTCATCCAGTCCTACGGCATGGGACAGGTGGAGGACACCGGCGGCATGAAGGGCAACGTGATCGACGTGTGGTTCCCCTCTTACGCAGACTGCGTATCCTGGGGCCGCCGCAACGTGACCGTGTGGCTGCTGGACTGAAAGCGTGATAAAAAGAGTGCGTTCCTTTGGAACGCACTCTTTTTATCACTTGTCCGCCGACACATCCCATTCCCCTGTCTCCGGCAGCAGCTCCGCCAGCCGCTCCGGCGCGGCGGCAAGCTGTGCCTTCTGCTGATGGGTCAGGTGCTTCTTGATGGCGTATTCCACCCTTGCCGCCGTGGACTTGTCACCGCAGCGCCACACCGCCGCGATGGCCTCCGGCGGATAGGAACG
This sequence comes from uncultured Oscillospiraceae bacterium, assembly GCA_934565655.1. GTDB lineage: Bacteria > Bacillota > Clostridia > Oscillospirales > Oscillospiraceae > Vescimonas. Next base: position 9,519 of record CAKTIE010000006.1, read on the forward strand.
GGTGAACTTCGCGCCCTTGCCCGACAGATGCTGCCGATAGCGCTTTTCTACATCCGCCGCAAGGCCTGTGTAGTACACGCCGCCCCGGCATAGGAGCATATATACAAAATACATCCGCCATCTCCCCTTTTGTCCCATTTTACCGGAATTTCCTTGCAATTACAACCGCCGTGTGGTAAAATTTTTGGTTGAAATCTGTGCAATAAGGAGCCTTTTATGGGACTTTTTGATTACTATCTGCGGTATATGACTGAGCTGCTGGAGGGCAGCCGTCCCGCGCCGGAGGGCATCACCCTGACGGCGGAGGACGAGGAGGGGCGCACCCGCCAGATCACGGAGCAGCTGGCGTCCATGGGTGCGGCGGACTTCGTCCGGGCCTGCGCGGCGCAGGACGGCGAAACGCTGCCGGAGGAGCTGTTCAGCGGCGACAGCGGCATGGCAGGCTTTGAGGCGTTTCTGAAAAGCGCCCGGCAGGAGGAAGCCCCTCAGCCGGAAGCGTCCGGTGAGCCTGACCCCGACGCAGGCAAGCACGCCTTCGAGGTATTTCTGGACTGCGTGGCCATGGATGACGGACTGGTGCAGTATCTCATCGACGTGCTGAAGCGCCGGGACTGGAAGGAGTTCTACAAGCTGAGCCAGATCACCACCCGCATGGATCTTGACCCGGAGGAATTCCTCTACTGGCTGGGCCACCGGGAGGACTATGCCGATGACGAGGAGCGCTCCTGCGCCGTCATCATGGACAGCTGTCTGGAGCGGCTGATGAACGAGGGGAAGCTGGAGCTGGCGGCGGCGCTGCTCAGCGGCGACCAGACCACCTTTGACCGCTTCCGCTGCGACGCGCCGGAGCTGGTGCACCTGCCTCAGGCCACCTACGAGTGGTTCAGCCGTAACTATCTGGATCGGGACTACCCCATCCGGGTGCTGATGAAATGGAACGGCGTCACCTTCCCGGAAGAGCGCCAGTAAGGAGAGAGCATATGACCACCAATGAACTGTACGCCCAGATGGGCGTTTCCCAGCGGGTGCTGGATTTCGGCGCGGCGGTGCTGGCGGAGATCGCGCCCCAGTTCGCCCATATCGACGCCGTGGCTGAGCACAATCAGGCCAAGGTGATACAGGCCATGCAGGAGAACCGTCTGGCCGCCATGCACTTCAACCCCTCCACCGGCTACGGCTACGACGATGACGGCCGGGATAATCTGGAGCGCATTTATGCCCGCATCTTCGGCACCGAGGCGGCGCTGGTCCGGCCCCAGATCACCTGCGGCACCCACGCGCTGGCGCTGGCGCTGGCGGCCAACCTGCTGCCGGGCGACGAGCTGCTGTCGCCGGTGGGCGCACCCTATGACACGCTGGCAGGTGTGATCGGCACGCGGCCCACCCCCGGCTCGCTGGCGGAGTACGGCGTCAGCTACCGGCAGGTGGAGCTGCTGGAGGGCGGCGCCTTCGACTATGACGGCATCCGCGCCGCCATCAACGAGAAAACCAAGCTCATCACCATCCAGCGCTCCAAGGGCTACGCCACCCGCCCCAGCTACTCCGTGGCCCAGATCGGTGAGCTGATCGCCTTCTGCAAGCAGTGCAAGCCGGATGTGATCTGCATGGTGGACAACTGCTACGGCGAGTTCGTGGAGACCGACGAGCCTACCAACGTGGGCGCGGACATGGCCGTGGGCAGTCTCATCAAGAATCTGGGCGGCGGACTGGCTCCCACCGGCGGCTACATCTGCGGCCGTCAGGACTTGATCGACCGCTGCGCCTATCGCCTGACCGCGCCCGGCCTGGGCCGCGAGGTAGGCGCGAATCTGGGCGTACTGCCCGCCTTCTATCAGGGGCTGTTTCTGGCCCCCACGGTGGTGTCCTCCGCCGTGAAGGGCGCGGTGTTCGCCGCCGCCTGCTATGAAAAGCTGGGCTTCCGTGTGGTGCCCTCCTCCCGCGAGACCCGCCGGGACATCATTCAGGCGGTGGAGCTGAAGAGCCGCGCGGGCATGGTGGCCTTCTGCAAGGGTATTCAGGCCGCCGCGCCGGTGGACAGCTACGTCACACCGGAGCCGTGGGCCATGCCGGGCTATGACGACGAGGTCATCATGGCGGCGGGCGCGTTCATTCAGGGCGCGTCCATCGAGCTTTCCGCCGACGGCCCCATCCGCGAGCCCTACGCCGTGTACTTTCAGGGCGGCCTGACCTGGTATCACGCCAAGCTGGGCATCCTCATGAGCCTGCAAAACATGCTGGACGCAGGATTGATCGAGCTATAAGCAAAAAGAGAGACTGGCAAAGCCAGTCTCTCTTTTTGCTTATTCCGCTTGGCCGGTCACGATGCCGTACATGGTCACCAGCAGCTCCTCCGTGACGTTCTCCGTCATGCCCAGCGTATAGCTGACGCCGTCGGTATGCCACAGGGCCATGCCCTGCCCCTCGTCGGTGAAGTAGCAGGTATAGGGCACATCCTCGGAATCGTTGGTGGTCTTTGTCCACTCATAGTACATGCCGGAGATGTCCTGCACCGTCTGGGTCTTCTGGCCCCGGTAGGTGTAGGTCTGTCCCTGATAGACGAAGCTCACCTGGGCCAGGGGCTCTTTATCGCCGTCGATGTAGCTGTACGTCACATCCACCGCCGTGATGGGCACATTCAGCGTGATGCCGGTCTTCTCCGCCACCTCTTCGGCGGTGGACTCATGCACCGGGTTAGGAAGCTGGCTGACGTCGCCGCTCTCCTGAGGCTTTTTCACCGTGCAGGCAGCCAGCGCCAGCACGCAGCAGGCAGACAACGCAAACACAAGCAGTTTTTTCATAATGATAACTTCCTTTCTCTGGAATGACACTCCTTAGACGTGTCTCTCCCGCAAAAGGTTCCCACAGAGGGAAGATTTCTCAACACACAAAATTTACACCAGCTCCGACAGGTGGTGGGGCTGCTCCTCCCCCGCCAGCACGCGGCACGCACCGGCGGCCAGGGCCTCCATCTCAAACTCGCCGGCCATGACCTCCACCGGCGCGATGAAGGACAGCTTCTTCGTCAGATAGTCCACCACATACCGGGAGTGGGCGATGCCGCCGGTGAGGATGATGCGGTCGATCTGTCCGTCGGCCGCCGCCGCCAGCGCGCCAAGGGACTTGGCCGCGCCGTACAGCATGGCGTCGTACACCAGCTTGGCCTTCTCGTCGCCTGCGGCGATGCGCTGCTCCACCTCGCGGGCGTCGCTGGTGCCCAGATGGGCCTTCAGGCCGCCTGCGCCCCGGACGAACTTCATCAGCTCCTTCTCCGTGTACTGGCCGGAGAAGCACAGATGGATCAGGCTCTGGCAGTCCTCGCCGCCGCTGCGCTCCGGAGCGAACATGATCTCGTCATCACGGACACCGTCCACCATTTTGCCGCCGATGAACAGCCGCGCCGAAGCGCCGCCGCCCAGATGCAGCACGATGAAGCGGCACTGCTCCAGTGGCTTATGCATGACCTCCCTGGCGCAGCGGATGGCCATGGCCCGGCAGTTCAGGGCGTGGCCCAGCATCCGGCGCTGCAGCATGGGCATGCCGGTAATGCGGGTGACGGGAGTCATTTCGTCCACCGCCACGGGATCGTACACATAGGCGGGAATACCCTGCTTCTCTGCGATGTGCAGGGCGATGACCGCGCCCAGATTGGAGGCGTGGGCCGCCTCCTTCACGCCGTATAGATAGTCGCACATCTGCTTGTCCACCACGAAGGCGCCGGAGGGGCAGGGCGGGATCTGGCCGCCCCGGGCACACACGGCGTTCAGGCTCTCCGGGGCAATATTCTTCTCGTCCAGCACCTTCTCCACCAGAGCGCGGCGGAAGTCCACCTGATCCATGATCTGGGCGAAGGGGGCAAGCTCATCGGCGCTGTGGCGCAGCGTCTCCTGAAAGACGCACTGCTCGCCGTCAAAGACGCCCATCTTGGTGGAGGTGGAGCCGGGATTGATCACAAGGATGCGATAGTTCATTGGCATGCTCTCCTTTTTGGCTTATTGACCGGTCATGGTCTTCATGACCTGGAACTCCTCCTGGTTCAGGGTCTTCATCATGGCCAGACCCTCGTCGATGTCCAGATCGGACACCTGGTCGCTGTGGATCACGATGACCCGGTTGGTGCCGCCCTCGGCCAGCACGCGCACCGCCTCATAGCCCATGCGGGTGGCGATGACGCGATCCTTGGCGGTGGGGCTGCCGCCCCGCTGGATGTGACCCAGAATGGTGACGCGGGGGTCGAGACCCAGCTCGCTCTTGATCTGCTCGCCCACCTTCATGGCGCTGACGCAGCCCTCGGCCACCACGATCATGAAGTTGGTCTTGCCCATCAGGCGGGCCTGACGGATCTTCTCGGCCACATGAGCCTCGAAGTCATACTCTGTCTCCGGCACCAGCACCGCCGTGGCGCCCACGGCAAGGCCCACATACAGCGCCAGATATCCGGCGTGGCGGCCCATGACCTCCACCACGGAGCAGCGCTCATGGGACTGCATGGTGTCCCGCAGCTTGTCGATGCACTCCACTGCCGTGTTGGCGGCGGTATCGAAGCCGATGGTATAATCGGTACAGACGATATCGTTGTCGATGGTGCCGGGGATGCCCACCACGGAGATGCCCCACTTGCTCAGATCCTGCGCACCCCGGAAGGTGCCGTCGCCGCCGATGGCCACGATGCCGTCCAGACCCAGCAGCTTGCAGGTGTTATAGGCCTTCTCCTGTCCTTCCTTGGTGCGGAATTCGTCGCTGCGGGCGGTATACAGGATGGTGCCGCCCCGGTTGATGATGCGGCTGACGCTGGAGCTGTCCATCTGCACGAAGTCGCCGTTGATGAGGCCCTGCCAGCCGCGGCGGATGCCCACCACCTCGATGCCCCGGCTCAGGGCGCTGCGCACCACGGCGCGGATGGCGGCGTTCATACCCGGCGCGTCGCCGCCGGAGGTCAGGACACCGATGCGTTTTACTGCGTTTTCCATAGTACATACACCTCTGTTATCATGAGTTTATGTTTACCATCGATTTTATTCCATGATATAGTATACCACGGCGGACGGCGCAAGGCAACCGTTGAAATAATCGCCGGCCTGTGCTAAAATGGTGAAAAATCTGCGTCAAAGGGAGAGATGACCATGCATCCCCAGTTCGAGGGCCTTACGCCCCAGTGGTTCAAGCGGGCCAACGTATACACCGGCTCCATCGGTGATTTCCGCTACCGCTTCGCCACGGACAAGAAGGAGAATACGCTGCGCGCGTCGGTATACAGCGTCTATTGCTACGAGGTGGCTGACGATGTGGTGGAGAAGACCTTCCCGTGGGACGAGGAGGGCGTAAAGGCGCTGCAGCAATGGGTACAGGCGAAATACGAAGCGTTTGCAAAGGAGCACAGCTGATATGTCACAGCATTTTCTCTGCTACTCGGCGGTATTCCCGCTGCTGCTGAGAGAGCATGACGGCAGGCGGGAGATCCTGCTGCACCACCGGTATCACACCGGCTACATGGACGGCAAGTGGGATATTGCCGCCTCCGGCCATGTAGAGGAGGGTGAGACGGCCCGTCAGGCGCTGGCCCGCGAGTGCTATGAGGAGCTGGGCATCCGCGTCCGGCCGGAGGATGCCGAATTTGCCCATGTCTGCCACCGTCTGGGTCAGGAGGGTGATCGTACCTATTATGACCTGTATTTCTTCGTCCATGCCTATGAGGGCACACCCGCCATCATGGAGCCGGACAAGTGCGACGGTCTGGGCTGGTTCCCGCTGGACGCACTGCCGGAGGATATGATCGGCGTCCGCCGCCTGCACCTTCATCAGGCGCTGAACGGCGAGGTATACGACGAGCTGTTTTAAGAAAGAAACGCATCTTCAGCTTTTCCGGAAGCAAAGCCTCCCTTGTGTAAAGGGAGGTGTCACCGAAGGTGACGGAGGGATTGTCGTAAAACGGACAACCACCCAGTCAACCCCTCAGTCACGGCTTTCGCCGCGACAGCTCCCCTTGCACAGGGGAGCCTTTGAAAGCACGCCGCATGGCAGTTCTCTGATAAGCCGCAAAGAAACGCACCCGGACGGGTGCGTTTCTTTCACGTTATGGGCTCAGTTTTCCCGCAGGGTGCCGTCGATGTTGACGGTGACCACCTGCCAGGGGATGAATTTTCCGCTGTTCTGCAGGGCCGTTTTGGCGGCGAACTCCAGCCCGCCGCAGCAGGGCACCTCCATCCGCACGATGGTCAGGGAGCGGATGTCGTTGCGGCTGATGATCTCCGTCAGCTTCTCCGTGTAGTCCACGCCGTCCAGCTTGGGACAGCCGATGAGACAGACCTTCCCTGCCAGCAGGCGGCTGTGGAAGCCGCCGTAGGTGAACGCGGAGCAGTCCGCCGCCACCAGCAGCGACGCGCCGTCAAAATACGGGGCCTGCACCGGAGCCAGCTTGATCTGCACCGGCCAGTTGGTCAGCTGGCCCTCCTGCTCTCCGGCGGCAGGCGCAGGCTTTTTCCGCTGCATCTGCCGCATGGCCGCGCCGGGACATCCGGTGTGGACAGGGCGCTCCTTGGCAGCCTTGGCGGCCAGCACGGCGGCCTCGTCATAGGCGGGCGCCTCCCGCTCCTCAAAGGTGATGGCATTGGTATGACAGGCGGGCAGGCAATCGCCCAGACCGTCGCAGTAATGCTCGTGCATCAGCTTCGCCTTGCCGTTCGCCAGGCCGATGGCGCCCTCGTGACAGGCGTTGACGCAGGCCCCGCAGCCGTCGCACTTCTCCTCGTCGATATGGATGATCTTGCGGATCATGGACATGACCTCCTCGTTAGATTCTAATGGCAGTATACCCCGCCGCGCACATTTCGTCTGTTGCATTTATCACATATTTGTCATCTTCTCCTGCCTTTCTCTGACATTGCTGGACAATTTTGGTTTTCATGTCGCTAATTTGCGTACACTTGCAAGAAATTTTGCAAAAAACGGCAGATCATTGTCGGTTTTTCCTAAGAAGAAACCGGTCGGAATCGGTGTTTTTTTGTTGCAATGTACAGTATGTTGTGTTAAAATTAACAATTGGTTAACACTTTTCTTTTTCCCTGTTATAAAGAAGTCAAGCCACCGCCGGATACAGCCCTGTCGCCGTACAGACGCATGCATTTGGCGGTTATTTGTAAGGATTGGAGTGGAGCGAGAAACAATGATCATGTGTGTGTTTTTGTTCGCCCTGTGGCTGCTGCTCAACGGCAGAGTCACCGTGGAGATCTGCCTGTTCGGCGTGGTGATCGCTGGTGCGGTGTACGCCTTCTGCGTATACGCGCTGGGGTATCATCCCAGTCACGAGCGGCGGCTTCTGAAGCGGCTGGGCGGCTATGTGGTGTACGTCGCCGTACTGATCTGGGAGATCATCAAGGCGAATCTGGCGGTAATCAAAATCATTCTGGTGCCGCCCCACAAATATCATCCCGCCATCGTGCGGATGAAGATCCCCTTTGAGAAGAATATTTCCCGGGTACTGCTGAGCAATTCCATCACCCTGACGCCGGGCACCGTCACCATCGAGCAGAGCGGCGACGATTTTCTGGTGCTGTGTCTGGATAAGTCCAACGCTGACAGCATCCCCGACTGGAATCTGACGAGGATGCTGCGGAAAATGGAGGGCGAAGAATGGAACTGATCCAACAATGCTACAGCGGCCTCTTCTGGGGCGTGCTGGCGGCGCTGGCTCTGTGCGTCATCGCGGTGCTGGTCTATATCCTGAAGGCCCATCTGACGGTGGACCGCATTATCGGCATCAACCTGATCGGCACGCTGGTGGTCATCATCATCTGCGCGCTGACCTATATCCTGGGGGAGGATTATCTGGCGGACATCGCCGTCATCTATGTGGTCATGTCCTTCATCGCCGTGATGATGCTGTGCCGCATTTACATCAACCTTTATGACCGCAGGCGAAAGGAGAAGGAACAGCATGATCGGTGAATGGATCCGTTTCGGCCTGTGCGCCGCGTTTATGCTGGCGGGACTGTTCATCATGGTGGTATCCATCATCGGCCTGTTCCGCTTTGACTTCGCTCTGCAGCGCATCCATGCCGCCGCGCTGGGTGACACCCTGAGCCTGCTGCTGTTCACCATCGGCATCCTGATCGCCGTGGGCTTCCATGCTGTGGCGTGGAAACTGGTGCTGGTGCTGGCCCTGCAGTGGATGACCTCGCCGCTGAGCAGCCATATGCTCAGCATGTTTGAATACCGTGCTGACGAGAATCTGGCCGACCATCTGGATCTCAGCGACGCGGAGTATCACACGGAAGAGACTGCCGAAGAGGAGGTGGCTGCCAGATGATGACGACCTTTCGCCTGATCCTGCTGGTGGGGCTGATCGTATGCGCCGCCGCCACCGCCCTGACCAAAAAGCCCATGCAGGCCGTGATCATCTACATGGCCTATTCCGTCATTATGTCGGTGATCTGGATCATGCTGGAATCCCCCGACCTTGCCATCACCGAGGCGGCGGTGGGCGCGGGCATCACCAGCCTGCTGCTGTTCCTGACGCTGCGGCGGCTGAACCTCATCGATCGGGACGAGGAACACCGCAAGCACGAGGAGGAGACCATCCGCCAGCACGCCGCCCTTGAGGAAGCGCGGAGAGAGGAGGACAGCCATGAGCAGTGAGAAAAACTTCCTCCGCCGCTGGCTGGACGGCCAGGTGGACTGGTCGGCCATGCTGGAGCAGGAGAAGCCCGCTGAAAAAGCGGCCACCGTCCCCTATGAGCCTCATTACGACGCCGCCTCCGCTAAGGAAGCCGTGGAGCGGGGCCAGATCGCCTATACGGTGCTGGCCATCGTGGCATGCATCGTCTTTGCCGTCTTCATGCTGCTGACGGTGGCCAACCTGCCCGCCTACGGCAGCGACGACGCGCCCACCGTCAACGAGGTGGCGGAGCGCTATGTGGAAAAGGGCACCGAGGAGACCGGCGCGGTGAACACCGTGGCGGGCATGATCCTGGACTACCGTGCCTTCGATACGCTGGGCGAGTCCTTCGTGCTGTTCACCGCCATGTGCGCCGTGACCATGCTGATGAACGCGCCGGGACGCCGCCGTGTGCGGAAGCTGGACTATGAGGTGCTGGACTACTATCAGGATCCCATCATCCGCACGGTGTGCAAATTCGTCATCCCCATCATTCTGGTGTTCGGCGTGTATATTCTGCTGAACGGCCACCTGTCTCCCGGCGGCGGCTTCTCCGGCGGCGCCATTATGGCGTCGGCGCTGATCATCTACGGTCTGGTGTGGGGCGGCGAGCGGGCCTCCAAAGCCATCCCCGCCAAGGTGCTGAAGATCATCGTGCTGTGTGCGCTGGGCTTCTACGCCTGCTCCAAGACCTACTCCTTCTTCACCGGCGCCAACCATCTGCACTCCATCATCTCTCCCGGCGTACCGGGCCGCATCCTGTCCGCCGGACTGATCCTGCCGCTGAACGTGGCGGTTGGCTTCGTAGTGTGCTGCACCATGTATAGCTTTTATATGTATTTCCAAAGGGGGGAGCTGTAATGAACAACATGTTTACCCACCTGTCGGAAAATTACGAGGCCTGCGTGGCGGTGATCCTGTTCGCCATCGGCATGTGCATGCTGCTGTTTGACCGGAACCTGCTGAAAAAGGTCATCGGTCTGGACATCATGGACAGCGGCACCTTCCTGCTGCTGGCCGACCGGGGCTATATCACCGGCCGCACCGTCCCCATCGTCACGGATGGCGTCACCGATATGGCCAACTACATCAATCCCATCCCCGCCGGCCTGGTGCTGACGGGCATCGTGGTGTCGGTCAGCGTGTCGGCCCTGATGCTGAGCCTGACCATCCGCATTTATAAGAAGTACCACACGCTGGACATCGACGCGCTGTACCTGATGATGTCCGACCGGCGGAAGGGAGGGCGCATATGAGCTTCGTCCAGAACTTTCCCTTCTTCTCCATCATCCTGTGCCTGCTGTGCGCCGTCACCACCTTTGTGGCAGGCGACAGGTGGGGCCGCCGGCTGACCATCGGCCTTTTGTGCGTGTCCACCGTGCTGCAGAGCTGCGTGCTGTGGTTCTGCGCCAGCAATAACACCAGCTATTCTTACATGATGGGCCACTTCCCCGCGCCCTGGGGCAACGAGATCGCCGCGGGCGTGATCGAGCCGCTGATGGCGCTGCTGTTCTCGGTGGTGATGCTGCTGAGCGTGCTGGGCGGCATGGACCGCATCCTGAAGGACATTCCCGACAAGCGCCGCCACCTCTACTGGAGCATGGTGGATCTGACGCTGGTGTCCCTGCTGGCCCTGTCCTACACCAACGATATCTTCACCGGCTATGTGTTCATCGAGATCTGCACCATCGCCTCCTGCGCGCTGCTGTCCGCCAAGTCCACCGGCCGCGCCCTGATCGCGTCGGCCCGGTACATGGTGTTCGCGCTGGTGGGCTCCGGCCTGTTCCTGATCGGCGTGATCTATACCTACTCCATCACCGGCCATCTGCTGTTCCCCCAGCTGCACGACACCATCGCCGCGCTGTGGACGGAGGGAACGTATCAGTTCTCCATGACGGTGGCCATCGGTCTGATGACGGCGGGTCTTGCCATCAAGTCCGGTCTGTTCCCCTTCCACTTCTGGATGCCGGATACCTACGGCCGGGCCACCCCCGCCTCCTCCGGTATCCTCTCCGGCGTGGTGTCCAAGGCGTATATTCTGCTGCTGATCAAGATCATCTACCGCGCCGTGGGCATCGAGGTCTTTGCCGGGAGCGGCATCCAGTCGGTGCTGCTGCTCTTCGGCATCGCCGGGATGATCGTGGGCTCCGTGTCCGCCATCCGCTCCAAGCGGCTGACCACCATGGTGGCCTATTCCTCTGCCGCCCAGATCGGCTATATCTACATGGGTCTGGGCATGGGGACGCAGGCGGCGCTGCTGGCGGCGTTCCTGCACATCTTCTCCCACGCGCTGACCAAGCCCATGCTGTTTCTGTCCGCCTCCGGACTGCGTGACGTTTCCGGCGGCCACAACGACTTCCCCAGCCTGCAGGGCGCGGGCCACCGCAACGTGGTGGCAGGCGCGCTGTTCACCACGGGCGCTCTCAGCATGGTGGGCGTGCCGCTGTTCATCGGCTTTATCCCCAAGCTGCAATTCGCCCAGGCCGCCTTCTCCCTGACGTGGCAGAAGTGGCCCGTGCTGCTGGCGCTGGCCATCTCCACGCTGCTGAACGTGCTGTACTTCCTGTACACCGCCATGGTGCTGTGGCTGCCCCAGAAGGACGGCTCCGCCGCCGTGGCCCAGAAGGTCAACTGGGGCAAGGCCGTGCCTGCCGCGGTGCTGCTGGCCATCGGCCTTGTCATCGGTATCCATTCCGCACCGCTGACGGCGCTGCTGCAGCAGGGCTTCGGCCTGTTCTGCCACTATTAAGGAAAGGAGTGGAATGTATCATATGTTATATTTGATCCTTCTGCTGCCCTTCCTGCTGGGGATCGCCTGCGCCTTCTGTAAGGAGGAAAACGCACGGCGGCTGACTCCGGTGCTGGCGGCGGCCCAGGCTGTGCTGACGGCGCTGGTGATCTACGCCGCCGTGTCCGGCCGCGACTGGGCCACCAGCACGGTGTATCTCACCGAATCGCTGACCTTCTCGCTGAAGATGGACGGCGTGGCGGCGGTGTTCGCCGTGGTGACGGCGGTGTGCTGGCTGCTGACCATCCCCTACGCCGCCGTGTATATGCCTCACAGCGGCGGCGAGCCCCGGTTCTATGTGTTCCTGTTCACCACCGAGGCGGTGCTGCTGGGCACCGCGCTGGCGGCGGACATGGTGACGCTGTACCTGTTCTATGAGCTGACCACCCTGTGCAGCGCGCCGCTGGTGCTGCACGAGCTGAAGAAAAAGGCCATCGTGGGCGCGTACAAGTACCTGTTCTACTCGGTGGGCGGCGCGTTCGTGGCGCTGTTCGGCGTGGTGGTGCTGTACTTCCACTGTGAAAGCCTGTCCTTTACGGTGGGCGGCACCATGACCGAGGCCACACCCCTGACGCTGGCAGCGGTGTTCTGCATGATTCTGGGCTTCGGCGCGAAGGCGGGTCTGTTCCCCCTGCACAACTGGCTGCCCAGCGCCCATCCGGCGGCTCCCGCCCCGGCTTCGGCGCTCCTCAGCGGCCTGATCGCCAAGGCGGGCGTTATTGCCGTGCTGCGCACCATCTTCTTCACCGCTGGGGCGGGGCTCCTGCGGGGCACGTGGGTGCAGACGGTGTGCCTGATTCTGGTGCTGATCTCCATTTTCATGGGCTCCTTCATGGGATGCCTGGAAAAGGAGCTGAAAAAGCGGCTGGCCTATTCCAGTATCTCCCAGATCTCCTATGTGCTGCTGGGCCTGTTCATCCTGTCTCCCGACGGGTTTACCGGCTCCATGCTGCAACTGTTCTTCCACGCGGCGGCCAAGATTGCCATCTTCCAGTGCGCCGGCTCCATCATCCTGCTGGCCCACAAGCCCCGCGTGGACGAGCTGCGGGGCCTTGGCCGCCGGATGCCGGTGACCTTCATCTGCTTCGCGCTGGTATCCCTGTCGCTGGTGGGCATCCCGCCCTTCGGCGGCTTCCACAGCAAGTGGTATCTGGCCACGGCGGCGCTGGATGCGCTGCCCGGCGCACTGGGCTATCTGGTGCCGGTAACGCTGATCCTGTCGGCGCTGTTCACCGCCGGATACCTGTTCCCGCCGGTGATCTCCGCCTTCTTCCCCGGCCACGATACCGAGGGACTGGACCTGTCCCCCATCCGCGAGCCTGCGGGCATCGTGGTGCCGCTGGTGATCTTCGCGGCCATCTGCGGACTGATGGGTCTGTTCCCCAACGGTGTGCTCTCGGTGATGCAGTACATCGCCGGGGCCATCGCGTAAGGGAGGTGCTGACATGAACGGAATTTTGCTTTGTCTGCCGGTGTTCCTGCCTATCGCGGCAGGTCTGGCGGCCTACTTCATCCCCTTCCGCACCGACCGGGCGCGGCACACCCTGTACGCCGTTATCATCGGCGCCACCACTATCTTGGCGTGGCTGGCCATCCTGCAATGCGACGGCTCCGCCTTCACCTTCCTGCGGTTTACCGATTCCCTGCACTTCACCCTCCGCATGGACGGCGCGGCCAAGCTGTTTGCGGGCCTGTCGGCCTCCCTGTGGCCCTTTACCATGGTGTACGCATGGGACTATATGAAGCACGAGGGCCACAAGCCCATGTTCTGGGCCTTCTTCACGGCATCCTTTGGCGTAACGCTGGGCATCGCCTTCGCCGCCAATATGATGACCATGTACCTGTTCTATGAGCTGCTGACGCTGGCCACCATCCCGCTGGTGATGCACGCCATGACCAAGCAGGCCATCCACGCAGGCGTGAAATACGCCGCCTACTCCATCGCGGGCGCGGCGCTGGCCTTTATCGGCATGGTGTTCCTGATCGTCAACGACGCCCAGGAGTTCGTTCCCGGCGGTCATCTGGCGGGCTATACCGGCAATATGACGCTGCTGCTGAGCGTATTCGTGCTGGCCTTTGTAGGCTGCGGCGTCAAGGCCGCCATCTGGCCCATGCACAGCTGGCTCATCAGCGCCGCCGTGGCTCCCACGCCGGTAACGGCGCTGCTGCACGCGGTGGCGGTGGTCAAGGCGGGCGCTTTCGCCTGCATCCGGCTGACCTATTTTACCTTCGGCGTGGACATTCTTTACGGCACATGGGGCCAGTACACCGTGATGGCGCTGGCCATGATCACGGTGGTGTTCGGCTCCGCCATGGCGCTGAAGCAGCGCCACTTCAAGCGGCGGCTGGCCTACTCCACCGTGTCCAACCTGAGCTATATCCTGTTTGCCGCCGCCGTCATGACGCCGGTGGGCATGACGGCCTCGTTCCTGCACCTGATCGTCCACTCGGTGGTGAAGATCATGGCCTTCTTCTGCGCGGGCAGCGTGCTGCACTACGCCCACCGGGAGTATGTCAGTGAGCTGGAGGGTCTGGGCAAGCGGATGCCCCTGACCTTCGCCTGCTTCACCGCGGCCGCCTGCGCCCTGACGGGCATCCCGCCCTTCAACGGCTTTGTCAGCAAGTGGTACATCGGTCTTGCGGCCGTGGGCGAGGGTAGTACGGCCTCTTATCTGGGCTTCATCGCCATTCTCATCTCCGCGCTGCTGACGGCCATCTACATGTTCCAGGTGGTGGCCAAGGCCTGGTTCCCCGCTGAGGGAACGGAGCTTCCCACCCCCGAAAGCGCCCATGAGGCGGGGCCGTTCATGATCGTGCCTATGCTGATCCTGGCGGCGCTGTGCCTGCTGATGGGCCTGTTCCCCGATATCCTGCTGAACGCGATCAGAGAGGCGGTGATCCTGTAATGACAACATTTGCTCTGTTGGCCGTTGTGCTGCTGCCGGTGCTGTCGGCGCTGGTCATTGCTCTGCTGCCGGATCGCCACGATGACGGAAAGCAGTTGGGCGCGCTGTCCATCGTGTTCACGCTGCTGACGCTGCTGGCCATGGTGTATGTGGCCGCCGCTGCCGACGGCTCCACCGTCACCGTTCCGGTGATGCGCCTGAGCTTCTGGGCCGGCGGGTTCCAGAAGCTGTACGGCATTGTGGTATGCTTCATGTGGTTCGTCTCGGCCCTGCTGAGTCCCCAGTATTTCCACGGCCACCATCACCTGAAGCGGTACTATTTCTTCTTCCTGATCTGCCTGGGCTTCACGGCGGGCGTGTTCCTGTCCGCCGACCTGTATACCACCTTCCTGTTCTTCGAGCTGATGTCCCTCAGCTCCTATGTGTGGGTGGTGCAGGAGGAGACCCCCGACGCCATGGACGCCGGCAAGACCTACCTGACCATTGCGGTGCTGGGCGGTCTGGTAACGCTGATGGGCCTGTTCCTGCTGTATAACGCCACCGGTACGCTGGTGATCGCGGGGCTGCACGACGCCGTGGCCTCCATGGAGCGCAGCCGCCTGTGGGCCGCCGCCCTGTGCATCCTGTTCGGCTTTGCCGCCAAGGCGGGCCTGTTCTCGGTGCATATCTGGCTTCCCAAGGCCCATCCGGTGGCCCCTGCCCCTGCCTCCGCCCTGCTGAGCGGCGTGCTGACCAAGGCCGGTATCTTCGGCGTACTGCTGCTGACCGGTCAGGTGCTGACGGGCGACCACAGCTGGGGCATGCTGCTGCTTGTGCTGGGCGCCATCACCATGGTGCTGGGCGCGGTGCTGGCGGTGTTCTCCACCAATCTCAAGTACATTCTGGCCTGCTCCTCCCTGTCCCAGATCGGTTTTATCACCGTGGGCGCATCCATGCTGTGCCTGCTGGGCGAGCATAACGCGCTGGCCGCCAACGGCACGGTGCTGTACATGATGAACCACTCGCTGGTGAAGCTGGCGCTGTTCCTTTTCGCCGGTGTGGTGTATTACAACACTCACGCGCTGGATCTCAACGACATCAAGGGCTTCGGCCGGGGCAAGCCGCTGCTGCATGTGCTGTTCCTGTGCGGCGCCTGCTCGCTGGCGGGTATTCCGGGCTTCCTGGGCTATCTCAGCAAGACGCTGGTGCATGAGGCGCTGGTAGAATACGCCCACATGAGCGGCATGACTCTCATCACCGTGGTGGAGTGGCTGTTCCTGTTCTCCGGCGGTCTGACGGCGGCGTATCTCACCAAGATCTATGTGGCCATCTTCTGGCAGAAGGGCAAGGAATACGGTAAACAGTGGGGTAAACCCCTGTCGGTCATCGCCCTGTGCCTGGCAGCCGTGGCGCTGCCGGTGCTGGGTCTGACGCCCCACGCCATTGCCGAGAGGATCAGCGGCGCCACGCTGGACTTCACCGGCGGGCACGCCTTCGACCACGCCATCCACTACTTCGCGTGGACGAATCTCAAGGGCGTGGTGATCTCGCTGGCCATCGGCATGATCGTGTACTTCCTGTTCATCCGCAAGGTGCTGATGACCAAGGAGGGCTTCTACCTCAGCCGCTGGCCCAAGTGGCTCAGTCTGGAGGACAGCGTCTACAAGCCCTTCTTCCGCGCACTGTTCGCGGTGGTTGGCGTGGTGTGCCGCATCGCCTGCGACGCCTTCGACGTGGTGGTGCTGGCGGTACAGCGGGTGCTGCTGCGGTACAGTAAGGAGAAGGAGACCCAGTCCTACTCCCCGCTGGTGCAGGCCATTGCCCGCCAGAGCGGCGACAAGGCCGCCCAGGAGGCCGCCGACCGGCTGGATACCAAGCAGGATCTACTGGACCGCATGACCCACAGCCTGTCCTTCGGCCTGCTGATGACATGCCTGGGCTTGTGCGTAGTGCTGACGGTCGTGATCTGCCATGTGTTTTAAACTGGCATGAAATCTGACGATTTCATTGCCAAACAGCATAAAAAATGTCCTCCCCTTTGGGGAGGACATTTTTTATGCGCTTGCGATCGGTTACGCGAACAGGTAGCCGTACTTGTCGCGGAGGGTGACGATCAGCGTCTCCAGATCGGCAGGCAGGCCGTTGCTGGCGTCGCCCAGATCGTAGTCCTTGGGCTCACCGAAGGTGCGGACGCGAACCTTGTCGCCGCCCAGGAACAGCACGCCTGCGTTGTGGGAATCCACCATATCCTCAGCGGTCTGGAACAGGGTGAACTTATCGTGGCAGGGCTCGGAGACGTAGGGGCAGAACTGGGTGCAGTTGCCGCACTCGTTGCACATCTTGTCCACATGGACAATCTGGTGCTTGCCGTCGGCCATGGCGATGGCCACATTGGCGCGGTTGGGGCAGGAATCCACACAGTTCTCGCACAGCGTCTTGCACTGCAGGCAGCGCTGGCCCTCCTGGCAGGGATACTCCGCCATCTTCAGCACGCCCTTCTTGGCGGCGGCGTCAGCGATGGTGACATAGGCCTGCGCGGGGATCTCGTAAGTATGGGGCGCGCCGATGACCTCGGCGGCGAAGGCGGCGGCATCGGCAATGCCCTCCACCACGGTGGCGGGGCCGCGGGTAGCGTCACCGGCGGCGTACACGCCCTCGATATTGGTCTTGAAGGCGGGACGGCCCTTCTTATCCAGCTCGATGCCGTTGGCGGCCATGAGCGCGTCGTCCACCTGCTCGCCCACGGCGGAGATCACCAGATCGCAGGGGATGTCGAAGAACTCACCGCTGCCCACGGGGCTGCGGCGGCCGGAGGCGTCAGCCTCGCCCAGCACCATCTTCTCGCAGGTGAGGACGCCGTCGGCCTGCTTCACAGGAGCGGCCAGCTCAGCGAACACCACGCCGTCAGCCAGCGCCAGCGCCAGCTCATGCTCGTCGGCGGGCATGTACTTGCGGGTACGGCGATAGACCAGCGTCACGTTCCTGGCGCCGCTGCGCTTGGCAAGGCGGGCCGCATCCATGGCGGTGTTGCCGCCGCCGATCACGGCGACGTTGCCGGCCACGGAGATGTTGCCGGCCTTCACGCCCTTCATCCACTGGATGGTGCCGGCAACGTCGCCTGCGATATCCAGCTTGCCGGGCTTCCATGCGCCCACGGCGAACAGGATGTGGGTATAGCCCTGCTGCTTCAGCTCGGTCACGGAGGGCGCGGGCGCGCCGCACTTGACCTCAACGCCGTACTTCTCCATCATGGCGATGTCCTTGGCGATGGTCTCGTTGGCGATACGGAAGCTGGGGATGACGTGACGGGGCACGCCGCCCAGCTCCTTCTCACGCTCGAAGATAGTGACGGCGATACCGGCGCGGGCCAGGAAGTTGGCGGCAGCAATACCGGTGGGGCCGCCGCCGATGATGGCGGCCTTCTTGCCGGAGATCTTCTCGGTGGGACGGATGCTGGCCATGACGGCGCTGTAACCGTTCCTGGCGGCCACCAGCTTGGCGTCACGGATGTGGACGGACTCCTCATAGAAGTTGCGGGAGCACTTGGTCTGGCAGCGGTGGGCACAGATGGTGCCGGTCAGGAAGGGCAGGGGGTTCTTCTCGCAGATGAGCTTCAGGGCCGGGCCGTATAGGCCCTTGTTCACCAGCTCCAGATACTCGGGGATGTCCTGGGCGATGGGGCAGCCGCCCTTGCAGGGCGCGCTGAAGCAGTCGATCCAGGGTACGCTCTTCTCGCTCTTGCGGCTGGGCAGGGGCTTGATGGGCTTGACGTGGTGAACGTCGGTGTGGCTGGCGGTGCTCATCTCGCAGATGGCCTGGGTATCGGTGCCGCAGAAGGGCTTGTAGGTCATGTGCTCCACCTTCTCCACCATCTGGAGCAGGCGGTTGTAGCCGCCGGGCTTCAGGATCGTGGTGGCCACGGTGATGGGCCAGATACCGGCTGCAAACAGCTTGTCGCAGTTGAAGTACTCCGCGCCGCCGGCGAAGGAGATGCGCATCTTGCCCTTGAACTGGCGGGAAATGCGGTGGCACATCTCGATGGTCAGGGGGAACAGGGAGCGGCCGGACATGTACATCTCGTCATTGGGCAACTCGCCGCGGGTGGTGTCCACCGGGAAGGTGTTGCTGAGCTTCAGGCCGAACTCCAGGCCGCAGCTGTCAGCCAGCGCCTGCAGCCGCTCGAACATAGGAACGGCGTCGGCCCACTGGAGATCCTCGTTGAAGTGGTGCTCATCAAACACGATATAGTCGTAGCCCATGCTGTCCAGCGTGCGGCGTGCGGTCTCGTAGCCCAGAATGGTGGGGTTGCACTTGACGAAGGTGTGCAGGTGCTTCTCGGAGATCAGATAGCTGGCGATGCGCTCGATCTCATCGGGGGGACAGCCGTGCAGGGTGGACACGGTGACGCTGCGGCTGACGCGGGGATCAATGGCGTCGATGTAGGCGCTCTCCTCCGGGAACAGCTCCTTCAGAACGGCCTTGCACTCGCCGAAGATGGCGGTCTTGGTGGCGTCCTTCATGCCCTCGATATAGGTGTTGACCTTGTCGCCCTTGATGCCTTCCAGATCATAGCCCACGGACATGTTGAACACGAAGCCGTTGGGGTCGCCCAGACCATATACCTTGCTGAGCACCTTCAGGGCGCACCAGGCCTTGATATACTCGTCCATGGCCTGGGGAACGGTCAGCTCGGTGGACCACTCCTGGTTGTAGCCCTCGTCATTGGCCAGAATGCAGGGACGGGGCACACAGGCGGCCAGATCGGCGCCGTCCATCTTCTGGACGGTCTTGACCTCGAAGAAGCGGGCGCCGGCCATATAGGCGGCGATGATGTTCTGGGCCAGCTGGCTGTTGGGGCCTGCGGCGGGGCCGAAGGGGGTCTCAATCCGCTCGCCGAAGATGGGCAGGGACTTGCCGGTGGCGTGATAGGCCTTGCGGACGCCGAAGATCTCGCCGCAGTTGGCGTACTCGGTGACCACCCAGTTCATCAGGGATTTAAAGGGAATGGGATACATTTTTTCAGACATGGGATCTCCTCCTTGTCGTTATTCGGAATAGTATTCGTCCTCCGCCCAACAGGCGGGGTTCTCGTCAATATATTGCCAGATACGGAGATAGTCCGCCTCAGTGCGGATGACGTGGTCGTAAAAGGATGTTTGCCATATGGAGTATCCAAGTTCGCGGGTAACCATTGCCTTGACGGATCGGACGATATCCGAAAGTGTCGTAGGGCGGGGTGCCCTCACCCCGCCGCCTGCGGCAGGCTCAATGGCGACGATCAGATGCACATGGTTGGGCATGATCACAAACGTGTTTATCGAAACATTTGGATATACATCATTCGTCCGAAAAATGTGCTTTTTAACCACGCGCCCGATATCGGACAATTCCACGCACGGCGGGGTGAGGGCACCCCGCCCTACGGAAATGCGGCTCAATATCCTTTTGCGTTTATCGGTGCATATGGTCACAAAATACCAACCATGGCTGTAATCAAAGCCCTTTAACCGCGGGTGTCTCCGCTGTGGCAATCCTGGCATTTTCTCAATAGGTGCGGTGGTTCAGATCGCCCCAGAGCTTCTTGGCGGCCTCGAGGATATGGGCGTTCTCGGCCTCCTCGTCGATACCCACCAGCACGCGGTCCTTCATCAGCAGCTTACCGGCGGCGATGGTGGTCTGGCACTGGCGGCCGGTCATACCGAAGAGCATGTGGCCGTCGATATTCTCGTCGGAGAAGGGGGTGAAGGGCTTGTAGTCCATGACGATGATGTCCGCCGCAGCGCCGGCCTTCAGCACGCCCAGCTGCTGGGGGAAGTACTTCTCGCCGATCTTGGCGTTGTTCTTGAACAGCATGTCCGTGACCTCACACCAGCCCACGTTGGGCAGGCAGTTCTGGCTGCGCTGGGAGCACAGGGCCACCTTGATGGACTCCAGCATATCGTTGGTATAGGCGTCGGTGCCCATGCCCAGCAGGATGCCCCGCTTATAGAGCTGGATCACCGGGCAGATGCCGATGGCGTTGCCCATGTTGGACTCGGGATTATTGACCACCATGGTGCCGGTCTCCTTGATGATCTCCATCTCGGCGGTGTTCACATGGATGCAGTGGCCCAGAATGGTCTTTTCGCCCAGAATGCCGTGATCCTGCAGACGCTGCACGGGGCGGCGGCCGTAGTTCTGAAGGGAATCGTACACATCGTTCATGCCCTCGGACACATGGATGTGATAGCCGGTGCGGCCGTTGTTGGCCTCTACCATACGGTCAAAGGTCTTGTCGGAGATGGTGAACAGGGCGTGGCCGCCGAACATGGCCGCCAGCATGGGATCCTTGCGCTGCTCACACTCGGTGATGAAGTCGGCGTTCTCCTTGATGGCCTGCAGGCACTTCTCCTCGCCGTCACGGTCGGACACCTCATAGCACAGGCAGGAACGCAGGCCCAGACGCTTGCTCTCCTCGGCGATGGTGTGCAGCGTGCCGGGGATCTCGCCATAGCTGGCGTGATGGTCGAACACAGTGGTGACGCCCTGCTTGATGGAGTCGATGTACAGCGCGGTGGCGGATGCGCGGGTGCCGTCCATCATCAGATGGCGGTCGATGGCCCACCATGTGCCGTCCAGCACCTCATAGAAGTTGGTGGGGTTGTTGCCCACGATGCTCAGGCCGCGGGCCAGCGCGGAATAGATATGGGTATGGGCGTTGATGAGGGCCGGCATGATGACGCCGCCCTTGGCGTCGATGATCTCCGCCTGGGGGTACTTGGCCCGCAGGGCGGCCTCCTCGCCTACCTCCACGATGTTGGCGCCCTCGTAGGCCACCGCACCGTGCTCGTAATAGCCCTTACCCTCGCTGTCGCGGGTAATGAGTCTGCCGTTGGTCACTAAAGTCATGGTCGTTTCCTCCTGTAAAAAAGTTCCAATAGACCATCACTGCCGCAAAATGCAAAAAATGTTTCAGACCTCAACGAAGTCTGAAACACTCAAGCCATTGCGCCGAGTGATAGTTGCAGCCCGTGCGCGAAGCACTTCCTTACAGCTACCAATCTTGGATTGTTACCTCTATTTTACCCGAAACAGCAGCCGGATGCAAGTCCTAATTGTACCCTTTTCACGAAAAAATCTCCGATTTTCAACGGGCAGGCCGCAAATTGTATATTGACGTACGTCATCTTGTGTGCTATATTAGATGCAAAGATTTGGGAGGTGCCATGTGATGCGCAATGTGTATATTTACGGGGATTCTCTGCTGAAGGCCACCGTGCCGGACGAGGAGCTGAAATACCATTTTCACCTGCCGGAGATCATGGCCCGCTACCCCTCCGACCGGGTGCAGGTGACCAACCGGGCCAAGATGGGGGCCACGGTGTCCAAGGGACTGTCGCTGGTGGAGCATGACGCCCAGCGGGGCCTGGATGCCGACTACGCCCTGATCTGCTACGGCGGCAACGACAGTGACTATGACTGGGCCGCCATCGCCGCCGATCCCGAGGGCGACCACCAGCCCCACACCAAGCAGGAGACCTTCCGCCAGACGCTGGGCGATATGCTGAAGGTACTGTATCAGCAGGGCGTGCAGCCGGTGCTGATGAGCCTGCCGCCCATCGACCCCCGGCGGTATCTGCGCTTTATCTGCCGCAACGGACTGGACAGGAACGCCATCATGCGCTGGCTGGGGGACGAGGATATGATCTACCGCCATCAGGAGCTGTACAGCGACACGGTGACGGAGCTGGCCTATGCCAACAATGTACCCCTGATCCATGTGCGGCAGGCGTTTCTGGCAGATCACCACATGAACGACCTGCTGTCCGCCGACGGCATCCATCTCACCATGGACGGCTACGGCAAGCTGTTCGACACGCTGGCCGACTGGCTGCGGCCCAAGCTGGACTGACCCGCCGCCTATCCACATAACCGAAAAGCCCCGCCTTACGGCGGGGCTTTTCGGTTGACAACATGTTTGTTACACACCGTCAAATAACGCAAAGCAGAGAGCAGAAGAAAGCTTTTTATTTCGCGGCCAGCAAATCCTCGCCCGTCAGATACTTCTTCAGGGGCTTGTAGGCCACGGCAAACACCACCAGTGTGATGGCAATGTTGGGCAGCATGTAGGCCAGGTTATACAGCAGGGAGTAGAACCAGGGAGACTTCATGGTCATGCCGAAGAACACGTCGGGCATATACTCGGCCCAGATGGTGGCGCCCACCACATAGTGTACCAGGAAGCGGGCAAAACCGGCGATCAGCGTACCGGTGAAAACGCCGCTCTTCTTGCGGGCCACCAGACCAGCAAAGCCCAGCACCGTGAATGCCAGCAGATAGTCGCCGATAATGGACTGCCAGCCGATGGCGAAGCCGCCGTCAAACACGAACTGCAGCACGCCGAAAACAAAGCCGCTCAGCAGGCCGGGCCCAAGGCCCCAGCGCACGGCGTACAGCACCAGCGGAACCATGGACAGCACGACGCTGCCGCCCCAGGGCATCTCCCACAGCTTGATAAAGCTGAGGATCTCGGCCACAGCCACCAGAACAGCGCCCTCGCACAGGGCACGAAGCTTCATGTGATTCATTGTTGTTACCTCCTAAGAAAACATGCTCTGTCCGGAGGCGGCTTTTAAAAACACCGCATTGCGGCGATGCAATGCGGTGAAAGAAACCATTCACTATGACCACATTCCTACGCCGGCATTATCCGGATCAGGTTCGAGGGATCACAGCGGCGGTACGCTGTATCTCAGCCGGTTTGCACCAGCACCCCTTGTATTGTAGGGCAATCATAGCATATCGGTCGGATTTTGTCAATATGCGTCAGCAGGAAATTTTACCACTCTTTTACACCTGGTCCAGATGGCCGGTGGCCTCCAGTGTGGCAAAGCGATCCAGGGCGATATATCCGGCGGCGAAGATCACATACAGGCCCGCCAGTGCCAGCAGCGGCTTGAGGGCGTTGGCCCAGCCCGGCTCGCTGTACAGCACCGTGCCGTCCTCCGCCGTCACCTGTGCCGCCAGCATCTCATGGCGCAGGGTGTACGCCGTGCCGTCGGCGGCGGTAAAGTTGCGGCGCAGGGGCTTCAGCGCCTTGTATACCGCGCCGCCCTCGTCGGTCTTGCTGTCAACGGCGTTTCCCTGAAGGTCAAGCGTGGTCACCACCTTGCCGGTGGACAGCACCAGCTGTCCCTCACGGATGGTGAACACAAAGCTCTTGTCCACTTCGGGCGCGATCACATCGACTTTCTGTCCGGCTTCGTATACCTCGATCTTGCCGCCCCGGCCCAGATACAGCCGCCCGGCGTCGTCTACGGCAATGCCGCTGTAAGACAGGGCCATTGCCCCTGTGGCCATGGCGATGATGGCCAGCACAAAGATCAGCGCCGCCGGGATGGCCAGCATACGCATCAGCTTACGGTATTTCGGTTCCAACAGTTTCATAGGTCTACCTCATATCAGAAAAGCTCACATCCACATGGCGAACAGCCGCAGCAGCGTACCCAGCGCCTTCTGATACCAGGGACGTCCCTTCCAGCGCTCCATGGTCACCCGCTGACCGGAAGCCATGATCCGGGCCATGTCCTTCGCCAGCGGCCGGGACACCGCCGTGCCGTACAGCAGCGTACCGCACTCGAAATGCAGCTGGAAGCTGCGGTAATCCATATTCACCGAGCCCACGAAGGCCGCGCGGCCATCCGCCAGCACCGTTTTGCCGTGGAGCAGGCCCGGCGTGAAGGTATAGATCTCCACGCCGTGGCGCATCAGCTCGCCCCAGTAGCTCTGGGCCACCAGATAGGCAAATTTGTGATCGGGGATACCTGGCATCAGCAGCTGTGTTTCTACGCCGCAGTCCGCCGCCAGACACAGAGCGCGCATCATAGGCTCGTCGATGGCCAGATACGGCGTGGTGATGGTCAGCGTCTCCCGCGCGCCGGTGATCAGCTGCAAAAAGGCATCCTCAGCGGTATTGACGGGGTTGTTGTCCGGGCCGTCCACAAAGGGCTGGACAAAGCCCTCCCCCTCCGCGGCCGACCGCGGGCGGTAAAAGTCATAGCCGTTGTCCAGCGTACCGCCCATCCGCTCCCACAGATGGATGAACTCGCGGGTCAGGCCCCAGGCGCCCCGGCCTGTCAGCCGCACGCCGCAGTCCTTCCAGTAGCCGAAGCGCTCCATCAAATTGGCGTACTCGTCCGCCAGATTGGCGCCGCCGGTATAGGCCACCTCGCCGTCGATGCAGGCGATCTTCCGGTGGTCACGGTAGTTGAAGTACAGCCGGTTCACATACTCATGCACCGGGTTGAAGATCATGACCTCCACGCCGATGTCCTTCAGGGCGGCAAGCTCCTCATTGCCGAAGCGCATCATGCTGCCGAAATCGTCAAAGAGGAATTTGATCTCCACGCCTTCCGCCCGCTTGCGGCGAAAGATATCCAGCATCCGGTCGAACAGGTCGCCCCGTGCCACGATATAGTACTCCAGAAAGATGAACCGCTCCGCCTGCTCCATATGCTCCAGCAGGTCGTTGAGATATACCTCGCCGGTCTCCAGATACACCGCCTCGGTGCCGCCGTACAGTGGGAAGCCCTGCCGGGTCATGTATGCCGCCAGACGGCTCCACTCCGGCTCCTGCTGCCGCAGCGCCGTCATGGCGGCGGCGCACTGCTCCGTCTGGGCCGGGCTTTCCGCCGGAACGGGAACCTTTTTCAGTGACAGGCGCTTGGCGCTGCTCTCGCCGTTCCACAGCCAGTAGAGGATCAGGCCCGCCACAGGCACCGCCAGGATCAGCAGGATCCAGCCGATCTTATAGCTGCTGCTGCCGGGACGGGTATAGACCCGCACGGCGCTGAACAGCGCCGCGATCTCCAGCAGCGTATAGGCCACGGCCATCCGCTGCTGCAGGAGCTTGGAAAGGCCGATGACCAGCGCGATCTGGGCCAGCAGCAATATGGCCACCAGCACGAGCCGCAGGCCCGCGCCGATCCGGCGTTCCGTTTTCTGTTGTACCCGGTATTTTTTCATACGGCTCCTTTCGGTGTAGGGTTGGGGATAACGGGGAATTTCGTAGAGGACGGCGGGGTGTGGTCACCTCGCCCTACAAGACGGTTGGCGGTAAAATTCCGTAGGGCGGCATGACCACATGCCGCCGCATATCGCGCAGCGGGCTCTTGCCGTCATGTTTCCGTTGTCAGTTCCGGTTCTTCCGCAGCAGCTCCTGCTGGATGTCCCACAGCTTCTGGCTGAGATCCACATAGTAGGTCTGGGGGTTATCAAAGCGCTTGATCTCGTCCCACAGGGTATTCACCTGCTGCTTGCAGTAGGTTTGGATGTCCTTCAGGGCTGGGGATTCATACACCTTCTTGCCGTTCAGGAACACCGGCACCAGCAGCTCGCGGGCCTGGAAATTGCAGACGTTCTTGGTCTTCCAGGTGGCGTAGGGGTCAAACAGCATCAGCGGCTCGTTCTCGTCCACCACCTCGTCATGGACGGTCATGTAGTCGGCAATGGCCTTGCCGTTGTCCTTGTTATACAGGCGGTACACCTTCTTGAAGTGGGGAATGGTGATCTTCTCCACATTCTCGCTGCACTTGATCTTGGGGATGATCTCACCCTTTTCGTTCTCCACGGCGGTCAGCTTATACACGCCGCCGAACACCGGCTCGCTCTTGGCGGTGATCATCCGCTCGCCCACGCCGAACATGTCGATCTGGGCGCCCTGCAGGAACAGGTTCTGGATCAGCCGCTCGTCCAGGGAGTTGGACACGCTGATCTGGCACTCCGGCCAGCCGGCCTCGTCCAGCATCTTGCGGGCCTTCTGGCTGAGATAGGCCATATCGCCGCTGTCCAGACGGATGCCGCACTTGCTGATGCCCATGGGGCGCAGCACCTCGTTAAAGGCGCGGATGGCGTTGGGCACGCCGGATTTCAGGGTGTTGTAGGTATCCACCAGCAGCGTGGCGTTGGTGGGATAGGTCTCGCAATAGGTCTTGAAGGCCTCATACTCGGTGTCAAACATCTGCACCCAGGCGTGGGCCATGGTGCCGCCGGCAGGCACGCCGTACAGCTGGTCGGAGATGGTGCAGGCCGTACCGGCGCAGCCGCCGATGTACGCCGCCCGCGCGCCGATGATGGCCGCGTCCGCGCCCTGGGCGCGGCGGGAGCCGAACTCCAGCACCGTGCGGCCGTTGGCGGCGCGGCAGATGCGGTTGGCCTTGGTGGCAATGAGACTCTGGTGGTTGATGGTCAGCAGCGTGAAGGTCTCGATCAGCTGGGCCTCGATAGACGGAGCGCGGACCACCACCAGCGGCTCGCGGGGGAACACGGGGGTGCCCTCAGGAATGGCGTAGATATCGCCGGTAAAGCGGAAGTCCTTCAGATAGTCCAGGAACTCCTCGCAGAACAGGTTCCGGCCCCGGAGGTAGGCGATGTCCTCCTCGCTGAAGTGCAGGTTTTCAATGTAGTCGATCAGCTGCTCCAGACCGGCCGCGATGGCGAAGCCGCCCTGATCCGGCACCTTGCGGAAGAACACATCGAAATAGGTGATGCGATCCTTATAACCGTTGCGGAAGTATCCGTTGCCCATGGTCAGCTCATAAAAGTCGCACAGCATGGTCATGTTCAGCTTTTCAGCAGTATTCATTTCCTGTTAAACCTCAAATTCTCAATAATACCCCGGTCACGGGGCGCAGCGTATCTGATTATTATAGCACAATTTTAACATTTCGCAACCGTTTCTCCCATATATTTCGGTATTTGAGGGCAGCTAAACCGCTGGTCGGTTGCATTTTCCTCCGCTTCTGATACAATGAACAGCGAGGTGATCACTTTGGACAAACAGCAGCTGGGCGTTTTCATCGCCGAAAACCGAAAGCGGCAGGGCCTGACCCAGCAGCAGCTGGCACAGGCGCTGCACGTTACCGACAAAGCCGTCAGCAAATGGGAGCGGGGACTCAGCTACCCCGACGTGACCCTTTTACAGCCGCTGGCGGCGGCCTTCGGCCTGCGTGTGGACGACCTGCTGACCTGCCGCGCCGCAGAAAAGGCGGAGCTTTTGGCACCTGACATCACCCCCATTCCGGAGCCCACCGCTTCGGAATCGACCGCCCCGGAGGCCGCCTCTCCCGCCGTGCAGGCGGTGCTGGAAATTTCACAGGAAAGCCTGTGGCAGCGAAAAAAGCAGCTGATCCAGCGGATCGCGGCCGGTGTGATCCTGCTGGCCGTACTGGTCTTTGCCGCCCTTGGCGTCTTTCTGATCTACAACCAGCACATCGGCGAGACCTACAACATCATCGAGCGGTCACACTCTCCCGCCGACGAGACCATCAGCATCGAGGCGTATCCCGCCAGCCTGTTCAATGATGACAAGACGCTGATCCGCATGTGGAAGGGCCGGTACTATCTGGCGGATTCCGGCAGCGACAGAACCTATGTCAGCTTTGCGCTGGACGAGAACGAGGAATTTGGCTTTTTTAACTGGGCCCGCAGCGGCTCCTATGTTCTTGTTTCGATCTATGACCACACCACATCCCAGTATAGAGACGATCTGTGGGATGTGCGGGAGTTCAAAAAGACCCGTCTGGCCGCCGTTCATACGGATATGGAAGCCCGCGTCCGTGAGCTGCTGCCCCAGAGCGGACTGCTGCCCGAGGGCTGCGACGCTGATGAAGTCCGCGTGGATATCGCCGGCTTCACATACGACGATTGCCATTTGGATGTGTATCTGCGCGACATACAGATCGACAGCGAGGAGCCGTCATACCTGCGCCTTGCATACGACATTGCCGCCGACGCGCTGACCCCGTTTGAACTATAAAAAGAGAGCCTTTCGGCTCTCTTTTTATAACATGCCGCCAACGGCGGCATACCTCAACTTTTCTCTTTTCTCTTTTCACTAAAAAAAAGAAGGGCCATCCGGCCCTTCCTTTTTTATTTTACTCGTCGTCCTCGTCGGTGGCCTCGTTCAGTGCGTTGGCCAGGTCGCTGAGATCAAACTCCAGCTTGGTGCCGCAGTTGGGGCACACCACCTCGCCGTCCTCCAGGACGGTCTCGTCGAAATAGACTTCTTCTTCACACTCGGGGCAGGTGGTCATGAAGCACTCTTCATCCTCGTCCTCATCGTCCCACTCTTCCTCGTCCTCGTCGTCCAGCTCGTAGAGGGACTCCTCCACCTCGCTGAGGTCATCGCTGACGGCATCCAGACCGTCCTCGATGTCCACCATCTCGTCCTGCATGTCGGCGATCTCGTCGGCCATGTTGTCCAGCACGTCGATGATGGCGGCGATCAGCTTGCCTTCCTTGCTCTCGGTGTCCAGTGCCAGACCCTCGGCCAGGCCCTTCAGATATGCTACCTTCTCAGAAATACCCATATTCGGCTCCTTTCTTTACGGTCGGTTGGTTGCTACGGATGAAATTACTTGCAGCGGCCGATATACTCGCCGGTGCGGGTGTCGATGGTGATCTTGTCACCGATGTTGATGAACAGAGGCACCTTCACCTCGGCGCCGGTCTCCACGGTGGCGGGCTTCAGGGTGTTGGTGGCGGTGTTGCCGGCCAGGCCGGGCTCGGTCTCGGTGACCTCCAGATCCATGAAGTTGGGGCACTCCAGGCCGAACACGCTGCCCTTATAGCTCAGCACCTTGCAGACGGTGTTCTCGGTGATGAAGCGGAAGGCGTCGCCCAGCAGATCCTTGCCCAGAGGCACCATGTCGAAGGTCTCCTGATCCATGAAGTAATACAGGTCGCCGTCGTTGTAGCTGTACGCCATGTCGCGGCGATCCACGAAAGCTTCCTCAAACTTGGCGGTGGGGTTGAAAGAGGTCTCGGTCACAGCGCCGGTCACCACGTTGCGCATCTTGGTGCGGACGAAGGCCGCGCCCTTGCCGGGCTTGACGTGCTGGAACTCCACGACCTGCATGATCTTGCCGTCCATCTCAAAGGTCTTGCCGTTTCTGAAATCACCGGCGGTAATAGTTGCCATATTGATATTCCTCCCATGTGATGAGGGAATATCAACATTCCCTCGAATAAAATAATTCCGGCCACAAAAAGCCTTATATATTTTACATGATGCTGTATGGTTTGGCAAGGGCTTTGCCGTATTTTTTGCCAAAAAACCGAAATTATTTGTTTACAGCACGATCAGTTCCTTGGGGGCCCTGGTAATGACCTCCGCGCCATCATGGCGCAGCATCATCACATCCTCAATGCGGACGCCGAACTTGCCGGGGAGGTAGATGCCCGGCTCGGCGCTGACCACCGCGCCCTCCGGCATGGGCTCGCCGTTGCTGGGCGCGGCGTTGGGGGATTCGTGGATGTCGATGCCCAGACTGTGGCCGAAGCTGTGGCCGAAATAGGGGCCGTAGCCCGCGTCCTCGATGACCTTGCGGGCGGCGGCGTCGATGGCCGCGCCGGTGACGCCCGCTCTGGCGGCGGCGATACCGGCCAGCTGGGCCTCCAGCACGATGTGATAGACCTTCTTCATCTCCTCGCTGGGCTCGCCCAGCGCCACGGTGCGGGTCATGTCGCTGCAATAGCCCTTGTACACGCAGCCGAAGTCCATGGTGATGAATTCGCCCTGCTGCACCTGGCGCATGCTGGGCACGGCGTGGGGCATGGAGCCATTGGGGCCGGAGGCGATGATGGTATCAAAGGAGGTCTTTTCCGCGCCGGCGGACACCATCAGGTAGTTCAGGCGGGCGGCGATCTCCTTCTCGGTCATGCCGGGATGGATCTCCTTGCAGATCTGCTCCAGCGCGCCCTCGGCGATCCGCTGGGCGGCGATCATGTACGCCAGCTCCTCCTCGTCCTTGCTGCCCCGCAGCTTGGTCATCATGGCGGTGGCAGGCACCAGCGTGCAGTGCAGCTTCTCCGTATAGGCCGTATGGGCGGCCACGGTCATGACCTCCTCCTCAAAGCCCACCTTCTGCGCGCCGGCCTCGGCCAGCGCCTTGTTGATCAGCGCGGCAAAGGGGTTCTCGCGGCTGGTCTCCCAGATCACGGCGGCGTCGCCGATGGCCTTACCCGCCGCCTCGGTATAGCGGCTGTCGGTAAAATACCAGCTGCCCTTGCGGGTCACCACCGCCACGCCCTCACCCATAAAGCCGGTGGCGTAATAGCAGTTGGAGTCGCCGGTCAGCAGCATGGCGTCCAGCTCGCCCAGATGGGCCGCAATGTGTTCCAGATGATTCATGATGATTCCTCCTATATCACATTTTTCCTGTTGTTATTTTTCCCGTGCCAGCTTCTTGAAGGGGGCCTGCATGGCATGGAGCACCTTCTGCCACGGCGTCACCGCGCCGCCCACCGGCTCCACCATCAGCGCGGCGGCGCCCGCCAGATTGGCGGCCAGCACATCCGTCAGCAGCTTGTCGCCCAGCATGGCGGTCTCTCCGGCGGTAACGCCCGCCCTGGCCATGGCCCGGCGCAGCCCCTTGGGCAGAGGCTTCTGAGCGTGGCCCACATAGTCGATGCCCAGCGCATGGCAGAAATCGTCCACCCGCTTTCCGCTGCGGTTGTTGGACAGGATCATCACCGTGATCCCGGCGGCCTTCAGGCTGTCGATCCACGGCTTCACGCCCTCCGGCGGCGTTTTCACCGACTTGGGCGCCAGCGTATAGTCCAGATCGCACAGCAGCAGCTTTATGCCCTTTCCCCGCAGCAGCTCCGGTGTCACATTGTCATAGGCCGCCAGCAATCGGTCGGGCCGCAGGGAAAACCGCATACTTTCTCTCCCCTTCGCATACTCATGAAATCAGGAACAGTATAGCAGTTTCCGGCGAAAAAAACAAGGGGGCATGGGCATGCAGTTCTATCTGGCGGCGGATGCGGGCGACACACTGCCCAGGGGGCATTTCCGCCCCGTGTGGGCCGTCTACCGGGTGGGGCCGCGGCTGCTGACGGTACAGGGAAGCACCCCGCCTCAGGGCGGGCTGATGCTGGTGGGCGACAGCCGGGAGTGCGGCGGCGACGACGTTCTGGCGCAGGATATCCTGCGCCAGTGCCTGCGGCGCGGCTGTGACGGCATCGTGCTGGACTGGTATCACCGGGGGACGGACCGGGGCGGCCTGACCGCCAGAGTCGGCCAGCTCTGCACCCGGTACGGCCGCCGCCTGTTCATCCCGGAGCAATACGCCGCCCACGCGCCCCGGGCCTCGGTGCTGGTGAACACCGCCGTGGCGGGCGGGACGCTGAAAAGCTGTCTGGAGGACGCTGTCCGGCGCTTCGGCCCGGCCCGGATCGCGCTGGATCTGGAGCGGCTGCGGCTGGACTATACGCTCCCCCACTCTGCCAACCTTCGCCGCGCGCTGTCCCTTACCGAGCTGCGGCGGCTGCGGGAGGGCAAGACCGTCTATTTTTCCGAGGAGCTGTGCGCCCGGTATTTCACCTACCGCTCCGGCAACGACAACCACTATGTGCTGTTCGATGACGCCCAGACCCTGCGGAAAAAGGCGGCGCTGGCGGAAAACATGGGTATCCGTGAGGCGTTTTTCATGCTGCCGGAGGTATCGGACATCGCCGGTGATTTGCTGGGATAAAAAATGCCCTGCTTCAGGCAGGGCATTTTTCTTATTCGTAGGCATCCGTATACACGCCGTCCACATACAGCTGCACCGTGGAGACGCCCTCCAGCGACTGCAGCGAGGACATTACGCCCTGCAGCATCTGCCGCACCGCGGCGCTGTCCATATCCTCCACGCTGGCGGAGAGCATATTCAGCTGGCACACGCCGTCCTCCACCCGGGCGGTCAGGCCGGTGAATTCCTCCGGCAGCAGCGGCTGCAAGCCCTCCTGAGACGGGCCGTCCGCCAGCGCCGAGAGCACCACGTCCGCCGCCGACTGCCCCTCGTACTGGGTCAGCAGCCGCTCCTCCGCCGTCAGCGTTCCGCTTTCGTCGGGGAAGTACAGCTGCGCCGTCAGCGTCCGCACCACGTCGTCCATGGAGGTCAGCAGCACATCGCCCGCCAGGAACATATTGCTGTCACGATAGGCCAGCTCCTGCCCGTTGACGGTGATATGCACGGCGTAGACTCTCTCCAGCTGGGTCAGGGACAGCGTCACGCAGTAGTCGGCAATGGTCAGCGCCATGCCGCTGAGCTGGCCGTAGCTTCCGGCAAAATCCACCCACGCGGTGCCGCCCTTCATATCCACAGAGCGCAGCGTCGTTCCGGCGGGAATGGGCGTTCTGAAGCCCTTTTCCTGGCACCCGCCCAGCAGCAGAGACAATACCGCCTCCACCTGGGCCGCCTTGTCATCCGCCGGCAGCGTGTCCCAATCCACGGTCACATGGTCGATGGCGTCGCCGCCCCGGTGGGTATCCAGCGCCGCGGCGTAGTACAGGCGAAGGCCGTCCTTTTCCCCGGCGCTCTTCACGGCGGCGCAGCCCGCCAGCAGGCACAGACTCAGCGCCAGTGCCGCCAGCATCCGCAGTCTTCTCATTCCGCCTCACCGCCTTCCTCCGCCCGGGGCAGATGCACGGTGAACACCGTGCCGCCGCCCTCCCGTGCCGCCGCGGTAATGCGGCCGCCCCGGCTCTCTACCGTATCCTTCACGATGGACAGGCCCAGTCCCGTGCCGCCGATGGCGCGGGAGCGCATCTTGTCCACCCGGTAGAACCGCTCGAAAATATGGGGCAGATCGTCCTCCGGAATGCCGATGCCGTTGTCCTCCACCGTCATGATCACCCAGTCGCCCTCCGCACGGGCGGCGGCATGGACGAAGCCGTCGGTGCCGGAATATTTGATGCCGTTGTCCATCAGGTTATAGAGGATCTGGTGTACGTCATCCTCCGTGGCCAGCGCCACCGTATCCTCCGCCGCCTCCCAGGTCAGCGTCACGTTCTTTTCCCGCGCCAGAATGGCCAGCATGCGGGCCACGCGCTCCAGTACCGGGGCCACCTTCACCGGCGCCACCGGCTGCACCGCGCCGCTGTCCAGCCGCGTCAGCCGCAGCAGATTCTCCGTGATACGGGTCAGGCGCTCGGCCTCGCGGCCGATGTCGCCCACAAACTCGCGGGTGGTGTCGGGATCCATGTCGCCGGTCTGCAAAATGGAATCCGTCAGCAGCCGGATACCGGCCAGCGGCGTTTTCAGCTCGTGGCTGGCGTCGGACACGAACCGGCGTCGGGCGTCCTCCGTGGTTTGCAGGCGATCCGTCAGGCTGTTGAACTCCGCCGCGATCTGGCCGATCTCGTCGCTGCCCTTTACGGCGGCGCGGTGGCTGTACGCGCCCTCACGCACCTTGCGGATGGCCGACAGCAGGTCGGTGATCTGGGCCGTCAGCACCCGGCTCAGCAGGATGGACAGCGCAATGACCCCCAGCGCGATCAGCACGGAGATCTTCATCAGATTGGACTGGAAGCTTTTCAGAATGTCCGCCTGCTCCGTATCATACTCATAGGCGTATACCGCGCCCACGATCTGGTTGTGGTACACCACCGGAGAGGCCATGCGGCTGAGGAACGCGGTGGAATCGTAATAGCTGTAAAAGGCGTCGTTGCCCTCCAGCGCCTGCACGATCTCCGTATAGAAGGCGTACAGGCCCACCGCGCCGTTCTCCTCGCGGGTGTCGTACAGGATGCGGCCCGCCGTATCGGTCACCAGCACGCGGGACGCGCCCGTCTCCCGCACGGAGCTGAGGGCGCGGGTCACATTCTCCTCGTCCAGCTGCTTCAGGCCGCCCAGCGACGCCTCGATGATCTTCACGGCGCTTTTCATGGAGGTCTCCTTGGACTTGAACACCATATTCTGAGATTGCAGCAGCGGATAGGTGTTCAGCAGCACCAGCACC
The DNA here is from genome assembly GCA_934565655.1 of uncultured Oscillospiraceae bacterium. GTDB lineage: Bacteria > Bacillota > Clostridia > Oscillospirales > Oscillospiraceae > Vescimonas. Next base: position 43,609 of record CAKTIE010000006.1, read on the forward strand.
GCGGCGATCACCAGAATGTAGCTGACGCCGAACTTAAATTGTAGGCTGGTTTTCCCCCTGAAAATAGTAACCCACTCCCCACTTGGTCAAGATATACACCGGCTCGGCCGGTACGCGCTCCAGCTTCTCCCGCAGGCGGCGCACATGCACATCCACCGTGCGGTAATCTCCGGCGTAGGAATAGCCCCACACCAGATCCATCAGGCTCTCCCGGCTGTATACCCGCCGGGGATTCTTCATCAGCAGCTCCAGCAGGTCATACTCCTTGGCGGTCAGGTCAATGGTCTTGCCGTCCCGGATGGCCACCCGCTGCTGGGTGTCCAGACTCAGGTCGCCCACCGTCAGCAGCGTCCGGTTCATCTCCGGCCGGCCGGCGCTGCGCTTCAGAAGCGCCCGGATGCGGGCCTTCAGCTCCAGAATATTGAAGGGCTTGGTCACATAATCGTCCGCCCCGCAGGCAAAGCCCATCAGCTTGTCGGCATCCTCGCTGCGGGCCGTCAGCATGATGATAGGCACGTCGGAAAACTCACGGATCTTCATGCAGGCCTCGGTGCCTGACAGCACCGGCATCATCAGATCCAGAATGATCAGGTCGAAATTCTCCTTTTTCGCCAGCTCCACGGCGGCTTCGCCATCATAGGCGGCCGTCACCTCATAGCCCTCGTTGGCCAGATTGAACGTGATGCCCTTCACCAGCAGCTTTTCATCATCCACCACTAATATCTTCATGGCGTCACCTCCTGAAAAATTGTTTACAATTGGCAGTTCCCTTCCCGTTGACGGAAGCGGTTATCTCGTTTATAATAATGAGTTGAACACTGATCGCGGACCCTGTGCGCTCCCTGCTCTGACATACATTACTCACCTCATTATAGCACATATGGAGAAAAAGTCATTATGAAATTCCGCCGTTTTTGCACCGTTTTTCTGCTGTTGGCCCTGCTGCTGACCCAGCTTCTGCCTGTGACCGCCTATGGCGCGGAAAATATACAGATCGACGCCCGCGCCGCCCTGCTGGTGGACGGCGCCACCGGCACGGTGCTGCTGGATCAGGACGCCCATACCAAGCAGTACCCCGCCAGCATCACCAAGGTGATGACGGCGCTGCTGGTATTCGAGGCCATCGACCGGGGCGAGCTGCGGCTGGATACCCCCGTGACCGCCAGCGCCAACAGCGTGGCGGGCCTGCCGGATGACGCCAGCACCGCCGACATCGTGGCGGGCGAGACGCTGACGGTGGAGCAGCTGCTGTACTGTCTGCTGGTGGTGTCCGCCAATGAGGTGGGCAACATTCTGGGCGAGGCCGTCAGCGGCAGCGTCACCGCCTTCGTGGCGGATATGAACCGCCGCGCCCAGGAACTGGGCTGCGAAAACACCCATTTCGTCAACACCTCCGGCCTGCCGGATAACGAGCATTACACCACCGCGTGGGATATCTATCTCTTCACCAGAGAGGCCATGAAGTACGACGAATTCATGACCATCTGCAACACCAAGGCCTATGAGGTCCCCGCCACCAACAAGAGCGAGGCCCGCGAGCTACACAGCACCAACTACCTGATCTCCAACTGGCGTGCCACCGGATATCTTTACAGCGGCGCGCAGGGCATCAAGACCGGCTCCACCGACTCGGCGGGCTACTGTCTGGTCTCCTCCGCCGTCCGGGCCGACCGGCAGCTGATCTCCGTGGTGCTGGGCGCGAAGCTGATGAAAACCGAGGACGGCGACACCAGAGTGGGCAGCTTTACCGAGACCAGCCGCCTGTTTGACTGGGGCTTTGAGAACTTCACCACCAAAACGGTGCTGACGGAGGACGAGATGATCCAGGAGGTGCCAGTGGCCCTCAGCAAGGAGACCGCGCAGGTGGCCGTCCATCCGGCCTATACCGCCGAAACGGTGCTGCCCAGCGATCTGGAGCCGGAGTCTCTCGAACGCACCGTCACCCTGTATGAGGATGTGGTGGACGCACCGGTGACCGCCGGGCAGGAGCTGGGCACCATCACCCTCAGCTACGGCGGCGTGGACTACGTCACCGTGCCGCTGCTGGCGGTGGCCGACGTGAACGCCAGCCGCTTCCTGATCGTCAAGCACGCCCTGAAGGAGTTCTTCTCCCGCACCATCGTCAAGATCCTGCTGGTGGTACTGGTGATCCTTGTGGTGCTGGTATTCCTGTTCGGCAGGACCTTCCTGCGCCGCCGCCGTTACGGCAGTGCCCGCAATAAGCGGATGCGCCACCGCAGCTATCGCGGCCGCCGCTTCCGGTAAGCGCCCATGACCATTCTCTATCAGGACAGATACCTTGTGGTGGCCGTCAAGCCGGTGGGCGTGCTGTCAGAGGACGATCCCAAGGCCGCCTGCATGCCGGCGCTGCTGCGGGAGCATTACCGCGCACTGGGCGAAAAGGACTATATCGCCACCGTACACCGGCTGGATCGCGTTACCGGTGGCGTGATGGTATTCTCCCGCCGCAGAGAGGTCACGGGAAAGCTGACCGCCGCCGTGGCCGCCCACGAGATCACCAAGGAATATCTGGCGGTGCTGCGGGGCCATCCGGAGAGGGACGCCGACACCCTGACCGATCTCCTGTTCCGTGACGCCGCCCATAACAAGAGCTATGTGGTGCAGCGGATGCGCAAGGGCGTCCGGGAGGCCACGCTGGACTATACCGTGCTGGACAGGACCGCCGCGCTGACGCTGGTAAAGGTCCGGCTCCATACAGGACGCACCCACCAAATCCGGGTACAGTTCTCACACCGGGGGCTGCCGCTGCTGGGCGATATCCGCTACGGCAGCAAGGCGGACTGCTCCGCCGCGCTGTGGTCGTATCATCTGGCCTTCACCCACCCCGTTACCGGCAAGCCGGTGGACGTGACCTGTCCCCCGCCGGAAGCGTATCCCTGGACATTATTTGATATGGAAAAAGAGGAATGACATCTTTGATGTCATTCCTCTTTTGCTTATTCCGCTTTTTTCAGCGCTTCCTCCAGCGCTCTGGCCAGCTGGTCGGGACAGGACGTGGGCTTGCCGCCGCAGGAAATGCCCTTCATCCGCTCGATGGCGTCGGTGGCCTTCATACCCACCACCAGCCGGGAGATGCCCTGCAGATTGCCGCTGCAGCCGCCCTCCACCTTCACATTTTTGATGATGCCGTCGTCCAGCTCCACCGTCATACGGCGGGAACAGACGCCGCGGGGCGTAAACGTATAAGTCATGATCGTTCCTCCTTTTCCGGATCACCGCGGCACCGGCAGGATCAGCACATCCTTCCGGTTCCGCAGCGCGTATTCAATGGTATATCGGGTGCCGCCGGGGCTCCCGTCATGGACGGCGATCAGCAGCTGGCTGTGATCCACCATATAGCGGTTGCGCCGGTGCATGCAGCCGGGGTCGTACTTCTCCTGCACCACCGTGCGGTAGCTGCACAGCGCCGTCAGATCCCGGTAGCGTTCCTGCTGCTCCGCCGTCCAGCCGTCACACTGGCTCAGGCAGGGGATGGCCGCCTCCACGGTGATATCCTGCACCCGGCCCCGCAGGCGCAGCACCTCTTCGCAGAAATAGGTATCGCAGCCGCGGGCCATGCCGCAGATGAAGTGACGGTAGCCGTCGGCGTAAGCCTTCTCCACCATCTCGCGGATGGCGTCCTTCAGCGCCAGACAGCGCTCGTCCCGTTCGTTGTCGCCCCAGGGCAGCTTCTCCGGCCGGTGGCCGGAAAAGCTGCAGCTAATCTGCGGTGCGCGCATGCGGCCGCCTCCCTTCCCTGTTGTCGCCGGGTCAAGTTCAGCGCCCGGCGGCCATAGCCGCAGAGCGCTGAACGGTCTTATCTCAGAATTTGGCCGATCCGCCTTCGCGCATCATCAGCCAGCGCGCCAAGACCTCCCAGCAGATCCTCCGCCGAGAAATCATCATCGCCCGGCAGCGGGCTGCTGTCATCGTCAGAGTCCGGCGGCTGATAGCCGGGATCTCTGGGCAGCAGATCGCCCCGTCCCGGAGGCACGGAGGTCCCATCGCCGCCGATGGCGTTGCCCCATTGGACGTAATCGCTGTCCTCCGCCACCACATCGGGGAAGTTGGCGAAGTAATCGCGGTAATAATTCAGCGTGCTGCTGCCGTCATGCATGGTACACAATTGCGTGGGCTGGTTGTCCACCGCCACAAGCTCCGTGCGGACACGGCTGCCGCGGGGATCCATTTCGCACAGATTGGTGGCCAGCATGCCGCTGTCGGCACAGACGGTGACCTGCACCAGGTCGCTGCTGGAGAAGAAGCTCTTATTCTCCAGACCCTCGTGGATCTGGGACATGACCTGCTTCCACAGTGCCGCCGCCGGGTTCACACCGCCGGAGGACACGCGGCTGTTGCTCTTGTAGCCCACCCAGCAGGCGCCCACATAGTAGGGGCTGTAGCCCACGAAATAGCGGTCCTTCTGGTCGTTGGTAGTACCGGTCTTACCGGCCAGGGTCATGCCGCTGAAGTTGGCGGAGGAGCCGGTGCCGCCGTTGACCACGTCGTGGAGGAAGCTGTTCATCAGCGCGGCGGTGCTGGCCTTCATGGCCACGTTGGACTGGATCTCATTCTCCAGGATCACATTGCCGTTGCTGTCCTCCACGCGGGTGAAGGTGCGGGGCCGGGTATAGATGCCCTCGTTGACGAAGGCGCCGTAGGCCGCCGCCATCTCCTCGGTGGTGACGCCGTTGGCATAGCCGCCCAGCGCCATGGCGCCCACCTGCTCGCTGTCGGACTGGGTCAGGGTGGTGAAGCCCAGGCGGCTGGTCATGAAGTCATAGGACTTATAGGTGCCAAGCTCCATGTTCACCCGCACGGCGCAGGTGTTCAGAGACTGCACCAGCGCGCGGCGCACGGTGACCAGACCCTGGAACCGGCCGTTGTCGTTCTTGGGATAGGGGCTGTCGTTCAGCTCCAGCACAGGGAAATCGTCGATGGTGGACGCGCCGGTGATGACGCCCTGATCCAGTGCCGGGGCATAGGTGCTGATGGGCTTGGCGGCAGAACCGCAGGGCCGCACGGAGGTGGCCCAGTTCCAGCCGCGATCCGCCGTCTTGGCGCCGGTGCCGCCTACCATGGCCACCACATAGCCGGTATAGGGGTCAATGATGGTGATGGCGCCCTGCAGCTGCTCGGTCTCGCCATTGCTGTCGGTACGGGTATAGGGGGTATTGCTGAGATCCTCGAACACGCTCTCGGCGATCTTCTGATACTCGTAGTTCTGGGTGGTGTAGATCTTATAGCCCTTGCTGAACAGCGCGTTCTCCGCCGTGCCGCGGTCATAGCCGAACTCGTCCATCAGCGCCTCGATCACATCGTCGATCAGCGCGTCGGTGAAGTAGGAGTTGCGGGCCGTGTACTGGGCCGTCGCCGTCTTGGTCTCCTCCTGCTTCTGATCCTCGGTGGTGTCCACCACGGCGTCGCCGTAGTAGTTGCCGGTATTGCTGTAACCGTTGCTGAAGATGACCTCCTCCGCCTTGGCGGCGTCATACTCCTCCTGGCTGATCTTGCCCTGCTCCAGCATGGCGTCCAGCACCAGCAGCTCGCGCTTGCGGTTCTGCTCCCGGTTCCAGTCGCCCTGCAGGGGATCATATTGGCTGGGGTTGTTGGTAATGGCGATCAGGCTGGCGCACTGGGCCAGAGACAGCTCGGTGACGCTCTTGCCGAAATAGGTGCGGGCCGCCGCCTCCACGCCGTAGCTGGACTGGCCCAGGAAGATGCGGTTCAGGTACGCCTCCAGGATCTGATCCTTGTCATAGCGCTTTTCCAGCTCCAGTGCGCGGTAGATCTCCATGACCTTACGCTTGACGGTGCTCTCGTTGTCGCCGGTCACGTTCTTGATGAGCTGCTGGGTGATGGTGGAACCGCCCTGCACGCCCCGGCCCGTCAGGGTACTGAGGATGGCGCGCACCGTGCCCCGGAAGTCCACGCCGTTGTGCTTCTCAAAGCGCTTGTCCTCGATGGCGATGGCGGCATCCTTCATGTACTGGGGGATGTTCTCCAGGTCGATCCAGATGCGGTTCTCGCCGTCGCTGTACAGGGTCTGGTACATGACCCATTCATCGGTCTTGGCGTCCAGATAGTACAGCTCCGTGGAGACCTTGGTCTCCAGCTCGTCCACATAGACCTCCACATGTCCCTTCAGGGACGTATTGATCCACGTCATGAAAATGCCGGTGAAAATGGCGACGGTCAGCACCATCACCAGCAGGATCGTGCCGATGATGAAGCCGGCCCGGCCCTTCTTTTTGGGGCGGGGCGCACGGGGCGTCTCCTGATGGGTCTCTTCCTGTCTGTGACCGGCGCTCTGCTGTGGGCGGCCGAACAGGCCGCTGCGCTTCTTCTTGTTCTCACTCATAACAGGGCACCTCCTTTTCTTTGTTGTATTCTGACGTATATCCGGCGCCGCGCGGCGGCCCTTTGCCGGATACACATACTAGCCCAGTTTCATGCTATTTAAGTATTGTACCACATCTGTCAAATGTTAAAAACCCCTTCTTTTGACAAATTCCTGCCAAAAAGCGTGGGAATTCTTTTCATATCTGTACTTTCGGCGGACTTTTTCGTCCTCTGGCGCAAAAAAGTCATGCAGCCGCCGCTTGCATTCCGGCGGAAGATAGGGTACAATACCACATACCGAACGATACAAGGAGGCAACACTCATGAGCGAAGATTTCGGCCCGAATTTCATCACCCTGACCGATGAGGACGGCAACGAGTTTGAATTGGAGTATATCGACGCGCTGGAGCTGGACGGCCAGACCTATATGGCCTTCTTCCCCGCTGTGGAGGAGGACGAGGCCGATGAGGAGGATCTGGGGCTGGTGATCCTCAAGTCCATCATGGTGGACGGCGAGGAGCAGCTGTCCACGCTGGACAGCGACGAGGAGCTGGAACGGGTCTACGACCTGTTCATGGAGCAGCTGCTGGCGGACGAGGAAGAAGATTCCTGAAAAAAATAGCAAATTTCTCTTTTCTTTTTCCTGCCCGCGTGGTATACTATGCCCAAGGTGAGCGTGTTGTATGACGCGCCCCGCCTTACAAACGATGTATGCGGGTCTTTTTTATCCTCACATCTTGTTATAGGGGATGTCGGATCAGCATGTGGTTTGCAGGCCTCCCGGCTGCCGTCTGCGGCTGGATGATGGAAGCAGTAAAGCAAGCTGGAGACAACCCACCTGCTAGGAAACGGTGCAGGTTATAACTTGGCCCGATGCAATGGAGAAGCAGCCGAAAGGCTGCTTCTCTCTTTTTTTTAATCAAAAGAGGGCTTATCGTCCTCTTTTGATTAAGCTGAGATTCGCTCCGAACCGGTTCGCCGCCTGTGGGCTGCGAATTCTGCGAAGCCTTCTACCGCTTTCGCACCTTTTCCTGCCTGCCAAAATATAATACTTGCACATTTGGCAAATCTACGGTATAATAGGCAGGTATTTTACGACCAAGGGCGTATTGCGCCTATCACTTGAGAGGACTGAAAACAAATGAGTGCATCCAGAGAAAAGAAAAACCGCCAGGAGCTGGCCGCGCAGGGTCATGTGGATCCCCGTGTGGAGCGCGAGGCCAAAGAGGCCGCCGAGCGGAAAAAGAATAAGCTTCTTTACGGCGGCATCGCTGTTCTGTTCGTGATCGTGGCCGCCGTGGTGCTGCTGTACAACTCCGGCATCTTCCAGCGCAAGGCCACTGCCCTGACCGTGGACGGCAAGGATTTCACCGCCGCGCAGGTGGACTACTATTATTACACCGCGCTTAACTCCATCAGCAGCTCCCAGTACAGCAACTATATGGGACTGAGCACCAGCACTTCCCTGAAGGAGCAGACCATCAACGCCATGGCGAAGATGCTGCTGCAGATCTCCGACGAGGGCGACATCACCTGGGATCAGTACCTGAAGGATACCGCCAAGACCAATCTGACCCAGACCTATCTGCTCAGTGAAAAGGCCAAGGCCGAGGGCCTGACCTTCAACGACGATATGCAGGCCGAGCTGGACGCCACCCTGGATCAGATCACCGCCTATGCCAAGCAGAACGGCTATACGCTTTCCGCCTATATCAAGCTGCTCTACGGCTCCAACATGACGGTCGGCACCTTCAAGGAGCTTTTCCAGATGCAGGAGCTGGCCGCCCATTACAGCCAGGAGTACACGGACAGCCTGACCTACACCGATGATCAGCTGCAGGCCTGCTACGACGCGGACAAGAACAGCTTCGATGTGGCCGATTACCAGTACATCTCCTTCAAGGCCACCGCCGACAGCACCAAGGACGCTGACGGCAACACCGTGGAGCCTACGGATGAGGAGACGGCCGCCGCCAAGAAGGCTGCCGAGGATGCCGCCGCTGACGCCGCTGCCCGTTATGCCGCCGGTGAGTCTCTGGAGGATATCGCCGCTTCCTATGAGGACATCGCCTCCTATATCCATCAGGACAGCGCCACCTATGCGGACACCGATCTGCTGAACTGGGTGTTTGACGCTTCCCGCGCGGAGGGCGATACCACTACCGTCACTACCGATTCCAACATCTATTTCGCCGTGTTTGCCAGCCGAAGCCGTCAGGACTACAATCTGGTCAACGTGCGCCATATTCTCTTCCTTGCCGACGCTTCTACGCTGGACAAGGAGTCCGAGACCTACGAGGCCGACCTGGCCGCGCTGAAGGAGACCGCTCATGCCAACGCCGAGAAGGCGCTGAAGGAGTGGCAGGACGGCGGCGCCACCGCTGAGCTGTTCGCTCAGATGGCCAGTGAGCAGTCCGCCGACGGCGGCAGCTCCGATAACGGCGGCCTGTACGAGGGCATCAGCAAGTCCACCAGCTTCGTGCAGGAGTTCCTGGACTGGTGCTTCGCCGATGGCCGCAAGGTGGGCGACGCCGGTGTCATTGACAGCAGCTACGGCAGCCACGTCATGTATCTGGACAGCTTCGGCGAGCCTTACTGGAAGACGTTGGCCGCCAATCAGCTGAAGAACGACGATTACAGCGCCTGGCTGGCTGAGCAGACTGCCGCCGAGACCGTGACGGAAGGCTCCGGCATGAAGTACGTCGGTTTCTAATCGATCCGCATCCAACAAAAAGGACCGGCGCAACGCCGGTCCTTTCCTGTATTTGAGGGACACCTATGCATGAAGAATTTTTAAGGACGGAAATGCTCCTGGGCGGTGACGCGCTGGAAAAGCTGCGCCGCAGCCATGTGGCCGTGTTCGGTCTGGGCGGCGTGGGCAGCTATGTGACCGAGGCCCTGTGCCGCGCCGGTGTGGGTGAGCTGACGCTGATCGACGGCGACACCGTGTCCGTCAGCAACATCAATCGCCAGCTGTACGCGCTGCACTCCACCATCGGCATGCCGAAGGCGGAGGCCGCCGCCGCCCGCTGCCGGGACATCTGCCCGGATACGGCGGTGCACCCCATCGTGGGGCTGTACGACGCCGCCCACCGGGAGGATTTCTTTGCCGCCCGGTATGACTACATCGTGGACGCCATTGATCTGGTCAGCTGCAAGCTGGATCTGATCGAGCAGGCCCGGCAGCGCCGCATCCCCATTCTGACGGCGCTGGGCACCGGCAACAAGCTGCACCCGGAGCTGCTGACCATCACCGACATTGCCAAAACCTCCGGCTGCCCGCTGGCACGGGTCATGCGCAAGGAGCTGCGGACCCAGAACATCCACCACCTGAAGGTGGTATTCAGCCCGGAGCAGCCCGGCGAGACACAGCAGCTGGAAGCACCGCCTCCCGGACGGCGCAGCGTTCCCGCCAGCGTATCGTGGGTGCCCTCCGTGGCGGGCCTGCTGATGGCAGGCACGGTGGTGCAGGACTTACTGAATGAAGGAGGGTTGATCCCATGATCTTACTGGGTTCCCTTGTCAATGGCGCCGCTGTCGTAGTAGGCGGCCTGGTGGGTATGTTTGCCGGAAAGCTGCTGCCGGAGCGCCTGCGCGGCTCCGTTATGGCCGCGCTGTCTCTGATCACAATAGGCATCGCCATACCCGGACTGATGAAAAGCAGCAGCGCCCTGATCCCCATTCTTTCCATGGTGATCGGCACCATCATCGGTGAGCTGCTGAACATTGATGCCGCCGTCAACCGTCTGGGTGACGCGCTGCAGAAGAAATGCAACGGCAGCCCCATCACCGAGGGCTTCGTCACCGGCTCGCTGGTATTCGCCGTCGGTGCGCTGGCCGTCATGGGTGCGCTGGAAAGCGGCCTGCAGCACCAGCACAGCATCCTGATCTCCAAGGCCGTCATCGACGGTGTGGGTGCGCTGGTCTTTGCCTCCACCATGGGACTGGGCGTGGCGCTCTCCGGCGTAACGGTCTTTGTGGTCGAGGGCTCCATGGCGCTTCTGGCCTCGCTGGTGGCCCCCTATCTGGGTGAGGCTGTGGTCAATGAGATCACCTTTGTGGGTTCCCTGCTGATCGTGGGCATCAGCCTGAACCTGCTGGGCGTCACCAAGCTGCGGATTTTGAACATGGTGCCGGCGATCCTGCTGCCGATCCTGCTCTGCCGTTTTTTGTAAACGATCATTTCATTATACAAGGAGGGGCTTTTTATGACCTATGGATTCATTGGCACCGGCAATATGGGCGGTGCGCTGGCCCGCGCCGCCGCCAAAACGGTGGAGGTGCGCAGCAGCATCGTTCTGGCCAACCGCACCCCGGAGAAGGCCGCGAGGCTGGCCGATGAGATCGGTGCTTCTGTGGCGGATAACCTGACTGTCGCCCGTGAGTGCGACTATATCCTGCTGGGTGTCAAGCCCCAGATGATGGCCGGGATGCTCGCTGAGATCGCACCGGCCCTGAAGGAACGCACCACCCCCTTCGTGCTGTTGAGCATGGCGGCGGGCCTGACGGTGGCACGCATCCGCGAAATGGCCGGCGGCGACTATCCGGTGATCCGCATCATGCCCAATACCGCCGTATCCGTGGGCGAGGGCGTGACGCTGTACTGCTGCTCCGACAATGTGACGGAGGCCCAGCGTGAGGGCTTTATCTCCCTGCTGCACTGCTCCGGCCTGCTGGAGGAGCTGGAGGAAAAGCTGATGGACGCGGGAAGCGCTGTGGCCGGCTGCGGCGGCGCGTTCGCGTACCTGTTTCTGGAGGCGCTGGCCGACGGCGGCGTCTATGCCGGTCTGCCCCGGGCCAAGGCCCAGCGCTACGCCGCCCAGATGCTGCTGGGCGCGGCAAAGCTGGCGCTGGAAAGCGATGACCACACCGCCGCGCTGAAGGACGCCGTCTGCTCTCCCGGCGGCACCACCATCGCCGGTGTCCGCGCGCTGGAGGAGCATGGCTTCCGCGCCGCCGCCATCGACGCGGTTCTTGCCGCCTATGACCGGACAAAGGCGCTGCAATAGGCCTCTATTCGTTAGTAAACAATCGTTTCGTAATAATTCCGCACATAAAAAACGGACAGCGGCGCTGTCCGTTTTTTTCGTTATGTAGATTCTCCACGGGAAAACAATATATGATTGAGGAGGAATAGGGCGATGGCTGCACGGGGCGACCGTGCAGCCATCAAAAGGGATTTGAGGATAGAAAGGAAAAGTAATATGTGGAGAATTACTGTATATAAAATACACAATGTTGCAAGATTTGTAAAGCGACATTTTTTCATCTTTATATGAAGAAATGTCATATTAGATGGTTGCATTTGCAGCAGTATCATGGTAAAATCTGTGATATCCTACGGAAAGGACGTGATCTGTGTGGACAGCAAAAAACTGGAGGCCCTGGCGGCAGCCGCGGAGCAGGGCAGCTTTACCCGTGCGGCGGAGCAGCTGGGCTATACCCAGTCGGGCCTGACCCATATGATGAACAGCCTTGAGCGGGAGATCGGTTTTTCCGTGCTGGTGCGCGACCGGCGCGGCGTCCGCCTGACGCCCGCGGGACAGCGGATACTGCCGCTGGTGCAGCAGTGTCTCGCCGCCAATCAGGCGCTGGAGCGGGAGATCACGCTGATCAACACCCATCAGGAGGACACCCTCCGCGTGGCCTCCTACGCCAGCATCGCCATGCACTGGCTGCCGGAGCTGATCGAGCAGTTCCGCCGGGTCAACAGCGGCGTCGGCGTGGATGTGCAGATGGGCTCGGTGGAGGAGGTATACCGCTGGGTAAAAGAGGGCAAGGTGGATATGGCCTTTGCCAGCCGCCAGGAGAACAGTACGCTGGACTGGACGCCGCTGAAGCCCGATCCCCTGCTGGTGATCCTGCCCCGGAATTTTGATACCGGCGGCGCGGCCAGTCTGGACGTGCGGCGGCTGGAGGGGCAGGAGTTCCTGATGCCGTCGCTGGGCTTCCATCTGGACATCATGCGGGCGCTGGACCGCTGCGGCGTGACGCCCATCATCCGGGACACGCAGGTCAGCGACACGGTCATCATCTCCATGGTGGAGCACGGACTGGGCGTCAGCATCCTCAGCCGCCTTGTGCTGAAGGGGCGCTCCGACGACGTGCTGGCCCTGCCGCTGGATCCGCCCGCTGTGCGGGAGCTGGGCGTGGCCACCCTGCCCCGCAAGGATCTGCGGCCCATTGCCCGCCGCTTTATCAGCTTTACTGAAGAAATGGTGGACAAGCTATAACGGATCATTTTGTATTATGGGTATGAGAGGTATTTCGCTCTCCGGAGCGAGTTACTTTTGCCCTTGGCGGCAAAAGTAACCAAAAACGCCACTTAAACCTGCGGTTTAAGAATCCGCCCACGCTATCCCCGTCACAAGTTTGAGGCTTTTCACCGCGCGTTCACAGAACACGGTTGATTTCGCTGCGTATGACGCATCGACTTCCCTCCTGCGCCGCTGCCGCTGACGTTCTCAACGGTAGAACCAACAACGTTGTTCGGCGCAGGCATCAGCGGCAGCGGCGCCGGTGCTGAGACAATCCTATTTACCATACGAAAACAGATATCTCACGCAAACGTGCGGTAAGTCTTTTCAAATCAGCACACAGTATAGCGCGCAAGGAGGTGCAGGAACCTTGGTTCCTGCTGGCGTTCTTTCCCCCTTTCTTTCGCTACTGAAAGAAAGGGGCCGTCGGAGACCGTTACTAAAACACAAATCATTATATACACCCAACAGGAGACTTCCCTATGCTGAATTTTACTCCCGTGACCGCCGAAGCCATGCCGGTTCTGCGCCCCTACTATGAAAACTGCATCTACCGCCTGTGCGAGTACAGCGCCGGCGTCAAATACATGTGGCGGGACCACCTCCACTCGGAGTACGCCGAGACGGACGGCTGTCTCATCATCCGCAACTGTATCGACGGCGTGATCCAGTTCGACTATCCCATCCCCGGCCCGGAGGGCGACGTGGACGCCGCTCTGGCCACGGTGGAGGATCATTGCCGCCAGAAGGGCGTACGGCCCATCTTCTCCGTAGTGCCGGAGTCCGAGGCGGGCAAGCTGGCCCTGCGGTGGCCCCGCGTCACCATCACCAACGAGCGGGTATGGAAGGACTACCTCTACCACGCGGAGGATCTGGCGCAGTTTGCGGGCCGCCATTACAGCGGCCAGCGCAACCACATCAACAAATTCAACAAGGAGCATCCCGGCGCGGAATTCATCCCTCTGACGGCGGAAAACGCCGACCTGCTGGCGGCCTTCTGGGCCGATTACGACCGGGAGTTCCAGAAGCAAAGCCCCGAGGCCAAGCGGGAGCTTGCGCTGGCGCAGGATCTGTTCACCCATCTGGATATGGGGCTGTTCCGGGCGGGCGGCATCCTGTGGGAGGGCCGCCTGCTGGCCATCGCGCTGGCGGAAAAATGCGGTGAAACGCTGATATGCCACATCGAAAAGGCCCTGTATTCCCATGCGGGTGTCTATCCCGCCATGGTGCAGAAATTCGCCGCCTACTACGGCGGCGACTGCCGCTGGATCAACCGGGAGGACGATGGCCGCGACCGGGGACTGCGCACCTCCAAGCTGCAATACCTGCCCGCCCAGCTGGGCAGCAAGATGCGGTTCGAGGTGGGCTGCGAGCTGGACGCCCTGCGGCATATCCCGGAGCTGACCACTGAGCGGCTGACCCTCTCCCCCTTTACCGACGATGACAAGGCCGCCTACAACGCCCTGTGTCTGGACGACGACCGCAACCGCTGGTGGGGCTATGACTACCGCGATGACCTGAAGGGCGATCTGACGGAGGACTACTTCCTTGACGTGACCCGGCAGGACTTTGAAAACCGCATCGCCATCAACTTTGCCGTCCGGCTGGAGGGCCGGTGCATCGGTGAGGTGGTGCTGTATAACGGCGACTGGCGGGGCACCATGGAGCAGGGCTGCCGCATCGCGCCAGAATTCGCCGGACACGGCTACGGCACCGAGGCGTTTGCCGCCGTGGCGGACTGGGCGCTGTATCATCTGGGGCTGACCCGCGTGGTGGCCAAGTGCTACATGGAGAACGCCGCGTCGGAGCGGATGCTGTCCTCCTGCATGCGCCACACCCATGACGACGAAACGTTCCGCTATTTTGAAAAGCTGGTATAACTGGTACAGCTGGTATAAAATATGGGGCAGGATCCTGCGATCCTGCCCTATATTTTACATTTTCAGCAGCTTCATCCGCTCCTTATAATCCGGCAGCACCTTGGCCACCTCGGCATAAAAGGCCGGGCTGTGGTCATGGCGGCGGATATGGGCCAGCTCATGAACCACCACATAGTCGATAGCCGCCTCCGGGTACTGCATCAGGTACAGGGAAAAGCAGATGCCGTTCTTCCCCGAACAGCTGCCGAAGCGGGTCCGGGCGGATGTGATCTTCACCGACGCGGGCGTCACCCCCATGATGGCGGCGTAGTGAGCCGCCTTGCCCGGCAGCACCTCCCTGGCCCGCTGCCGCAGCGCGGCGATCTCCCGCTCCGACAGGGGCGGATGGGCGGCCTGACGGGCGGCGACCCTGGCCTGCGCCTTTTCCAGCCACGCGGCGTGGGATGCCACAAACCGCTCGATCTCCTCCCGGGACATCCGCTGCGGCGCACGCACCAGCACCCTGCCCTCCCGGGTCACCTCCAGCGCCACGGTGCGGCGGCGGGAACGGATGATCTCATAGTCCATGGGCTCACCTTCCTTCCGATTTTTTATTTTACCCCATGCAGCAGGCAAATGCAACTTGACATTTGCCCCCCACTCTCCTTACAATAGGAGCAACACAACGAAACGAGGTCTGCACCTATGAATATCGCCCTTTTCTACGCCATGCCGTCGGAGATCGACAGCCTCATCCACGGGGCCGCGCCTATGGAGACGGTACACGGCGTGTCCTTTTACCGCATCCGGCCCAACGTGATCGCCTGCTGCGGCGGCGTGGGCAAGGTGAACGCCGCCATGGCCGCCGCGGTGCTGATTGAGCGCTATCACCCCGATCTGATCCTCAACGCCGGTGTGGCGGGTTGCTTTGAGGAGGTTCCCATCGGCACGCTGGTGCTGGCGGAAAAGTTTATCCAGCACGATGTGGACACCACCGGCGTGGGCGACCCCATCGGACTGGTCTCCACCGTCAACCGGGTAGACTTCCCCACCGCCGACTTTGCCAGAACCAGGGCCGCCATGGATAAGACCGGCTATCCCTACCGCACCGGCACCGTGGCCACCGGCGACTGGTTCGGCATCCCCGGCAGCCGCGCCGACTGGGTACGGGACACCTTCCACCCGCTGCTGTGCGAGATGGAGGGCGGCGCCG
The DNA here is from genome assembly GCA_934565655.1 of uncultured Oscillospiraceae bacterium. Taxonomy (GTDB): domain Bacteria; phylum Bacillota; class Clostridia; order Oscillospirales; family Oscillospiraceae; genus Vescimonas. The sequence continues at coordinate 59,281 of CAKTIE010000006.1, forward strand.
TGGCCCAGGTGTGCTATCGCTGCGGCGTGCCCTTTATGGCGCTGAAATCCGTGTCCGACTGCCTGACCAGCAGGCACGACTATAACTTTAATTTCCCCACCGCCATGCGGGATCTGAACGCCGCCGTCATGGCCCTGGTGGATCATCTGGAGGACTGAACCATGGAACGTATCGCAAGCTTTACCGTGAACCATGACGTGCTGACGCCGGGGCTGTATCTCAGCCGCCGTGACGGCAGCGTCACCACCTTTGACCTGCGCTTCAAGAAGCCCAACACCGGCGACCTGCTGACCAACGCCCAGATGCACTCGGTGGAGCACATCATCGCCACCGCCCTGCGCAACAGCGAGCAGAAGGATGCGGTCATCTACTTCGGCCCCATGGGCTGTCAGACCGGCTTCTATTTCCTGTTTGACAGCGCACAGCTCACCGACGCGCAGGCCATCGACCTGCTGCGTCAGGCATTCGCCCAGGGCGCGGCGTGGGAAGGCCCCATGCCCGGCAAGGCCTCCCGGGAGTGCGGAAATTATGTCAACCTCGACGTAGCGCTGGCAAGGGAGTGCTGCGCGTTTTACGCCGGTATTCTGGACGGCTGGACGGCGGAAAAGCTGGTCTATCCGGAGTAAGGGAGAAAGTCTGTTTTTTCGCAAAAAATCCCGGTATTTCTGTTGACAAAGGGATTTCCCGCTGTTATACTAGTAAAGCCGCTTTGAATGGGTCAAAAGTTTTGGCTTTCGCCAAACGCCCCCGACAGCGAGTCCGTAATAAAGGAAAGGCAGGTGCAACAAGTAATGCAGGCTATTATCGTGACCGGTGGTAAGCAGTACGCCGTCTCTGAGGGCGACACTCTGTTTATCGAAAAGCTGGACGCCGAGGCTGGCGCTTCCGTGGTGTTTGACCAGGTGCTGGCGATCGTGGACGGCGAGAACACCAAGTTCGGCACTCCCGTGGTGGAGGGCGCGAAGGTGGACGCCACCATCGTGAAGAACGGCAAGGGCAAGAAGATCCGTATCTTCAAGTACACCCCCAAGAAGGGTTACCGCAAACGTCAGGGCCATCGTCAGCCCTACACCAAGGTCGAGATCGGCAAGATCAGCTTCTAAGGTGACAGCATGACGAGCGTCATTTTCCACACCGTGGAAGACCGCATCATCGGATTTGATGCACAGGGACACAGCGGATACGGCGAAGAGGGCGAGGATATCGTCTGCGCCGCCGTGACCAGCGCCGTGCGGCTGGTGGAAGCCACCGTCAACGACGTGATGGGGCTGTGCGCCTCGGTGAAGGTCGATCAGGAGACCGCCGCCATCTCGCTCCGGCTGCCCGGAGGACTGGCGCCCACAGCGGAGTCCACCTGTCAGAATCTCATGACGGGACTGATGGTCTATCTGGCTCAGCTTCACGACGAATATCCGGAAAACATCGAAGTGATGGAGGCGTAAGTCTCTCTCCTTCCGTATCTTTTAGAAAGGATGGTACTGCGAAATGTTGCACATTGGTCTGCAGTTCTTCGCCCATAAAAAAGGTATGGGCTCCACCAAGAACGGCCGCGACTCCGAGTCCAAGCGCCTTGGCCCCAAGCGCGCTGACGGTCAGTTCGTTCTGGCTGGCAACATCCTTGTTCGCCAGCGCGGCACCCACATTCACCCCGGCACCAACGTGGGCAAGGGTACCGACGACACCCTGTTCGCCAAGGCTGACGGCGTTGTCCGCTTTGAGCGTCTGGGCAAGGATCGTAAGCAGGTTTCTGTTTACCCCGCCGAGTAATTTTGTCTTGATCAAAAACACGCCTGCCGCACGGCAGGCGTGTTTTTTGCTGCGGACGCATATTGACAAAATACGCCGCATATGATACGCTTGTTCGTGCAAGGGTATCTTACATAGCGGGGCGGTTTTGATCCTATCCCTCCGAAAGGAGGTGATAGCTTGAGAATTACTTTCCATATAGGCAACTTTACGGTTACCATTATTATCAAGGAAAGAAAAAACCGCCACTCTGCCAAGTGACGGTTTTCTTCTTAGAAAAATAGTCATGTAACAGGGATCAAACCGCTCTGCTTGATACCCTTGCTTTTATTATACCCATTTTAAGTCGGTTGTCAAGTCCGACATATCCTCCCCCACTTGACGTACCCGCAAATTTCCGCTAAAATAGGATATACTAGGTGTAAAAGGCACATTTTTCAGATAAAACGAGGTAACACAATGGCAAACGGATTCATCGACAAGGCTCGCATCACCTGCCGCGCCGGCAACGGCGGCAACGGTGCGGTGGCCTTCCATCGGGAGAAATACATTGCCGCCGGCGGCCCGGACGGCGGCGACGGCGGCGACGGCGGCTCCATCATTCTGAAGGTGGACGACAACATGTCCACCCTGATGGACTTCCGCTACAAGCGCAAATATGTGGCGTCCAACGGCGTGGACGGTCAGGGCGGCCGCAAGTCCGGCAAGGACGGCCAGAGCCTCACCATCCGCGTCCCCCGGGGCACACTGGTGCGGGACGCCGAGACCGGCGAGATCATCAAGGACATGTCCGACGACCAGCCCTATGTGCTGTGCAAGGGCGGCCGGGGCGGCTGGGGCAACCAGCACTTCGCCACCCCCACCCGTCAGGTGCCCCGCTTCGCCAAGGCGGGCCTGCCCGGCGAGAGCCACGACGTGGTGCTGGAGCTGAAGCTTCTGGCGGACGTGGGTCTGGTGGGCTTCCCCAATGTGGGCAAATCCACGCTGCTGAGCGTAGTCACCAAGGCCCATCCCAAGATCGCCAACTATCACTTCACCACCCTGTACCCCAATCTGGGCGTGGTATATGTGGACGAGGGCGTCAGCTTCGTCATGGCCGACATTCCCGGCATCATTGAGGGCGCCAGCGAGGGCGCGGGTCTGGGCCACGATTTCCTGCGGCACATCGACCGCTGCCGTCTGCTGGTGCATCTGGTGGACGTTTCCGGCAGCGAGGGCCGCGACCCCATCGCGGATTTCGATGCCATCAACGCCGAGCTGAAGGAGTACAGCCCCGAGCTGGCTACCCGTCCCCAGATCGCCGTGGCCAACAAGACCGACCTTCTGATGGACGAGGAGCAGCTGGACGCCTTCCGCGCCCATGTGGAGGCGCTGGGCTACGAGTTCTTCGCCATGTCCGCCGCCACCCATCAGGGCACCCGCGAGCTGGTGCGGCACATCGCCCAGCGACTCAGCGAGCTGCCGCCGGTAACGGTGTACGAGCCGGAGTATGTGCCCCGCCCGCCCCAGATCGACACCTCCGAGCCGCTGGAGATCCACCGGGAGGACGACACATGGCTGGTGGAGGGCCCGTGGCTGCAAAGGCTCATGGCCAACATCAACTTCTCCGACTACGAAAGCCGGATGTATTTCGACAAAATGCTGCGCCAGAGCGGCCTGTTCGACCGGCTGGAGCAGATGGGGATCCAGGACGGTCACATCGTCAGCATGTACGATCTGGAATTCGAGTACCAGCGCTGACCGCATAAACGACACCCCCGCCGCGCACACTAGCGGCGGAGGTGTTTTTTATGAAGTATGCCATTGATCTTACCGATCTGCTCAACAACGATCCCCAGGCGTATACCTATTTCTACGCCCTGCCCGCCCAGACCCAGACCGACCTGCGCAAGCGGGACATCCGCAGCATGGAGGAGCTGAAGGCCGCCACAGCGGATCTGGCCTATGCCGACCGCCCGGACGTGTTTTAAGACAAGCATAAAAATTGACCGCCTTCACAGGCGGTCAATTTTTATATAAGAAGTGTTACCACTCCAGGTTCTTTTCGGTTTCCTTGCTGAACACATGGGCCACGTTGCCGCCGAAGATCATGTTGACCTCGCTGCCCATGGGGAAGTGGGCGGCATTGCCGTTGGTGGGTACGATGACCACCACGTCCTTGTCGCCCGCGGTGATGTGCAGATGCACGGAGGAGCCCATCAGCTCGCTGACGTCCACCTTGCCCTTGACGCCGTCGGCGCACAGCATGATATGGTCGGGGCGGACGCCCAGCACCACATCCTGCTCGGGGACGTTTTTGGCGCTCAGGCGCTGCTGCTTATCCTCGGCCAGCTCCACCACAATGTTATCAACAGCCACGGCATACTTGCCGTTCTGCTTCACCAGCTTGGCGTCAAACAGGTTCATCTGCGGCGTGCCGATAAAACCGGCCACGAACAGGTTGGCGGGATGGTCAAAGACCTCCTGCGGCGTGCCGATCTGCTGGATGAAGCCATCCTTCATAATGACGATACGGTCGCCCAGAGTCATGGCCTCGGTCTGGTCATGGGTGACGTAAATAAACGTGGTGTCGATCCGCTGGCGCAGCTTGATGATCTCGGCGCGCATCTGGTTGCGCAGCTTGGCGTCCAAGTTGGACAGAGGCTCATCCATCAGGAACACGGAGGGATCGCGGACGATGGCGCGGCCGATGGCCACACGCTGGCGCTGGCCGCCGGACAGGGCCTTGGGCTTACGATCCAGATACTGGGTGATGTCCAGGATCTCCGCCGCCTGCTTCACCTTCTTGTCGATCTCATCCTTAGGAACCTTCTTCAGCTTCAGGGAGAAGGCCATGTTCTCGTACACGGTCATGTGGGGATACAGGGCGTAGTTCTGGAACACCATGGCGATATCACGATCCTTGGGCTCCACATCGTTCATCAGCTTGTCACCGATCCACAGTTCGCCAGAGCTGATGTCCTCCAGGCCGGCGATCATGCGCAGCGTGGTGGACTTACCGCAGCCGGAGGGGCCCACCAGCACGATGAATTCCTTGTCAGCAATCTCCAGATTGAACTGCTGGACGGCCACGACGCCTTCCTCGGTGATCTGAAGATTGGTTTTCTTCTCCTGCTCTTCGCCCTTCTTGACCTTTTTCTTCTTCTCGGTGTTGGGGTAGACCTTCTTGAGATCCTTCAATACGACCTTTGCCATACATTCTTGACTGTAACTGTTCTGCCTCCGCAAGGAACAGTCTCGCGGCCGCCTCCCGGCGCACCGCCTTACGACAGGTCTCCACACTGCCGCACCGCCAGCCACAGCGGATCTTCCTCCTTTAATTTGCCGCCGCCGGTCATAAAGTGGAGTGACCACCGGCGGTTGGAATAAGACAGTATTTATTTTATACGAATGTGCGGCAAATTACAAGGCCTAATGCTGTGAACTTTTGCCCAAAAATGGGATGCTTACGAAACAAACGCTCCTGCCGCTTATTTTCGCAGGGCAGCGGCGATCCGCTCCGCCATAATCCGGTGGCCCTCCGCCGTGGGATGCAGACCGTCCAGATACAGCTCCGGCCGGGGCGTGCCGTCCGCGTCCCGCAGCAGGTCGTACAGCGGGATATACGGCACATGGAAGGTGCGGCAGAACAGCGCCATCCACTGCTGATATGCCTCCAGCACCGCTTCGTTGGAGGGCCGCATCACCTCCTGCCACTCCGGCATCACCGTAGGGAAGGACACCGTCAGCGGCGAGAGCATCACACAGCGGCCTCCGGCGGTCAGCACCTGCTGCACCATGGCGCCCATGTTGGCCCTCGCCGCCGTGTCTGTTCCGGAATAAAAAATATCGTTGACGCCACCCATCAGCAGCACGGTCGGCCGCATCCCCAAAGGCTGCTGCCGCAGCCGCGGGATGACCTCCGTATTCAGCCGCGCCAGCATCCCGCCGGTGGTGTCGCCGGAAACCCCCAGATTCACCACCGGGCAGGCCAGCGCCTGCCCCACCAGCGTCGTCCAGCGCTGCGCGGAACGCACGCCATAGCCGTAGGTAATGCTGTCGCCCAAGCAGATCAGCTCCATTGCCCCACCTCTTTCCACCAGAAGTTTTTATCAGTATACCCTCCCTCGCCCTGCAAGTAAAGGGAAACTTATCTCCCCGAAGTTTTTCACCGTTTTTCAAAAAAATGCTTGACTGTAAAGTCCCTTTATAGCTTACTATTATCCCAGGAGGTGACGCCATGACCATCAAGGATATCGAAATCCGTTCCGGTATGACCCGGGCCAATATCCGGTTTTACGAGGCCGAAGGGCTGCTTTCCCCGGCACGGAGTGCCAACGGCTATCGGGACTATTCCGACCACGATCTGGAGGTACTCAAGCGCATCAGGCTGCTGCGGAGCCTTCGCATCCCCCTGGAGGAGATCAAGGCCCTGCACAATGACAGCGATGACCTGCTCCACACGCTGGATCGCCACATCGCCGCCCTGAACGCGGAGCGGCAGGACATCGACCGCTCGGAACGGGTATGCCGGGACATGCGCGCCGACGGCGTCACCTATCAGACGCTGGATGCCCAGAAATATCTGGACGCGCTGGACCGCTCCGCGGAAAAGGACGCCCTGTCCGCCGACGTGATCCCCTCCGTCCGTTCCCCGTGGCGGCGCTTCTTCGCCCGCATGCTGGATCTTCTCCTGTACACCGCCCTGTGGGGCAGCTTCCTTGAACTGCTCTCCGGCAGCAGCGCCATTCAGAACAGCACCGGCTCCGGCCTGCTGAACACGGTGATGTCCCTGCTGATCATGGTCTTTCTGGAGCCGCTGCTGCTGCGTCTGTGGGGCACCACGCCCGGCAAATGGGTCATGGGCCTGTCCGTCACGGACAGCGACGGCGTCCGCCTGTGCTACTCCGCCGGGCTCTCCCGCACATTGTCGGTGCTGTGGTACGGTATGGGCGGTTATATCCCCATTTACCGCCTGATCCGCCTGTGGAAAAGCTATAAGGCCTGCGACGAGGGCTCTGGCCTTCCCTGGGAGGCGGAGACCTCCCTGTCCCTGCGGACGCAGAAGCGGTGGCGCGCGCCGGTGCTGGCCTGCGCGTACATCATCGTCGTACTGGGCGCGATGGTGCTGACCATCACAGCGGCCCAGCTGCCCCGTCACCGGGGCGACATCACCGCGGCGGAATTCTGCGACAACTTCAACCGCCTTGCTGCCTATCACGACTTCCACTTTGGCGGTACGCTGGATGAGACCGGCAAATGGCGCGGCGTTCAGGAGGATCCCTATACCGTCTATATCGGCGGCTGGAGCGCCCCGCCGGACTTCACCATCACCGAGACCGACGGCTCCGTGACCGCCGTCAGCTTTCAGTTCGAGACCTCTGACCCGGAGCTGTGGCCCGATCATTACTACCGGCAGATGACCATTGCCGCCCTCTCCTATGTCTGCGCGGAAAACCGTTACAGCGCCCTTTCCCCCACCCAGAACGACCTGATGAACACCATCAAGGATCACAGCTATGAAAGCTTCTCCTTCACCGCCGACGGTTTCCTGGTGTCCTGTGACGTGAGCTACTCCGGCTATGTGCTGATAGACTCGGCCAGCGATCCTTACCTCTGGCCGGAGGACGGGCAGGAGGTATCCTACCGCTTCTCGTTCAAAATGGAAAAGCTATGACAAAAGTGCCGTCCGGCGAACACCGGACGGCACTTCTTCATGTTCTTATGAGCGTTTGTCCTTTTTGTTTGCCTTGTTGATCTTTGCGATCTCCTTGAACTTCTCGCGCTTGGCCTCCAGATACCGGCTGTTGTCCGCCGCGGATCTGTTCTCGGTCTTCAGCTTCTGGAAGGAGGCCCATCTGGCGGCGTCCAGCGTGCCGTCCGCCAGCGCCTTCTGGATGGCGCAGCCCGGCTCCGCGGTGTGGGTGCAGTTTGAAAATCTGCATGTGCGGGACAGCTCTTCGATATCCCGGAACGCCGCGTCAATACCGTCGCCGCTGTCCCACATGCCAAGCTCCCGCATGCCGGGCGTGTCGATCAGAAACGCGCCGTTGGGAAGCGCGATCAGCTCGCGGTGGGTGGTGGTGTGCCGCCCCTTGTCGCCTGCCCCGATCTCTCCCGTGGCAAGGCTGTCGGTTCCCATGAGCTTATTGGTCAGCGTGGACTTTCCGACGCCGGAGGAGCCCAGGAAGGCCACCGTCTTTCCGGGAAGGATATACGGCATCACCGCTTCATATTCGCCGCTCAGCGAGGAGACCGCCAGAATATCCACATCAGGGGCGGCGTTTCGCACCTCCGCGATCTTGCTGTCCACATCCGGACATAGATCCGCCTTGGTCAGCACCACCACAGGCGTGGCGCCGCTGTCGTATGTGATAGACAGATAGCGCTCCATCCGCCGGAGGTTGAAATTCTGATTCAGCGACATGCAGAGCAATACGGTGTCGATATTGGCGGCAACGACCTGCTCCTGCTTCGCGCTGCCGGCGGCCCTCCGGATAAAGCAGCTCTTGCGGGGAAAAAGGCTGCGTATGATGGCCGGATCGTCCCCCTCCGGCCACTCGGCCAGAACATAATCGCCCACGGCCGGATAATCGGAAACGGTAAGCGCTTCATACCGGTATTTCCCGGAGACGGACGCCTGCTTCACATCCGTCCCGCTGCTGATCTTATAGATCCCCTTTTCCTGAGAGATGACTCTTGCGCGCACTTCACTCATTCTGCTTCTCCATTTATCATATTTTTTAATGTGTACGGCTCCGCCGGGAACTGATGGCGGCTGTTTTCCTGGATCGTAAACGTCACATCCAGGCCCGCCTTATCCGCCGCGGCATACAGCTGCTTCGCCGCGGGGAGACAGTCCTCGTCCTCCGCGCCGCAGAAGATCCTGAGCGCGATATTCTTTTGCCGGGCCGCATGCAGCACCTCTTCCGCATGCTCCTCCATGACCGGAAGCCACGGGCTTTGCAGCAGCATCATATCGCAGCGCGCCGGCGTAAAGGCCACCGCCCGCAGAAGCATATCGCATCCGGCCGAAAATCCGCCGCATACGATCCTCTGATACCCCTCATGCTCCGCTTTTTCGATCGCTTCCGCCACCGGCAGATAAGAAGCCATATCATAGCTCCAGCGATAGGTTCCATAGCCGTCCGGCTCGGCGCTCTGTACGGTCTCCAGCTGCCACCGGCCATCGCCCGCAAGCACCGGCTCCCAGTCACTCCGCGCCGTCGGCCCATTCTGCGTATTTCCATGAACGGCCAGGAAAAGCTTCGCGGCCGTTTTCTCCTTCCAGGAAAACTGCGCTTCCGCCTTGGCGGCCGCCGCCGCATAGCGCGCATCGGAAACGGATCGCAGAGCCAGAAACGCGGGATCCTCCTTCAGCAGTGCAAGATCCTCATCCTCCAGCACCTCCGGCCGATACCACCAGCCGTTCTCCGTGATGGCTTTTCTCAGCCATCCCAGCGCCTCCTCCGGTCTGTTGTCTCCGCCTGCCAGGCAGGCCAGGAAATACATGGTCTGCGGCCCATGATTCCCGGGAGCCTTTTCATAGGCATCCAGCAGAAAGTCATATGCTTCCGCATATCCCTTCCCGGCCAGTGACAATGTAGCCTCTAATATGTCGTCTTCTTTTCTTATGTCCAATCTGTTTCTCCTTTTCATGATCCGGTCTATCTGACAAAAGATTATACCGCAAGAATCCGCTTTCGTCTACAAAACCGCCGCAATTGTTGCCAAATTGTAGCCAGCAGAAAAGAAAAATCCTGAAAAGCGCTGTAATATCAACGCTTTTCAGGATTCGGAAACCGCGAAAATTTTATTCCCACTCCACAGTGGCAGGGGGCTTGGAGGTGATGTCGTAGCAGATGCGGTTGATGTGCTTCACCTCGCCTACGATGCGGTTGGACACCTTGTCCAGCAGCTCATAGGGCAGGCGGGACCATGTGGCGGTCATGAAATCCTGGGACTGCACGGCACGCAGGGCCAGCGTATAGTCGTAGGTACGCTCGTCGCCCATGACGCCCACGCTGCGCAGGTCGGTCAGCACGGCAAAGAACTGGCTGGTGGTGCGGTCAAGGCCCGCCAGCTTCATCTCCTCGCGGAAGATGGCGTCGGCATCCCGCAGGATGGCCAGCTTCTCCTCGGTGATATCGCCGATCACGCGGATGGCCAGACCGGGGCCGGGGAAGGGCTGACGCCACACCAGCTCGTCGGGCAGGCCCAGCTCGGTGCCCAGCTGTCGCACCTCGTCCTTGAACAGGCGGCGCAGCGGCTCCACAATCTCCTTGAAGTCCACGCAGTCGGGCAGGCCGCCCACATTGTGGTGACTCTTGATAACAGCGCTCTCGCCGCCCAGGCCGGATTCCACTACGTCGGGATAGATGGTACCCTGGGCCAGGAAGTCCACAGCGCCGATCTTCTTGGCCTCCTCCTCGAACACACGGATGAACTCCTCACCGATGATCTTGCGCTTGCGCTCCGGGTCAGTGACGCCGGCCAGCTTGGCCAAAAAGCGAGGACCGGCGTTGACGCGGCGGACATCTACATGGAACTGGTGCTTCATCACCTGCTCCACCTGGTCGCCCTCGTCCTTACGCAGCAAGCCGTGATCCACGAAGATGCAGGTCAGCTGATCGCCCACGGCCCGCTGCAAAAGGGCAGCCGCCACAGAGCTGTCCACGCCGCCGGACAGGGCCAGCAGCACACGGCCATCGCCGATCTGGCGGCGGCACTCGGCCACCGCTTCCTCCATGTAGGAGGCCATGGTCCACTCCGATGCGAAGCCACAGATGGTGTAGAGGAAGTTCTTCAGGATCTGGGTGCCATATTCGGTATGCAGTACCTCGGGATGGAACTGCACGCCGTAGAGCTTCTTGTCGGCGCACTGCACCGCCGCGTGCAGGCAGCCCGCAGTGGAGCCGATGATCTCGAAGCCGGGCGCAAGGCTTTCCACCTCAACACCGTGGCTCATCCAGTAGACGGCCTTCTCAGGCACGTTGTCAAACAGCGGGGATTCCTTATGCGTCAGCTCCACCTTGCCGTATTCGCGGGTCTCCGCCTTGCGGCACTGGCCGCCCAGCAGGTGCATCATCAGCTGCTCGCCATAGCAGATGCCCAACACGGGGATGCCCATTTCAAACAGTGCCTTGTCCACCATAGGGGCGTTAGGCTCAAACACGGTGGCGGGGCCGCCGGTAAAGATCAATGCGTCGGGGGCAAAGGCGCGGATCTCCTCCATGGACATGCGGAAGGACTTGATCTCGCAGTACACGCCGCACTCGCGGACGCGGCGGGCCACCAGCAGGTTATACTGGCCGCCGAAGTCCAGAACCAGAACTTTCTTCATCTCAGTCGTCCTCCCGGAAGATAATGCCGTTCTCGTCGGCGGATTCGATGACGGCCAGCGCCTTGTAGGGCACGTCGGGCATGGCGCGGAACTTGTCGCCGCCGCCCTGGAAGCCCTTCTCCACCGCCACACCGATGCCCACCAGCTGGGCGCCGGCCTTCTTCACGATGTCCACCAGGCCGCCCATGGCGTAGCCGTTGGCCATAAAGTCGTCGATGATCAGCACGCGGTCATCCTCGCTGAGCCATTCCTGAGACACCAGCAGGGTGACCTTCTTTTTATAGGTATAGGAGAAAATCTCACTCTGGATCAGGCCGCTTTCGATGTTGTCGCTCTTGGCCTTCTTGGCAAACAGCATGGGAACGCCGTACCGCTCGGCACACACGGTGGCCAGCGCGATACCGCTGGCTTCGGCGGTCAGCACCACCGTGGCCTTGCTGGTATCGAAATACTTGGCAAATTCGTCCGCGATATCGCCCAACAGCTTGGTGTCCACCCGGTGATTCAGAAATCCGTCGATCTTGATGATATTACCCGGCAGCACCTTGCCCTCACGGCGGATGCGTTCCTTCAACTGTTCCATGGGAATAGTCCTCCTTATAATAGTTTGCTTCTATCATAACCCGCCGGGAAATAAATTACAACTGACAAATACCCTAACAATTCTGTCATAAAAATGGGCATTTTGACACTTCACACAAAGAAAAAGCACACCTTATCAAAAGCATAAGGCGTGCTTTTCCTATTGGCTCAGAAATGGAACACCACGCCCACCACGGCGGCCGCCGCGATGAACACGATGGGATGCAGCTTCTTGGTAAAGGGCACCCAGCGGGTCAGCACCAGGATCACCGCCGCAAGGGCCAGCTCCTTCCAGCGGAAGAAGGCCAGTCCGGAGGCGGAGGTATCCACCAGACACAGCAGCACCACGCCGATACCGGCGGAGGCCACCATAGCGGTGGAGGCAGGGCGCAGACCGTAAAAGGCCGCGTCAACATATTTGTTATTGCGGAAGGCTTTCAGAAAACTGGCAATAATGAGAATGATGATGATGGACGGGGCCACCAGTCCCAGCGTGGCAATAACCGCGCCCAGAATACCGCCGGTCTCAAAGCCCACATAGGTGGCCATGTTGACGCCCACCGGGCCGGGGGTGGATTCACTGACGGCCAGCATGTCCGCCAACTGCGCCTGGGTGAACCAGCCGGTGCGGTCCGCCATATCCGACAGGAAGGGCAGCGTGGCCAGACCGCCGCCGATGGCAAACAGGCCGGTCTTGAAAAACTCATAAAACAGCTTCAGATAGATCATTTTTTGGCGCCTCCCACATTACGGATGATGATGCCCGCCACGGCGGCCGCCAGCACAAACAGCACCGGAGAGAGGTCCGTCAGCAGCGACACGGCCAGCACCGCCGCGAAGATCAGCGCGCCCCACACGTCCTTCACCGCGCCCTGCCACAGCTTCAGCGTGGCGTTGAAGATCAGCACGCACACGCAGACGCGGATGCCCGCAAAGGCGTTCTGCACCCACTCCAGATGGGAGAAGCTGGTGATCAGTCCCGCCAGCGCCGTGATAATAATCAGCGACGGGAACACGACGCCCAGCGTGGCCACGATACCGCCCCAGATGCCTTTTTGCTTCTGGCCGATAAAGGTCGCCGTGTTCACAGCGATGATACCCGGCGTACACTGGCTGATGGCGAAATAATCCGTCAGCTCCTCGTCGGTGGCCCAACCCTTGTTCTCCACCACCTCACGCTGTAAGATGGGCAGCATGGCCATGCCGCCGCCGAAGGTCATGACGCCCACCTTGGCAAACGTCAGAAACAGGTCCAAAAATTCCTTCACTTGAAAAACACCTCTTTTGTATGATCCCGCCCTTGCGGGCCGGTTATTCCGTATAGCCGTACAGGCCCCGCACCGACACCTCACCGCAGCGCAGCGTCTCCGCCGCGCCGTTTTCGTGCCGCACCACAAGGCCGTATTGTCCGTCGATATCCAGCGCCGTCACCGTCTCGTCCGTTTGCAGGATACGCACCTGCCGCCCCAGATTCAGGCACAGCTGCCGGTATTCGTCCACATAGGTCTCCGGTGCGCACAGATGGCGGAACGCCTGCCGCAGCGCGTCCACCAGCGCCGTCTCCAGCGCCGCCCGATCCACGGCATATCCCTCCGCCGCCAGCGAGGTGGCCACCCTTGCCACCTCCGGCGAGAAGTCCTCCGGCCGCTGGTGCAGGTTGACGCCAAGGCCAATGACCACATGATCCACCCCGCCGTCTGCCAGCGACACCTCCGTCAGGATGCCCGCCAGCTTTTTCCCGTGCAGCGCCAGATCGTTGGGCCACTTGATGCGCACATCCGCCCCGGTAACCCGCCGGATGGCCAGCGCGGCAGAGGCGGAGGCCATTGCCGTCAGCGGCAGCAGGCCCTCCGGCGACGCCACAGGCCGCCACAGCATGGAGAGGTACAGTCCCAGTCCCTCCGGCGACTCGAAGTCCCGGCCCATGCGGCCCCGGCCCGCCGTCTGTCGCGCCGCGATCACAGCGGTGCCGTCCGGCGCACCCTCCTGCGCCAGCGTCCTGCATACGGTATTGGTGGAATCCACCGTGTCATATCGGTAGATCTTCGGCTGCTCCATGGCTGTCGCCTCCTCTCGTCCGTGGCCCATATTACCACTTTTTCCCCCATCCGTAAAGTAAAAAAATCATCAAGCGTCTTGACAGCACCGCTGTCAGCGGGGTATCATGTCTCCAATCTTTTCCATTTCAGGAGGCTGCCATGTCTGCACGAAAGCTGGTCTATACCGCGCTGCTGGCCGTATTAACGGCTGTGGGCGCGTTTCTGCGCATTCCGCTGGGCGTTTCGTCCATCACGCTGCAATTTCTGTTCACCGCCATGGCGGGCGTTCTGCTGGGGCCGGGCTGCGGCGCATTGAGCCAGGGCGTGTATGTGGCGCTGGGTCTCATCGGCCTGCCCATCTTCACCGCCGGCGGCGGCTTCGGCTATGTGATTCAGCCCACCTTCGGCTTTCTGCTGGGCCTGATCCCCGCCGCCGCCATCATCGGCGCCATCAGCCGCCGCAGCACCTCTCCGCTGCGGCTGGCGCTGGCGTGTCTGGCAGGTCTTGCGGCGCTGTACGCCGTGGGCATCCCCTACATGGCGCTGATCCTCAACGGCTACATGGGCAAGGGCATGAGCGTATCCGCTCTGCTGTGGGCGGGGATGCTGCCCTTCCTGCCCGGCGACGCCATCAAGATCGCCGTGACGGCGCTGCTCTGCCCGCTGCTGCGCAAGCGTGTCCCCGGTCTGCAATAACGGGGTGTATTTACAACGCCTGCAGCAAATGCTATAATAATACAATAAATTGGAAAGGAACGGTCTTTCATGGAGCTGCACGCCAGGCTCGTCCGGTCACAACTGAATTTCTTCAAGCCCTTTGTAGCCAACTGCTCCCTTGAGGTGACCCGCAAGGGACAGGATAAGCTGGGCGAGCTGATGACAGCCCTGCACAAGCGGGAGGTGCTGGTGAAGGAACACGACTTCGGCCGCTTTCAGGGCGCGTGGATCATGCCCCGGGACGAGCGTCGGGGCGGCGTGGTGCTGTATCTCCACGGCGGCGGCTACACCTGCGGCAGCCTTGAGTATGCCAAGGGCTTTGCCGCCACACTGACGTCGGAGTGCGGCGTGCGGGCCTTCTGCGCCGCCTATCGGCTGGCGCCGGAGAACCGCTATCCCGCAGCGCTGGATGACGCGCTGGAGGCCTACCGCTATCTGCTGGGCAAGGGCTATGCCGCCCGTCAGATCCTGCTGTGCGGCGAGAGTGCCGGCGGCGGATTGATCTACGCCCTGTGCCTGAAGCTGAAGGAGCTGGGGCTGCCCCTGCCCTGCGGCCTGATCGGTATTTCGCCGTGGACGGATCTTACCGGCAGCGGCAAGTCCTATGAGGAGCACCGGGAGATCGACCCCTCCATGACGCCGGAGCTGCTGCAATTCTACGCCAAGTGCTATACCGACGATCCCACCGACCCGTTCTGCTCGCCGCTGTTCGGCGATCTGACGGGACTGCCGCCCTCTTTGCTGTTTGTGGGCGGCAACGAGGTGATGCTGGATGACACCCGGATGCTGCATGAAAAGCTGCTGGAAAGCGGCTGCCGCAGTAAAATGATCGTGGCCCCGGAGCGGTGGCACGCCTATGTGCTGTACTGTCTCAACGAGAATATGCCACAGGACTTCGAGACCATCAATCGCTTCATGGATCAGGTGCTGTCCCCCGCCCGCAGCCTGCGGTGGATGAAGCTGGACAACGCCGCCAAGATCTATCCCGCCGCCAAGCGGCGCAACTGGAACAACTTCTTCCGCATCTCCGCCACGCTGACCGAGCCGGTGGACACCGCCGTGCTGCGCAGCGCGCTGGACGTGACGGCCCGGCGCTTCCCCTCCATCGCCGTGCGGCTGCGGCGGGGCGTGTTCTGGTACTATCTGGAGCAGATCCCCAAGGCGCCCGCCATTCAGGAGGAGAAAAGCTGCCCGCTGGCCCACGCGCCCTTCCATCAGGTGCGCCAGTGCGCCTTCCGGGTACTGGTGTATCATAACCGGTTTGCGGTGGAATTTTTCCACGCCCTGACAGACGGCACCGGCGCGCTGATCTTCGTCAAAACGCTGCTGGCGGAGTATCTCAGTCAGAAATACGGCCTGACCGTCCCCGCTGTGGACGGCGTACTGGGACGGCTGGAGGAACCCAGCGACGAGGAGCTGGAGGACAGCTTCCTGCGCTACGCCGGCGACGTGAAGGCCAGCCGTAAGGAGTCCACCGCGTGGCATCTCTCCGGCACGCCGGAGAAGGACGGCTTCAAGAATCTGGTCACGCTGATGGTGCCCGCGCCGGAGCTGAAGGCCTGCGCCAAACGCTACGGCGTATCGGTAACGGAGCTGCTGTGTGCCGCCATGATGCAAGCCATTGCCCAGCTTCAGGCGGAGAAGGTGCCCCAGCGGCGGCTGCGCAAGCCGGTGAAGGTGCTGCTGCCGGTGAACCTGCGGAACCTGTTCCCCAGCCGCACGCTGCGGAATTTCGCCTCCTATATCACGCCGGAGATCGACCCCCGCATGGGCGACTATACCTTCGAGGAGATCTGCGCCGCCGTCCACCACCGGATGGGGCTGGAGAACAATCCCCAGACCATGCGGGCCAAATTTGCCGCCAACGTGGCCAGCGAGAAATCGCCCGTCCTGCGGGTCATGCCGCTGTTCATCAAGAATCTGGCCATGAAGGCCGTGTTCGACACGGTGGGCGAGTGCAAGTCCTGTCTGTGCCTGTCCAATCTGGGCGTGGTGCGTCTGCCGGAGGTCATGGCACCGTATGTGGCCCGGATGGATTTCATCATCGGCGTGCAGGCCAAGGCGCCCCATGACTGCGGCGTTCTGACCTGGAACGACACGGTGTATATCAACTGCATCCGCAGCATCCGCGAACCGGAGCTGGAGCTGCGGTTCTATCAGGTGCTCCACCGGCTGGGCCTGAGCGTCACGGCAGAGAGCAATCAGCGCTGACAAGGCGCGGGAAAGGAGCCTATCATGTATTGTATCAAGTGCGGCGTGAAGCTGGCGGACAGCGAAAAGGTCTGTCCCCTGTGCGGCACCCGCGTGTTTCATCCCGACCTGCCGCAGCCCCAGGGCGAGCCGCCCTATCCGCCGGATCCCCGGCCCCATAGCGAGGAGGTCAGCCGCTCCGGCGTGCTGTTTATCCTGACGGTGCTGGCGCTGCTGCCCGCCATCCTGTTTATCCTGTGCGACTGGCGCATCAACGGCTCCATCGTCTGGTCGGGGTACGCCTCCGGCGGCGTGGCGCTGCTGTATATTCTTGTGGCGCTGCCGCTATGGTTCCGCCGCCCCAATCCGGTGATCTTCGTTCCCATCGACTTTGTGGCCATCGGCCTTTACCTGCTGTATATCAACTTCGCCACCGGAGGACACTGGTTCCTCTCCTTCGCCTTTCCGGTCACCGGGGCCATCGGTCTGCTGGTGACGGCCATGGTGACGCTGCTGCGGTATCTGCCGGACGGCCACCTGTATGTGGTGGGCGGCGGACTGATCCTCTCCGGCGGCCTTGCGGTGCTGATCGAGTTTCTCATCAACCTGACCTTCCAGCTGCACGAGACCTTCTTCTGGTCCCTGTACCCGCTGACCGCGGGCGTCATTCTGGGCGGCATGCTGCTGGTGGTGGCCGGCTGCAAGCCCCTGCGGCAGTCCCTGCACCGGAAGTTTTTCCTGTGATCCCAGCCCATTTCGATAAAAAACGCTCTTTTGCATGGCAAAAGAGCGTTTTTTATCATATTTTCCGTATGCTCCGATAGAAGCGCAGCAGGTTTCCCGCCGTGAAGCGGAGATTTTCCCGGCAATGGGGCCGCACCTCCTCAAAAGGCAGCGGCAGCGGATTGATGGGAAACACACCGCTGACCCCTTCGGCATAGACGGCGGAGATGTCCGTCTCGCTGCCGCCCACCAGCGCTGCCACCGGCACGCCCAATGCCTTGGCACGGCGCGCCACGCCAACGACCACCTTGCCCCGGAGACTCTGGCTGTCCAGCCGCCCTTCTCCGGTAATGATCAAATCAGCACCGGCGGCGCGACGGTCAAACTCCGCCAGCTCCAGCACCACATCGATCCCCATACGAAGCTGGCTGTCCAAAAAAGCGGCAGCGCCGGCGCCGAAGCCTCCCGCCGCTCCTCCGCCGGGCAGTGTCAGCACCTCTGTCCCCAGATCACGGCGGATCACCTGCGCCAGGTGCAGAAGTCCTTCATCCAGCCGCCGCACCATCGCCTCGTCCGCGCCTTTTTGCGGGCCGAACACCGCAGCGGCTCCGGAAGGGCCGCACAGCGTATTGTCGATATCGCACATGGTCAACACCGGAATGCCGCGCAGCGTTTCCTTCAGAGTGCCGGCATCTATGCGGCTGATCCGGCAAAGCGTCTCGCCGGTGGGGACAAAGGAACGGCCCTCTTCATCATAAAACCCCATACCCAGCGCGGCAGCTGCGCCGCAGCCGCCGTCATTGGTGGCGCTGCCGCCCAGTGCCAGCACGATCTGCCGCGCGCCATGGGCGGCGGCATGGGCCATCAGCTGCCCCACGCCATAGGTCGTGGTCTTTTCCGGGTCACGCCGGTCACCCACCAACGGAAGTCCCGCGGCGGCAGCCATTTCCACCACGGCGCTGCCATCAGGCAGCAGGCCATAAAAGGCGGAGACCGGTTCGCCCCACGGGCCGGTGCAATCCAGCGTGATCCGCTGCCCGCCCACAGCGGACAGAAAGGCATCCACCGTTCCCTCTCCGCCGTCGGCCACCGGAATGGCACAGACCTCCGCATCCGGCTCCAGCGTCAGGATCTCCTCTGTGACGATCTGGCATATCTCCAGCGAGGACAGCGTCCCCTTGAAGGAATCGGGAATCAGAACATATCGGGTCATGGCTCACTCCAACGCATCGCGGCTGTTGAATACGTCGCTGATGCTTCCGTAAGGGTCGGGATGACTTTCCGGCTCCGGCTGAGCCGCGTCGAAGCTGCCCTTCATCTTCAGCTCCTGCCACTGCTCTCTGGTGATCAGCAGCTGGCGGGGCTTGCTGCCCTCGAAGGGGCCTACGATGCCCCGCTCCTCCATCTGATCCACCAGACGGGCGGCACGGGAATAGCCCAGCTTCAAGCGCCGCTGCAGCATGGACACGCTGGCCTGTCCCGTTTCCAGGATGACCTCCACCGCCGCGCCCAGCAGCTCGTCGCAGCCCTCGCCCTCGTCCGGGGCGGGTGCACTGCCGCCGGAGGACTTGCCGCCGCCCTTGTCGCTCTGCTTCATGACCTCCTCGATCTTCTCCATGACCTCGTCGGAGTAGTCGGCGGTGCCGCTCTCCTTGACGAAGTTCACCACACGCTCGATCTCCTCCGGAGTGATGAAGCAGCCCTGCACACGGGTGGGCTTCTGGTTGCCCAGCGGGAAGTAAAGCATATCGCCTTTACCCACCAGCTTTTCCGCGCCGGTGGTATCCAGAATGATGCGGGACTCCAGCGACGACGCCACGGCGAAGGCGATACGGCTGGGGATATTGGCCTTCATCAGGCCGGTAATGACGTCCGAGGAGGGACGCTGGGTGGCAATGACCAGGTGCATACCGGCGGCACGGCCCATCTGGGCCACGCGGCAGATGGATTCCTCCACCTCCTTGGCGGCCACCAGCATCAGGTCGGCCAGCTCGTCGATGACCACCACCACGGTGGGCAGCTTTTTCAGCTCAGGGTCGCTCTCGCACAGGGCGTTGAAGCCCGCCAGATCCTTCACGCCCCGCTCGGAGAACATCTTATACCGCTTCATCATCTCGTACACCGCCCACTGGAGGGCACCGGCGGCCTTCTTGGGGTCGGTGACCACGGGGATCAGCAGATGGGGAATGCCGTTATAGGGGGCCAGCTCCACCATCTTGGGGTCCACCATGATAAAGCGCACCTCGTCGGGGGTAGACTTATACAGCAGGCTGACAATCAGCGAATTGGTACACACAGACTTACCGGAGCCTGTCGTACCGGCGATCAGCACATGGGGCAGCCGGGCGATGTTGCCCACGATGGCACTGCCGCCGATGTCCTTGCCCACGGCGAAGGCCACGGTGCTGGGATGGTTGGTGAACTCCCGGCTCTCGATCACGTCGCGGATGCGGACGGCGGTGACCGCCTTGTTGGGCACTTCGATGCCCACGGCGGAGATCTTGCCGGGGATGGGCGCGATGCGCACGCCGGTAGCGCCCAGGGCCAGGGCGATATCGTCACTGAGGTTGGTGAGCTTGCTGAGCTTCACGCCCTGATCCAGGGTAAACTCATAGCGGGTGACGCTGGGGCCGTGAACCACCTCGCCAGGATGGGCGTCCACGCCGAAGGAGGCCAGCGCCGACGCCAGCCGCTGGGAATTCAGCCGCAGCTCCGCGCCCACCTCCTGATGGTTGTCGTCGGTGTTCTCGTCCAGCAGCGTGATGGGAGGATAACGGTAGGCCTCCTCCCCCTCGGCCAGCTCCTTTTCGATGGCCTCGCTGACCTCGGCGGTGGCGGACTCCACCTCCGCACGGACGGCCTCCTTCCGCTGCTTCTCCGTCATAGGCTCCTTCACTGGGGCCGGGGCAGGCTCGGCAGGCTTATCCGGCTCCTGTGCCGGAACGGCAGGCTCCGCCGCCGGGGCGGAAAGCGTGGGATCCAGCAGCTCCGCCGGAGTCTTGACGTCGCCGGAGCGGCCCCGGAACAGGCTGCCGCCGGGAGACTTCAGCGCCGCGGCCTCACAGCTTGGCTCCGCCGTCTCGTCATCCAGCGGAATGTCGATATTGGGCCGCTTTTTGCGGGCGGGAGGTGTAACGCTCTCCGCCTTTACAGGCTTTGCGGGAGCAGGTTCTTCATCATAATCGTCGTCCTCATCCTCCCACTGGGCGCGCTCCTCGGCGCGGCGCTTCAGTTCGGCCATCAGCTCGGCAGGCTTTACCTGCAAAGCGCCCAGCACCGCCAGCACCGTCAGCAGAATGGTCAGGATCAGCGATACCACGCGGCTGAGGAGGGCCTCCGCGCCCACCGCCAACGAGCCGGACACCACGCCGCCGCACAGCAGCGACTGGCCGTCCTTCCACATGGGCTTGATGTTCTCCAGCGTGAAGCCATAGGCGCCCCGGGCCAGCAGCAGGTGCAGCACCATGCCCACCAGCACCGGCAGCAGCAGCGTGCAGACCAGCCGCAGCTTCACCGGACGGCCCTTGTGGTTCACCAACACAATACCGGCGTACAGCAGCGCCGGGGCCGCCAGCCAGTAGCCATAGCCGAAGCAGCCCTTCAGCGCATTGGCCAGGAATGTCAGCAGAATGGCGTCCACATTGAAGTATGTCATCAGCACGCACAGCGCCAGCAGCAGACACACCACGCCGCCAATCAGACGGGCCTGGGCGTTATAGGCGGGAGGCGGCGGCGCACTGCGGCGCTTGCCGTTCCCCTTGCCGCCGCTTCTGGCAGAGGACGATGCGGTTTTTTTCTTAGGTGTATTCGCCATAGCTTACCTCACTTGATGGCATTGAGCAGCAGCGTCAGCAGACCCGCCGCCCAGCAGTAATACGCAAACGCGCCGAAGCGGCCCTTTTCGGCCACCATGCGCAGCAGACGGATGCAGGCATAGCCCACCGCCGCGGCGGTGATCACGCCCACCAGATACATGGGCACCTCCGCCCAGACGATACCGGCCTCGATGGCGTCCTTCAGGCTGAGAATATTGGCGCCCAGCACGGCGGGAATGGACAGCAGGAAGGAGAAGCGCACGGCGAACTTCCGCTCGAAGCCCATGAAGCAGCCGGCGGTGATGGTCATACCGGAGCGGGAGATGCCGGGCATGGTGGCGATGGCCTGCCCCACGCCCACCACCAGCACATCCAGCACCGTGGCATTGCGCTCGGTCTTGCGGCCCTTGCGCACCAGATCGCAGGCAAACAGCAGAAAGCCCGTCACCACCAGCGCCGCGCCGATGAAGATCATGTTATTGCTGAGGGCCTGCACCTTCTTATGGATGGGCAGGACGGCAAACAGCGGCAGGGTACCAATGATGATCAGCAGGATCAGCCGCCGGGCGGGCGGCACCTGCTTGGGGGTGGTGCCGTGGGCCAGATCGCTGACGCCGTGGATCAGCTCCATCACCATATCGCAGATGTCGCGCCAGTAGGCCACGAACACCGCCACCAGCGTACCCAGATGCAGCAGCACGTCGAAAAACTCCGGCACCTCGGCTTTGATGTTCAGCAGATTCTGGGCAATGGCCAGATGGCCAGAGCTGGAGATGGGCAGGAATTCCGCGATGCCCTGTACCAGGCCCAGCAGGAAGGAAGAAAAATATGTCATAGAGTCACCTCATGTCATATCCGAATACTTTTTGTCATATCCGGCATGGAAATTACTGTTTGTTATCAATTATTGCAGAGGATATCAAATATAGTATACCATATCTATGAAAAAAATGCCACTGTTATTTATCGCATCGTTTTAGAAGCTCCAAAGCCTCCCTTGTGTAAAGGGAGGTGGCGCGCAGCGCCGGAGGGATTGTCTAAATTCGGAGAACCATCCGGTCACCCCCTCAATCACGGCTTGCGCCGTGCCAGCTCCCCTTACACAGGGGAGCCTTTGTTATCGCGCAGCAGTCTTTGCATAAACGCAAAAAGAGAACGCCGGGGCGTTCTCTTTTGTGCTATTCGGTTTCGTCCTCCACAGGCGGCCAGATCTGTATACTGGTCTGCCACTTGTCATAGCAGCCGTCCGTATTCCATTCGTGCCACAGCGTCAGCGCATCCCGGAAGGGATAGACCGGCTTCGTCTGCCGGACGTAGTTGCACCAGCTATACAGCCACGGCAGCTCCGGCGTCAGCATTTCGGCGTCGTACAGAAGATAGGCCCGTATATTCTCACTGTGATCCATCCGCGACCACCTTGCGACAATGCTGCTTCGCCGATTGGCACCCAGGAAATCGGTAAATTCGTAGCCGCCGCCTTCCACCGAGTAGAAGTCCGCCGCATAGGACTGGCCGTCCTTTTCGCACAGCAGGCGGCCGCTGTTCCATCCGCCGGGACTCCACGACTCCTTGTTATCCTGCCACAGGGGCCATAGCTCTATGCACTCGGAGCGGCAGGCCACGTCCGGCTGTCCGATCGTCACATGGTGCAGCACGACGGCCCGCTGTCTGCCCGCTTCCTCCACCAGCACCACCACATGGGTCACAAAGCCCTTATAGAGATCATATGCCCGATAATGATAGCGGTAGCTGCCGTCCGGCTGCTTCTCCGCGTCGATATAGTGCCAGCGGGGCGGCGTGTCATCGTTCCACACCGATGTGGTGACCTCGCGGTAGGTATAGTCCTCATACAGAGGCTCTGTCTCCGTATATACCTTCACCGCGCCGGACATCCGCGCCGCTTCCTCCGCCGTCAGGTCATCCAGCACCTGCTCCGGGAAGCCCAAGTCCAGCAGCTCCGCCCGGACGGCCGCGTCCTGAGGTGCGTCGTCACGCACCTGCCAGTCCATGGGGTACCGCTGGCCCAGGAACATGGCCAGCAGCACCGCCGCCAGCGTCAGCCCCAGATAGCCCCACAGCACCGCCGCCGAGGGCAGGCGTACCGGCGCGGCGTGGATGGCGTAGCCCGTGTCCGAAAGGGAGCGGGCCAGCTTCACCAGATTCCGCAGGATCACGATATACACGATCAGTACCGGCAGCACCGCCAGCCAGCCGCTCAGCTCCATAAAGGCCAGCGCGCACATCACCGCGTAGAAGATCACCAGCGCACCGGCGGCAGGAGCTGCGGGCTTTTCCGCGCCTGCGGCACGGGATACCCCCACCATGCCCCGCCACAGGCAGCAATACAGCGCAAACGTCATGGCCATGACCGCATAGGCCGGGATGTTTTTTACATCCACCGGCAGAGCCGCCAGCGTGAAGGACGCGCTGCGCACCGCGGCGATAGCGATGGACAGCCGCCAGCACCATTGCAGAGCCCGGTTCTCTTTCCGCAGGGTGCGGAAGCCCAGCACCATCAGAATACCGCCCAGGGCGGGCAGGATCATGTTCAGATACAGAAACTTGAAGGTGATGGTGGTCAGGCCCATGCCCCACAGCACCAGACACATGGCCTCCCGCCACGGGTTCACCACCGCCATGGTCGGGGGCAGGGCAGAGGCGTCCTCCCGCAGCAGCTGATCAAAACGCAGATCGTCACTCACAGAAGTCACCTCCCAACAGCTGCCGCAGCTTTTGCCGCAGGCGGTACAGCCGCCCCTCCACCGCCCGCTC
This sequence comes from uncultured Oscillospiraceae bacterium, assembly GCA_934565655.1. GTDB lineage: Bacteria > Bacillota > Clostridia > Oscillospirales > Oscillospiraceae > Vescimonas. Next base: position 83,187 of record CAKTIE010000006.1, read on the forward strand.
CGTCAGGCACAGCTCGGCGGCCATCTGGGCGGTGGACTGGCAGTAATAGTATTTTCGATAGAACAGGCTCCGCTCCTCCGGCATCAGGCCCGCGATGGCGGCCTGCAGCCGCCGCTGGCGCTCCCGGCGCAGCAGCTCCTCCTCGGCGCTGCCGCCGGTGTGGGGTACGGTCTCCTCCAGCGGGGCGTCCGTCCGGGTACGGCGGGCGTGGTTCAGCGCGGCGTTGCGGCTCAGCACCGTCAGCCACGCTTTCAGCGCACCCTTGTCGCCGTCAAAGCTGTCCGCCGTCTGCCAGATCTTCAGGGAGATATCGGCATAGCACTCCTCCCGGTCCCGCTCATCCGTCAGGATAGGCCGCAGGATGTACCGGATCAGCGGCCCGTACTGCCGCAGAAGCGCATGCAGCGCGGCCTCGTCGCCGCCCGCGATCTTCGCCATCAGCGTCCGCTCGTCCAACCGTATCCCCTCCCCTCCGGATGCTTCTCTACTCTATACTACACCATTTTCCTCCAAAACCCACGGAAAATTTTTTGGCAGGAAACAATACAGGCAAAACGGTGCATGGGCAGCGGGGTGTAGTCACCCCGCCCTACCCCTCCAAGCTGCGTAGGGCGGCATGACCACATGCCGCCGCGGTGCTCGATATGATCCTCATGACAAAACGGCGCAGCTTGCACAGCTGCGCCGTTTTGAAGCTTTATTTTTCCCGAATCATATGATAGAACACACCGTCTCCCGCCGGGGTGGTCTGGCGGATCGGCTCTCCCACAATGCGGAAGCCCGCTTTTTCATAGCACCTGACGGCCCGCGCGTTCCACGTTCTGACCTCCAGATACAGGGGCTTCCCCGGAAAGAGACGTTGGGCGATATCCCATGCCATCCGGGTCATCTGCTGGCCGTACCCCTTGCCGCAGCAGGCCGGGTCTGCTCCGATGCCGAAGAAAACCTCCGTCTCCTCCTCATAGAGATTGATGAAGCCCACCAGCGCCGCGCCGTCATAAAAGGAATAGAAGTTGTTCTTCGGATTGGCAAAGCCAACACCGCGGGCCTTCTGGTTCTCATAGGCGTCGTTGTTATAGATGGCGTATTCGCCGTCATACTGCCACGCGGTGATGCGGTATTTTTCCTCTTCGGTGGTCTTGTGATAGGTCAGCATATGTTCTCCTGTGGGGATCGTTGTCTGCGATAGCTTTTCCGCTATACGGCGGGGCGTCGGGGACGCCGCCCCTACGAAATACGCCTGTGGCCAGCTTACTTTCCCTGCTCCAGCGCGGCGCGGGCTGCGGACTGCTCCGCCTCCTTCTTGCTGTGGCCGGAGCCAAGGCCGATGACCTGGCCATTCAGCGTCACCGCCACGGCGAACACCTTGGCGTGATCCGGGCCGCTCTCGGACACCAGCTCATAGTGCAGCACCTGATTGGGCTTGCGCTGCACCAGCTCCTGCAATTCGGTCTTGCAGTCACGGCGGCGGTTCTCCACCACCTGCTCCTGCTCCTTTTCCAGCAGGATCCGGTGGATCAGCGAGCGCACCTTGTCGATGCCGCCATCCAGATACACCGCGGCCAGCACCGCCTCCACCGCGTCCGCCAGAATGGACGGACGGCGGCGGCCGCCGCCGCTCTCCTCGCCCTTGCCCAGCATCAGAAAGTCGCCCAGATGCAGGCTCTGGGCCACCTCATGCAGGCTCTCCTCGCACACCAGCGCGGCGCGGATGCGGGTCAGCTCGCCCTCCGGCAGGTCGGGGTGCTTGCTGTACAGATAGTCCGCCGACACAAAGCCCAGCACCGCGTCGCCCAGGAACTCCAGCCGCTCGTTGCTGGCGATGCCCATGCCCCGGTGCTCGTTGGCGTAGGAGCTGTGGTACAGGGCGCTGCGCAGCAGCTCACTGTTGGTGAACGTATAGCCCAGCCGCTCCTCCAATTGCTGTAAAGATTCCATGTTTTCCATCCCTTCCGGGCCGTCGCCCACAATATCCCACAGTGCGGATACCATGGGCGGTGGCCCAAAACAAATTTCCGAAAAGAAAACCCCACGTCGATCGGTGGGGTTTCTTTTCTATGTACAAGTATCACTCAATGTGGCTGCTGAGATAGCGGACGCAGTCACCAACGGTCTTGAGGGATTGCAGATCCTCTTCATCGATCTCGCCGATGTCGAATTCCTCCTCCATCGCCATCACCAGCTCCACCAGATCCACGGAATCCGCGCCCAGGTCGTCCACAAAGGAACTGTCCATGGTCACTTCGTCTGCATCAATGGCAAACTGCTCCGCGATCAGATCCTGCATGGTTTTGAAGATCGTCTCCGGTGTCATAGGAAGTTATTCCTCCTTTCAGATTGCATTATCTTGGAAAATAATACGGCAATCCTACTGGCCTGTCAATACCTTTTTCGTAAATTTCTCTTGATTTAGGCGTTGACCGTCATTTCCTCCACATGAGCGGTGATCTCGTCCACCAGACCGCTCATGGCCACTTCCTTCGCCTGGCCGATGGCATTCTCGATGGCCTCGTCGTTGGAGGAGCCGTGAGCCTTGATGACCGGCTTGGAAATACCGATGAAGGCCGTGCCGCCCACCTTGTTGGGATCCAGCTGGGCCTTGAATGCGTTCAGCCCCGGCAGCACCATGGCTCCGGCCAGCTTGGTCAGCAGATTCTTCTTGAAAATGGCCTTCAGGGAGCTTCCGGCGTAGGAGCCGATGCCCTCGATGGTTTTCAGCATCACGTTGCCGGAGAAGCCGTCGGTCACCAGCACGTCGCAGCCGCCCTTGATGGCCTCCTTGGCCTCGATATTACCGATGAAGTTCAGCCGCTCCTGCTTCAGCAGCAGCTGACGGGTCTCGCGCTGGAGATCGGTGCCCTTCTCCGCCTCCACGCCGATGTTGAGCAGGCCCACGCGGGGATTTTCGATCCCCAGCACATGGCTGGCGTAAAAGCTGCCCAGATAGGCGAATTGCAGCAGGTACTCCGGCGTACACTCGGCGTTGGCGCCGCAGTCGATCAGCACGCAGCGGCCGGTGGTGGTGGGCATGACCGGCGCCATGGCGGCCCGGCGGATGCCCCGGATGCGCTTGGTGATCAGGGTGGCCCCGGTCAACAGCGCGCCGGTGGAGCCGGCGGAGATAAAGGCGTCACCCTTGCCGTCACGCAGCAGCGTCAGGCCCACGCCCATGGAGCTGTCCTTCTTCCGGCGGAACACCGTGGCAGGATCGTCCTCCATGGTGACCTCCTCAGTGGTGGGGACGATGTCTATGCCCTGGGGCAGCTCACTGACGCCGCACTGGGACAGGGCATTGCGGATGGTGGCCTCGTCGCCGGTGAGGGTGATGTCCACGCCCCAGCGCTTCTGTCCCCGCACCGCGCCCTTGACGATGGCCAGCGGCGCGTTATCGCCGCCCATAGCGTCTACGATGATCCTCATTTTGCCAGTACCTCCTCCCGGATGGCGTCGATGATGGCCAGCGACCGCTGGCTCAGCTCGGCGTTCTTGTTGCGTTTGCCCTTCACCCGGTGGTCAAGGGGCGGAATGATGCCGAAGTTGATGTTCATAGGCTGGAACTCCGCCACGGAGTCGTTGCTGACGTACAGGCCCAGCGCGCCGATGGCGGTCTCCCGCGGGAAGTCGATGGGCGTCTTGCCCAGCAGCCGCCGGGCCAGCTCCACGCCCACCAGAAAACCGCTGGCGCAGGACTCCACATAGCCCTCCACGCCGGTCATCTGTCCGGCAAAGGCAATGCGGGGGGCGCTCCTGAGCCGGTAGTACCGGTCAAGAAGCCGGGGAGAATCCAGATAGGTGTTGCGGTGCATGACGCCGTAGCGCAGGAACCGTGCGTCGTGGAGAGCGGGAATCATGGAAAACACCCGTTTCTGCTCCGGCCATTTCAGATGGGTCTGGAAGCCCACCAGATTATAGATGGTGCCGTCGGCGTTGTCCTTGCGCAGCTGCACCACGGCGTAGGGGTCCCGGCCCGTTTTCGGGTCCGGCAGGCCCTTGGGCTTCAGCGGGCCGAACCGCAGGGTATCCTCGCCCCGGCGGGCCATGACCTCCACGGGCATGCAGCCCTCAAACACGTTCTTATCCTCGAAACCGTGGACCTCCGCCTCCTCGGCGGCGATCAGCGCCTGCCAGAAGGCCAGATACTGCTCCTTATCCATGGGGCAGTTGATGTAATCCGGCGTGCCCTTGTCATAGCGGCTGGCAAAGTAGGCGCTGGTCATATCCACACTGTCGAAGGCCACCAGCGGCGCGGCGGCATCGAAAAAGTGCAGGGTGTCGGTGCTGCCGAACAGCGCCGCCAGCTTGTCCGCCAGCGCGTCGGAGGTCAGGGGGCCGGAGGCAACGACCACATCCCCCTCCGGGATGTCCGTCACCTCCTCCGCCACCACGGTGATATTGGAATGATTGCGGATGGCCCCGGTCACCATGGCGGCAAAGCCGTGGCGATCCACCGCCAGCGCGCCGCCGGCAGGCACCGCCGTGGCGTCGGCGCACCGCAGGATCAGGCTGTCCAGCCGCCGCAGCTCCTCCTTGAGCAGGCCCACGGCGTTTTCCAGACCCGCGCCACGCAGGGAGTTGGAGCAGCACAGCTCGGCAAAATCATCGGTCACATGGGCGGGGGTGCGCTTGAGGGGCTTCATCTCCCGCAGGATCACGGGGATGCCCCGCTGGGCCAGCTGCCATGCGCATTCGCTTCCGGCCAGGCCCGCGCCGATCACAGTCACAGGGTTCATTCCGCGCTGCCTTTCTCCGCCGTCTTTTTGGCGGTGGTCTTTTTGGTGGTGGACGCTTTCTTCGTGGTGGTTTTCTTCGCCGCGGCAGTCTTTTTCGCAGTGGTGGTGGTTTTCTTCGCCGTGGTCTTGGCCGCCGTCTTTCTGGCGGCAGGCTTTTTGGCGGTCTTTTCCTCAGCAGGCGCTTCCGCCGTTTCAGCGGCAGTCTCGCCTCCCTCGGCGGCAGTGTCCTTCTTGCGGTGATAGCCCCGCTTGTCCTCCGGCAGGAAATTGGCGCACTTCTCATTGACGCAGAAGGGCTTGCTGAAGCCGCGGCCCGCCCGCTTGAACATGGTCTGGCCGCAGAGGGGACAATCCTCCTTGGTGGGCACATCCCACGTCATGAAATCGCAGGTGCGCTCGCCCTTCTTGTTGTTGGTAAACTCGCAGCAGTAGTAGGTATACTGCTTGCCGGAGGTCTTGCTGGTGCCGCTGCGCTTCATGAGCCGCCCGCCGCACTTGGGGCAGCGGCCCGGCATCTCCACCACCAGCGGCATGGTGAAGGTACACTCCGGATAGCCGGGGCAGGCCAGGAACGGGCCGAACCGGCCCTCTCGCTCCACCAGATTGCGGCCGCACACGGGGCACAGCTCCTCGCTGACGGTAGGCTCCGGGCGGATATAGTCGCCCGCCTCGGCGTCGGTCAGGTGCTGGGCAAAGCCGTCGTCATAAAACTGGCGCAGCACCTGCTTCCAGGGCAGCTTGCCCTCCTCCACGTCGTCCAGCCGCTGCTCCATGTTGGCGGTGAACTTCAGGTCAGCGATATCGGAGAAATACTTCTCCATCCATGTGGTGACCGCCTTGCCCAGATTGGTGATGAGAAGGTATTTGCCCTCCTTCTTCACATAGCGGCGATCCAGAATGGTGGACACGGTAGGCGCGTAGGTGGAGGGACGGCCGATGCCGTTTTCCTCCATGGCGCGGATCAGCGCCGCCTCGGTATAGTGGGCGGGCGGCGTGGTGAAATGCTGGCTGGGGGCAAAGTCCTTCAGGGACAGGGCCTCTCCCTCCCGCAGGTCGGGCAGGGCGGGCTCCTTCTCCTCCTTGTCATCGTCGTCCCGGCTCTCCTCATACACGGCGGTATAGCCGGAGAATTTCAGCTTGCTGGCGGTGGCGCGGAACAGGTGGGCGTCGGCGCTGATATCCACCGACACGCTGTCATAGACGGCGTTGGCCATCTGGCTGGCCAGGAAGCGGCTCCAGATCAGGCGGTACAGCCGGTACTGCTCCGGCGTCAGGTCTCCGCGGATGGCCTCCGGCGTCAGGGTCACGTTGCTGGGCCGGATGGCTTCGTGGGCGTCCTGCGCGCCGGCCTTCGTCTTATACTGGCGGGCGGCGGCAGGCACATAGCCTTCGCCGTAGCGGCTCTTGATGAAGTCGCGGGCGTCCCGCTGTGCCTCGTCGCTGATGCGCAGCGAGTCGGTACGCATGTAGGTGATCAGACCCACGGTGCCCTCGCCGGTGATGTCCACGCCCTCATACAGCTGTTGGGCAATGGCCATGGTGCGGCGGGGTGTCATGTTCAGCTTGCGGGAGGCCTCCTGCTGCATGGTGGAGGTGGTGAAGGGAGGGGACGGGGAGCGGTTCTTGTCGGTGCGCTTCACCGACTTCACGGCAAAGGCCGCGCCGCGCAGCTCGTCCATGATAGCCTGCACGTCCGCCTGGGTCTGAGGCTCGTACTTCTTGCCGTTCCGGCCGTAGTAATGGGCCTTAAAGGCGGCCTTCTCCGCGTTCTCCAGCACCGCGTCCAGCGTCCAGTACTCCTGGGGCTGGAACTCAGCGATCTCCTGATCCCGGTCAAACACCATGCGGGTGGCCACGCTCTGGACGCGGCCGGCGGACAGGCCCCGGCGGATCTTCTTCCACATCACCGGGGAGATCTGATAGCCCACCACGCGATCCAGCACGCGGCGGGCCTGCTGGGCATCCACCAGATCCTGATCAATGGCGCGGGGATGGGCGATGCTCTCGCCCACCACCTTGCGGGTGATCTCGTTGAAGGTGACGCGCTTTGTCTTATCATCCGGCAGGTTCAGCAGGTGCTGCAGATGCCAGGAAATGGCCTCTCCCTCGCGGTCCGGGTCGGTGGCGAGATAGACGGTGTCGCTGGCGGCGGCATCCTTCTTCAGCTGGCGGATCAGTTCCTCTTTCCCGCGGATGGGTTTATATTCAGGTTCAAAATCGTGTTCAATATCCACGCCAAGGGTGCTCTTGGGCAGGTCGCGCAGGTGGCCCATGCAGGCCGTGACCTGATAGTCCGGCCCCAGATATTTGCCAATGGTCTTGGCCTTGGCGGGAGACTCCACGATCACCAGATTTTTCTTGCTCATGCTCTCTTAATTCCTTTTCCTTCTAACTCTTGTTGAGGCAGCGCCACGGTGCGCACAAAGCTCCGCGCGCCGTTCTGGGCCGCCCAGCCGCTGATCTCCAGCAGCGTCAATGCCGGCAGCACCCGCTGGATGGGCAGTCCCGTTTCCTCCGCCAGCTGGTCGCTGAGCTTCGGCGTATCGGCGGCCAGCGCCCGCAACACAAGGCGCTGCTCCTCCGGCAGTCCGTCCAGCTCCTCCGCCGTCAGGCAGGGCAGGACAGGCGTCTGCGCCGCTTCCGGCTCAAACTTGGTCTTTTCCTCCGCCGTTCTGGGTGCGCCCGCCAGGCGGGGCAGCGGCGGCAAGGGCGGCGGGGACTGGCGCCGCAGCTTGTGGGGATACCGGCTCTCGAACTCCCCCAGAATGTCCCACGCGCAGGTGACAAGGCCCGCGCCCTCCCGGATCAGCTGATGGCATCCGGCGCTGTTGGGCGCGTCGATAGGACCGGGGACGGCGAACACCTCCCTGCCCTGCTCCGCCGCGTTGTGGGCGGTGATCAGCGCGCCGGAGCGTTCCGGAGCCTCCACCACCACGGCGGCCACGCTCAGGCCGCTGATGATCCGGTTTCTGAGGGGAAAGTGCCACGCCTCCGGCTCCGCCTGAGGCGGATACTCCGACAGCAGCACGCCGGTGGCGGCGATATCCTCGTACAGCCGCCGGTTCTCCGCCGGATAGACCACGTCCACACCGCCGCCCAGCACGCCGCAGGTAAAGCCGCCGAACCGCAGCGCGCCCCGCATGGCGGCCGCGTCCACGCCCTTTGCCATGCCGGACACCACCATGCCGCCCTGCTGGGTCAGCTCATAGCCCAGCTTTTCGGCGCAGTGGATGCCGTAGGGCGTGCAGGAGCGGGTGCCTACCACGGCCACCGCCGCCTCCTCGTCAAAGAGGGGCATGGCCCCTTTGCCGTACAGCAGCAGCGGCGGCTGATAGATGTTCCGCAGCCGCTCCGGGTACAGGGCGTCGGCCATGGTGATGATAAAGATATCCTTCCGGGCGCAGTCAGCCAACACGCGGTCTGCCATCGCCAGCGACTTGTTCTCCAGCAGCGCCGCCTGCTCCTTTTTCAGCCCGTCCACCTGCCACAGCGCTTCCTCGCGGGCATAGTATACGTCCTCCGGCGAGGAAAAATGCTCCATCAGCAGCATCTTACTGCTGTCCGTCAGGCCCGGCAGCGTGGTCAGCCAGAGCCAGTATTTCAGCGCCGCCATGGCCCGCACCTCACTTTCCTGTTACCGATAGCTCTCCCATAGCAACACCGCGGCGGCGATGGCCGCGTTCAGGGATTCGCAGCGATCCGTCATGGGGATCTTCAATGTCTTTTGGCACATATCCAGCACCGTATCGCGGATACCCTGTCCCTCGCTGCCGATGACGATGGCGCAGCGGTCAAGGGATACGGCGCGGACATCCTCGGTATCTTCCCGCAACGCCGTGCCGTACAGGGGCAGGCCGCTGCGTGCCAGCAGGCCCGGCAGCGCCTCCGCCTTCATGCACCACACAGGACGGCGGAACACCGCTCCCATAGAGGAGCGTACTGTCTTGACGCTCCACGGGTCGGCGCAGCCCTCCAGCAGCAGCAGACCGTCGAAGCCGAAGGCGTCCAGCGTCCGCAGGATGGTGCCCACGTTGCCGGGATCCTGCACGCCGTCCAGCACCATATAGCGGCTGCCGGGCAGCGTTTCGGGCGCCTTCCCGTCCGGCAGCGCCACGGTGAACAGCGCGCCCTGGGGGGACTTCATCGGCGAGATGGAGGCCATCACGTCCTCCGGCACCTCCACTACCCGGACGCCCGCCGGCAGCGGCGGCAGCACCGTGCCGCCGGTGACGGCGATCTCCCCCACGGGGGCGTGCCATTTCAGCGCCTCCGCCAGCAGCTTGGGACTGTCGCACAGGTACACGCCCTGCTCCCGGCGATAGGCGGCGGAAGCGGCCAGCTTTTTCATACGAACCAGCAGAGGATTGGCGCGGCTGGTGATTTTTTCCATGTTGACCGCCTCCTTTTTGTTGGAATGGAAAGGCTGACCCGACAAGCCTTTGTCGGGTCAGCGGGGGTTAAAAAACGATGTGAACCGACTTCAGGCGCGATCAATAGAGCTTTGCACCGGCCGGAATGTGGGGATCCACCATCAGCAAATGCAGCTTCTCCTCCCCGTTCTCATGGTGAACGGCGGAGATCAGCATACCACAGGAGTCGATGCCCATCATGGGTCTGGGCGGCAGGTTGGTAATGGCGATGCAGGTCTTGCCCACCAGCTCCTCCGGCTCATAATACTCGTGGATACCGCTCAGGATCACGCGGTCTGTACCGGTGCCGTCGTCCAGAATGAACTTCAGGAGCTTCTTGGACTTCTTCACAGCCTCGCACGCCTTGATCTTCACGGCGCGGAAATCGGACTTGGAGAAGGTGTCAAAATCCACCAGATCGGCAAACAGCGGCTCGATCTGCACATTGGAGAAGTCGATCTTTTCCTCCGCGGCAGGCGCGGCGGGGGCGGCCTCGGCAGCTGCCGCAGGCTTGTCCGTCTTCTTGTCGGCATCCAAGGGCTTCATGGTGGGGAACAGGATCACGTCGCGGATGGTGTCCGCGCCGCACAGCATCATGCTACACCGGTCGATGCCGAAGCCCAAGCCGCCGGTGGGAGGCATACCGTACTCCAGCGCCATGACGAAATCGTCATCCATCATGTCGGCCTCTTCGTCGCCGTTGGCGCGCTTTTCAGCCTGAGCCTTGAAGCGCTCGTACTGGTCGATGGGGTCGTTCAGCTCGGAGAAGGCGTTGCCCATCTCGCAGCCGCAGATGAACGCCTCATACCGCTCAGTCAGGTGCGGGTCGGCAGGGCTGCGCTTGGCCAGGGGGCTGACCTCCACGGGATACATGGTGATGAAGGTGGGCTGCACCAGCGTCTCCTCCACCTTCTGGTCAAAGGCCTCGTACAGGGCGTTGCCCCAGGTGTGGGACACGCCGTCCATATCCACGCCCACGCTCCTGGCCAGCTCCACGGCGGCGTCATCGTCGCCCTCAATGGCCATAAAGTCAGCGCCGGTGACGTTCTTCACCGCGTCGGCCATGGTGACACGGGGCCAGCCGGGGGTCAGGTCGATGTCGTGGCCCAGCCACTGGACCTGATAGCCGCCGTGGATCTCCTTGCACGCGCCGGAGAGGATGGCCTCCAGAATATCCATCATGCCGTCCAGGTTGGTATAGGCCTGATACAGCTCGCAGGTGGTGAACTCGGGGTTATGCTTGGTGTCCATGCCCTCGTTGCGGAAGATGCGGCCCACCTCATACACGCGCTCCATGCCGCCCACGATCAGCCGCTTCAGGTGCAGCTCGGTGGCGATGCGCATATACATGTCGATGTCCTGGGCGTTGTGGTGGGTAATAAACGGGCGGGCGTTGGCGCCGCCGGCAATGGGACTCAGCACGGGGGTCTCCACCTCCATGAAGCCCAGAGAGTCCAGATAGCGGCGCAGATAGGACACGAACTTGCTGCGGATCTCGAAGTTCCGCTTGCTCTCCGGATTCATGATCAGATCCACATAGCGCTGGCGATAGCGGACCTCCTTGTCGGTCAGGCCGTGGAACTTCTCGGGCAGGGGACGCAGGGACTTGCTCAGCAGGATGATCTCATGAGCGCGGACGGACATCTCGCCCCGCTGGGTGCGGAACACCTCTCCGATCACGCCCACGATATCACCGATATCGTACTTCTTGAAGCGGTTGTAGTTATCCTCATCCATCTCGTCCTTGCGGGCGTAGATCTGGATGCGGCCGGACTTGTCCTGCATGTCGCAGAAGGACACCTTGCCCATGCCGCGCTTGCTCATCAGGCGGCCCGCCACTCGGACGGGAGTGCCCTCCAGGGCGTCGAAGTTATCCTTGATGTCCTGGGCGTGATGGGTCACGTCAAACTTGGTGATCTGGAAGGGATCGCGGCCCTCGTCCTGCAATGCCTTCAGCTTGTCGCGGCGGATCTGGAGCAGCTCGCCCAGCTCCTGCTGTTCGTTGGTGTTGGTCACATTGGTATTTTGCTCTGCCATAACGGCCTCCTTATCTCATCAGCCCCGATCGCTGATCGAGGGGTTCATCGTTCAATACTGTCCACACGGTAGTGGATCGCGCCCTTGGGCGCCTCCACGATCACTTCGTCGCCCGCCTTGCGGCCCATCAGGGCCTTGCCGAAAGGAGAATCCTCGCTGATGGCGCGATTCATCACATCGGCCTCCTGAGAGCCCACGATCTTATAGGCGGGCAGCTGTTTTCGTGTATCAAGATTGGTCACCACGACCTTGCAGCCGATGGAGATCTTGTCGGAATCCATTTCCGCCTCATCCACGATGACGGCGTGCAGCAGGATATCCTCCAGCTCCGCGATGCGGGAGTACAGCTTGCCCTGTTCGTTTTTGGCCTCGTCATACTCGCTGTTTTCGCTCAGATCGCCGAAGCCGCGGGCCTCCTTGATCAGCTCCGCCACTTCATCGGCGCGGGTGGTCTTGCTGTAATCCAGTTCCTTTTTCAGCTCGTCGTAGCGGGCCTGACTCATCTTGAATTCTTTTGCCATGCTGCCTGTTCCTTTCTAATGTATCCCCTCCGGCAGATCGCTGCCATCGGGTATACTTATTATATAAATACAATACGTCATGTTGCATTATAGTGAGTTTCCGTCCCCCTGTCAAGCATTGGATTCAATTGTTTTTACGCGAATTTGTTCTTTTTTGATCTCTCCAGCCTCAAAAAGTACCGCCAGCAGCTGCTCCGGCAGCTCCTCCTCCGGCTCATCCGCCGTCAGGCGGTAGGTCAGCTTCTGGTAGCGGCGGCAGTCCTCCCCCAGGCAGATGGTGCTGCCCGACGGCGCGCCGCCGAAGGATACCGTCACCGCCGCCTGTCCCACCCCGCAGGCGGTCAGGCCGAATCGCTCCCACAGGAGGCGCTCCAGCTCCTCCCCTCCGCTGCCGACCTCCAGCGACAGATACCGCACCCGCCGGGCCAGCACCGCGGCCGCCTCCGCCACCGCCGCCGTCACATGCTCCGCCCGCAGAGCCGCCGTTTTCCGCCGCAGGTCCCCCTGCCTGTCCAGCAGCTGCGGCAGCAAGGCCTGACGCAGTCGCTGTACCTCCACCGGAAGGATACCCCACCGGGCCGCTTCCGTCTCCAGCGCTTCCGGCAGGACACAGCGCCTTACGCCCCAGCGGCGCAGCTTCCGCCACACGAAGCGGCGGCGATACCGGGCCAGAAGACCCCGCTCCGGCACGGCCGCCGCCGCGAACCACACACCCGCTATCTGCCGCCGCGACACGGCGGCAGTCCCCAACGTTACATAGCCATACATAAAACAGCACCTCTGTACCAGTGTATGGTACAGAGGTGCTGTTTATCCAATCACATTAACCGTAGTACTGCCAGCCGGTCAGGTAGTTCAGGGGATCGATCCAGTTACTGTTTTCAATGATGCCGAAGTGCAGGTGAGGGCCGGTGGAATTGCCGGTGTTGCCGGAATAACCGATCACCTGTCCCTGCTTCACCTGTTGATCCGTGGTAACATTATAGCCGCTGAGATGGCCGTACAGCGTGGAGTTGCCGTTGCCGTGACTGATAATAATGCAGTTGCCGTAGCCGCCGTTCCAGCTGGCCCAAGTGACGGTGCCGGATTTGGCCGCCAGCACCGGCGTGCCCATGGGGGTGCCAATATCCACGCCCTTGTGGTTGGTGCTGCCGATGCCGCCAGGGGACTGTCGGCCGCCGAACATGGAGGTGATCCACCGGATGCCGTTGCAGGGCCAGATATAGCCGCCCACGGTGCCCGCGATGTCGTTCAGGCCCAGCTCACGGGCCTTGGCCTCCGCCGCCGCCATCAGATCGTCCAGCGCTTCCTCCTCGGCCTTGATGGCGTCATACTCCGCCTGCTTGCCTTCCTCGGTCTTGATGTACTCCGCCAGCAGCTTCATGCTCTCGGAGATCTGGCCCTCCAGCTCCTGCTTGGAGGCGTTCAGCTCCTCGCTCTGCTGCTCCAGCGCTGCCTTGTCGTCCGCCAGCTCCTGCCGGATCTCCTGCAGGTCGGAAATGACCTTCTTGTTATACCGCGCGATCTCGTTGATGAAGTCGATGCGGCTGATCAGGTCGGAAAAGCTGGTGGCCTTGAACAGCACCGACCAGTAGGACAGCGTGCCCTGCTCCTCCTCCATCCGCACCTGCTTGTGGAACAGCTCGGTCTGCTGCTCCTCCAGTGCCTCGTTGGCAGCGATGCTGCGGGTGGTGATGTCGATCTGCTGCTCCAGCAGCGTGATCTCCTCCGTCAGGGCGGAATTGCGCTGATCCAGCAGATTCTTCTGCTGCTGGGTGCTGGCCTTCTGTCCCTTGATCTTGTCCAGCTCGTTCTTCAGATTGTTCATTTCCTGCCGCTTGTCGTTGATCTGCTGCTGCAGGTCATTATACTCCTTGCGGATCGCGTCGGCCTCGGAGCTGCTTTTTTTATCCTCCGTTGTGGTGGCATACGCCATGGCGGGCAGCAGCGCCGCCGTCATCAGCAGCGCGCACAGCAGCGCCAGCGCACGCTTTCCGGTCGTTCGTTTCATGGTCTGTCCTCCTTGATGCGGAGCCTCTCCGCGTGGTTTGCCGGTTATACCTTCAGGAAGCGGCGGATGGCCATCAGACTGCCGCCCACGCCGATCACCACGCCGGCCGCGGCAAAGATGCCCGCCACCGGCTGCCAGATGGTCCGGAAGGGAACCACCTCCAGCAGCTGCATGGTGTCAGACGTGCTGATGCCGTTGGCCATGGCGCTGTACAGCAGCCATTGCAGGCCAAAGGCGATCACCGCGCCGAACAGGCCCAGCAGCAGGCCCTCAAACACAAAGGGCCAGCGGATGAACCCGTCGGTGGCGCCCACCATCTTCATGATGGCGATCTCCTCCCGCCGGTCAAAGGTGGTCAGCTTGATGGTGTTGGAAATGATGAACAGCGACACCATCAGCAATATGGCGATCAGCACAATGGAGATCACACCGGCCACATTCCGGATGGTCACAAAGCCCGCGGAGATCACCTCGTCGGCCCGCACCTCGTCGATGCCCTCCACGGCTTCCACTGCCGCCTTGGTCTGTGTGACCTGATCCGGATTCGTCAGGTGGATCACATAACGGTGACGGAACACCTGGGGATCCAGATCCTTGAACATATCGTCCTCGTCATACTCCGCCACATAGGCGTCCCGGGCCTCCTTGCGGGAGACAAAGGTGCAGTCGGACACGTTGTCCACCTTTTCCAGCTTGCTCTGCAATGCCTTGGCCTGACTCTCCGTCAGGGAGTCGTCCACAAAGGCCACCATGGCGTTCTCCTTCTGCAGATCCGCCAGATTCACATTGGCGTTATAGGCCACCAGCGAGAAGGTACCCATGATCAGCAGGCACGCCACCGTTACGCCGATAGCAGCAAAGGACATGAACCCGTGGGAGAACATGCTGCGGGCGCCTTCCTTGAAGAAATATCCAAAGTTTTTCATTGGCCCACCACCCCTTCGTATGTACCGGTGGCATCGCCCGCCACCCGGCCGCTGTCCAGATAAATGACACGCTTGTTGAAGTGGTTCACCAGTCCCCGCTCGTGGGTCACCACGATCACCGTAGTGCCCAGGGCGTTGATGCGCTCCAGCAGCGTCATGATCTCCAGCGAACGGGCCGGGTCAAGGTTACCGGTGGGCTCGTCGGCCACGATGGTGCTGGGGTTATTCACCAGCGCCCGGGCCACAGAGACACGCTGCTGCTCGCCGCCGCTGAGCTCGTCGGGGTAGTTGCTCTCCTTCCCCTTCAGGCCCACCAGCTCCAGCACATAGGGGATGCGGCTGCGGATCTCGCGGGGCGACGCGCCCACCGCCCGCATGGCCAGCGCCAGATTATCGTACACCGTCCGGCTGGCGATCAGCCGGAAGTCCTGGAAGATCACGCCGATGGTGCGGCGCATCAGGGGCAGCTGCTTTTCCTTGATGCGGCTCATGGAAAAGCCGTTGACCATCACGCGCCCGCCGGTGGGCACGATCTCTCCGGTCAGTATCTTGATAATGGTGGACTTTCCGCTGCCGGAAGGCCCCACCAGAAACACAAATTCTCCGTCATCTATCTGAAATGAGATCCCGCGAACGGCCTTTGTGCCGTTCTCGTAGGTTTTTTCCGCGTCCGTCAATCGAATCATGGCACTCCCTCAAATTCTCTCAAAATGCAACATCTTGTGGCAAAAGGCCACGCCTTGTTACATTATATATAAATCCTCAACAAATGGCAACAGGAAAACCATGAATTTTCGGTAAATCCGCCATGCAAAATCTGCCATTATTAGTATAGACGTACAAAGCCGCCAAAATGTTCCCGGAATTTACAAAAAAATGCCGCGCAGCGGCACACCAAATCTTTTCACTTTTCTCTCTTCTCTTTTCACTGCATAAAAAAAGACGGCGCAAGCCGTCTTTTTTTATGCATCAATCCCTCTGCTGGTCAGATACTTCTTGACCATCAGCGCTACCTTGAAGGTAATGGCGTCGTCAAACTCCCGCAGGTCAAGGCCGGTCAGCTTCTTGATCTTCTCCAGCCGGTACACCAGCGTATTACGGTGGACGAACAGCTTACGGGCCGTCTCGGACACGTTCAGGTTGTTCTCGAAGAACTTGTAGATGGTGAACAGCGTCTCCTGATCCAGCGCGTCGATGGGGTTCTTCTTGAACACCTCCTGCAGGAACATCTCGCACAGGGTGGTGGGCAGCTGATAGATCAGGCGGCCGATGCCCAGATTCTCATAGTTGATCACATAGCGCTCGGTGTCGAACACCTTGCCCACCTCAATGGCGATCTGGGCCTCCTTATAGGCCTTGGCCAGCTCACGCAGATGCTGGGCCATGGTGCCGATGCCCACGAACACGCTGCTTTCGCCGTCGATGCGCAGGGCCTCTTCGATCCGCAGGGCCACCTTCTCCAGCTCGGGAGAACCGGCATTCTTATCCATCTGGTGGATCAGCACCACATCCTGCTCGCCCACGCTGAGAACGAAATCGTTCTGCCGGTCGGGGAACAGGCTCTGCACCAGATCCAGCGGGGCGGACTCCATCCGGTCGTCCACCGGGCGGATCACAAACACGCCGCGGTTCACCTCGGCGGCCACATGCAGCTCCTTGGCCCGCATGTAGATATCGCTGATGAGGATGTTGTCCGAAATGATGTTCTTCATGAAGGAGCCCTTGTCGTGCTTCTCTTCATAATAGCTCTTGGCGGAGTTCAGCGCCACAGCGGCCATGGCGCACACGGTGCGGCCGATGCCGTCATCGCCGCTGGCAAACACGGCGTAATCAAAGTGGCCGCCCCAGCCGGGCAGGGCCTTGAACGTCTTGCCCTCCAGCGCCACGCACTCGCCGTCGGCCTGCTGGATGGTCTCCACATATTTGCTCCACTTCTTGCCGATACCCGTCAGCTCGCTGCACGCGATAACGGTTCCCTCCGCGTCAATGACGCCGATGGTACGGTCGGTGGTCTCCTTGAACTGCAGCACTACATTCTGGAAAATTCTTCCGGACATAACAAGCCCTCCTGCTCTCTCTTCAAAGCGCCGCCGGGCAGTTTGTGCAAACTGCCAAGGGGTTGCCAATATTATATCGTCATAATCACGGTTTTGCAAGCATTTTTTTATCTTTCTCACAAAAAAGATCAGAATTCTTTTTGCGCTTTGTCGATATGATCACAAGCCGCAGGCCTCTCGCAGCGTGGAAAGCTCCTCCGGCGTCAGGAAACGGCACTGTCCAGCCGCCAATTCCGGCTCCAGCCGCAGCGGCCCCATGGCCAGCCGCTTCAGATACAGCACAGGCTTCCCACGGCTGGCCAGCATCCGCTTCACCTGATGGAACTTGCCCTCCCGCAGCGTCACGAGACATTCGCTGCCGCCCAGCGGCTCCAACTTCGCAGGCAGGCATTGCAGGCCGTCGCCCAGCAGCAGCCCTTCGGCAAAGGCCGCCGCATCCGCCGCATCCGGTACGCCCTCCACGCGGGCATAGTACACCTTGTCCACATGGTATTTGGGGCTCAGCAGGCGGTGGGTCAGCTCGCCGTCATCGGTCAGCAGCAGCAGGCCCTCCGTATCCTTGTCCAGCCGTCCCACCGGCGCAAGCTCCCGGCGGCGCATCTCCGGCGGGATCAGATCCAGCACCGTGGGCTGGCGCTTATCCTCGGTGGCCGTCAAAACCCCGGCGGGCTTGTGCAGCAGCAGATAGGCATGCCGTTCGCTTTCCAGCGCCATGCCGTCCACGGTAATGACCGCCGCGGCCGCGTCCACCTTCATATCCGCCGCCGCGGCGGGGATGCCGTCTACCAGCACACGTCCCTGCCGCACCAGCGTCTTTACCTCCCGCCGGGAGGCCGCGCCTCTGTTGGCGATCACTTTATCCAGCCGTTCCATAGCCGCCTCCTTGCTCGTTTGGGCACAGTATAGCATATTTTTTCCCGCTTGGGAATAACCATCTACAAAGGAGTTGATGGAATGCGTGTTATCCATATCACGCGGCGGCGCATGGCGCTGCTCTCTCTGGCGCTGGGCATGGTGATCGGCTCGGCGCTGCTGCTGGCGGGCTGCTTCGGCGGCAGCAAGAAGGCGGAGATCATCACCGCCGCCACACCGGAGGAGCGGGTGGCCTATCTGGAGGGACTGGGCTGGCAGGTGAAGCCGCAGCCCATTGAAACGCTGGATCTCCAGCTGCCGGAAACGCTGGAGGACGAGTGGGCAGACTATGCCAAGCTGCAAAAGGAGCAGGGCCTGCCCTTTGGGGAATTCACCGGGCAGGCCGTAAAGCGGTATACCTATACCGTTACCAATTATCCGGATATTCCACAGGGCGTACAGGCAAATCTGTACCTGTGGGGCGACCAGATCATCGGCGGCGACATCATCGCAACGGGACAGGGCGGCTTCCAGACGGATCTGACGTTCCCGAAGGCATAAGCGCGCAAAAAAGAAAGGCCTTTCGGCCTTTCTTTTTTGCATTGAAATTCGATTACTGCTCGATCTCGATGACGACGCCGGAACCGACGGTACGGCCGCCCTCACGGATAGCGAAACGCAGACCCTTCTCGATAGCGATGGGGGTGATCAGCTCGACCTTCATGTCGACGTTATCGCCGGGCATGCACATCTCGGTGCCTTCGGGCAGGGTGATGATGCCGGTGACGTCGGTGGTACGGAAGTAGAACTGGGGACGATAGTTATTGAAGAAGGGGGTATGACGGCCGCCTTCATCCTTGGTCAGAACGTAGACCTGGCCCACGAACTTGGTCAGAGGATGGATGGAACCGGGCTTGGACAGAACCTGGCCGCGCTCGATCTCGGTCTTGGCAACACCACGCAGCAGGGCGCCGATGTTATCGCCGGCCTCAGCGTAGTCCAGCAGCTTGTGGAACATCTCGATACCGGTAACGACGGTCTCGCGCTTCTCATCGGACAGACCGACGATCTCGACCTTCTCGTTCAGGTTCAGCTTACCACGCTCCACACGGCCGGTAGCAACGGTACCACGGCCGGAGATGGTGAACACGTCCTCGACGGGCATCAGGAAGGGCATATCCTCCTTGCGGTCGGGGGTGGGGATCCAGCTGTCAACAGCGTCCATCAGCTCCTTGATGCAGGCATACTCGGGAGCGTTGGGATCGGTGGACTCGGAAACCAGAGCGTTCAGAGCAGAGCCACGGATGATGGGGGTGTCGTCGCCAGGGAAGCCGTAGAAGTCCAGCAGCTCGCGGACTTCCATCTCGACCAGCTCCAGCAGCTCCTCATCGTCGACCTGGTCGCACTTGTTCAGGAAGACCAGCACGGAAGGAACGTTAACCTGACGGGCCAGCAGCAGGTGCTCACGAGTCTGAGCCATGGGGCCGTCGGAGGCAGCGATGACCAGGATAGCGCCGTCCATCTGGGCAGCACCGGTGATCATGTTCTTGATATAGTCGGCGTGGCCCGGGCAGTCGACGTGAGCGTAGTGACGCTTCTCGGTCTCATACTCGACGTGAGCGGTGTTGATGGTGATACCACGCTCGCGCTCTTCGGGAGCCTTATCGATGGAAGAGTAATCGGTGTACTCAGCCTT
>CAKTIE010000007.1 GCA_934565655.1 uncultured Oscillospiraceae bacterium
TCCACCTTCACCAGATCGCTGGTGCGGTAGCCGGACAGCTCGTAGTCCAGACTGGCGTAGCCCTTGGTGTTGGCCTTGAGGGTATCAAAGAAGTCGTAGATGATCTCGTTGAGGGGCATCTGGTAATGGAGCTCCACCAGATGGGTGTCCAGATACTGCATATCCTTGAACTCGCCCCGGCGATCCTGACACATGGGCATGATGTTGCCCACGAAGTCCTGGGGCGTGATGATGGAGACCTTCACATACGGCTCCTCGGCATGCTCGATGCTGCCGGGGTCGGGGTAATTGTGGGGATTGTCCACCTTCACCATGGTGCCGTCAGACTTATAGACGTGGTAAATGACGCTGGGCAGGGTGGTGACCAGATCAAGGTTGAACTCACGCTCCAGGCGCTCCTGGATGATCTCCATGTGGAGCATGCCCAGGAAACCGCAGCGGAAGCCGAAGCCCAGCGCCACGGAGGATTCCGGCTCGAAGGTCAGGGAGGCGTCGTTCAGCTGGAGCTTCTCCAGCGCGTCGCGGAGGTCGGGGTACTTGCTGCCGTCCTCGGTATAGATGCCGCAGTAGACCATGGACTGGGCGGGACGGTAGCCGGGCAGCGGCTCGGCGGCGGGCGCGGCGGCGTCGGTGATGGTGTCGCCCACGCGGGTGTCCTTCACGTTCTTGATGCTGGCGGTGAAATAGCCCACCTCACCGGCCTGCAGGCAGTCGGTAGGCTCATTGCCCAGCGGCTTCAGGTAGCCGCACTCCAGAATGGTGTACTCCGCGCCGCTGGCCATCATGCGGACGGTCTGGCCCTTACGGATGGTGCCCTCCATGATGCGGAACAGCACCACCACGCCCACATAGGGGTCATACTGGCTGTCGAACACCAGGGCACGCAGGGGTGCCTTGGGGTCGCCCTTGGGGGCGGGGACGTTGTTCACCACGTCCTCCAGCACGGCGTCGATGTTGATGCCCAGCTTGGCGGAGATCTCCGGCGCGTCCAGCGCGGGCAGGCCGATGATGTCCTCCACCTCCTGCTTGGCCTTCAGGGGATCGGCGGCGGGCAGGTCGATCTTGTTGAACACGGGCAGGATCTCCAGATCGTGATCCATGGCCAGATAGGTGTTGGCCAGCGTCTGGGCCTCCACGCCCTGGGTGGCGTCCACCACCAGCAGCGCACCCTCGCAGGCGGCCAGAGAGCGGCTGACCTCGTAGTTGAAGTCCACATGGCCCGGCGTGTCGATGAGGTTCAGGGCATAGACCTCGCCGTCCTGTGCCTTATAGAAGATCTGCACGGCGCGGGACTTGATGGTGATGCCCCGCTCACGCTCCAGATCCATGTTGTCCAGCAGCTGGTTTTCCATCTCGCGCTCCGGCACGGCGTTGCACTTTTCCAGCAGGCGATCCGCCAGCGTGGACTTGCCGTGGTCGATGTGGGCGATGATGGAGAAGTTGCGGATATGGGATTGGTCAAACATATAAAGTAACCTCCTTGGGGTCGACACGTTAAGAAAATATGCCGGTGGCATATATTTTTAGTGTCGATCTCGGCGGCTATGCCGCCGTAGCATCTATCTTGATTTACACCGCACTGTCAAAGCACAGATTCCCACACCAGTGACATCGGTCACTGGCTCGGAATGACAGGAAAAGAAACGCATGCATCTATTGGCGGGAGGGGCAGAGCCCCTCCCCTACGCCTTTCTATCAGGGGCTCTACGTTCACACCGTCCTGCGGATCAAATTCACTGTTTTCCGGCCAGCTCGTCCACGTTGTGGACCACCTGGGCGGTGCTCTGGCCAAGGCCGGGAGCGGCGGTCAGGGCGTCGGAGGTCAGCTCCGGCAGCTGCTCCGCCGACGACAGCGCCCGCAGGTAGGCGGCGCGGCTGCGCAGCATGGCGGCATCCACCGTTCCGGCGTCGAAATCCACGGCGGCGGTGGCAAAAAAGTCCTCGTTGCCGCCGGCGCGGCGGTAGAAGTGCCGCAGCAGCGTATAGAGCGCCGCGCTGAGATAGTCGCCCGCGGCGGTGATGGCCGTCCGGTCGCCGCATTTGCCCAGCAGGTCGAACAGCACGCCGGTGGTGTTGACCACCAGCTTCTTTTGCAGCGTGGCCAGAATACTGCCCTTCAGCGTAC
The DNA here is from genome assembly GCA_934565655.1 of uncultured Oscillospiraceae bacterium. Lineage (GTDB taxonomy): Bacteria > Bacillota > Clostridia > Oscillospirales > Oscillospiraceae > Vescimonas. The sequence goes on from CAKTIE010000007.1 coordinate 2,126, forward strand.
CCTTTTCGTCGCTGGCATCGTACAGCTCCGCCGCCTCGATGATGCTGCCGTCGCGGCTGGCGGTGCGGCCCAGCAGATAGTCCGCCGAGACGTGGTAAAAGTCGCACACCTTCGTCACGAAGGCAAGGCCCGGCTCGCGAATGCCGTTTTCATAATGGCTCAGCAGCGCCTGAGAAATGCCCAGCGCGGCGGCGGCCTTCCGCTGGGAGATGCCCGCCTCCTGCCGCAGCAGGGACAGCGTGCGGGAAAAATCAGTTGCCATGTTACTCTCTCACCCTGTTTCTCTGTATTTGAATACAACGGGTAAATTATACACGGTGTTATACGGTTTGTAAAGGAGATTTTGGAGAAAAACTCCCGCGCTGCCGCGCGGGAGTTGGGGGCGGTTCAATGGCTCCCCTGTGTAAGGGGAGCTGTCGCGGCGTAAGCCGTGACTGAGGGGTTGACCGTTGACGACAATCCCTCCGTCAGCGCTTCGCGTTGCCACCTCCCTTTACACAAGGGAGGCTCTTGTGCGGTGTCAGGATGCGCTCTTGTCACGCCGATCGCATACCGAAATGCCCAGCGAGCACAGGATGCCCGCCGCGGCAAGGCCGATGATCAGGAAGAAGGTGGCGTTATAGGAGCCGCTGGCGTCAAACAGCGCGCCGGAGATGGTGCTGCCGAAGCTGGCGAAGATCAGGTTGCTGTTGATCAGGGGGAAGTTCACCGGATAGTGGGCAGGGCCGAAGTAGGCGCGGCAGAAGGCGGAGTTGGTGGGGGTGACGCCGGAGTAGGCCAGGCCGCCCAGCACGAAGCCGATGATGATCACCACGATGCTGCGGGTGCTCAGGGCCAGGATCAGCACCACGGAGGTGATGATGAACAGCACGTTCACCAGCTGCATGGAGACCTTGCGGCCATACTTATCATACATGCCGCCGAACAGCACGCGGCCCAGTGCGTTGCAGATGGAGATCAGGCCCACGATGGTGGCCACGGAGGAGGCGGTCTGGCCGGCGCTGGCCTCCCACACCACGCCGCTGGCCTGGGAGATCAGGGCAAGGCCCGCCGCGCTGACGGCGATGGCCCAGACGTAATACAGCCAGAAGGTGGGCTTTTTCACCATTTCCAGCGGCTTATGGTCATGGCCGGCGGCCTTGACGGCGGTCTTGCCGCCCTTGGCGGCCGGGGCCACGAAGTCCGCGCCGGGTGCCACAAAGAAGAAGGAGCAGATGGCCAGCACCACGAAAATGATGACGCCCAGCACCACGAAGCTGACGCGCCAGCCGCCGATCCAGTCGGGCGTCCACGCCTGATAGAGCTTGCCGATGATGAAGCTGCCGCCGCCGAAGCCCATCAGCAACACGCCGGAGATCAGGCCGGGACGGTCAGGGAACCAGCGAACCATGGTGCTCATGACGGCGTTGTAGCAAAGGCCGGAGCTGAGGCCGCACAGCACGCCGAAGCCGATGTACAGCATGGCCACGGACTGGGTGCGGCTGGCCAGGAAGAAGCCCAGCAGGAACAGCACCGCGCCGATGCGCACGGACATCTTGGCGCTGAGCTTACCGCTCAGCAGGCCGCACAGCAGCGAGCCGATGCAGAACAGGATCATGACGATGGTAAAGGTCATGCTGAGCTGCGCCTTTGTCCAGCTGGTGAACTCGGCGGCGATGGGGGTGCTCAGCACGCTCCAGGCGTACACGAGACCGGCGAACAGCAGCACGATCACGCCCACGATGGCGTAGACCCAGCGGTTCAGTTGTTTCATAGGGAAGCCCTCCAAAAATGCATATTTGTTGTATGGATTTTCACTCTCTCCATCCAGTTTACCAAATGATTCAATGAAACACAAGAGCCCCACGGAGAAACATCCGCAGGGCTCCGTTTCGTATTAGGAAAATTTTTGCCGTTTACCGGGCTTCTTTGCCGATTTTCAGGCCAGCCTCAAAGGCCTGCCTGTTCAGGGGCAGCAGCTTGGGCTTTTTGCCCAGCTTGTGCTCGATGGTCTGCCACACCACGTCCTCGGGAACAACTTGCGTATAGCCAACGTAAGCGCCCAGCATGATGATGTTCAGCACCTTGGCGTTTCCCATCTCCAAAGCCATCTCGGTGACGGGGACTTTGACCACCTTCACATCCTCTCGGGTGATGGCGCTGGTGACGATAGAGCTGTTGATGAACAGGGTTCCGCCGGGAACAAGCTTATAGAGGAATTTGTTGAGGCTGGGATCGTTCATGACGATGAGATCGTCCATGCTGTCGCCCAGGGGCGCGCCGATGTCATCGTCAGAAATGACCACATAGCAGTTGGCCGTGCCGCCCCGCTGCTCCGCGCCGTAGGAGGGGAAAAAGGTGACGTTCTTGTCCGTCGAGTCGCAGGTGGCTTCCGCCAGGAACTTGCCCAGCGTCATGACGCCCTGTCCGCCGAAGCCGGCCACCATCAGATTCCGTTCCATATTCACGCCTCCTCCTTGCTCTTATCCCGGATCACGCCCAGAGGGAATTCCTTCAGCATGTTCTGCTCCAGAAAAGCCAACGACTCCAGCGGGTCAAGGCCCCAGTTGGTGGGACAGCTGGTGACGATCTCCACCATGGAGAAGCCCTTGCCGTCCAGCTGGTTCTGGAAGGCCTTCTTGATAGCCGCCTTGGTCTTTGCCACGTTGGCAGGGGTGTTGCAGCTGGTGCGCTCCAGATAGTAGGGGGCCGTCAGCTGATTGAGAATTTCGCACATGTGCATAGGGTAGCCGTGCTCCTTGGGGTCACGGCCCTTGGGCGCGGTGGTGGCCTTCATGCCCACCAGCGTCGTCGGAGCCATCTGGCCGCCGGTCATGCCGTAGATGCCGTTGTTGACGAAGATGACGGAGAAATTCTCGCCCCGGTTGGCGGCGGACATGGTCTCGGCCAGACCGATGGATGCCAGATCGCCGTCGCCCTGATAGGTGAACACCAGCGACTCGGGATTGCTGCGCTTGGCGCCGGTGGCTACCGCGCAGGCGCGGCCGTGAGCCGCCAGCAGGTAGTCGTAGGTGATGTAATCCATATGCAGGCCGCAGCAGCCCACGCCCACGGCGCAGGCGGCCTTGTCCAGCAGGTTCATCTCCTCCAGCACCTCACCGATCAGCTTGATGATGGTGGAGTGCATGCAGCCGGGGCAGAAGCCGGACACCATGTCGGCCTTGATGCCTTTCGTTCTCGCGTAGACTTTTTCCATATTCCGGCGCCTCCTTTCAGCGTTCCAGCAGCGCCTTGGCTGCCTGAATGACCTCGTCGCGGCCCATGATCTCGCCGCCTGCGTGGAGACAGGTGTGGATGGGGCAGCGATCCATGACCGCCAGCTTCACATCGTTGACCATCTGGGCGGGAATGGACATCTCCACATCCAGAATGGCCTTCACCCGGCCAAAGTCCAGACCGGCGTAGGTATCGTAGGGGAAGGGACTGAGGGTCTTGGGGCGGATAAAGCCCACCTTATAGCCCTCGGCACGCAGCAGCTTCACCGCGCTGCGGGCGATACGGCCGCAGATGCCGTAGCCGGTCAGAACGATCTCCGCGTCCTCCAGGAACAGGGTCTCCACCTGCACATCCTTTTTCCAGCTTTCGTACAGGGCCTCCATCTCCCGGCAGGCCTGCTCCTGATCCTTGGTGGACCAGCGGCCCGCCGCCACGATGCCGCGGGGCTCCCTGGTGGAGTCGTGGCCCACGGCGGAGGTGGCACGCAGGGCGTCCTTCAGGGCCTTGACCTCCTCGGCGGAGCGCATCTCCGGCAGCTCCACCGGCTCCATGATGGTGCCCATGACGCCGTCGGTAAGGATGAGGACGGGGTTATGATCCCGCTGGGCATAGTCGAAGGCGGCGTAGGTCATGTCCACCGCCTCCTGCACCGTGGCGGGAGAGAACACCATCATGCGGAAGCCGCCGTTGCCGCTGGCCTTGGTGGCCTGGGTATAGTCCTGCTGGGCGGGCTGGATGGTGCCGATGGCGGGGCCACCCCGCTGCACGTTGACGTACACCATGGGCAGCCGCGCGCTGGCGCAGAAGCTGATGCCCTCGCTCATGAGGCTGATGCCGCAGGAGCTGGAGCTGGTCATGGCCCGTGTGCCCGTACCGGCGGAGCCGTAGACCATGTTGATGGAGGCCACCTCGCTCTCGCCCTGCACGAACGTGCCGCCTACCTCCGGCATGCGGCGGGCCAGATATTCGGGGATCTCGTTCTGGGGGGTGATGGGATAGCCGGCGAAGAACCGGCAGCCGCTGCGCACCGCAGCCTCGGCAATGGCCTCGGTGCCCTTCATGAATACTCTTGCCATGTTCTTCCCTCCTTACTTATACACTTCGATGGCGGCGTCGGGACACATGCGGCCGCAGATGGCGCAGCCGATGCAGTTCTCCGGATGGGCCGCCGTGACGTAGGGGTAGCCCTTGGAGTTCACGTCGTGTCCCACGGCCAGCACGCCCTTGGGACAGAACTTCACGCAGTAGCCGCAGCTTTTGCAGCTCTCCGCGCGGATGGTGACTTGCGGCATAGTGTTTCCTCCTTCAATTTACTGATGTCACTCACTCAAGTCCCGCTTCCGGGACGGATATATGGGATGTGATGGGGATCAGGGGCAGGGGCGTCTCCCCTTTCGCCTGTTCATACAGCGTGGCGGGCACGGCGGCGGCCTCTACGGAGACGTAGGGGCTTAGCAGCTCCAGCCCCTGCCGGATGCCGTCCAGATACTCCGCCAGCGTGGTGTCGCCGCCCAGATTGGGGTTCAACAGAAAGCGGGGCATTTTCAAGCGGGAGGCCCGCAGAATGGCGGACAGTGTGCCGTCGATATGCTCCGTTGTGGCCGACCACGGGCGGTAGGGATTCACCACGAACCACACGTCGGCGGTTTTCAGCAGGTGGGCATAGCCGCCGATGAGCTTCGCGCCGGTGTCGTTGCCGCCTACGTCCAGAATGACGGTCTTTTCCCCGTCCAGCAGCAGGGGGATCAGGCCGCCCACCTGTATGGGCGCGTCGGCGCACTGCTGTTGAAAGTGAACGGTGACGCCTGCCCTCTCCAGCAGGCTCTCCGCGTCACGGGAGCGCATCAGGGGCTTGGTCTGGTCAAGGTCGAAGAAGTGCACCTCTCTCCCCTGCCCTGCCAGCTCCAGCGCCAGATGGACGGCAAGCTCGGATTTTCCGCATCCGGCTTCCCCCAGAAAGACGATATTCCGCTGCCGCAGCAGCCCTTCCCATGCCATGGTATTCACCTCGGTATGTAAAAATTATCTATGCATATAAAAATTTTCTACAATTTGGAGTGTAACACGTCTTGCAATCCTTGTCAACCGCGTGTAGAATTTAGATAAAATCTTATCTGGAAAGGCGGGCAGCGCCATGGAACGGGAGAAACTTTTGATCAAATTCTGCGATTTCCTCACCCATGTGATGGGGCCGGAGACGGAGGTGGTGCTCCACGACCGAGAGGGCTTCATCATCTGGATCGCGCAGGGACACATCACCGGACGGGAGGTGGGCCAGCAGGATCTGCTGCCCGCCATGGAGATGGTGGCCCGGCAGCGGGCGGCGGAGGGCTTCGACTACACCACGGGGTACAAGAGCTTCAGCCGGAAGGGTACGCCGCTGCGCTCCTCGTCGCTGTTCTTCCGGGACGAGGACGGACGGCTGGACTATGTGCTGTGCGTGAATCAGGACATCAGCGCCTATGTGAATCTGCAGCAGATGCTGGACGCCTTTATCGGCGACCGGCCCACGGTGGCCCGGGTGCAGCCGGAGCAGGACACACTGGACGATGTGGTGATGAAGATGATCCTGGGTGAGATCGCACGGCTGAAGCCCGCCGACATCGACAGCAAGGAGGCCAAGCTGCGGCTCATCAAGCGGCTGAACGACAAGGGCATCTTCGGCGCACGGGGCGCGGTGGGCACCGTGTGCGAGCTGCTGCACATCGCCCAGCCCACACTGTACAAGTATTTGCAGGAAATAAAAGAGGAATGAGACGATCCGTCTCATTCCTCAGTGAAGAGAGAAAAGAGAAGAGTGAAGAACTGCGGTATGCCGCCTGCGGCGGCATGATCCCAATATGTGCCGCGCAGCGGCACACCACAACGCTTCGCTCTTCTCTCTTCACTTTTCTCTTTTATTTGATGCCGAATAACCTTTTCCCGTTCTCCATGGTCAGGCGGGCCATTTCCTCCGTGGTCATGCCCTTGATCTGGGCCAGCTTCTCGGCAATGTAGCACACATTGCGGGAGTCGTTGCGCTTGCCCCGCATGGGGACGGGCGACATATAGGGAGAGTCCGTCTCGATCAGAATACGGTCGAGCGGCACCATCTCCGCCACCTCCACGGTCTTGCGGGCGTTCTTATAGGTCACGGGGCCGTCGAAGCCCAGATACCAGCCCAGCGCCAGCAGCTCACGGGCCATCTCCACGCTGCCGGAATAGCAGTGGAACACGCCCCGGAGAGCGGGGTACTCCTTCACGATGGCCAGCGAGTCGCCGTGGGCGTCCCGGTCGTGGATGATCACCGGCAGCTCCAGCGCCAGCGCCAGCGCCAGCTGGGCGCGGAACACCTGCTGCTGGAATTCACGGGGCGGGTTCTCCGCCCAGTAGTAGTCAAGGCCGATCTCACCGATGGCCACCACCCTGGGCTGCTGCGCCAGCTGCCGCAGAGCGTCCATATGCTCCGGCACGAAGTCGCCGCAGTTTTCCGGGTGGATGCCCACGGCGGCGTACACATGGGGATGCCGGGCCGCCAGATCGACAGCTGCCTGAGAGGACGCCAGCGTACAGCCGGGGTCGATCACCAGCCCGTCAAAGGCGGAAAGCACCGCGTCACGGTCGGCGTCAAAGGCCTCGTCGTCATAGTGGGCGTGGGTATCAAACAGCGTCATACCAGCTGTACCTTGCCCATCTCGGTATCGTCGATGTACTGGGCCTTCAGCTCACGCAGGCGGGTCATGTGGGGCTGCTGCATGTGGACGCGCTGGTGCTCCTCGGTCTCCCACTGCTCGATCAGCAGCACCACGTTCTCCTCCTGGGCGGAGAAATAGTAGTCATAGCGGATGCAGCCCTCCTCAGCCCGGATGGTGGTCAGGATGCCCTCGGACACGATGTCGCGGACGTAGTTCTCCCGGCAGCCGGGCTTGGCGGTGTACTTCACATATAGGGTCAACATTTAAAATCACGCTCCTTTGCGCCTATTGTAGCGCAAAGGAGCGTGATTGTCCATATAAGTTTAGGGTTTGACGAAGTTAGCAGAGCTTGGCACCGGCGGGGACACTGTCATCAATGATCATCAGGTTTACCTTCTCCTCGCCCTTCTCCTTGTGGACGGCGGAGATCAGCATGCCGTTGCTGGGGATGCCCATCATCTTCCGGGGCGGCAGGTTCAGGATGGCCATGACGGTCTTGCCGATCAGCTGCTCCGGCTCATAGTAGTGGTGGATGCCGGAGACGATGATGCGGTCAGTGCCGCTGCCGTCATCCAGCGTGAACTTCAGCAGCTTGTCGGACTTCTTCACCGCTTCGCAGTTCTTGATCTTCACGGCCCGGAAATCGGACTTCAGGAAGGTGTCAAAGTCCACCTCCTGCTCCACATAGGGCTCCAGCTCGATGGCGGGCAGGGCGGCCTTCTTCTGGGCCTCCTGCATGGCGTTTAGCTCCGCCAGCGCCTTCTCGGTGTCCACGCGGGGGAACAGGTTCTCGCCCTTGGCCACCTGCACCTCGGCGGACAGAGTGCCCCAGGCGTTGGCCTTCTCCCAGGTGTGATCCTCGGCGGAAGCGCCGATCTTCACAAAGATCTTGTCGCAGCTCTCCGGCATCACGGGGGTCAGCAGGGTGGTGCAGACGCGGATGGTCTCCAGCAGGTTATAGAGGACGGTGGCCAGACGGGCGCGCTTGCTCTCGTCCTTGCCCAGCACCCAGGGCGCGGTCTCGTCGATATACTTGTTAGCGCGGTCGATGACCTTGAACACCTCGTCCAAACCGTTCTGGAGCTGCAGCTTCTCCATCTCGGCCTCGTAGCGGTCGCGGAGACCGCAGACGGTCTTTTTCAGGTCGCAGTCCTCGGGAGCGTCCTCACGGTCGGCGGGCAGCTTGCCGCCGAAGTACTTCTCCACCATGCCGGTGGTGCGGCTGACCAGATTGCCCAGCTTGTTGGCCAGGTCGGTGTTGATGGTGGAGATCAGCAGCTCGTTGGAGAAGTTACCGTCGGAGCCGAAGGGGAAGGTACGCAGCAGGAAGAAGCGCAGGGCGTCCACGCCGAACATCTCGGACAGGGCGTAGGGGTCCACCACGTTGCCCTTGGACTTGGACATCTTGCCGCCGTCGATCACCAGCCAGCCGTGGCCGTACACATGCTTGGGCAGGGGCAGACCCATGCTCATCAGCATGGCGGGCCAAATGATGGAGTGGAAGCGGACGATCTCCTTGCCCACGATGTGATAATCGGCGGGCCAATAGCGGTCGAAATCGTGATACTTGTCGTTATACAGGCCCAGGGCGGTGGCGTAGTTGAACAGGGCGTCCACCCACACGTACACCACGTGGCCGGGGTCGAAGTCCACGGGAATGCCCCAGTTGAAGCTGGTACGGGAAACGCACAGATCCTCCAGACCGGGCTTGATGAAGTTGTTGACCATCTCATTGACGCGGGTACGGGGCTGCAGGAAATCGGTGTCCTCCAGCAGGTGCTGCACCTTATCGGCGTACTCGCTCAGACGGAAGAAGTAGGCCTCCTCCTCGGCGTCGTGAACCTCGCGGCCACAGTCGGGGCACTTGCCGTCCACCAGCTGGCTCTCGGTCCAGAAGCTTTCGCAGGGGGTGCAGTACTTGCCCTTATAGGCGCCCTTGTAGATATCGCCGTTTTCGTACATTTTCTTGAAGATCTTCTGCACGGCCTCGCAGTGGTAGTCGTCGGTGGTGCGGATGAAGCGGTCGTTGGAGATGTTCATCAGCTTCCACAGGTCACGGACGCCGCGAGGGCCGTCCACGATGCGGTCCACGAAGGCCTGGGGAGTCATACCGGCTTCCTCGGCCTTGGTCTCGATCTTCTGGCCATGCTCGTCGGTGCCGGTCAGGAACATGACGTCATAGCCCTGCAGGCGCTTATAGCGGGCGATGGCGTCGGTGGCCACGGTGCAGTAGCTGTGGCCGATGTGCAGCTTGTCAGAGGGGTAGTAAATGGGTGTGGTGATATAGAACTTTTTCTTTTCCATGGGATATCTCTCCTTTTCCGCCGCCCCGAATGGAAGGACGGCTTAAAATTATTTTTCCTGTTTTTCCTGAAAATATAAAACACCCCTAGCGTCATGCTAAGGGCGACTTGAACCGGTCGCGGTACCACCTTGCTTCGCCCCGGCCCTGCGGCCGCGGCCTCATGGAGTGCCAGCACACTCCCGCGCTTTAACGGGCGCTCTCCCGTTCCGGCCTGACGGTTTTTCGCTCGGCCGGACAGCTCCGGAGTCATGTTCGCCGGTTTCCTCCGCGCCCGCTTTCACCTTTCCGGGCTCTCTTGTGGCGGTATCTGCCGGTTACTCTCTCTTTCATCGCTTTTTCTTTGCATTTTATGCATTTTGGGGTATCATACTCCAAAATGTAGAGTTTGTCAACCGTTACAGCGGTTTTCTGTGTAAATTCACGCTTTACAGCGGAAGAAAAGTTTTGTATAATGTGGGTTGGAAATTTTTTATGGTGGCGAATTACCATACACACAGGAGGAACAAAAAATGTCTTTCAAGATCCTTGTTATCAATCCCGGTTCCACTTCCACCAAGATCGGTGTCTATGAGGACGAGACCCTGCTGTTTGACAAGACCCTGCGTCACAGCGCCGAGGATATCGCCCAGTTTAACTCCATCCCCGCCCAGAAGGACTGGCGCTGCCAGCTGGTGCTGAAGGCCCTGCGGGAAGAGAATTTCGATATCAACACACTGGATGCCGTTTCCGGTCGCGGCGGTCTGCTGCGTCCCATCCGCGGCGGCACCTACGCCGTCAACGACAATCTGGTGAACGACTGCACCATCGGCGTGCAGGGCCAGCATGCCTCCAACCTGGGCGGCATCATCGCCCGCGAGATCGGTGATTCCCTGGGCATCCCCTCCTACATCGTTGACCCCGTGGTGGTGGACGAGCTGACCGATGTGGCCCGCTATGCCGGCCATCCCCTGTTCCAGCGCGTCAGCATTTTCCACGCCCTGAACCAGAAGGCCGTGGCCAAGCGCTATGCCAAGGAAAACGGCAAGAAATACGAGGATCTGAACCTGATCGTCTGCCATCTGGGCGGCGGCGTCTCCATCGGCGCGCACTGCCACGGCAGCGTCATCGATACCCAGAATGCCCTGGACGGCGACGGCCCCTTCTCCCCCGAGCGCTCCGGTTCCCTGCCCACCGGCCAGCTGGTGAAGCTGTGCTGCTCCGGCCAGTATACCGAGGCTGAGCTGAAGCGTATGCTGTCCGGCCGCGGCGGTCTGGTGGCCTACACCGGCTCCAACGACATGCGCTATCTGCTGGCCGAGGCCAAGAACGACAAGAAGATCGCCGGCGTGGTGGAGGCCTTCCACTATCAGATCGCCAAGGAAGTGGGTTCCATGGCCGCTGTCATGAAGGGCAAGGTGGATCAGATCATCCTGACCGGCGGCATCGCCTACGGCAAGGAGACCGTGGACGCCATCAGCGAAATGGTGGACTGGATCGCGCCCGTCACCGTGTATCCCGGCGAGGACGAGCTGCTGGCTCTGGCACAGGGCGCGCTGCGTGTCCTGCGCGGCGAGGAGAAGGCACAGGAGTATCGCCGTCCCCGTCCCACCGAGGCGTAACAAACAGCGTATTCTCTAAGGACGCCTGGCGGCTTTCGCTGCCGGGCGCCTTTTCCCTTATTGAAAAGGAGGTCATTTCTCATGTTTATCAGCAACGATATCCGGTATATCGGCGTCAACGACCATCAGGTGACACTGTTTGAGGGGCAGTACGACGTGCCGCTGGGCATGGCCTACAACTCCTACGTCATTCTGGACGAGAAGATCGCCGTGATGGACACGGTGGACGCTCATTTCGGCAAGGAGTGGATGGACAGCCTGACGGCGGCACTGGGTGGCCGCACGCCGGACTATCTGGTGGTGCAGCACATGGAGCCGGATCACAGCGCCAACATCGTGCGCTTTATGGACGCCTACCCCACCGCCGTGGTGGTGGCCTCTCAGGCGGCGTTCCGGATGATGAAGCAGTTCTACGGCAGCGACTACGCCGACCGCCGCCTGGTGGTGGGCGAGGGCGACACGCTGGCGCTGGGCCGCCACACCCTCACCTTCCTGACGGCCCCCATGGTACACTGGCCGGAGGTGATCGTCACCTATGACGGCACGGACAAGGTGCTGTTCTCCGCCGACGGACTGGGCAAGTTCGGCGCGCTGGATGTGGAGGATCCCGAGGGCTGGGCCTGCGAGGCGCGGCGCTACTACTTCGGCATCGTGGGCAAGTTCGGCGCCCAGGTGCAGGCGCTGCTGAAAAAGGCCGCGACGGTGGACATTCAGACGGTCTGCCCCCTTCACGGCCCGGTGCTGACCGGCGAGGCGCTGGCGGAGGCCCTGCGGCTGTACGACATCTGGTCGGGCTACGGCGTGGAGAGCGAGGGCGTGATGATCGCCTACGCCTCCGTATACGGCAACACGGAGAAGGCGGCACAGCTGCTGGCCGAAAAGCTGAAGGAAAAGGGCTGCCCCAAGGTGGCGCTGACCTGCGTGCAGCGGGAGGACTGGGCCGAGGCGGTGGAGGACGCCTTCCGCTACGGCAAGCTGGTGGTGGCCGCGCCCACCTATAACGGCTTCCTGTTCCCGGCCATGCGGGAGTTCATCCAGCACCTGACCGAGCGGAACTATCAGAACCGTCAGGTGGCGTTCATCGAAAACGGCTCGTGGGCGCCTGCCGCTGCCAAGGAGATGAAGAAGCTGCTGGAGGGCTGCAAGAACGTGACGCTGGGCAGCACGGTGACCATTCGCTCTGCCATGACGGAGGAGAACAAGGCGCAGCTGGACGCACTGGCAGATGAGCTTCTATAAAGTAAAGATGCCGTCCGGTCGAAAGCCGGACGGCATCTTTTTGTATAGGGCATTTTACTGCTGGGCAGGAGTGCCGCAGCGGGGGCAGACGCCATTTTCCAATCTGGCGCCGCACTCTTTGCAGAAAAGGGCGGGCTGTACCGGGGCTTGCATCGGCTCCTGCATGGGAGGCTGCACCGAGGCCTGCATTGGCTCCTGCATGGGAGGCTGCACCGGGGCCTGTATTGGCTCCTGCATGGGAGACTGCACCGGGGCTTGCATCGGCTCCTGCATGGGAGACTGCACCGGGGCCCATGCCGCCTGCACCGGCTCCTGTGCCGGAGCCTGCGTCTTGCGCTGGAGGACGGCGACCTTCAGCTCCTGCACGTCGGGCGTGGCAAACACATCACCGGCGGCTCTTCCGGTCTGATCGGCCAGCTTATGGTTGATGGCGATCACATTCTTCACCAGCAGAACCACCATCATCAGCAGCTCATAGCTGAGGCGAACGACAATGGGACCCAGAACGATGTACAGCAGTCCCATGCCGCCCATCCATTTGACACCGCCGCTCCAGTAATCTCTCTGGATATTGAACAGCTGCATCACACCGTAGAGGACAATGAAAGCCGTAGAGAAGATGTACAGCGCCTGCAGGATCTTTTCCACCACAAGAAACTTGAAGCTGCAAAGGTCTTGCAGGAATCTGCCAAAGGCATTCATTTTCTCACGGCGCTTTTCCGGCACGATGAAGATGAACGCCAGCACCGTTGCGGCAATCGCAAGAACAGCCGCTTGCGCCGTTGTCAACACACAGGATACAAAAGGCCGCCCGGCCAAACCGGACGGCCTTTTTGCCTGTTATCCTTTTACGACATAGCTGCCGGTCTCCGCCGGTACGGCCACGATGGGCACAAGGCGGGTATCGGCATCGAATTTCTCCGGCAGCTGCTGCCGCAACGCCGCGGCATCCACGCCGGCTTCCAGATAGATGCGGTCGAAGTTCTGGGCCAGCAGCTCCGGCGACAGGCCGAAGTCGGCGGAGGGCTCGCTGCGCAGGACGATGCTCAGCTTCACGCCGTCCGGCAGGTTGGCCCGCAGGCTCTGGACAAAGTCCGTCAGCACCTGCACCTTATCCACGCCCTCCAGTCCGGCGATGGAGTCCAGCCGCCCGGTGGTGGGATAGCTGAAGTAGTCCAGGGCGATCTCGTCAAAGCCCAGCTGGGCATACTCCTGGCACAGGGTGGTGATATATACCAGCACTTGGGGATTGCTGGGGTCCAGCCAGGCCATGCTGGCGGCGTCGTACCAGAAGCTGCCGCTTTCCACGCATATGGCCGCGTCGGGATAGGCCCGGACAAAGTAGCTGTCGCAGAACACGGACATGCGGGCGATGGAATAGGCATCGCCTGCCAGCAGCGTCTGCAGGTTGGCCATGGTGTCATACTGCGCCACGTCCACCTGCTGCGGCACCTCCACCGCCGTGGTATAGGTGATGGCGCCGTTGACCCGCTTGGTCTCCACGGCGAAGGCGCTCTCCGTCAGGCTGTCCAGCACCGTCTGGGGATCCTGCCGCAGGACGTTGGTATTCAGCATCTGGGCGTGGAGCGGCTCCAGATGGGGCGCGTAGCCGGTGTCCACATAGTCGATGTTCACATCGTTGTCCGGCACGCCCGGCTCCTGCGTATCCTGCTGCGGCTCCTTCTGGAAGGGCCACTCGATATGGGCCTTGCCCGCGTCGTCATAGACGATGTAGTTCTGGATCACCAGATACGCCGCAGCCGCCAGGATCACCACCACCAGCACCGCGGCCAGCGCGATCTGCTGGCGGCGCTTACGGCCCCGGCCGCGATAGTTATGATACCCCTTGGTCATGGTCAGGGCTGGATATCGTCCAGCAGGCCCACGCGGCGGGCGTGGCGGCCGCCCTCGAACTCGGTGGTCAGGAACACCTCGGTGATCTTTTTGGCCATGTTGGGGCCGATGATACCGGCGCCCATGGCCAGCACGTTGGCGTTGTTGTGGCGGCGGGTCATTTCGGCGCTGTAACTGTCGCCGCACAGGGCACAGCGGATACCCTTGACCTTGTTGGCGGCCATGGACACGCCGATGCCGGTGGTGCAGATGACGATACCCTTGTCACATTCGCCATTGGCCACGGCACGGGCCACCTTTTCGGCGTACACGGGATAATCCACGCTTTCGGTGTTGTAGCAGCCGAAATCCTCGAACTCGTAGTCGTGCTCCTCCAGCCAGATGAGAATGTCCTGCTTCAGCAGGTAGCCGCCGTGGTCACAGCCGATGGCAATTTTCATGATGATGTTCCTCCTGATGGTTTTGGTATATGTTTTTTCAGAGTGTCCGGAAGGTAGGTTCCATGCGGTCAAAGACGGCAAAATAGCGGAAGCCGCACTGCCGCAGCAGCTCCTGCCGCGCTTCGATGGCGCAGCCCAGATGCTCCGCCGCATGGGCGTCGGAGCCGAGGGTGATGATCTCGCCGCCTAATTGGCGGTACAGCGTCAGCACGTCGGCGTCCGGCAGCGGGGTATTGCCCCGGTTGGTGTTGCACTCGATGCCGATGCCTTTGGGGATGATGGTGCGGAGGATCTCCTCGATCTGGGCCATATGGGGCCGGAAGGAGATGTTCTTATGCCGCATCTCGTTGATGCAGCGCACCGGCAGGGTCAGATGGCCCAGCACGCTGAACCGGCCCCATTTGGCCAGCTTCAGCTCCTCCTCTAGATAGGCGTCGATAACGGCGTGGTAATAGGCGTCGTCACGGTCGCCGTCGATGTAAAACAGGTCGAACCAACCGTTTTCGTCGCGGGTCATATGGACGGAGCCGATGACGAAATCCAGCGGCGGCGCGGCGGCCATCTGCTTTTCGGCGCAGTCGAAGCCCAGGTACGCCTCGCCCAGCTCCGCGCCCAGCTTCAGCCGGATACGGTCACCGTACAGGGCCGACGCCTCCCCGTACTGCTTCCGGGCCTTCTCCCAGTCGCAGCAGTCGGTGCGCAGATGGGTGCTGCCCCATTCGATGGTGTCCACATGGTCGGTGAAGCAGATCTCATCCAGCCCCCGGGCGATGCCCTGCCGGGCCATGTCCGCCATGGTCAGGTGGCCGTCCGGCGAGCAGGAGGAGTGTATATGATAATCAGCCAGATACATCAGTGTTTCTTAAAGAAGCTCTTCCGCTTTTCGTAGTTGCTCTCGCCCAGCAGATCGCTGAACTTCTTCAGCGCTTCCTTTTGCTCCTTGTTCAGATTTTTCGGCGTCTCGATAGTGACGGTGACGTACTGGTCGCCGCGCCCCCGGCCGTTGAGGACGGGGATGCCCTTGCCCCGCAGGCGGAACACGCTGCCGGTCTGGGTGCCCTCGGGGATGTCGTACTTCACCTTGCCGTCGATGGTGGGGATCTCCAGCGTGCCGCCCAGCACTGCCTGGGCGTAGGTGATGGGCGCCTCACAGAACACGGAGGTACCCTCCCGGCGGAAGATCTCATGGGGCTGCACCATCACGGTGATCAGCAGGTCGCCGCTGGGGCCGCCGTTCTTTCCGGCGTGGCCCTGACCCCGCAGGGAGATGGTCTGGCCGTCGTCGATACCGGCGGGGATGTTGACCTTGATGGAGCGGCGCTTGCGGATGCGGCCCTGACCGTGACAGTCGGGGCAGGGCTGATGGATGATCCGGCCGGTGCCGCCGCACTTGGAGCAGGGGGATGTGGAGGCGAACACGCCCATGGGCGTCTGCCGCCGGGTCTGGACGCTGCCGCTGCCGTGGCAGGTGGGGCATACCTCCGGGGTGGTACCTGCGGCGCAGCCGTTGCCCTTACAGGTGGGGCACTGCTCGCTGCGCTCCACGGTGATCTCCTTCTCGCAGCCGAAGGCCGCCTCGGTAAAGGTGACGGTGACGGCGGCGCGGATGCTCTCGCCCCGCTGGGGTGCGTTGGGGTTGCGCCGCTGCGCTCCGCCGAAGCCGCCACCGAAGAAGCTGCCGAAAATGTCGCCCAGATCGCCGAAGTCGAAGCCCGCCGCGCCGTCGCCCCATCCGGGGCCGCCTGCACCTGCGCCATAGCTGGGATCCACGCCCGCAAAGCCAAACTGGTCGTACCGGGCCTTCTTATCGGGATCGGACAGTACCTCGTTGGCCTCGTTGACCTCCTTGAACTTCTCCTCGGCCTCCTTGTCGCCGGGGTTCATGTCCGGGTGGTACTTGCGGGCCAGCTTTTTATATGCTTTTTTGATCTCGTCCTCCGACGCGCCCTTGCTGACGCCGAGGACCTCGTAATAATCTCGTTTTTCCTGAGCCATAAATTGACCTCTCACTCTATCGGGAATTCAGGGACGTGGGAATGTGCTGTAATCCACATACTGGTGGGCACGACCGAACCAGCATTTGCTCACCCGCCTCATATGAATGTCATCTGCCATGCCGGGAACCATCATCGCCGTCATGTAGACAAAAGCGCTGCACGAAGCAATCCACAGGGGCAGAATGTAGCACAGCAGCAGAAGCGGAACGGCAAGTATCAGATTCAGCCGCCGTAAACGCTGGTATTTTCGCAGATGGTACGGGGCCTTACAGTCTCCGTTGGGGTAAAGCCCCAGCAGTCTCTGCCAGCGCGGCGTCTCTGCGCAGCGCTGGCGGCAATAGCTTTTGCTGTGCTTCCAATCCCGTGCCGATGCGGCACAGTCGCGGTATACCACATCGACCCACAGTATTGCAAACAGTGCGACAAAGAACTCCGTCATGCCCGCTCCTTTTTGAAGTTATTGCCCGCGTGCCGCATGACCGGCAGACTCCCTCCGGGGCGTCGGGGACGCCGCCCCCCTACATTCAAAAGCGGTAGCTCCTGTGCAAAAACAAGCCGCGGCAACGACGTATTGACACAAGAGACGCGCTTTTCCTAAACGCCGCAACAAGGGACAGGTCACCCTGCCCCTTATTGCGGGATACATTACTTACTTGTTCTGATCGTCGTCATCGACTACTTTGTAGTCGGCGTCGTAGTACTGCTGGCCGCCGTTGGGGTCTCCGCCGGACTGCTGGCCGCCCATGTTGGGATCGCCCTGAGGCGCCTGCTGCTGGTACAGCTTCTCGCTCATCTTATAGAAGAGCTGGGTCAGCTCCTCGGTAGCGGCCTTGATGGCGTCGGTATCCTCGCCCTTCAGGGTCTCCTTCAGCTTTTCGATACCGGCCTTGATGGGCTCCTTCTCGCTTTCGGGAACCTTGTCGCCCACTTCGGACAGGGTCTTTTCCGCCTGATAGACCATCTGGTCGGCCTGATTGCGGACTTCCACCTTCTCCTTGATCTTGGCGTCCTCGGCGGCATACTGCTCGGCCTCCTTGACGGCCTTCTCAATGTCCTCCTTGGACATGTTGGAGGAGGAGGTGATGGTGATGTGCTGAGCGTTGCCGGTGCCCAGATCCTTGGCGCTGACGTTGACGATGCCGTTGGCGTCGATATCAAAGGTGACCTCGATCTGAGGCACGCCGCGGCGGGCCGGAGCGATGCCGTCCAGATGGAAGCGGCCCAGGCTCTTGTTGGCGGCGGCCATCTCACGCTCGCCCTGCAGGACGTTGACCTCGACGGAGGTCTGGTTGTCGGCGGCGGTGGAGAAGATCTGGCTCTTCTTGACGGGGATGGTGGTGTTGCGCTCGATCAGGCGGGTGCACACGCCGCCCATGGTCTCAATACCCAGAGACAAGGGGGTGACGTCCAGCAGCAGCAGGCCCTTGACGTCGCCGGTCAGCACGCCGGCCTGCAGGGCAGCGCCCATAGCCACGCACTCATCGGGGTTGATGCCCTTGAAGGGCTCGGAGCCGGTGAAGTTCTTCACGGCCTCCACAACGGCGGGGATACGGCTGGAGCCGCCCACCATCAGCACCTTGGCCAGGTCGGAGGGCTTCAGACCGGCGTCGGACATGGCCTGACGCACGGGGCCCATGGTGGCGTCCACCAGATGGCCGGTCAGCTCGTTGAACTTGGCGCGGGTCAGGGTGACGTCCAGATGCTTGGGGCCGGTGGCGTCGGCGGTGATATAGGGCAGGTTGATGTTGCTGCTGGTAACGCCGGACAGCTCGATCTTGGCCTTCTCGGCGGCCTCCTTCAGGCGCTGCATGGCAACCTTGTCGCCGCTCAGGTCGATGCCGTCGGTACGCTTGAACTCGCTGACCAGATACTTCATGATGCACTGGTCGAAGTCGTCGCCGCCCAGACGGTTGTTGCCGGCGGTGGCCAGCACCTCGATCACGCCGTCGTCGATCTCCAGGATGGACACATCGAAGGTGCCGCCGCCCAGGTCGTAGACCATGATCTTCTGTGCCTGCTCCTTATCCACACCGTAGGCCAGAGCGGCCGCGGTAGGCTCGTTGATGATACGCTTGACGTCCAGGCCCGCGATCTTGCCGGCGTCCTTGGTGGCCTGACGCTGAGAGTCGGTGAAGTAGGCGGGAACGGTGATGACGGCCTCGGAAACGGACTGGCCCAGATACGCCTCGGCGTCCGCCTTCAGCTTCTGCAGGATCATGGCGCTGATCTCCTGGGGGGTGTAGCTCTTGCCGTCGATGGTGACACGGTGGTCGGTGCCCATCTCACGCTTGATGGAGGAGATGGTGCGGTCAGGGTTGGTGATGGCCTGACGCTTTGCCACCTGACCTACCATACGCTCGCCGGTCTTGGAGAATGCCACGACGGACGGGGTGGTGCGGTTGCCTTCCGCGTTGGGGATAACGACTGCTTCGCCGCCTTCCATCACGGCGACGCAGGAATTGGTGGTGCCAAGGTCAATACCGATAACTTTAGACATAATGATTGCCTCCTGTATATTCACATATAATTATTACTTTTTGTTATTTGGATCGGAACCTCGTTCCGGGAAATTCATGGTCAGTTGGCTACCTTCACCATGGCGAAGCGCAGCACCTTGTCGCCCAGCATGAAGCCCTTCTGGAACACCTCGACCACGGTGTTCTCACCGGCGGTCTCGTCCTCCACATGCATCACGGCGTTGTGCAGGCCGGGATCAAAGGGCTGGCCCTTGGCTTCGATCTCCGTGACGCCCAGCTTGGTCAGCGCCTCGGTAAACTGGCGGAGGATCAGCTCCAGCCCCTGACGGTGGACATCGCTTTCATCGTACTGGGCGATGCCCCGCTCCAGATTGTCGTACACGGCCAGGAAGGGCTTGATGGTGTCGGCCTTGGCGTCGCCGTAGACGCTCTCCTTCTCCTTGGCGGTACGCTTGCGGTAGTTGTCGTACTCCGCCGCCAGACGCAGGTATTTGTCATTGACGTCCGCCACCAGCTTGGCAAGGCCCTCCATCTTCTCCATCTGCTCTTTCGTGACGGTGAAGGTCTCGGGAGTGGTCTCGTCGGCGGCAGCCTCCGTATTCTCCGTTTCCTCCGTTACGGGAGCGGCGGTCTCGTTTTCCGGCTCCTGTGCGGGGATATCCTTTTTCTTCTTATCGCTCATTGTATCTCATTCTCCTTTGGGGGAAGTTGGTGCTTTCCGAACATGCGGGTCAGGCTCTCGGCAAAATAGCTGAGGCGGGCCGCCACGGTGGCGTAATCCATACGGGTGGGGCCTACCACGCCCACAAGGCCCCGCATGCCGTCACCGATGTCATAGCTGGCCACCACCACGCTGCTCTCCTTCAGGGCGTCGTTGACGTTTTCCGGCCCGATGAGGATCTGCATGGACTGACCTCCGGCAGGGACCGGAAGGTCCTCCTTGCTGTCCACCATGAAGTGCATCAGGTCGTGGGCCTTGTCGATATCCCGGAACTCCGGGAATTTCAGCAGCTGGCTGGCACCGTTGGTGAACACCTCGTGCTGTTGGGTCTCCTTGAGAAGTCCGGCGGCGTATTCCACCACCTGATTCAGCAGCAGGAACCAGTCACCGCTGACCTGATCCGACAGGTTCATCAGATGGGCGTTCATCTCCTCGGCGCCGATGCCGGTGAAGTGGGTGTTCAGCAGGTGGCTCAGCTCCGGCAGCGCCTCCGCCGCCAGCGGCAGCGTCAGGCGCATCAGCTGGCTTTTCACCCGGCTGTCCGACAGCATCACCACGGCGATGACCGACGCGGCGTCCACGGCGATCAGCTCGAAGCGCCGCACGGTGGCGGCGGCGGTGTGATCCGCCACGGCGTAGGTGGGGTAATCCACGAAGCTGGACACCATCTGGCCGGTCTTGGCGATCACCTGATCAGTGCCCTTCAGCTCCTGCTGTAAGGTGCTGTTGATCCGGGCGGCCTCCTCGTCAGAGATGGGCTTGCGCTCCATCAGCTCGTTGACGTACAGCCGGTAGCCCAGCGGCGACGGGATGCGTCCCGCGCTGGTATGGGGCTGCTCCAGGTAGCCCATGTCGCTGAGCTCCGCCAGCTCGTTGCGGACGGTGGCAGAGCTGACCTTTTCCGGCATCCGCTCCGCGATGGCCTTGGAACCCAGCGGCTCGGCGGTGTCGATATAGCTCTCCACCACGATCTTCAATATTTGCTTTTTTCGCGCTGTCAATTCCATGGCTTTTCTCCGTTTAGCACTCGTTATCTCTGAGTGCTAAACCAGTGTACCACCGACGGGAGCGAATGTCAAGGGCTGCAACGTTGAATTATTTGTGAACAAAATCCCGCAAGGCATAAGAAAATGGCGATGAATTTCTTCATCGCCATTTATCGTATGAATATCCGCCGTCAGTCGATGCTGCGGTTGAAGTGGATACCGGATTTCTGCATATGTACATCCAGCCGGACACGGTCGCCCCGGATAAAGCTGCGGGTATACTCGTACACGCGGCCATCCTCGGTACGGGTGCGGCGCTGGTGATAGAAGGCGCAGCTGCCCGGCTCCACGCCCAGCAGTCCGGCGCTGTCGCTGTCCAGGGTCACGGCCTCGTAGCTCTCCTCCGCGGCAAAGGGTGTGATGCCCACATGGTACAGTAGGGAGTAAAAGCTGTGGGTCTGTACCATGTCGCGGGTCAGGTTGGGATAGATGTACTGGGGATAATAGCTGGTCTCAAGGATCAGCGGCTCGCCGTCCACGTTGCGGATACGGGTGAAGCAGTAGACCGGCGTACCCTCCCGCAGCTCCATCTTGTCGCAGACGATGGCGGAGGGGGTGGTGATCTGGAAATCCACCAGCGTGCTGCTGGGTTCCTTGCCCATGGAGGATACCTCGGTGGTGAAGGAGTACCGGACGCCCCGGCGGTTGGTGGACGGGTCGGCCACGAAGGTGCCCCGGCCCCGCTTGCGGACCACAAGGCCCTCCTCCTCCAGCTCGCCGATGGCCTGGCGGACGGTGTTGCGGCTGATGTTCAGCGTGCGGCACAGCTCCGCCTCGCTGGGCAGCAGGTCGCCCACCGCCAGCACCCCGGTGGAGATGTTGCGCTTGATGATGCCCACCAGCTGGGCATACAGAGAGATATCGCTGTCCAGCGACAGCTTCGCGTTCAAAAGTGCGTTGCTTTCCATAATGCGGATGTTTCCTTTCCTGCGCGCCCAACGGCGCTTGTACCTATTGTACCATACATTCCATGAAAAAGAAAGAGGGATTTTCCGGAAAAGCACTTTTTCGCAAAAAATCACGAAATATATGGCGGCGGCAGGCCGAAAAGCGGCAGACCGCACAAGGGAAATTTTGGAAATACGCGGTATGATGGCCTTCTAAATGTGCCTAGGAAAAAAGCCGCCATGAAGGCGGCGTTTTTCCTGGAACAAAAAAGAAGGAAAACTTGAAAGTTTGAAAATAGCTTAGTAATGTTTATGCTTTGTGATCCACAGAGTACATGCGCTCGATCAGGCACAGCAGCTTGTCGGAGTAGCCGATCTCGTTGTCGTACCAACTGACCACCTTCACGAAGGTGTCGGTTAGGGCGATGCCGGCCTTGGCGTCGAAGATGGAGGTATGGGTGTCGCCCAGGAAATCGGAGGACACAACGGCCTCGTCGGTGTAATCCAGGATACCCTTCAGCTCGTTTTCGCTGGCCTTCTTCATGGCGGCGCAGATCTCCTCATAGGAGGCGGGCTTCACCAGATTCACGGTCAGGTCCACAACGGACACATCCAGCGTGGGAACACGCATGGACATACCGGTCAACTTGCCGTTCAGGGAAGGAATGACCTTACCCACGGCCTTGGCGGCGCCGGTGGAGCTGGGGATGATGTTGCCGGAGGCGGCACGGCCGCCGCGCCAGTCCTTCAGAGACACGCCGTCGACGGTCTTCTGGGTGGCGGTGGTGGAGTGAACGGTGGTCATCAGACCGTCGGCAATGCCGAAGTTGTCGTTCAGCACCTTGGCAATAGGCGCCAGGCAGTTGGTGGTGCAGCTGGCGTTGGACACGAACTGCATATCGGAGGTATAGGTGTCGTCATTGACGCCGCAGACGAACATGGGGGTGTCGTCCTTGGAGGGGGCGGACATGACCACATGCTTGGCACCGGCGGCGATATGACCGGCGGACTTCTCCTTGGTCAGGAACAGGCCGGTAGACTCGATGACATACTCGGCGCCCACCTTGGCCCAGGGCAGATTGGCGGGATCACGCTCGGCGGAAACGGGGATGGCCTTGCCGTTGACCACGATGTTGTTGCCCTCGGCATAGATGTCACCGTTGAACTTGCCGTGCATGGTGTCGTACTTCACCATATAAGCCAGATAGTCGGCGGGGCACAGATCATTGATGCCTACGATCTCGATCTCGGGATGATTCAGGGAGCAGCGCAGAACCATGCGGCCGATACGGCCAAAACCATTGATGCCAACTTTAATGCTCATAATCAAAACTTCCTTCCTGATGGAATATATCAAACGTATGGTATGTTTAGAATTATATGCAATTCTTCCGGAAAATGCAAGCCCCTTTTTAAAAATTTTTTCCGGAGTTTCGACAAAGTTCGACAATCAGCTTGTTTTTCTTTTGTTCATTTGGTATGATGTGGCTGAGCATCCGTCATTTCCCTGTGATAACCCTTCCGGCACAGGGAAAGGCTGACAAGGAAAAGAGGTGGGAGCCATGGCATTTTTCAGCGAGGAGGAACAGCATATTCTCGGCAAGGTGCTGCCCAATGTGGCCGCGGCACTGCGCACGCCGCTGAATAACCTCCATATGGCCGCCCAGCGTCTGGCCCCGCAGGACAGCGACTGCGACGAACAGGCCATCCTGCAGCAGAGCTATTACCGGATGCTGCGGCTGGTGGGCAACCTGACCACCGCGCCGGAGCTGTTGTCGGACGCGGCCTTTGACACGCAGAATCTGGAGCTGGTGGTGTGGCTGGACGAGCTGTGCCGCCAGGCGGACTCCATCGCCCGGGAGGCCGGTGTGGAGGTGCGGTTCGTCTGCCGGGAGCGGTATGTGATCGCCGCCGTGAACCGGACGTATCTGGAGCGGATGGTGTGGAACCTGCTGAGCAACGCCCTGAAATTCACCCCCAAGGGCGGCACCATCACCGTGACGCTGGAGGACAGGGGCAAGCAGCTGGTGCTGAGCGTACGGGACACCGGCTGCGGCATCGCGCCGGAGATCGCCGACACGCTCTTTGACCGGTGGCAGCAGGCGGAACGGATGGAGCTGCCGTCCCACGGCATGGGGCTGGGCCTTCTCATCTGCCGCCGTGCGGCGGAGGGCCACGGCGGACGGCTGCTGCTGGAGAGCCGGGAGGGCGAGGGCACGCTGGTGACGGTGTCGCTGCCCCACACCCGGCGCAATGACGGCCAGGTGTGGGAGAGCCGCACCGACTACGCGGGCGGCTTCCCCCATGTGATGATGGAGCTGAGCGACGCGCTGCCCTACCGGGCGTTTTA
Organism: uncultured Oscillospiraceae bacterium; assembly: GCA_934565655.1. GTDB lineage: Bacteria > Bacillota > Clostridia > Oscillospirales > Oscillospiraceae > Vescimonas. The sequence goes on from CAKTIE010000007.1 coordinate 25,930, forward strand.
CGAAAAGCATCTGGATTGACGAAAGATTTCACTTGACCCCGGCGAAAGCCGGGGTTACACTTTTATATAAACGTATATCCAAATGTATTCTACCCCAAACAACAGCGAGGTAAACCTATGGAGCAAAACAAAGGAAATCGGGTATTGGTGGCCATGTCCGGCGGCGTGGACAGCTCCGCCGCGGCGCTGCTGCTGCAGCGGCAGGGCTACGACTGCGACGGGGCCATGCTGAAGCTGATCCCCAATAGCGACAGCCGCTGCTGCAGCGCCGATGACGCCGAGGACGCCCGCGCGGTGGCCTACCGGCTGGGGATGAAGTTCTATGTGTTCAACGAGGTGGACGCCTTCCGCCGGGACGTGATGGAGCATTTTACGGCGGAGTACTGCGCGGGCCGCACGCCAAACCCCTGCATCGACTGCAACCGCTGCCTGAAGTTCGGCGCGCTGCTGGACCGGGCGGTGACGCTGGGGTACAACTTCATCGCCACGGGACACTATGCCCGGGTGATCTACGACGAGACGGCGCGGCGCTACCGCCTGCTGCGGGGTGCGGATCGCCGGAAGGATCAGAGCTATGTGCTGTACCAGTTGACCCAGTATCAGCTCGCTCACCTGCTGCTGCCGGTGGGGGACTATGACAAGCCCGCCATCCGGGAGAACGCCCGTGAGGCGGGGCTGCTGAACGCCGGCAAATCCGACAGCCAGGACATCTGCTTCGTGCCGGATGGTGACTATGTGTCGTTTTTGCAGTCCCAGGGCGTGACGCTGGAGCCGGGCGATTTCGTGGACGAGGAGGGCCATGTGCTGGGACGGCACCGGGGTCTCCCCTGCTACACCATCGGGCAGGGCAAGGGCCTTGGCATCGCGGTGGGGAAGCATGTGTATGTGCTGGCCAAGAACGGGGCCGACAACACCATCGTATTGGGAGACAACGACAGGCTGTTCCGCCGGGAGCTGACGGCGAACCGGGTCAACTGGATCGCCGGTGAGGCCCCGGCCGCGCCCTTCCGCTGTACCGCCAAGACCCGGTACAGTCAGGTGGAGGCCCCGGCGCTGGCGGAGCCGCTGCCGGAGGGCCGGGTGCGGCTGACCTTCGACGAGCCCCAGCGGGCCATCACTGCCGGACAGGCGGCGGTGCTCTACGACGGCGACGAGGTGCTGGGCGGCGGAACCATTGAATAAAGGCATCAGAAGAGCGCCCATAGGGCGCTCTTCTGATGCCTTTTAGTGAAAAGTGAAGAATTACGGGATCAGCCCTCCAGCGCGCCGTTGACCAGCACCCAGTGGCGGACATGCTCGATGAACCGCCGGGTGGACAGGGACAGGGCGTTCTTATCCTTGACGCAGATGCCGATGTTGCGGTAGAAGGGCCGGGGCAGCTGGCAGGCCACCAGCGGATAGGCGCACCGCTGGAGCATCAGCTCCTCCATGATGCTGATGCCCAGACCGCTGGACACCATGGCCAGAATGGTCTGATCCTGCTGCACCGTGTACTGGATGTTGGGATGGATGTTCAGGGTGTCGAACACCTCCTGTATCTCATAGTCGTCGCCCTCGTCCAGCAGGATCACCGGATACTGCTCCAGCGCCTCCGGCGGGAAGGGGTCGCGGCCCGCCAGCGGATGATCGCAGGGGACGATGACCTTCCACTGATCCCGCTGCAGCAGCCAGTAGTCCAGATGGGGCTCCGTAGGCAGGCTGATGAAGCCGCAGTCCGCCTGCCCGTGGGTGACCCAATCCTCGATCTCATTATTGAAATTGGAGGGCAGCAGCTCAAACTCGATCCGGGGATAGATCTCCTGAAAGCTTTTCAGGATGTAGGGCATCCATTTCTCCGACACGCTGGTGAAGGTGGCCACCCGCACAAGGCCGGTGTCCAGTCCCCGCAGGTCGGCGGCCTTCTGCTCCAGCTGGTGCTGGAGGGCGCACATCTGCTGGAAATAGGGCAGCAGCGCCCGGCCGTCCGCCGTCAGGGATACGCCGCCGTGGCTGCGCACCACCAGCTTCGTCCCCAGCTCCGTTTCCAGCGAGCTGACGGCGTGGCTGATGCCGGACTGGGTGAAATTCAGCTCCTGGGCGGCGCGGGTGAAGCTGCCGCACTCCGCTGCCTTCAGCAGGATCTCGTATTTGGTCAGACTCATGGTGATCCCCTCCTCTCCCCTATTGTAACAAGCTTCTTAACGGAGTTCAAACATTTTTTCATGAAAATGATGAAAATGGTGTGTTTTACAAATGGAGTAAGCTGTGATATCTTATAATCAACCCGGGAACACAATAAGAAAGGAGCGACGGTTATGGGTCTGAATCTTCTGCTGGCCGGTCTGGCTGTACTGCTGGTGGTCGTGGGCGTCGTCAGCCGTGTGACCAAGTGACGCAGCATTGTGTCCATACGGGCAAACACATGAGATTTCCAATTTATGGTAAAGCAAACGCCGAGCTGTCGCCCGGCGTTTGCTTTTTTGGATTTGTTATTGATTGGAAGTTTCGCCCTCCGGGGCGAGACACTTTTGGCCGCGGCCCCAAAAGTGTCCAAAAGGGCCGCTTAAACCTGCGGTTTAAGAATCCGCCCACGCTATACCATTTTTTAATTTGGTGTCCCATACCGCGCGTTCACAGAACACGGTTGATTTCGTTGTGAATGACGAATCGACTTTCTTCTTGCGCCGCTGCCGCTTATGTTCTCAACGGTAGACACCGAAGCGTTTTTCGACGTATCCGCCAGCGGCAGCGGCGCTGGCGCAGAGACGATTCGATGACGAAACGATACGAAATATTTTGCACAAACGTGTGGTATACAGTATCAAAATCCGAAAATGCATAGCGCGCAAGGAAGTCTTGAAACCTGGGTTTCAAATTGTCTTTTTGGGTACTTTTGGGACAACGGCCAAAAGTACCTCGTCCCCGCAGGGACGAAACACTCCGGTTCCCCGTTGCAGAAAATGTCTTTTTATGATAAGATATGTCGAAGTTGGAAAGAGAGATGAGTACGATGCACAACAAGAAAACCCACACCATGTCGCTGGTGTTCGCCATGCTGGCCAGCGCCATTTTCGGCATGAGCTTCATGTTCTCCAAGCTGGCGCTGGCGGTGGCCAAGCCCACGGTGCTGCTGGCGTTCCGGTTTGCCGTCGCCTTTATCGCCATGACGCTGGTGATCCTGGCCAACGCGCTGATCGGAAGGCTGCGGGGCAGGCCGCTGTTCGCCTTTTCCCTGAAGGGCAAGCCCATCGGCTCGCTGGTGCTGCTGGGGCTGATCCAGCCGGTGCTGTACTTCTTCTGCGAGAATTACGGCATCCTGTACACCTCCTCCGCCGTGGCAGGCACCATCATCGCCGTGGTGCCCATCGCCTGCATCCTGATGGATGTGCTGGTGCTGCACGAGAAGGTGACCCGGCGGCAGATCCTGTGCGCGGTGCTGTGCATCGGGGGTGTGGCGCTGATCTACATGGGCGGCGAGACCCACATTTCCCTGCTGGGTCTGGTGCTGCTGCTGATGACGGTGGGCTGCGACGCGGCGTACTATACCCTGAGCCACAAGGCGGCGGCGAAGTTCACCGCCTTTGAGGTGACGTATGTGATGTTCACGGTGGGCATGGTGTTCTTCATCCCGGCGGCGCTGATCCAGGGCGCGGGCCACATGGCGGAGACGTTCCTGCCCGCCGTGCAGAGCGGCAGCTTCTGGGGCGCGGTGATCTATCTGGGGCTGGTGTCCTCGGTGGTAGCGTACTTCCTGCTGAACTTCGCCAACGCCCACCTGACGGTGTCGGAGGCGTCGCTGTTCAGCAATGTGACCACGGTGGTCAGCGTGCTGGCGGGCGTGGTGCTGCTGAAGGAGCCCTTCGGCCTGTGGCAGATCATCGGCGTGGTGGTGATCTGCGTCTGCGTCTACGCCGCCAACGCACCGGGGAAAAAGTAACCGATGGTATTTTTTTAGGCCCCCTTGTGTAAAGGGGGCTGTCACCGAAGGTTACTGGGGGATTGACGGTTGATGGTCAACCCCTCCGTCACGGCATACGCCGTGCCACCTCCCCTTACACAGGGGAGGCTTTTGTTGCGCCACCGCCTGACGAGAAAAACCGCCCTTACGGGCGGTTTTTATTCTTCGGAAGCATAGATGTCCTCTGCCTTTTGTTGGGCCGCAATCAGACACTCCATTGCCCTTGTCGCTTCAGAATGGACAAGGAGTTCGATCGCGTCAGTAACGGCGTTGAATAACGTTGTATAATATCCGGGTAAATCTTCCATGTATTTCACCTCACATTTTGTGCTACAAAATATAATGCATCATTATAACGCAAAATGCAATACATTTTTGTTATAAATTTGTATTACGGGGTGCATTATGGCAAAATTCAAGATTCCCAAACCTCCTGGTTCCACCAATAAATCCATCCGCTTTCCCAATGAGCTTATTCAAGCCGTAGAAGAAGCCATCCGCGGGACTGACTGCACATTTTCCGCATTTGTGGTAGAAGCTGTGCGCGTGGCACTGGAAAATCTGGAAGAAGAATAAAACCGCCCTTACGGGCGGTTTTTTCTTATTGGGGCAGCTGGCGGTAAATCTCGCGGCACTTATCGTTGGTGGCCCAGACGCTGCCGGGCTCTCTGGGGTCGATGGCGCTGCCGTCCAGGCGGGTAAGGCAGCCGCCCGCCTCCTCCAGGATCAGACTTCCGGCAGCGAAGTCCCAGGGGGACAGGCGGCACTCGAAGAAGATCTCGATACGCCCGGCGGCCACCTGACAGATATCCAGCTCGGCGGAGCCGAAGCGGCGGAGATCCAGCGTGCGGTCATAGAGCCAGCGCATAATGGCAAAGTTCCGGTCGGTATAGCGGCGGTCATAGATGGTGCTGCCGCACAGGCAGACAGCGTGATCCGCATCGTGATCGGACACATGGATGGGCCGCCTGTTCAGTGTGGCGCCCCGGCCCCGCTCCGCCGCATACAGCTCCTCCACAAAGGGGTTATACACCACGGCATAGCGCACCTGTCCCTGACAGCACAGGGCCACGGCGATGTTGCTGTAATGCAGCTCACGCACAAAATTGGTGGTGCCGTCGATGGGATCGACGATGAACGTCCAGTCCTTCGTCAGGGCCTCATGCTGCCCCTCCTCACCGAAGAAATCCGCCTCGGGGCAGAGGGCCAGCAGCTCACGCCGCAGGAAATCCTGCACCGCTACATCGTATTTCGTCACCAGATCCGCCGCGCCGTTCTTTTCGCGGGTGTCCCGCTCGATATGGTGGGCGTCGCGGATCATGTCGCCTGCCTGATACACAATGGCAATGATCTTTTCCAGCATACGTTACCTCCTGATGGCCCGCCCGGCGCAGCGGCCGGTAGGCTCTCCGTTTTCCAGGGCTGTCTCGCCGCCCACCAGCACAAGGGACATCCCCTGCGAGGTCTGCTGCGGCTCGGTATAGGTGGCCCGCTCATGAAGGGTCTGAGGATCGAACACGCACACGTCGGCGTCATAGCCCGCCGCCAGACGGCCCTTGCCGGGCAGGTGCAGCACCTGCGCGGGACGATCCGTCAGCTTGTGGACGGCCTGCTCCCAGGTGAGCGCGCCCTTCTCCCGGACGAAGTGCTCCAGCAGGTGGGTGACGCTGCCGCAGACGCGGGGGTGCAGCTGGCCCTCGGTGGGGTAGGTGGCGTCGGAGATGATGCAGGACAGGGGCGAACGGAGAATATCGCAAATGTCCTCCTCCGAGGCCATGAAATCGATCATGGTAATCTGGCCATGCTCACGGGCCAGCAGCTCGCAGCAGGAGGACAGGGGATCCTGTCCCATCAAGGCGGCGATCTCCATCAGGTTATGGCCCTGATAGGGGTGATCCTCCGGGCAGTGGAGGGAGGTGAGATAGATGCCGTCCCAGCCTGCCAGCTTGGCGATGTCGTCAAAGCCCACGCCGCTTTCGATGCGCGCGGCCAGCTGGCGGCGCACCTCCTTATCCTTCAGGCGCTCCACCACCGCCTCCATGCCGCCGGTGAGATAGTCCGGCGGCAGAATGTGCAGCAGTTGGGTGGAGCCGGCGGTATAGGGATACACGTCGCAGTCCACGGCAAGGCCCTCGCTTTGCGCCTGCTCCAGCAGGGACAGTACCTGCGGGATCTTTTTGCCCCAGTTGTCCCGGCCCATGGCCTTGAGATGGCTGATGTGGACGGGGCAGCCCAGCGCCCGGGCCACGGCGATCATCTCCTGCACCGATTCCACCACGCCGCCGCCCTCCTGCCGCATGTGGACGGTGACGGGAATGTTCGTTCCGGCCACCGGCTGTAAGGCCCGGATGAGATCGGCGGTGGAGTAGAAGCACTCCGGCGCGTAGCCAAGGCCCAGACTGACGCCCAGCGCCCCGTCGGCCAGGGCGCGCTCCATCTGCCGGTGGATGGCGGCGAAGTGGCCGTCCTCCAGCTCCGTCAGCTGATAGCCCGCCGCGTCGGCACGGAGGGTGCCCGCGCCCACCAGCATGGCCACGTTCAGGGGCAGGGCGGGCAGGGAGCGGAAATACCCCGCCATGGAGCGGGTGTCCAGCCGGGGCGGCAGCGTGCCGGTGATGGGCTGCAAATACGCCCGGATGGCCGTCTCGTTATCGGGGCCGAAGGGCGCGGCGGACAGACCGCAGTTGCCGTTGACGATGGTGGTCAGGCCCTGGCACAGCTCCCATTCCCCGAAGCCGGGGCGGAAGGCCGCGCCGTCGGCGTGGCGATGGATGTCGATAAAGCCGGGGGTAACGGTCAGGCCGGTGCAGTCCACCACCCGGCGGGCCGCGGCATGGGACAGCTGTCCCACCGCGGCGATCTTGCCGTTTTCGATGGCGATATCTGCCGCAAACGCGGCGCGGCCGGTACCGTCAATGACAGTACCGCCCCGCAGAAGTGTATCAAGCATAGGGATGAACCTCGATTTTTATGAGCTCAGTGCCGCAGGGGCAGCGTTACCGTGAAGCGGGTGGCCCTTGCGTCGCTGGCGGCGGTGATGGTGCCCTTGTGCCGCCGGACGATCTGTTGGGCGATGGCAAGGCCAAGGCCGAAGCCGCCCGCGCCGGTGCGGGCATCGTCCACCCGGTAGAACCGGTCAAAGAGATGGGGCAGCTTGTCCGGCGGGATGGGGTCGCCGGGGTTTTCCACCGCAAGCACCGCGTTTTTGCCGGAGATATCCAGCGTCAGGCGGATGGGCGCATCCTTGGCGGCGTACTTCACCGCGTTGTCCAGCAGGATTTCCAGCAGCTGATCCAACTGCTGGCGGTCGCCGGACAGGGACGCGCCGTTCTGGATGTCGTATTGCAGGGGATGTCCCGCCTCGAAGGCCACCGGTTCGAACCGCAGGGCGGCGTCGGTGACCAGATCGCTGAGATCCAGCGGCTTAAAGGGGGCGGCGCGGCCGCTCTCCGTCCGGGAGAGGGTCAGCATATCCTCCACCAGCGCCTTCATGCGCCGGGACTCCACGGAGATGTTGTCCACATACTGGCGCTGCTCCGGCTGAGCGGAGGTTTTCAGCAGGTCGGCGGAGGACAGGATCACCGTCAGGGGCGTTTTCAGCTCATGGCTGGCGTCGGAGAGAAACTGCTGCTGGTTCTGCCACGTCCGGGCCACAGGCCGGGTGACGAAGCCGCTCAGCATCCAGCTGAGGCCGAACAGCACCAGCAGCGCCGCCGCGCCGATCAGCAGGCAGACCCGCACCAGCGAGCGGAGGGTTGCCTGCTCGAAGGTGCTGTCCATAAAGGCGATGCGGACGGCGAGGGCGCCCTCCAGACGGAAGTATCGCATATGCTGCGCCGCCAGCACGCCGCTGTCGGCATCGGCGGACAGGGCCGCCGTCACCAGCGGCAGCAGGGTATCCTCGTCCTGTAAGTCATAGTAGTTGCTGCCGGAGACGCGGACGGTGCCGCTGGGCAGCACCTCCGCCACGAAGCAGGGCACCCGTGCCTCGGACGTGCCGGAGACCACCGCCTGCCGCAGCTGGTATTCGTAGCTTTCGGCAATGTTATTGCGGGAAAAGAGGTACACGCAGGCGAACACCGCCGTCAGCACCAGTGCCGACACCAGCAGCGTTACGCCGGTGATCTTCCAGCGCAGCTTGCGGATCATGCCTCCACCTCCTGCGTCAGGCAATAGCCCAGCATCCGCAGCGTCTTGATCCGCACCTGGGAGTGCAGATGGGTCAGCTTCCGCCGCAGGAAGGAGATATAGACCTCCACATTGTTGTCCTCGGCCTGGGAGTCATAGCCCCAGACCTTGATGAGCAGCTGCTCTTTGGTGACCACCTGGGCGCCGTTGCGCATCAGAAGCTCCATCAGGTCGTATTCCCGGCGGCTGAGCCGCACGTCCCGGCCGCTGCAGCTGAGGGTGAAGGTGCCGCGCTCCAGCGACAGGTCGCCCCAGGTGAGGGTGTCGCTCTCCTGCAATTGGCCGCCGCTCCGCCGCAGCAGCGTGCGGACGCAGGCCAGCAGCTCCTCCGGCTCGAAGGGCTTGGTGAGATAGTAGTCCGCGCCGCAGTCCAGCCCGTGGACACGGTCGCTCAGGTCGCTTTTGGCCGTCAGCATCAGCACAGGGGTGGTGACACCGGCGTCGCGGAGCTTCCGGGCCACCTGAAAGCCGTTCAGGCCCGGCAGCATCACGTCCAGCACCATCAGGTCATAGATGCCGGTCAGGGCGTTGTCCAGACCGCTGACGCCGTCGTGGCACACGTCGGCCGTGTAGCCCTGCCGGTGCAGCAGCTGGCGCAGGGTGTCCGCCAGCCGCACCTCATCCTCCACGATCAACAGGCGCATGGGACCGCCTCCTTACTTACAGCAGCGCCAGAAACGCCGCCACTTTATCCTGAGACACCAGATACACGGTGGTGTCGTCGTTGAGGGTCGCGTAATAGCTGCCGTCCTCCCGCAGCGTGCCCAGCGTCAGGGTCAGCGTGGTCTCGGTGCCCACGGTGTTGACATAGGCGACGGTGATCGTCGCGGTGGGCGCGGTCAGGCCGCACAGGGGCGCGGCATCAGGCGAGGGATCGAAGTTGAAGCAGCTGTCAAAAGTGAAGTCCGCCAGCGCCGTCTCCACCGCCGCGGCCTCCTCCGGAACAGGCCGGTTTTCGGAGACCCAGCCGTCGTCGGTCTTGGTCAGGCGGACGGTCTTTTCCCCCTCCGTCTGCCGGACGGTGATGACCGTCAGGTTATCCTCCGTCAGCTCCGGCAGGGTGGGCAGCACCGCCATGCTGTATACGCTGCGATCCATCCGCTGCACGAACTCGTCCGCCACCAGATAGGTACCCTCCTGACCGTCCACGGCCATGTACCACTGTCCGTCATCCTTCTGGTCACCGAAGCGGAGGGTGGTGACCTCCTCCCCCACCGTGACGGTGAGGTAGCGCTGCGTGTCGTCAAGACCGGCGTCCGCCGCCTCGACGGCGGGCTCCACCGGCGTCAGGGACGCGGACATGGCGTCCAACTCCGCCAGCGTCTCCTCGATATAGGCGGCGTCCAGCGGGAAGCCTTCGTTATCCACCCACTTCCAGCTGTCCTCGTCCTTCCGGAAGCGGCAGGTGATCTGGCCGTTGTCGTATTCCAGATAGCTGGCCTCGGCAATGGGCAGCTGGGAGCTGTTGGACAGGGTGTTGTTATCCGCCGCGTCGGCGGCATCTTCCGGCTCCTTGCCGCCGCAGGCTGCCAGAGCCAGCACCAGCACAAGGGCCAGAAGCAGTAAAAATGTGCGTTTCATGGGGTTCCTCCTCCGGGGTAAAATGCATTACAACGCTTTAATATACCAGAGAATGAAGGAAAAGAAAAGTCAAAATTGTGAATTTTGGCCCTTTCTGGGCAAAAAGCGCCCGCCGGAGGGCTTCTCCGGCGGGGTAAAAAGCGCTATTTGGACAAAACGGTGACGGCGGCATGGTTGGCCGCACCGGCGGCGCAGCTCTCCTCCAGCAGGGCCAGAATGGCGGAGGGGGTGCCCTGCACCCATACGCCGCTGCTCTTAAGGCTATCCTCCCGGACGGTGTCCAGCATCAGCTGATACTGACGGCCGCTGGCCATGATGTCGGCCATATCGGCCAGCTTGGGATGGTCGATCATGTATTGCAGCAGGCTCTCGAAATGCTGCTGGATGATCTCTCCTGTGACGGTCTCCAGCTGGAAATTGGGATAGTCCCCAAACTGAAAACCGGGATAGTCCTTATTCAAATCCGACCCGTACTGCACGCCCGCGTTCTGAAGGGAGCAGTACAGCGCCTGGGGGAAGAGCTCGCCCTCCATCTTGGCGGAGAGGAACGTCAGCTCCGGATGGCGCTCCATCAGCGCCGCCAGCTCATCGGCCGTCAGATCATGGGTAAAGGTAACGGCGGAGGTGACAAAGAAGTGCTCCGGCAGCTGCTCCAGCGCGGCCTTGGTGTGTCCGCCCTGTGTGCGCCAGGATTGAAAACCCAAATAGCCGTAGCCCAGCACAGACAGGTCGTTGATATTCAGTTGTCCCAGCTTCCCCATGCGGAGCGTCACCTGGCTGCCGATGCCGGAACGGGTGGCGCCGGTGTTGTCAAGAAAGCCCAGATCCACGGTGTCGGCCATGAAGCCTGTATGGTTGATCAGGCTGCCGCCATAGCTGCCCAGAGGCATATACAGCGCGGTGATGGCCGACATGCCCGCGTCAAACTCGCTGTATGTGTCGATATCATAGTCGGCCTCCTCCCGCCAGGGGACGTAGTACACCCGGCGGTTCACTAGCGGCGAGATCACGAATTGCAGCAGCGCCAGAATGGCCAGCACCGCCGCCACCGCCGCCAGCACCGTCCAGCCGGTGCGGCGGTTCATGCGGCGCTTCACCGCCTTCGTCTCCGCCTGCACCGTTCCGGCAGGCACCTCCGGCAGCTCCGGCAGCTCCCGCGCCGCCAGATAGTCCTCCAGCAGACGGAATTTTTCCAGCTCCCGCTCCACCAACGCCGCCTCCTCAGGGGTGGCGGTATGGGTCTGATAGTGGGCAAAGGCTTCTTCAAAATTCATAGCCATCCTCCTCCATTTTCTGCCGCAGCCGTATTCTGGCCCGGCGCAGCCGCTGACGGATCACCGCAGGCGTCACCCGCAGGGCCTCCGCCAGCTCGGCGGCGGACAATCGGGCAAAGCAGTACAGGGTCAGCAGCTCCCGGTCACTCTCCGGCAGGGCCTCCATGGCCCGGTACAGGGCCGCGGCGTCCTCCCGCTTCAGCAGGAGGCCCTCCGGCGTGGTCTCGTCTATGGTGTCCGGCGGCGGCACGTCGGCCAGATGCTTCTGCCGCCGCTGGTGGTCGATGATCAGGTTCCGCAGCACCCGGAACAGCCAGCTGCGGAAGCTGACCACATCCTCCGGCAGGGACAGCCACGCCCGGTAGAACGCCTCCTGCACCATGTCCTCCGCCAGATGGCGGCTGCGGCACAGAGCCTGGGCATACAGCAGCGCCGGTGCGTAATATTTCTGATAGAGCTGTTCATATATGTCCCGGTCCATGGCCTGCTCACCACCTTCTGTATCTAAAGACGGACGAAAGCGAAAAGTGTGACATAAGGCCGGGAAGATGCTTCCCGGCCTTATGTTCATTCACTTACAGATACGGCGCGAAGATCCGGCCGCTTCGCGGCCGCAGCTCTGCTTAGAAAAGTGGATTTTCGGTGTCAGAATTCCAGGCGGTAAAGTTTGCCCCGGACGTTCTGCGTTGAGGGGACGAAGTATGCCTTTTCGTTGCTTGCGCAAAGGACGACCTGATTGAGATAAGCCAGAAATGCCCCTGCGTCATAGGCATACACCGCGTGTCCCTTTTCATCATACGTCATGTATTGAGGGTTATCATACAGCCAATCAAAAAAGCGCAGATGAAGCTCCCTGACATCCGAGATATACCCGTCGGGAACAAAAACAGTGTCGGTTGAATGATCGAACTTCAGGACGATATTCATGAGGATCATCACGGGCAAGCTGCATACATGCCCGCCCTTTCTATTAAAAGAAAATAGATGGAACGTTGCCGCGGGAGCGGCTGTCGATGTTCTTTTCCACAAGCGCCGCCCTGTCTTCTCCGGCTTGCAGGACCTTTTTGTTCAGCCAGTCGATAAACTCCTCGCTGTTATAGCAGATGCACGCAAAACGCTGTCCGTCAGAGCCCTTCATCTTTTTCGTGAGCTTCTTTTTCCCCTCCAGAGAATAGGCCCAACGCAGAAAGCGCTGACGGATCACATCAATGTTTTCGCCCACGCTTTCCGGAACAGACACCAAGTCCGCGTTCAAATCAAATTCAACGATCAGCTCCATTTTATAAATCCTGCCTGTCAGTGTGGTGATAGCCCGCCCCGAAGGCCGGTCACAGCGCCGCCGCGCCGATGATGCCCGCCTCGTTGCCCAGCTGTGCCGCGGCGATGACGGGAATGGCGCCCTCACGGCCGCCGAAGCAGTGCTCCGTCACATAGGCCCGGATGGGGGCAAGGATGCGCTCGCCCTGGCGGCTGATGCCGCCGCCCAGCAGGATCATCTCCGGCGCAAGGCTGTTGACCAGATCGGTCAGGCCCGCCGCCACATAGACGCACCACCGGTCGATGACCGCCTGTGCCGCCGCGTCGCCCGCGTCGGCGGCCTGAAACACGTCCAGCGCCGTCAGCTCCTCCCGGCCATGAAGGGCGGACTCGGGATGCTGCTCACCGGCCCGCTTGCCCTGACGGATCAGGGCGGTGGCGGAGGCATATGCCTCCCAGCAGCCGTCGCGGCCGCAGGTGCAGTGCTCGCCCTCCAGCACCAGCAGGGTATGGCCCAGCTCCGCGCCCATGGAGCGCATACCGGCGTAAATTTTGCCGTCGATGATGATGCCGCCGCCCACGCCGGTGCCCAGCGTGATGAGGATCATGTCGCGGCAGCCCACCGCCGCGCCCGCCACGGTCTCCGCCAAGGCGGCGCAGTTGGCGTCGTTGCTGAGATGCACGGGGATACCGAAGCGCTCGTGGAGCATCCGGCACACCGGCACATTGAACCAGCCCAGATTATAGGCCCGCAGCACCACGCCCGCTTCGCTGTCGCAGGTGCCGGGGGAGCCGATGCCGATGCTGGCGCAGTCGGCGGCGATCAGGCCCGCCTTCTCCAGCGCCATCTCCACGGCGCGGCACATGTCGGCCACCATCTCCTCCGCCGGGCGGAAGGCTCCGGTGGGGACGCTGGCCTCGGCAATGATGTTGTGGCGGTCGTCCACCACGCCCACGGCGATGTTGGTGCCGCCCAGGTCGATACCGATACGATACATGGCGTTTTCCTCCCGCTTACAGCTGCATGGCCACGGTGACGGCGCAGCCATTGTGCATGATGTGATCCAGCGCCACGCCCTCCGGCAGGGTAAGGCGGCTCAGCGCCAGCAGAGGGCCCTTGCCCGTCAGCTTGAACAGGGCCTCCTTGGCGGTCCAGCACTCCCAGAACCGCTGGAAGCACCCGGCGTCGCCGTAGCGGATATAGGCCATCTCCGCCTCGGAGCAGGCGCGGCGCATGAACTTCTCCTCCGCGCCGCGAATGACCTCCACATCCACGCCCAGCACCTTCTCTCCCACGGCCACCACCACATAGGGGCCGCTGTGGCTGACGCTGACGTAGAAGGGGTCGCCCTCCACGCCGGGCTTGCCATTGTCGTCCCAGACCAGCGGCGCGGTCTCCGCCGTGGTGTTCAGGCGCGCCGCCACGGCATTGCGCAGCAGCACCTCACCGGCGGCGCTGCGCTTGCGGTCGTCCTCGTTGGGGAGATCCTTCACGCGGGCGCGGCGGGCCGCGTCCATCATGGACAGGGCGGCGTCATAGGCCGCGGCGTCCATCTCCTTGATATTGTACCAGAAAAGCTCCATATGACTACCTCCGACGATATCATAATATTATTGATAATGAGTATACCACATACGCCGCGCCGTTTCCACTCTTTTTGTGTTGCTTTTTGGCGAATCTTGCGGTACACTGAAGCTGTGTCTGTAAGGAGGAACGAGTATGGTTTCCATCATTGAAGTGACCACAAAGCGCCAGCTGCGGCAGTTTGTGGAATACCCCAACATTTTATATAAAGACGTGCCCCAGTTCGTGCCCGCCACCTTTGACGATGACATGAGCGACTGGGACAAAAAGAAAAATCCCGCCTTTGAATACTGCGAGGCCCGCTGCTGGCTGGCCATGCGCAGCGGCGAGATGGTGGGCCGCATCGGCGCCATCCTCAGCCACAAGGCCAACGAGAAGTGGCACACCAACCGCATGCGCTTCACCCAGGTGGACTTCATCGACGACGAGCAGGTGGCCAACGCCCTGTTCGCCACGGTGGAGCGCTGGGCCAAGGAAAAGGGCTGCGACGAGGTACACGGCCCGCTGGGCTTTACCGACCTTGACCGGGAGGGCATGCTGGTGGAGGGCTTTGACCGCCGCAGCTGCTTTTTCACCTATTATAACCATCCCTACTACATCAATCACCTGACCCGGCTGGGCTATGTGAAGGACGTGGACTGGGTGGAGAATCTCATTCAGGTGCCCACCGACGAGAAGATCATCGAGCGGTGGCGGAAGCTGTCGGAATTTGTGGAAAAGCGCTGCAATCTCCATGTGTTCCGGCCCCGGACGCGGCTGGATTACTTCAGCCTGATCCCCCGGTTTTTCAAGCTGGTGAACACCTGCTACGCGCCGCTGTACGGCACGGTGGAGCTGACGGATAAGCAGATCAAGCGCTACAGCGGCAAGTTCGCGCCGCTGGTAAACCCCAATCTGGCCTTCTTCATCATGGATGAGCACGAGGAGATGGTGGGCATGGGCGTGGCCGCACCCTCCATTGCCGAGGCGCTGAAAAAGAGCCGGGGCAAGTACTTCCCCACCGGCTGGGTGGATCTGCTGAAGGCGTTCCGGAAGAACGACACCATCGACCTGCTGCTGATCGCCGTGCGGCCCGATTACCAGAAGAAGGGCGTCAACGCCATGATCCTGTATCACGCCATGCAGGGCTGCTTTAAAATGGGCATCAAGGAGGCCGAGACCGGCCCCATGCTGGAGACCAACGAGAAGGTACAGTCCCAGTGGAAGGATTTCGACATTGAGCAGCACAAGCGCCGCCGCTGCTTTGTCAAGAAGCTGAAATAATATGCAGAACTATAAATTTACCATCGCCTATGACGGCACGCGGTTCTTCGGCTGGGAGCGCCAGCCGGACCGGGAGACCATTCAGGGCAAGCTCGAGGCGGTATTGACCCGCCTGGCGGGCCGGCCGGTGGAGATCATCGGCGCGGGCCGCACCGATGCGGGCGTTCACGCCCGCGCCATGGTGGCCAACGCCCAGCTGGATGTGAAGGAGTCTCCGGAGGAGATCCGGGACTACTGCAACCGCTACCTGCCCGACGCCATCGCCGTGCGGGAGGTAAAGCCCTGCGCGCCCCGGTTCCACGCCCGGTACAACGCCCTGGGCAAGACCTATCGCTATACAGTGTTCGTGGGGGAGGTCAAGCCCATCTTCGACCGGCGGTATGTGACCATGCTGCCCTACGTTCCCGATGTGGAGCGGATGCGGCAGGCCGCCGCCTATCTGACGGGCGAGCATGATTTTGCCGCCTTCTGCGGCAATCCCCGCATGAAAAAGTCCACCGTCCGCACGGTGGACACCATCGACATCCAGCAGCGGAAGGATCGCATCACCTTCACCTTCCACGGCAACGGCTTTTTGCAGAACATGGTGCGCATTTTAGTGGGCACCTTGCTGGAGGTGGGCCGGGGCTTCTGGGAGCCGGAGCAGGTGCAGACCATTCTGGAAAGCCGCGACCGCAAGCAGGCCGGCCCCACCGCGCCGCCGGAGGGCCTGTGCCTGATGAAGGTGGACTATTGATCTCCCGCACCGCATACAGACAACAACAGAGGATCGGCCGCATATGCGGTTCGATCCTCTGTTTATATGCTTATGGCCGCCCGATCCGGCGCATGCCGATGCGGTACACCGGTCACTCCGCCAGCACATCGTCCAAAAACGCGGCGGCGGCTTCTATGGCGGCGATCCGGCAGCCACACAGGCCATGGGCGGCAGGCAGCTCCACCAGCCGCTGGACCGCCCGGGTGGGGTGTGCCGACAGCTGTTCCCACAACGGCGTTACCATCCAGGCCGGAGCGATGGTGTCCAGCGTCCCGGTGATGAACAGCAGGTTCTGATCCTTCACCTCCGGGAACGCCTTTGCAAAGGGATATTCCTCTATATGCTCCCACATATCCCGCAGAATGGCATCCAGACCGTCGCTATGCAGAATACGGCCTGTCTCCAGCAGTGGCATGACAGCCTCCGCGCCGCCCTGGCGTAGGAAGGCGGTAGGGTCATAGGGCGTCAGCAATACCGCGCCCCGCAGTTCCTTCACCCGCCGGGCCGCCTGCAGAACGCTGTTGCCGCCCATGCTGTGACCGACGAGGAACAGCGCGTCCGGGTCTGTATGATAGCGCTCGCAGAAGGCAGGCGTCCGCATATAGGCAGCCAATGCGGACACATCCTCCACGCAGTTGGATATCAGATACTTGCCCTGGCTGCCCCACGCGCCCCGGTGGTGCATGACCGCCACCACGCAGCCGATGCGCCGCAGGGCGGCGGCCAGATCGTCATTCCGGGCAACGCCGGGGTAGCCGTGGCATAAAAGCACGCAGGGACGCGGCCTCTGAAAGCCGCCGTCCGGCCACATAATCTCGCCGTACAGCTCCGCCCCGCCGCTCTTTACGCACAGCATGTCGTAATCCGCCGGCGAGACCGCAGGATCATAGGGACGGTCCCGAAACAGATATTCCAGCTCCAAAGCTTTTTTCATGTTGGCTTCCCTCCCCCCCGGCAGCCGCCGGAGCGTCCCGCGAAATGTATTGATCTTCCGATCAGGTAAACAGCGGCAGGAGCTTCTGAATAAGTTCCACGCAGCCGTCCTCACCCAACTGCTCGGAGTCCAGCGACAGGTCGTACCCTGCGGCGTCCCGCCATTCCTCGCCGGTATAGTAGCGGTAATAGGCGGCGCGGCGTTTGTCCTCGGTGCGGACATACTTCGCCACCTCGCGGCCGCTCCAGGCCAGGGAATAGGACGCCACGCGGGCCAGACGGGCCTCCAGCGGCGCGTGGACAAACAGCCGCAGCAGCCTGACATTGGGCTGATCCATCAGAAGATAGTTGGCGCACCGGCCCAGAATGATGCAGTCCTCCGTGGCGGCCAGCTCCTTGATGATCTTCGCCTGAAAGCTGAACAGGTTCCGGGTGGAGATGAAATCGTTGCTGTCCGGCGGCAGGAGCTCGCCGGTATAGACCTTTTCCGCGGCGGAAAGCATCTCCTTCCAGCCGATGCGCTCATCCGCCGCGCCGAAAAGCCGCTCGTGGATGCCGCTGACCTCCGAGGCCTTGCGCAGCAGGTCACGGTCATAATAGGGGATATTCAGCTTCTCGGACAGCTTGCGGGTAATGTCGTGGCCGCCGCTGCCGGTCTCCCGGGCGACTGTAATGACAAAATGATCCATAGCTACTCCTCCCTTACGCACCCAGATAGGCTTTGCGGACCCGGTCGTCCTCCGCCAGCTCCGACGCCGCGCCCTCCATGGAGATGGTCCCCGTCTCCAGCACATAGGCCCGGTCGCTGACGGCCAGTGTCATTTTGGCGTTCTGCTCCACCAGCAGAATGGTGATGCCGCTTTTATGCAGCTCCTCGATGATGGCAAAGATCTCCTTCACCAGCAGAGGGCTCAGGCCCATGGAGGGCTCGTCCATCAGCACGATGCGGGGATTGGTCATCAGCGCCCGGCCCGTGGCCAGCATCTGCTGCTCGCCGCCGGAGAGGGTGCCCGCCAGCTGGCGGCGGCGCTCCTTCAGCCGGGGAAAATGGCCGTAGACCCGCTCCATGTTCTCCGCCACAAGTCTGGCATCGGAAATGGTATAGGCACCCATTTTCAGGTTTTCCTCCACAGTCATCTGGGCGAACACATGGCGGCCCTCCGGCACATGGGCCAGCCCCAGCCGGATGATAGAGTTGGCGGGGACGGACTGGAGGTCCGTGCCGTCCAGCGTGATGGAGCCGGAGGCAGCCCGAAGCAGGCCGGAGATGGTGTGCAGCGTGGTGGTCTTGCCCGCGCCGTTGGCGCCGATCAGGGACACCAGCTCGCCGTCGCCCACCGTCAGGGAGATACCCTTGAGGGCGTGGATCGCGCCGTAAAATACATGCAGATCTTTGATTTCCAGCATATGTGTTCCCTCCCTTACTCGCCCAGATAGGCCGTGATGACCCGGGGATTGGCGGCGATCTCCTCCGGCAGGCCGGACGCGATGGTCTGGCCGTAGTCGATGACCTGTATCCGCTGGCATACGTTCATCACCAGCGACATATCGTGCTCGATCAGCAGAATGGCGATACCGAACCGGTCCCGGATGGTGTTGATGCAGGCCAGAAGCTCCGCCGTCTCCGTGGGGTTCATGCCGGCGGCAGGCTCGTCCAGCAGCAGGACCTTCATATTGGTGGCCAGGGCGCGGGCGATCTCCAGCTTGCGCTGCTGGCCGTAGGGCAGGCTGGCGGCAGCGATGTCCGCCTTGTCCCGCAGGCCGCAGATCTCCAGCAGCTCCAGCGCCTTTTCCGTGATCTTCCGCTCTGCCTTCCAGAATTTCGGTGTGCGGAACGTGGCGTCAAACAGGTTATAGTGGAGATCCTTGGTAAAGGCCACTTTCACGTTTTCGATCACCGTCATGTCCGTGAACAGGCGGATATTCTGAAAGGTTCGCGCGATACCGGCCTCCACGAACTGGTGGACCTTTTTCCCGTTCAGGGGAACGCCGTTCAGCAGGACGGTGCCCTCCGTGGGGACGTACACGCCGGTGAGCAGGTTGAATACGGTGGTCTTGCCCGCGCCGTTGGGGCCGATGAGGCCCACCAGCTCGCCGGAATAGATGGAGAGGTTAAAATCCTGCACGGCGTGCAGGCCGCCGAAGGAGATGCCCAGATGTTTGGTCTCCAGCACCGGCGTTTTCGTTGTTTCAGACATGATGCCTGGCCTCCTTCTGTACGGATCTGCCCTCGGAGCGGGCAGCGCGCCACGCCCGGAGCTTTGCGGGCCAACGGGGAATATCGCACAGGGCAAACTCCCTGCTGCCCATGATGCCTCTGGGCCGGAACATGATCACGATGACCAGCGCGATGGAGTACACCAGCATGGGATAGGTGAACACGTTCTGTAAAAGCGCAGGCAGCGCGGACACCCACGCGCCGTTTTTGATGGTATAGTTCAGCAGGAACAGCACCACGGCGGCAATGACAGAGCCGGTAAGGGAGCCCATGCCGCCCACCACTACCATGACCACGATGAACACGGAGTTCAGGATGGAGCCGTTGGTGAAGGCAAAGGACGTGGTGGAAAGGGCCGCGTTGCAGCAGGCATACAGCGCGCCGGTGATCCCGGCGAAGAACGCGGAAACGGTAAAGGTCAGCATCTTGTAGTAGCTGACATTGATGCCGGAAGCGGCGGCGGCGATCTCGTTGTCCCGGATGGCCCGGATGCTGCGGCCGTACTTGGAGCGGACGAACATGAACATGCAGGTCATGCAGAGGATGATGGCCAGCGCTGCCACCCACAGATAGCGCATCTTTTCATCGTTGGAAAAGCCCAGGCCGGTGGCATACAGCGACGAGGAGGCGGCGCCCTGGGCAAGGCCCTGCTGCCCGCAGAAGGGCAGGTTGTTGATCAGGTTGACGATGATCATGCCGAAGCCCAGGGTGATGATGGCCAGATAGTCGCCCTTCAGCCGCAGGGCCGGGATGCCCACCAGCAGGCCCAGCAGAGCAGCGGCGGCTCCGGCGGCCAGCACGCTCAAAAGCAGCACCAGCAGAAAGACGGGGCCGGATTTTTCCCCATAGACGCCCGCCCGCTGAAACGCCAGCGAGATCAGCGCCGCCGTATAAGCGCCGACGGCCATGAAGCCGCAGTGGCCCAGGGACAGCTGTCCCAGAAAGCCCAGCACCAGGTTCAGCGACGCCGCCATGATGATCAGGTAGCTGCACTGCCAGATGGACGGGGTGACCTTCAGCTTCATGGCGCTGCCGCCCAGCTGGCTCATCAGGATCACGGCGGCAAACAGGATCACCAGCGCGATGAAGTTCACCAGATAACGCAGTTTCGTGTTTTTCATACTTTTTCACCCACATTCTTTCCCAGAATACCGGCAGGCCGGATCATCAGCACCACAATGAGGATCAGATACACAAAGGTGTCCGACATGGAGGAATTGATATAGGTATTGGCGCCGGACTGGACAATGCCGATCAGCAGGCCGCCCAGCATGGCGCCGGGCAGGGAGCCGATGCCGCCCAGCACCGCCGCCACAAAGGCGTAGATGCCCAGCGTCGCGCCCATGGTGGTATATACCTTGGGATACTGGGCGATGTACATCAGGGCCGCCACGGCGGCAAGCCCCGCGCCGATGCCGAAGGTGGTCAGGATGGTGTGGTTCACGTTGATGCCCATCAGTGTGGCGGCCTCCTTGTCCTCGGCCACGCACCGCATGGCGCAGCCCACCTTGGCCTTCTGGGTAAACAGGTACAGGGCCACCATGATAACGGCAGACACCGCCACGGTGATGATGGTGGCATGGCTGACGGACACGCCGCCGATGGTGAAGGTCTTGGCGAACAGGGTATAGGGCACCTTGGGGTCCGGGCCGATGGCCGGGATGGCCTGGGCCAGATTCTCCAGCACAAAGCTCATGGCGATGGCGGTGATGAGGCAGGTCAGGTTATTGCCGGTCTTACGGACGGGCCGGTAGGCCAGCAGCTCCACCAGCATGCCCACGCAGGCGCAGATGATGATGGCGGGCACCACGGCCAGCCATCCGGGGATCCCCGCCGCCATCAGCACGGGAATGGTGAAGAACAGCGAATAGCCGCCCACCATGATGAAGTCGCCATGGGCGAAGTTGATGAGCTTGATGATGCCGTAGACCATGGTATAGCCCAGGGCGATCAGGGCGTACACGCTTCCCAGACGCAGCCCGGTTATCAGGAATTGGATAAATGTGATCATGGAAAAAGTTCCCCCTCTCGGAAGCGGATCAGAAATAGATGCACCTTGCTTCGCCGGCAGGCCGGCAGGGTGAGATGCGGGCCGGGACGCCACAGACCGCTTGAAAATCAGGAGGGAGGCGCATGCGCCTCCCTCCTATGGCGCGTTGTCCGCGTTTGCTGCTGTCAGCTCTGGCTCAGAGCCTTGACGGTGATCTTGGTCACGGCGGCGTCGCCGTCCGTGTAGGTGTAGCCCATCAGGACGCCGTCCTTGATGGGCGTACCGGTCCCATCGAAGGAGAAGGTGCCGCAGGTGCTGTCATAGGCAGCGCTGGTATCGGCCAGAGCAGCCTGCACGCTGGCGGCGTCGGAAGCGCCGCAGGCCTCCATGGCGGCCTTGTAGACATACACGGCGTCGTAGGCCAGTGCGTCAAAGTTGTTGGGGGTCTCGCCGTACTTGGCCTCGTAGGCGGCAATGAATTTCTTGGAAACATCGCTGGTGGCCAGCTCCGTGGAATAGTGGTTCACAAAGTACACGTTGTTGTAGACGGACAGATCCGCACCGGCGGGGATGGTGGTCTCGGTGCTGTCCACGCCGTCGGCGCCCAGCAGGATGCCGGTAAAGCCTGCGCTGCGGGCCTGAGGCACCAGATAGGGGCCCATCACGTCATAGTAGAACGGGGTGAACACCAGCTCCGCACCGGCGGAGACCATCTTGTTGAACTGGTTGGTGTAGTCCACCTCGGTCATGGTGGCCACGGACTCCTCGGCCACCACCTCCAGGCCCTTGCTCTGGCAGGCCGCGATAAAGGCGTCACGCAGACCGGCGGAGTAGGTATCGGCGGAGCAGTAGACCACGCCCACCTTGGTATAGCCCTCGTCCAGCGCGTACTGGGCGGCCAGCTCACCCTGGAAGGAATCACGGAAGCAGGTACGGAACACATAGTCCATGGTGGTGGTCAGGGAATCCGCCGTACCGGTGGGGGTGATCAGGACCACGCCCTCGGAGTTGGCAATGGCGGTAATGGCGGAGGTGCAACCGGAGGTGGCGGAGCCTACCACCAGCTGGATACCGTCGGAGATCAGCGCGTTCATGGCGTTGACGCACTCGGTGGAGTCGCCCTGGTCATCCTTGACCTCCAGCGCCAGCTGATGGGCGCCGTCGCTGAGCGTCACGCCGCCGGCGGCATTGATCTCCTCAATGGCCAGCTTTGCGCCGTTTTCATTGTGGGTGCCGTAAACGGCCAGGCTGCCGGTCAGCGGGCCGATCAGGCCAAGGGTAATGGTATCGCTGCCGCCGGATGCGGCACCGTCAGACGCGGCGTCATTTCCGGAACCGCCGCAGGCGACCAGGCTGAAGGCCAGACAGCAGGCCAGCACCAGCGCGATAATTTTCTTCATTTTCATCAGAATGCCCTCCTTGTTTCGATTTTGGTCGGAATAAACAGAAAAGGCGTGTGTCCGGACTATCCCGGTCACACGCCTTTGTGTTGCGCTCTATCATAAGCGCAAATTTGGTGTTTGTCAATCGCCATAACTCCACAAAATATTACGCCGAACCGCAGATACATTTGTTACATCAAACGATTTTGCGGCGCAGCGGGCCAACGCATGTAGAATCCATGCCGCGCAGACAAATGTCCGTTTGTGGAATTTGTGCAACGGGCCAGCAGCCTGTCCGTCCTGGCCATCTATTTTTAATACTTGACATTTTCCCGATTATCTTTTATAATGCAGCGAACGCAAAAAAGGAGGGCTTGATCATGCGCTATCGATTCAAAAACGCAACGGTTCTCTTGGGCGGCGTATTTCATTTGGCGGACGTGTTTGTGGCGGACGGAAGAATTGTTTCCATCGGGGATCGTATTTCCTGTCCCGGTGATACTGTTTCCATTGATCTTCATAAGGCATTTTTATTTCCCGGTTTCGTGGATGTGCATGTACATCTTCGAGAGCCGGGATTTTCTTATAAGGAGACCATCCACACCGGCACGATGGCCGCTGCCCACGGAGGCTTTACCCATGTGGCCGCCATGCCCAATCTGAACCCCGTTCCGGACTGCCGCGCCGCGCTGGCGCTCCAGCAGCGGCTGATCGCGGAGACGGCGGCGGTACATGTCCACCCCTACGGCGCGGTCACTGTGGGCGAGCAGGGGGAACGTCTGGCGGATCTGGCCGGTATGGCCCCGGATGTGATCGCCTTCTCCGACGACGGAAGGGGCATCCAGTCGGAGAGCATCATGCGGCAGGCCATGGAGGAATGCCGCCGCCTGGGGAAGATCCTGGCGGCCCACTGCGAGGACAACAGCCTGCTGCGGGGCGGCTATATCCACGACGGGCCTTACGCCCGCGCCCACGGCCACCGGGGCATCTGCTCGGAGAGCGAATGGGGCCCCATCGCCCGGGACGTGCGTCTGGCGGAGGAGACCGGCTGCGCGTACCATGTGTGCCATGTGTCCACCAGGGAGAGCGTGGCCATCATCCGGGAGGCCAAGCGCCGGGGCGTGGATGTGACCTGCGAGACCGCCCCCCACTATCTGGCCTTCACCCAGGACGACCTGCGGGAGGACGGGCGGTTCAAGATGAACCCGCCGCTGCGGGAGCAGGCGGACCGTGACGCGCTGATCGAGGGGCTGCTGGACGGCACCATCGACATGCTGGTCACCGACCACGCGCCCCACAGCCGGGAGGAAAAGGCCCGCGGCCTGGAAAAGAGCGCCATGGGCGTGGTGGGGCTGGAGACCTCCTTTGCCGCAAGCTACACCCATCTGGTGAAAACCGGCATCCTGCCGCTGGAAAGGCTGGTGGAGCTGATGCACGGCGCGCCCATGCGGCGCTTCGGCTGCGGTACGGCGCTGGCCGTCGGCCAGCCTGCCGACCTGACGGTATTTGACCTGAACGAGACCTACACGGTGGAGCCGGAGAAATTCCTGTCCATGGGCCGGGCCACGCCCTTTGCCGGATGCCGGCTGACCGGCGCGTGCAGACTGACCATGGTGGACGGCAGGATCGTCTGGAAGGAGGAAACGCTTTGAAGGAAGTGATCTATACGGTGGCGGAGAACACGCCCCTGACGGCGGACGTGTACCGCATGCGCCTGACAGGCGACACCTCGGCCATCACCGCGCCGGGACAGTTTCTGGAGCTGCGGCTGCCGGGCTTTTTCCTGCGGCGGCCCCTGTCCATCTGCGACTGGGACGGAAACGGCGTCACCCTGCTCTATAAGGTGGTGGGCGGCGGCACCGACTGGCTGCGCCGCTGCGCCGCCGGACAGCCCATCGACGCGCTGTCCGGTCTGGGCAACGGCTTTGATGTCGCGGCGTGCGGCTCCGTCACGACGCTGGCAGGAGGCGGCATCGGCATCGCCCCGCTGTACGGCCTTGCCCGGCGGCTGCTGGCCGCCGGAAAAACGCCGGTGGCGGTATTGGGCTACAACACGGCGGCGGAGATGTTCTGGCACGAGGAATTCCGGGCGCTGGGCATCGGCGTGACCGTCGCCACGGCGGACGGCAGCCGCGGCGTACACGGCTTCGTGACCGACGCCCTGCCGGAGACATACGACACCCTCTGCGCCTGCGGCCCCACCCCCATGCTGAAGGCCCTGTCCGGCGTCACGGACAGGCCGGGCTTCTTCAGTCTGGAGGCCCGCATGGGCTGCGGCTTCGGCGCCTGCATGGGCTGCACCATCGAAACGACGGAAGGCCCCCAGCGGGTCTGCCGGGAGGGCCCGGTATTCCGGAAGGAGGCGCTGATATGGTAAACACAAGTGTAACGCTGTGCGGCCTGCCGCTGGACAACCCGGTGATCCCCGCCAGCGGCACCTTCGGCTACGGCTATGAGTTCGCGGAGCTGTATGACATCAACTGTCTGGGCACCTTCTCCTTCAAGGGCACCACGGCCTCGCCCCGGCTGGGCAACGCCCAGCCCCGCATTGCGGAAGCACCGGGCGGCATGCTGAACGCCGTGGGATTGCAGAACCCCGGCGTGGACGCGGTGATCGCCCACGAGCTGCCCCGGCTGGCCCGGGTCTTTCACAAACCGGTCATGGCCAATGTCAGCGGCTTTTCCATCGACGAGTATGTGTCGGTCTGCCGCAGGCTGGACGCCTGCGAGCAGGTGGGCTGGCTGGAGGTGAACATCTCCTGCCCCAACGTCCACGGCGGCGGCATAAGCTTCGGCACCGATCCCAAAGCCGCCGCGGCGGTGACGGCGGCGGTAAAGGCCGCTGTGAAAAAGCCGGTCATCGTCAAGCTGTCCCCCAACGTCACCAGCATCGCGGACATCGCCAGAGCTTGCGAGGACGCAGGCGCGGACGCCGTCAGCCTCATCAACACCCTGATGGGCATGCGGCTGGATCTGCGCACCAGGCGGCCACTGCTGGCCAACGGCACCGGCGGCATGTCCGGCCCGGCCATCTTCCCGCTGGCGGTGCGGATGGTCTGGCAGGTCTATGAGGCCGTCAGCATCCCCGTCATCGGCATGGGCGGCGTCTCCACGGCGGAGGACGTGCTGGAGCTGATGCTGGCCGGGGCCACGGCGGTGGAGGTAGGCGCCGCCAATCTGACGCAGCCCTTTGCCTGCCGCGATATCATCCGCGATCTGCCCCGTGCCATGGCGGCATACGGCATCCACGATCTGACTGAAATAATAGGAGGAGCACACCATGGGTAAAGATGTGATCATTGCGCTGGATTTCGACAGCCGGGAAAAGACGCTGGCCTTTCTGGATCAGTTCACGGGCCGCAAGCCCTTCGTCAAGATCGGCATGGAGCTGTTCTATGCCGAAGGCCCCGCCATCGTGCGGGAGATCAAGGCACGGGGCCACAGGATCTTTCTGGATCTGAAGCTCCACGACATTCCCAATACGGTGAAAAAAGCCATGGCGGTGCTGTCGGCGCTGGATGTGGACATGGTGAACCTCCACGCGGCAGGCACCCGCGCCATGATGACCGCCGCGCTGGAGGGCCTGACCCGCCCCGACGGCACGCGCCCCCTGCTGATCGCCGTCACCCAACTGACCTCCACCGGACAGGAGAGCATGGAACGGGAGATCGGCATCCATAAGCCGCTGGAGGAGGTGGTGCTGGACTACGCCCGCAACGCCGCCGCGGCGGGACTGGACGGCGTGGTCTGCTCGCCGCTGGAGTCCCAGGCCATTCATGAAGCCTGCGGCAGCGGCTTCGTCACCGTCACCCCCGGCATCCGCTTTGCCGACGCCGGAGCCGACGATCAGGTACGGATCACCACCCCGGCCCGGGCCCGGGAGATCGGCTCGGACTACATCGTGGTGGGCCGCCCCATCACCCAGGCGGCAGACCCCGTGACAGCCTATCAGCGTTGCGTGGAGGAGTTCGTTGGATGAGCCGGGACATCATACTGTTTGATCTGGACGGCACGCTGACGGAGTCCGGCCCCGGCATCATGAAGGCCGCCCAGTACGCCCTGCGCGCCTACGGCATCGAAAAGCCGTGGCAGGAGCTGTCCTACTTTGTGGGCCCGCCCCTCAGCGAGACCTTCGCCGCCTTCGTGGAGGAGCCGGAGATCCCCGGCATCGTCGCCAGGTTCCGGGAGTACTACCAGAAGGACGGCTGGCTGGACAACGCCCCCTATCCCGGCGTGCAGGAGATGCTGGACGCTCTGCGCGCAGGCGGAAAACGCCTCGTGGTAGCCACCTCCAAGCCGGAGCGTCTGGCGGTGCAGGTGCTGACGCACTTTGACCTGCTGTCCCGCTTCGAGACGGTCTGCGGCGCGCCGGAGGGCGACCCCGCCGCCGCACAGAAGGCCAGCATTGTAAGAACAGCCCTGACAAAAGCAGGCTGTACCGATCCGGGCCGCGCCGTCATGGTAGGCGACCGGAAGTACGACATCACCGGCGGCCATCAGGCGGGACTGGCCGCCATCGGCGTGCTGTACGGTTACGGCAGCCGGGAGGAACTGACACAGGCCGGTGCGGACGCGCTGGCGGAAACACCGGAAGCATTGACGAAACTGATCTTATCATGAAAGAGGAGGGAACAACCATGGAGTATTCTCAGCGCCGCATTGCGGAGGGCCTGCTGTCCATCCGCGCCGTGTTCTTCCGTCCGGAGGAGCCGTTCATCTGGGCCAGCGGCATCAAAAGCCCGGTCTACTGCGACAACCGCCTGATCCTGACGGCGCCTGACGTGCGCACAGAGGTGGAGACCGCACTGACCGAGGTGATCCGCACCCACTATCCCGAGGCCGAGGTGCTGATGGGCACCAGCACGGCGGGCATCGCCCACGCGGCCATCGCAGGCCACATGATGGGCCTGCCCATGGGCTACGTCCGGGCCTCCGGCAAGGATCACGGCCGGAAGAACCAGATCGAGGGCCGGCTGGAGCCGGGCCAGAAGGTGGTGGTCATTGAGGATCTGATCTCCACCGGCGGCAGCGTGCTGGACGTGGTCAGCGTGCTGCGGGAGGCCGGCGCGGAGGTGCTGGGCGTGGCCAGCATTTTCACCTACGGCATGAAGAAGGGGCTGGAGCGTCTGGCCGCCGCCAACGTGAAAAACGTCAGCCTGACGAACTTTGATGTGATCGCCGCCGTGGCGGCGGAGCAGCAGTACATTCAGCCGGAGGACGTGGCCCGGCTGATCCGCTTCCGCGACGATCCCGCGGATGAATCTTGGATGGGAGGAAACCACTGATATGAAGCATCTGATCGACATTCTGCAATTGAGCACCCAGGAGATCGACGAGCTGATGGCCAAGGCCAACGACATCATCGACCACCCCGAGGCCTATGCCCACAAGTGTGACGGCAAAATTCTGGCCACCCTGTTCTTCGAGCCCTCGACCCGCACCCGCCTGAGCTTCGAGTCCGCCATGCTGAGCCTCGGCGGCCAGACGCTGGGCTTCTCCTCCGCCAGCAGCTCCTCCGCCGCCAAGGGCGAGAGCGTTTCGGACACCGTCCGCACCGTCAGCTGCTACAGCGACATCATCGCCATGCGCCACCCCAAGGAGGGCGCGCCGCTGGTGGCCTCCTTCCATTCCGAGGTGCCGGTCATCAACGCCGGTGACGGCGGCCACAACCACCCCACCCAGACCCTGACCGACCTGCTGACCATCCAGCGGGAAAAGGGCCGCTTCCACGACCTGACGGTTGGCTTCTGCGGCGACCTGAAGTTCGGCCGCACCGTCCACTCCCTCATCAGCGCCCTCAGCCGCTATACGGGCATCAGGATCGTGCTGATCTCCCCGGAGGAGCTGAAGCTGCCCAGCTATGTCAAGACGGAGGCGCTGAAAAAGCACGGCATTCCCTATGAACAGACCACCGATCTGGAGTCCGTCATGCCGGAGCTGGATATCCTCTACATGACCCGCGTCCAGCGGGAGCGCTTCTTCAACGAGGAGGACTACCTGCGCCTGAAGGACAGCTATATCCTCACGCCGGAGAAGCTGAAAAACGCCAAGCCGGATCTGTGCATCCTGCACCCGCTGCCCCGTGTCAACGAGATCTCCGTGGCGGTGGACGACGATCCCCGCGCCTGCTATTTCAAGCAGGTGCGCAACGGGCGCTATATCCGTATGGCGCTGATCCTGAAGCTGCTGGGTATTGAATAAAGGAGGGCTTGAACCATGATCATTGACGCGATCTCCAATGGTATTGTGATCGACCATATCTCTGCCGGAAAGGCAATGCACCTGTATCATATTCTGGGGCTGGACAAGCTGGACTGCTCGGTGGCCCTGCTGAAAAACGTGACCAGCGGCAAGCTGGGCCGCAAGGACATCATCAAGATCGACCGTATTCTGGAGCTGGACTGGGACGTGATCGGCTATGTGGATCCCGGCATCACCGTCAACATCATCAAGGACGGCGTCCGGGTGGAGAAGCGGCAGCTGAAGCTGCCGGAGCGCATCACCAACGTGATCCGCTGCAAGAACCCCCGCTGCATCACCTCCGTGGAGCAGGAGCTGCCCCAGGTCTTCACCCTGACCGACCGGGAAAAGCGCACCTACCGCTGCCTGTACTGCGAGACGAAGGCCGAGCAGTAAGCCTGCGCCGCGGGAACGCCATTGCTCAGGCAATATTCGGCGCTGCCCTTATCGCAGGATTTGCGTTTTGACGCGCGGTGCGGTATAATAGCGGGCGAGAATGAAAGGCTGCCGGTTCAGGCAGCGCGAAGGAGCCGGGCGGGATGGAACGTGTGATTCTATGGATATTGGCGGGCGGCGCGGCACTGGGCGGACTGGATCTGCTGCTGGGCAACCGCTTCAAGCTGGGCGAACGGTTTGAGGAGGGCTTTCAGCTTCTCGGCCCCACCGCCTTATCCATGGCAGGGATCCTGTGTCTGGCCCCGCTGCTCTCCGGTGCGCTGGAGCGTACCGGAGAGCAGCTGTGGCTGCGGCTGGGGCTGGATCCGGCCATGCTGGGCGGTATTCTGGCCATCGACATGGGCGGCTATCAGATGGCGGCGGCGCTGGCGGCAGACGCCGCCGTGGGACGCTACGCCGGAATACTGGCGGCGGCGACGCTGGGCTGCACCGTGTCTTTTACCATTCCCCTGGGCATCGGCATGGTGAAGGGCGAGGAAGCCAGCGACTTCTTCCGGGGACTGCTGATCGGACTGGCAGTGCTTCCGGCGGCGCTGCTGGTTGGCGGTCTGTGCAGCGGCATGGCCTTTCTGCCGCTGCTGGTTCAGACGCTGCCGGTACTGCTGCTGGCCATTCTGCTGATGGCAGGGCTGCGGTTCCTGCCGCGGCAGACGCTGGTGGGCTTTTCCTGGTTTGCCCGGCTCATCCGGTGGCTGAGCATCATCGGACTGGTGCTGGGCGCGGTGCAGTACATCTCCGGCACGGTACTGCTGCCGGGGCTGGCCCCCATTGAGGACGCCATGAAGGTGGTGTCCGGCATCGGCGTGGTGCTGCTGGGCAGCCTTCCGGCGGCGGAGCTGCTGCGGCGGGCACTGCGGCGGCCCCTGCAGGCGCTGGGACGGCGGGCCGGGCTGGCGGACAGCAGTCTGGCCGGGCTGCTGATCGGCTTCGTCAGCGTCACACCGGCGCTGGCCATGCTGAAGGATATGGATCCCCGGGGTCGGGCCATGAACGCCGCGTTTCTGGTGTGCGGCGCGTCCACGCTGGCCTCCCATCTGGGCTTTACGCTGAGCGCGGAGCCCGCCATGCTGACGCCGCTGCTGCTGACCAAGACGGTGGGCGGCGTGCTGGCGGCGGCGCTGGCGCTGCTGCTGACGAAACCAAAACACGCATAACGAAAGAGACACGTCCCGTGGGACGTGTCTCTTTTTGTGTGCTTACATTTCCAGCAGATTTTGCAGGGCGTTTCGATAGATGCGGCGCAGCCGCTCCATGTTGGCCAGGGTGATGTACTCGTTGCCCTCATGCTCGCGGCACTCCTCGCCGGGGAAGTTGGGTCCGAAAGCGATGATATTGTCCATGGCGCGGGCATAGGTGCCGCCGCCGATGGCCAGAGGCTGGGACATGTCGCCGGTCTCCCGGCGGTAGGCCTCCAGCAGACGGGTCATGACCGGGCCGTTCTTGTCCAGATACACCGGACGCAGAGGACTGGCGGGCAGCATGGTGAAGCCGTGGGCCTCCGCCGCGGTACGCAGGGTATCCAGCACCGTCTGGCCGTCCATGGTCTCCGGGTGGCGGATGTCCACCGTCAGGCGGAGCGCTCCGTCCTCCACCCGCAGCATGCCTACGTTCAGGGACAGGGGGCCGCTGTCGGAGGATTCCATGTTCAGGCCCAGACGCCTGCCGTACTCGTCGCCGCCGAAGAGTGCCGTATAGGCATCGGCAAATTTGCCGCCCTCGGTCTGGGACAGGTGTGTCAGCACCTTGTCGATGGCGTTCTCGCCGTTCCATGGGGCGCTGCCGTGGGCGGGCCTTCCCTCGGCGCTGTGGGTGCCGGAGACAGTCTCCACCACGCACTCGTCCGGCACGATGTTAGGTGCGCTGCCGCCGTGGGCACTGAGGATACCGCTGCCCTCCAGAGGCATGGTGAGGGTCACCACGACGATGCCCTTCTCGCAGTAGATGGCGGGGAAATCACCGTCGGGCGTGATGCCGCAGGTGACCGGCTCCTCGTTGGCCACATAGGCCTCCATATCGTACCAGTCGCCGTTCTCCTCCGTCTGGCCGAAGATCAGCCGGATGCGGCGGGGCATCTCCTTTCCGGCAGCGGCGTAGGCGTCCGCCAGATCCTTGACGGCATAGATGCTGATGATGGCCGGGCCCTTATCGTCCAGCGTGCCGCGGCCATAAAGGCGGCCGTCCGCCACTGTTCCGGCATAAGGGGGATAGTCCCAGCCCTTACCGGCAGGCACCACGTCCAGATGGCTCAGGACGCCGATGATCTCGTCGCCCTGCCCCACCTCGGCATAGCCGTACTTTCCGTCGGCGTTCTTCACGCGGAAGCCCAGCCTTTCGCACAGCGCCAGGGTATAGTCCAGCGCTTTGGCCGGGCCGGGGCCGTAGGGATAGCCGTCCCTGCCGTGATCGGCCACGGATTCGATGGCCAGCAGGCCCTTCAATGCTTCGATCATACGTTTACTCCATACAGTCCGGTGTATTTCTCCGTCAGATAGTCCACATAGTAGTGGGGCGCAAAGGACTCGCCGGTGGCACCTCGCAGCAGCTCGTCCGCCGTCAGCAGCATGCCGTGGCGATAGATCTTCTCCGTCAGCCACTGCTTCACCGGGGACAGATCGCCCCGGGCGATGCAGGCGTTCACATCCAGCTCCCGCGTCAGCGCCGCCATGAACTGGGCGGAGTAGGCCGTACCCAGGGCGTAGCTGGGGAAGTAGCCGAAGGTGCCGTCGGCCCAGTGCATATCCTGCAGGACGCCGCGGGCGTCATCAGGCACATCAATGCCCAGATACTTCTTATACAGCTCATTCCACGCGGCAGGCAGCTCGTCCACCGTCAGTTCATTGCGGAACAGGGCCTTTTCCAGCTGGTAGCGCACCAGCACATGGAAGGGGTAGGTTAGCTCGTCGGCGTCGGTGCGGATGAGACTGGGGCGGGCCACATTGACGGCCCGATAGAACATCTCCGGCGTGACTGCCGTCATCTGCTCCGGGAACAGGCGGCACACCTCCGGGAAGATCAGATCGCAGAAGGCGCGGCTGCGGGCGATATAGTTCTCCCACAGGCGGGACTGGCTCTCGTGAATGGCGGTGGTGGCGCCGTGGCCCATGCAGGAGTGCAGCAGCTCCGGCGCGACGCTCAGCTCATACATGGCGTGGCCGCTTTCGTGGACGACGGAGAACAGATTGCTCAGCAGATCATCCTCGAAATATTTGGTGGTGATGCGGACATCGTCACGGGAAAACTCCACCGTGAAGGGGTGCTCCGACTCCCGCAGGACGCAGTGGGTCTTGTCGATGCCCATCACGTCCATCAGATAGCCGGACAGCGCCTTCTGCTGCGGAATGGGGAAGGTGCTGTTCAGGAAGCCCAGCTCCGGCTGAACGCCCTTTTCCATGATGGCGCGGAGCACCGGCGTCAGCTTCTCCCCCATCAGGTCAAAGAAGGGATCCAGCATGGCCTGGGTGCAGCCCTTCTCGAACTCGTTCAGCAGGGTGTCATAGACATCCGCGCCGGGTTTGATATAGTTGGCGTACTGGCGGCGGATCTCCACCATGTTGGCCAGATAGGGCTTGAAGAGGGAGAAATCGTTCCGGGCCTTGGCCAGCTGCCAGTAGTGGCGGCCGGCGTTGGCGGCCTTTTCCGCCGCCATAACGGCCTCCTTGGGCACCTTCTCCTGCTTTTCCCGCTGCTCCCGCAGCTCCTCCACCTCGCGGCGGGTCTGGAAGTCCAGCGCATCCCGGCGTTCATACAGGTCAGAGAGCAGCTGCCCCACACGGGGGTCTACGCTCATGCTGTGGATCTCGCCGGCGATCAGCTCCATGGTGTCGCCGGTGGCGTCGGAGCCGCCGCTGGGCATGGAGGTGCTGGCATCGTACATCAGCAGGCTGGATACATGGGTATAGGCGTGGAGCTTCTTCTGGTAATCGCGCAGCTCCTGCACTTGCTTTTCCAGTTCCATGATCGTCCTCTCCTCGTTACAGGGTTCTGGCCTTCAGGCAGGCCACGAAATGGCCGGGCTCCACTTCCTCGAAGGGGATGTCGCCCTGGGTGCACTCCTCCGTGGCGAAGGGGCAGCGGGCGGCAAAGCGGCAGCCGGGCTTGGGGTTGATGGGGTTGGTGACCTCGCCCCGGATCAGCTGGGGCTTCTTGCTGCGCATGGAGATGCTGGGCACAGGGATGGCCGACAGCAGCGCCTTGGTATAGGGGTGCAGCGGGTTGACGAACAGGTGCTTGGACTCGCAGTACTCCACGCACTTGCCCAGATACATGACAGCGATCTGGTTGGAGATATGGCGCACCACAGACAGATCGTGGGTGATGAACATATAGGTCAGGTTCCGCTCCTCCTGCAGATCCATCAGCAGGTTCAGGATCTGGGCCTGAATGGACACGTCCAGTGCGGACACCGGCTCGTCGCAGACGATGAACCGGGGATTCAGGGACAGGGCGCGGGCCACACCGATACGCTGGCGGCGGCCGCCGTCCAGCTCGTGGGGATAGGCGCCGGACAGACGCTCCGCCAGGCCGACGGTGTCCATCAGCTCGGCCACCTTTTCGTACACCTCGCTGCTGGTCTTATAGACGCCCGCCACGATCAGCGGCTCGGCGATCAGCTCCTGCACGCTCATGCGGGGGTTCAGGCTGGCGTAGGGATCCTGAAAGATCATCTGCATGTCGCGGCGGATCCTGGCCAGCTTCTTGGCCTTGTAGTGGGTGATGTCCTCGCCGTCATAGATGATGCGGCCGCTGGTGGGCTCGTGGAGCTTCAGCACCGTGCGGCCCAAAGTGGACTTGCCGCAGCCGGACTCGCCCACCACGCCCAGCGTCTCGCCCTCGTTGATCTTCAGGGTGATGCCGTCCACGGCGTGAAGGGTGGCGTTCTTGTTGATCTGGAAGTATTTGCACAGGTTGTCCATTTCGATCAGGGGATGCTTCTGGTTCATGGTCAGACCTCCTCCTTTTCATCAAACAGGAAGCACTTGATGTGCAGGCCGTCCACATCGCAGGTCTCGGGATGGCACTGGCGGCAGCGCTCTGTGGCATGGGGACAGCGGGGAGAGAAATAGCAGCCCTGAGGCAGATCGGTGGGATCGGGCATCATGCCGTCGATGGGATGCAGGCGCCTTTCGTCCGCCTCCAGATTGGGGATGGAGTTGAACAGGCCCACCGTATAGGGGTGGTGCTTATCGCCGGTGAATACCTGCTCCACCGTGCCGTACTCGATGATCTCACCGGCATACATGACAGCCACCTTGTCGCAGGTCTGAGCCACGATGCCCAGATCGTGGGTAATCATGATCATGGAGGTATCCAGCTTCTCCTGCAGCTCCATCATCATGGCCAGCACCTGTGCCTGAATGGTCACATCCAGCGCCGTGGTGGGCTCGTCGGCGATCAGCAGCATGGGGTTGCAGGCCAGCGCGATGGCGATGACCACGCGCTGCTTCATGCCGCCGGAGAACTGATGGGGATAGTCCTTCTTGCGGCTGGGCATGATACCCACCATCTCAAGAACCTCCTCCACGCGGGCCTCCAGCTCGGCGCGGGTGTGGCCCTCATTGTGCATCTGAAGGGCCTCCAAAATCTGGTCACCCACCGTCAGCACCGGGTTCAGGGCCGTCATGGGGTCCTGGAAGATCATGGAGATCTTCTCGCCGCGGATACCCAGCATCTGCTTATTATTCAAATAGGTAGGGGCGGGCAGCTCCACAGCGGGGACTTCCGCGGTCTCGCCCTCCGGCGTGTGGGCGGCGATATAGTCCTCCTCGGAGACGGCCGCGCCGTCCTTGTCGCGGATGGCCAGAATATCCTCGCCGTCGAACCAGATGGAGCCCCGGTTGGTGCGGGTGGTGCGCTCCGGCAGCAGGCCCAGAATGGACAGGGCCGTTGTGGTCTTGCCCGCGCCGGTCTCGCCTACCAGGCCCAGGGTCTCGCCCTTATTCAGGGTCAGGGAAATGCCGTTGACGGCATGTACCGTTTCCAGATCGGTCCGATAGTCGATCTGCAGGTCTTTGATCTTCAGCAAAGCTTCACTCATGATTCGTCCCTCCCTTAATCCTTCAGCTTGGGATCCAGTGCGTCACGCAGGCCGTCACCGGCCAGGTTGAAGCTCAGCGCCGCGATGACGATGAACAGGCCGGGGATGTACAGCAGATGGGGTGCAGAGAACATATAGGTCTCGGCGTCGGACAGCAGCGCGCCCCATTCGGGAGCGGGCGGCTGCACGCCCATACCCAGAAAGCTCAGGCCGGAGGCGGACAGGATCATAGTGGCCACGTTCATGGTGGCGGTGACGATGATGGGGCCCAGCGCGTTGGGGATGACGTATTTCAGGATGATGCGCATGTCGCTGGTGCCGTAGGAGCGGGCGGCCTCGATATAGTCCTCCTCCACCACGCCCAGCACCACCGAGCGCACCATGCGGATGATGCCCGGGACGCAGGACACGGTGATGGCGATCAGCAGATTGCGGAGGTTGGCGCCCAGGGCCGCCACAACGGCAAGGCTCAGCAGGATGGGCGGCACGGTCATAATGACATCGGTGATGCGCATGATCACGTTGTCCACCCAGCCGCCGTAGTAGGCGGCCACGGCGCCCAGCAGGCCGCCGATGATCATGGACACGATGGTGGTGATGATGCCGATGGCCAAGGAATAGCGGGAGCCGTGGACGATGCGGGCGAACAGGTCGCGACCCGCCTCATCGGTGCCGAACCAGTGGGCCGCACTGGGGCCCTGCAGGCGGTTGGGGATATCCTGCGCGA
Source organism: uncultured Oscillospiraceae bacterium (assembly GCA_934565655.1). Lineage (GTDB taxonomy): Bacteria > Bacillota > Clostridia > Oscillospirales > Oscillospiraceae > Vescimonas. The sequence goes on from CAKTIE010000007.1 coordinate 61,752, forward strand.
TGGCGTTTTCATAGGGAACGATCACGTCGGCAAAGACGGCGATGCCCACCACGAAGATCAGCAGCACCAGACCCAGCATGGCGGTCTTGCTCTTGCGGAAGCGCCGCCAGATCTCCTTGGCCTGACTGTTTTTCTTGCTCTTTTTGATCACTTTTTTCTCGTTCATCAGTGTGCTCTCCTTTCCGCCGTCAGGACTTGTACAGTGCCTTGATGCGCGGGTCGATATAAGCGTAGAGGATATCGACGACAAGCATTACGATACAGAACAGTGCTGCCAGGAACAGCGTGGCCGCCAGCACCACAGGGGTGTCCTTCTGTCGGATGGAGCTGACGATCAGCATACCCAGGCCCGGCATGCCGAACACCGTCTCGCAGATAACAGCGCCGCCCAGAGAGGCGCCGAAGCTCATGCCCATGGAGGTGATCACCGGCAGCAGTGCGTTGCGCAGGGCGTGCTTCCAGATGACGGTCTTTTCCGGCACGCCCTTGCTGCGGGCGGTGCGGATGTAGTCCTGACGTATCGTTTCCAGCATGGTGGAGCGGGTCAGACGCATGTCGCTGGCGGCGCTGCCCAGTGCCAGGGTGATGGTGGGCAGGACGTAGCCGGTCCAGCTGTCGATACCGCTGAAGGGGAGCCAGCCCAGCTTCAGGGCGAAGATGATCATCAGCATCAGGCCCAGCCAGAAGCCGGGCATGGCAGAGAAGAACATGGCCAGCGTGGTCAGCACGTTGTCCAGCCACGAATACTGCTTCACGGCGGACACGATGCCCAGCACCACGCCCAGACCCACACCCAGAATGGTGGAGGTGATGGCCAGCGTCAGCGTGCAGGGGAAGCGGGACATGATGGACTGGAACACCGGCTGGCCGTTGCGGTACGAAGTGCCGAAATCGAAGTGCAGGACAATGCCCTTCAGGTAATTGAAGAACTGCTCGAAGAACGGCAGATCCGCGCCCAGCTTGTGGTTCAGCGCGGCGATGTCCTCCGGCTTGGCGGTGATGCCAAGGATCAGCTCGGCAGGGGTACCCGGCGTCAGGTACATGATGGCGTACACCAGAAAAATGGCGCCAAGCAGAACCGGTATGGTCAACAGGATCCGCTTGATAACGTATTTGTACATACGATCTCCTCCCTGTTATCTGCGGAGCGTGGCTCCGGGGTGTTATGGTCATTTTACTTTCGTTTTGCAAAAATGTCAATAATTTTATAAAATCTCTCGAAAAAATATTGCAAAATCCCGAAAGATTTGATAATATATGGTCGAGCAGAGGGAACACGGCCGTTTTTTAGTCGATGTTTCCCCTCTTACGGTCGATGTAATTGTAATAATGTATATAGGAGGATGAAGCATGAGCGAAATGAAATGGCCCTATCCTGCCAAGGTGAGCCAAGTCAACCGCATGGAGGCGGATGTGATCGTGCTGGGCGGCGGCATCGCCGGATGCATGGCCGCCATCAACGCCGCCAAGCGCGGCCAGAGCGTGATCCTGGTGGAAAAGGGCGCCACCAAGCGTTCCGGTGCAGGCGGCAGCGGCTGCGACCACTGGGAGAGCGCCGCCACCAACCCCTGCTCCGGCGTCTCTCCGGAGGATCTGGTGCAGGCCATGCTGGATGACAACGACGGCTACAACAACGGCATCTCTCATTATATAGAGTGCCGCGAGGGCTGGGATCATCTGCAGGACATCGAGAAGATGGGCGGCAAGATCCGGGACACCGAGGACGAGTTCAAGGGCGCGGCCTTCCGGGACGAAAAGACCAAGCTGATGTTCGCCTATGACTATAAGAATAAGTTCACCATCCGCATCTGGGGCACCACCTTCAAGCCCGCCATGGAGAAGGAGTGCCGCCGTCTGGGCGTGAAGATCGTGGACCGCGTCATGGTCACCTCCCTGCTGACCGAGGGCGGTAAGAACGGGGCCAAGTGCGTGGGCGCTACCGGCGTTCACACCCGCACCGGCGAGTTCTATGTGTTCTCCTGCAAGGCGGCCATCATCACCATGAGCCGTCCCGCCCGCGTGTGGCTGTTCTCCGCCGCCTATCCCGGCCTGTGCGAGTTCCGCCCCATGTGCACCATCGGTGACGGCCACGCCATGGGCTGGCGCGCCGGCGCGGAGTTCAACATGATGGAAAAATCCGTCCGGGCCGAGTTCTCCTCCGCCGGACGCTCCTTCCCGCCCTATTCCGCAGGCAACAACCACAACACCTGGTATCCCGCCTCCCTCATCGACGCCGAGGGCAAGGAGATCCCCTACGCCGACCGCGACGGCAACATCCTGACCGATGTGGAGCAGCGCTTCCAGCCCGCCAAGGGTCAGCACTACTTCCTGAAGGGCGGCAATATCGAGCAGGCCAAGTACGCCTACGACGGCCCGGAGACCCTTCCCTACGACAAGCTGAAGGAGATGGGCTACAAGCTGCCCTTCTACGCCGACCTGTCCAACATGCCGGAGCTGGAGCGGAAGGTCATCTGGGGCATGATGGTAGGTCAGGAGGGCAAGACCAACGTGCCCGTGTATAAGAACTTCACCGAGGCGGGCTTCGATCCCACCAAGGACGTGCTGCAGTGCTACGGCGTAGGCTGGACCAGCGCCGAGTTCCTGCCCCAGGAGCGCCAGCTGTTCGGTATGCCCGGCGGCTTCATGAACGACTGGGATCTGATGACCAACATCCCCGGCCTGTTCGTGGCGGGCGACTCCCTGTTCTCCTCCAACTGCTTCGGCCATGCCGCCTCCACCGGCGCTTACGCCGGACGCAAGGCCGCGGCCTACGCCGCGAAGCAGGAGGGCTTCATCGCTCCCTGCGAGACCCAGGTGGAGAACGAGATGGAGCGGGTCTACGCGCCGCTGGGCGGCGACCCCGTCAACGGTGTCAGCTGGAAGGAGCTGAACGAGGCCATCGCCAAGGCCATGCAGAACTACTGCGGCGAGCAGAAGCGGGACGAGCTGCTGCTGTCCGGCGTGGAGCTGCTGAACCGCTATGAGAAGGAGATCGTACCCCGCACCTACGCCGCCAACCCCCACGAGCTGATGCGCCTGCTGGAGGTGTTCGACATCCTGACGGTGGCCCAGATCATCCTGCAGGCCTGTCTGGCCCGCCACCAGACCTGCCCCAAGCTGGAGTTCTACCGCACCGACGACGACGGCAAGACCATGGCTCCCTTCATCTGCATCCACAACGACGGCGAAAAGGTGGTAGCCCGGGAGGTGCCGCTTGACTACGCCGGTGATATCAAGGAAAATTACGAGAAGCACAATCAGGACTATATGGCAGAAAAGGCAAAGGAGGCGCAGGCATGAAAGAGATCAAGGAATTCGGCTTCCGTCAGACGCCGCCTGCCACGCCGCTGCGGTTCGACGCGGAGAAGTGCATCGGCTGCAACCGCTGCATGGAGGCGTGCATGATCGACGTGATGACCCCCGGCGAAAAGGGCAGCCATCCCGTGGTGTCCTATCCCGACGAGTGCTGGTACTGCGGCTGCTGCGTGATGGAGTGCCCCACCGGCGCCATCAGCCTGCACCATCCGCTGATGAACCAGACCCGCTGGGTGGAGAAGGCCAGTCTGCTGAAAAACAGAAAGGAGAACTGAGCGTATGGCAAATTTTGAGCTGCTGAAGGAGCTGACCCAGGCATGGGGCGTGGCAGGCCGTGAAAAGGCCGTGCGGGCCATCGTGCTGCGCGAGCTGGAGGGCCATGTGGACAACGCCTATGTGGACAACATCGGCAACATCATCGCCGTCAAGCACGGCAAGGGCGGCCCCGACAGCAAGAAGATCATGCTCTCCGCCCACATGGACGAGATCGGCCTGCAGGTGAAGAAGATCGAGTCCGACGGCCGCATCAAGGTGTGCAATGTAGGCTGGGTCTGGACCTCCGCCCTGTATAACGATCAGGTGGTGTTCCAGAACGGCACCATCGGCGTGGTGGGCTGCGACGGCAAGATCGAGGACGCCAAGAACGACAGCGGCAAACTGTATATCGACATCGGCTGTACCAGCAAGGAGGACACCGAGAAGTACGTCAAGGTGGGCGATTACGCCGGTTTTGTGGGCCCCTGGTACGAGCTGCAGAACGGCCGCATCAGCGCCAAAACCTTCGACGACCGGGTGGGCTGCTTCATGCTGCTGGAGGCCGTGAAGCGGAACAAGGGCGGCTGCCCCAACGATGTGTACTATGTTTTCTCCGTGCAGGAGGAGGTGGGCTGCCGCGGCGCCGTTACCGCCGCCCATCAGATCCGCCCCGACATCGGCATCAGCGTGGACGTTACCCCCGACCACGCCTATCCCTGCGATCTGGAGGGCTGCAACGCCGTGGGCGAGGGCATCAGCGTCACACTGGGCGACCCCAGCGCCATGCTGGACGAGGATCTGGTCAACGAGATGCTGGCCTGCTGCGAGGAGAACGGCATCCGCTATCAGCGTGGCGTGATGGATCGCGGCGGCACCGACGCCAGCTCCATGAACCAGTCCGGCGACGGCGTCCGGGTGGCCGGTATCGCCGTGGTGGACCGCTATCCCCACAGCAAGTGCTCCGTCATCGCCAAGGATGACGTGACCGCCGGTATCGACCTGCTGGACAAGTACACCCACCGCGTATTCAAATTCTGAGCAAGTTTTTCCGTATCTCCACGCCGGAATGGCGTCAAAATAAAAAATGAAAAGGAGACACCCCATGAAAAAGTTTCTTGCACTGGTGCTGGCTCTGGCCATGGCACTGAGTCTGGTCGCCTGCGGCGGCAACGGCGGCAATAACGCCTCTGCCGGCGATGGCACCAGCCTGACCATCGCAGTCGATCAGGACTACGAGACCCTGCATCCCGTGAACACCAGCCTGAACGTTGAGACCAACCTGGTCAACCAGATCTACGACTATCTGGCCATCGACAATCCCGACGATCCCACCGGCGACATGATCCCCCGCATCGCTGAGAGCTGGGAGGTCAGCGAGGACGGTCTGTGCTACACCTTCCATCTGCGCAAGGGCGTCAAGTTCCACGACGGCTCTGAGCTGACCGCCGACGATATCGGCTTCAGCCTGGATCTGTGCGCCGCCTCTGAGTATCAGGGCGCCATGGTTGACGGCATGGATCACTGGGAAGTGGTGGATCCCTACACCATCAATGTGTATACCGCCACCGTGTACTCCCCCTTCCTGCGCAGCGTGGTGGACGTGCCCATCGGCTGCAAGGCCTACTATGAGTCCGTGGACGAGAACACCTTTGCCCAGCAGCCCGTCGGCTGCGGCCCCTACAAGTTCGTCAGCCACAACCAGGGCGATTCCTTCGTGCTGGAGGCCTTTGAGGACTACTACGGCGGCGCTCCCGCCATCAAGAACGTGACCTTCAAGGTCATCGCTGACGCGGCCTCCATGTCCATCGGCCTGCAGGCCGGTCAGATCGACTTTGCCGAGGTGGATGCCTCTGTGCTGTCCACCCTGCAGAGCGCGGCCAATGTGGAGATCACCACCGCCGAGCAGACCGCCTTCTACTTCATCGCCATGAACACCGAGAAGGAGCCTTACAGCAATGTGAAGTTCCGTCAGGCCATCAACTACGCCATCGACCGTGAGGCCCTGGTCACCGCCGTGCTGGAGGGTGAGGGCGAGGTCAACTCCAACCTGCTGACCCCCGACCGCGAGGGCTATTCCGACACCCAGAAGCAGTACACCTACGATCCCGATCAGGCCAAGGCTCTGCTGGCCGAGTGCGGCTATGCCGACGGCTACGATCTGGGCACCTTCATCGTGGCCGAGAGCTATAAGCTGCTGGCCCAGGTGATCCAGTCCGACCTGGCCAAGGTGGGTCTGACCTGCACGCTGGAGATCCTGGAGTTCAACGCCTATCTGGACAAGCTGATGGACGGCAACTTCGGCATGACCTGCCTGAACATGGCGCTGCAGGGCGACACCCAGCAGCTGTCCCTGGCGCTGACCAAGGATTACATCGGCATGGCCAACAACGCCCGCTGGTCTGATCCCAAGGTGGAGGAGCTGTTCCAGAAGGCTGTCGCCACCGTGGACGAGGCTGAGCGCGAGGCCGTGTACAACGAGCTGTTCTCCTATGTTCAGGAGCAGGCCGTGTACTGCGTCCTGTGCAACCCCACACTGCTGTTCGCCCACAAGACCGGCCTGGAGACCGGCACCATCGCGCTGGAGGGCGTGTACTATCTGCAGAACTTCCAGTGGAACGCCTGAGCATGATCTGAAGTCTTCTCAATTACCCTTTCATACAGGAAAAGGAGGATGTCCGATGGACATCCTCCTTTTCTATACTTGTTTGCCGGTCGCTGTGCTCAGCGGGCGGCCATGAAGGCCTCGATCTCCTCCACGGTACGGGGGATGGAGGCGGTCAGGTTCTCGCAGCCGGTCTCGGTGACCAGGCAGTTGTCCTCCAGCCGGAAGCCAATGCCCCAGGGCTCGTAGTAAACGCCCACGTCCACACAGAACACCATGCCCGCCTCGGTGGGGCGGCTGTAATCGATCACGTCATGGACGTCGAAGCCAATGTGGTGGGCGCCGTCGTGCCACATGATCTTACGGATATCCTTGAAATCGTCAATGATCCCCAGCTTCGTCAGCTGGCCGAAGCAGTATTCACGGGCCAGCTGGTCGATGGAGCGCATGGGCATGCCGGGCTTGATGATGGAGAACATATGCTCCGAGGTATTGTAGATGCACTGGTACAGCGCCTTCTGCCGCTCAGTGAATTTGCCGTTGGCGGGCCAGGTGCGGGACACGTCGTTGCACTCGTAGTCCTGCCACGCGCCCACATCGTTCAGCACCATGTCGCCGTCGGCCACGGTGCCGGTATAGTCATAGTAATGGATGCAGAAGTTGTTCTGCCCGCTGCAGATGATGGAGGGGAAGGCCGAGGTCAGCACGCCGTGTCTGGCCAGGGCGTAGTCGAACTCCGCCTTCAGCTCATACTCCTTCATGCCGGGGCGGCAGGCGGTCATCATGGCCTCGATACCGGCCCGGGTGATGGGCACGGCGCGGCGCATGGCGTCGATCTCGCAGGGCTGCTTGATGGTGCGCAGCGTCCGCATGCGGGAACGCAGGTCGCCCAATCGCAGCCAGGGCCACGCAGCGGCGGCACGGGCCGCAAACTGCCGGGCCTCGCCGGGCTGCTCATCCAGAGACTCCCGGTCGAAGTCCAGCCACAGCCGGTCAAGGCTCTGGTCGGCGGCCAGCCGGTCGAAGTCGTCCTCAAAGCTCTCGATGTACCGGCAGTCGGCAAAGCCGTAGCGCTCCGGCACGTCCGCAGCGTGGATCCGGCGGCCGAACCACCGCTCCTGCATGGGATCCTCCTGCTGTAAATAGATGGCCTCCTCCGCCGTGCCGCCGCGCTTGACCGCCAGATAGATGAGGTGCTCCTCCTCCATACCGGTCAGGTACAGGAAATTGCGGTTGGCAAAAAAGGGATAATAGGCGTCGGCGCTCTGCCGGGGCGCGTGTCCGGCAAACAGCACCGCGACGCTGTTCTCCGGCAGCGTCTCCAGCAGCCGGCGGCGGTTCTCCTCATAAAAGGCTTTGGGTAACATATGGCAGCCCTCCTGTGATCAATATGGCGGTACACCCTGTTCAGGTTTCCGACATGATTATACCATTTCCGCTTCCGGAATGTCCAGCTGCCCCAGCGTGATTTTACAATATTTTTTGATAATTTGCAAAACAAAAGCTGTGTTTTCCATCGGATTTTCTAAAATCTGCTTGTGTGCCGGTAAGATATGATGATATTTTATAAAATCTGTTGATTTTTCATAGAATCTTTGGTATGATATTCCTGAAAAGAAAAACGAAAAAGGAAGTATCTACTTATGGCTGGACAAACCCTTTCCGAGCAGATCTATGACGAGCTGTATCATGACATTACCGACCAGCGGCTGGTATGCGGCCAGAAGCTGACGCTGAAGGTGCTGAAGGATCGCTTCAATGTCAGCCACACCCCCATCCGCGAGGCGCTGATGCGTCTGGCGGAGAACGGGCTGGTGACCTATTACTCCAACTGCGGCGTTACGGTGACGGAATTTACCGAGACGGACATCCGCCAGCTGTTCCAGTTCATCGGCGAGCTGGACTCCATGGCCATTCTCTTCTGCCAGAACAATTTCAACCAGGTGCCCCTGCTGATGGATCTGCAGGACGTGGTGGAAAGCGGCAGCAGGGCGCTGGCGGCGGGCGACCGGGCCGCATGGAAGGAGCAGTCCGAGCAGTTCCATGTGGTGTTCTACCGCCACGCCCAGAACTGCTACCTCAACGAAGCGGCCGCCAAGCTGCGGGCCCGGCTGGAGGTGCTGTCCTGCATGTACTACTATCAGGATCAGAACGTGGAGATGATCCATCAGGGCCACATCGACATGTACGAGCTGGTGAAGGCCGGAGAATTCCAGAAGGCCGCCGAGGAGATGCGCCAGCATCTGCAGCGGGATATGGCCTTCGCCCTGAAGGCCTACGCCGCCTATCAGGCACGAAACCACTGAGGAGGGCGCTATGCTGCATCATGACCGGCTGGAAGCCGTTTTGAAGAATATGGCGCTGTGCGGCCTGCGGCAGGTGATCATCTCCGATCCCGGCGCCATGCAGTACCTGCTGGGGCAGAGCGTGGACGCCATGGAGCGCTGCGGTATCCTGCTGCTGCGGGAGGACGGCCGGCTCCACGCCTTTATGAACCTGCTGTTCTGCTTCTCCCCCGTGGAGGGCGTCACGCTGCACCAGTACCGTGACGGCCAGAACGTATACGCCATGATCGCGGCAGAGCTGCTGCCCGGCTCGGTGGGCATCGACCGCAGCTGGCCCAGCGGCCACACCATCGCGCTGATGGCCCAGCGCAGCGACATTCATCCCGCCCCCGGTTCCGACCCAGTGGATATGGCCATGGCCTGCAAGGACGCACGGGAGCAGCAGCTTCTGCTGGCGGCCGGCGCGGTCAACGACAAGGCCATTGCCTACGGCATCAGCCACATTGCCCCGGAGCGCAGCGAGGCGGAGCTGGCCCAGATGATCGACGATTTCTTCATCGCCAGCGGCGGCGCACAGGTGGGACAGTATCAGATCGCCTGCTACGGCCCCAATGCCGCCCAGCCCCACCATATGCCGGACGGCACGCTGCCCCGGCCCGGTGACGCGGTACTGCTGGATCTGGTATGCCCCATCAACGGCTATTGGTGTGACATGACCCGCACGGTCTTTTACCGGCAGGTCAGCGACCGGCACCGGCACATCTATGAGGTGGTGCGGGAGGCCCAGCAGGCCGGGATCGACTTTGTCCGCCCCGGCGTCCGCATGTGCGACATCGACCACGCGGTGCGCTCCGTCATCGAGGCCGCCGGGTTCGGTGACGCCTTCATCACCCGCACGGGTCACGGCATCGGCACCCATGTCCACGAGCCGCCCCAAGTCAGCAGCGACGGCACCGTTATCGCCCAGCCGGGCATGGTGTTCTCCATCGAGCCGGGCATCTATCTGCCCGGCGATACCGGCGTGCGGATCGAGGATCTGGTGCTGGTGACGGAGGATGGCTGCCGGGTGTTGACCCACTATCCCAAGGAACTGCAGGTCGTGGAGTAACGGCAATATAAAGCAAGAGGCCGCTTTGCGGTCTCTTGCTTATCATGAATTCTGCAAAACAGGAAGGACGGTGGATGATGCAGAACGATCTTCTCTGTGATCTGCGGCTGGGCAAAAATCTGACGCTGGCGCAGCAGCTGCAGCTGACCGTCCAGCTGAGCATCCCCGCTATTCTGGCGCAGCTGTCCACCATCCTCATGCAGTATATCGACGCCTCCATGGTGGGACAGCTGGGTGCGGACGCCTCGGCCTCCATCGGCTTGGTATCCTCCACGCTAAATCTGTTCAACGGCATGTGCGGCGCGGCGGCGGTAGGCTTCACCATTCAGGTGGCCCAGGCTATCGGCGCGCGGGAGGAGCGGAAGGCCCGGGATCTGATGAAGCAGGGCTTCGCCGTGACGCTGGCCATCACGCTGGTGCTGCTGGCGGTGGGGCTTGCCATCTCCGGACGGCTTCCCTATTGGCTGGGGGCCGACCCGGCCATCTGCGGCCATGCGACAGACTACTTTTTCATCGCGGCGCTGACCTTTCCCCTGATCCAGCTGTACAGCCTGTCCGCCGGAATGCTGCAGGCCACCGGCGACCTGAAAACGCCGGGGATCGTGATGGGCGGCATGTGCCTGATGGATGTGGTGTGCAACGCGCTGCTGATCTTTCCCACCCGGCAGTGGTGGATATTGACGCTGCCCGGCGCGGGGCTTGGCGTCCGGGGCGCGGCGCTGGGTACGCTGCTGGCGGAGCTGGCGGCGGCGGTGCTGCTGTCATGGCGGCTGTGGAAGCAGTCGCCCATGCTGCACCTGCGGACGGGAGAGGGCTTCCGCTTTCACCGGGAGCATCTTTCCCGCTGCGTGAAGCTGGCCCTTCCCGTGGCGGTGGAGCGCATCCTCATGTCCAGCGCGGGCGTGGTGGTGACCCGGATGGTGGCGCCGCTGGGCACCGTGTCCATTGCGGCGGACTCCTTCGCCGCCACCACGGAGAGCCTGTGCTACATGCCCGCCTACGGCATCCAGAGCGCCGCCTCCACGCTGGTGGGGCAGAGCGTCGGCGCACGGCGGGGCAAGACCGCCTATCGCTTCGCCATGACCACGGTGGGCTTTGCCATGGCGGTCATCGCCGTGACCTCCGCCATCCTGTACGGGGCGGCGCCGGTGGTCATCGGCGTGCTGAGCCCCGATCCGGAGGTGGTGGCGCTGGGCACCAAGGTTCTGCGGATCGCCCTGCTGACCGAGCCGTTTTACGGGGCCTTTGTGGCGGCCATGGGCATCTATCAGGGCGCGGGCGACACGCTGAAGCCCACGGCGCTGAACTTCGTGTGCATGTGGTGCGTGCGGCTGCCCCTGATCTGGCTGCTGGTGGGCCGGTACGGCTTGCCCGGCGTATGGACGGCCAGAGCGGCAGAGATGGCCCTGCGTGGCGGCCTGTTCATGATCTATCTGATCCGGAAGCGGTGGATGCCGAAGGGACTTCCCTGCGACAATTAAGACGAGGAGGAGAAACACATGAAGGAGCTCTTGAAAAAATACAGCATTATCACACTGGGCTGTGCGGTATATGCCGTCGGCTTCTGCTGGTGCTGCGTACCCGGTCATCTGTCCATCGGCGGGCTGACCGGTGTGGCGCAGGTGATCAACGTCTTTTTCCCGTCCCTCCCCGTGGGTATCATGACGCTGGTGATGAATGTGCCGCTGTTTATTCTGGGCTGGAGACTGCTGGGAAAAGGTGTGCTGATCAGCTCGCTGTACGCCATGGCGCTCAGCTCCCTGATGATCGACGGGATCAACGCCGTGTTCACCTTTCCGGCGCTGGAACCCATACTGGCCGCCGTGTACGGCGGCATTCTCTGCGGCGCGGCCTTCGGCCTAATGCTGCGGCAGGGCGCCACCACCGGCGGCACCGAGCTGGCGGCCCGGCTGCTGAAGCTGAAGGTCCAGCAGCTGCCCATCGGCAAGCTGTGTCTGGCCATCGACCTGATCGTCATTCTGGCATACTCGCTGACCTTCCGGCAGCTGACGCAGGCGCTGTACAGCATCGCCGCGCTGTATATCTGCACCACCGTGATGGACAAGGTGGTCTATGGCGGCAACGCGGCCAAGCTGGCCTATATCATCAGCCCGCGCCATGAGGAGATCACCCGCCGGCTGCTGGAGCTGGATCTGGGCGTGACGCTGCTGGAGGGCACCGGTGCCTATTGCCACAGATCCACCGAGGTGATCATGTGCGCCTTCAGCCGGGGCTACATCATTCCGGTGAAGAAGCTGGTGCAGCAGATCGACCCGGATGCCTTCATCATCGTGTGTGACACCCACGAAATCCTAGGTGAGGGCTTCGGCACCTATGATCCCACCGGGCTGTAAAGCCCGCGCCGCCTGTGGCATCGGGGACGTTGTCAGCCGGGCGATGTAAACAGGAAAGCAATGGGAGAGGAGCGGATGGTACGATCCTCTTCCGTACTTTCGGCTTTTGGGGCAGCGTTTGAGTCAAGCAAAAAACGCGAAAATACCGCGTCACTATTTGAGGTCAAATATACAAAAAATTCCTGATTTCTTTCGAAATCAGGAATTTTTTGTAGAGACTGCTGGACTCGAGCCAGTGACCTCCTGCGTGTGAAGCGGCTAGGGTGTCCGCAAGCCCTGTATTCATCGGGGTTTGCGGGCTTTTTCCGTACGACAGAGCCGCTTCATATGCAGTTGATTTTCATGTTTTGTCGTATTTTTGTCGTACAAAACCGGCCTCAAATTTTTCCATTTATTGGATATTCGGAAGCAGTTCATTACCTGCTGCCGTCAGCCCGGATAGTATGTATGCTAAAGCTAAAATATTGACTATTCGTACCGAATAGTCAATATTTTCAATTGAAATGAGGCGATGACATGGAAAGACGTTTGGCGCGGGTCAACAGTGGATCGAGGTGGTGGAATGAGCATGCACCTTGTGACAAACGAGAGGATGCCGAAACCTCTTCCAAGGGCAATATAGCGTCGCTGCATATCAGCCGCATCACAGCAAAAACGAGTTCAGCTTCTTGTGCGGCGTGGGCTTCTTCCCGTCCGTGCTGCGCGACCACGTTTTGACCGTCTGCGCCTCCAGAAAACGCACCAGCGGGATCAAGTCCTCCTGCTCATCGTAGGCTTGCAGTGCGTCATAATAGGCGCGGCGATCCTCCTCATAGACGATGGTGGGCGGATAGTCGTTGATCATCAGCCAGTAGTTCAGCAGCGTCCGCCCCACGCGCCCGTTGCCATCCGCAAAGGGATGGATGTTTTCAAAGCGGGCGTGGAGATACGCCCCTGCCTTCAGGGGAGCTTTCGCGCCGATGGCGTTGACTTCCCCGATCAGCTCCGCAAGGTCTCTCTCCACCTCATCGGGCTGTGAACCGACCTCGTTTTTGCCGGTCACATAGTCGTGCTTCTTGAATTCGCCGGGGCGCTCACCACTCACGATATAACGGCGTTCATCATAAGTTCCCTCCGTCAACGCACGGTGTATGGTGCAGATCAACTCGACGGACAGCGGCTCTTTTGCAACGATCTTGTCTTGTAAAAGGTCGTAGCACACCTTTTGGTTCTGCTGCTCAAACAGGGTTCTGGTGCTGCCGGTATAGCCCACGACCCTGCCGTTTTCAAAGATCTCGCGGGTGTCGTGATAATTGATCTCGGCGTTCTCGATTTTGCCGGAGTTATAGGCAAACAGAATGCGGAAATTATCCAGCCGCAAAGAAAGGTCGTCAACCGACCGGATATTCCAGTCCTGCCACATTTTCACAACAGCGTCATATTGACTCATGGCATGCCTCCGTCACAGGAATAGACTAAGTATATCATACTTTTTGCCCAAGTGGGAGAAAATTTACAACTTTTTTGTAGGAACATACGCAGAAAAGCTCCCGGTCATCAAACCGGGAGCTTTCTTGTTATGCGATTTGTGCTCTTACGGAAGCAGGGCTCCTATTTCACCGTTTCTTTGATGGAAGTCCGGGCGGCGGCGAAGGAACGGAAAAGAAGGATTATACATGATAAATGTGAGGGCCGCAAATGTCGCGGCTCCTCACATTGAGTCTGCCTGTCTTTGGGTTGTTTGAATAGGATGGGCTCTATTCACTTACTTAAAGATAAAAAAGTCTGCGACTGCCTATCAACCGCGCAATGTCTGCTGGATCAGCCCCAGAACAAAGAGGTGCAGCGGATAATAGAGATAGAAGAACCACTTCATCATGCGGTTGATCGACGCATTCTTCCCTCGCTGTCCGTTGTACAGGCAGAGCAAGGGGATCGAAAGTACGGTGCATAGCTGAAGCAGGCCATATATCCGATCCAGCGCGAAGAAGTACACGGCCGCGTAGAGCGCCATATAAAAGACGCACCATGCGATCTGTTTTCTGGCATTTCCGCGGTTGGAGCCGATAGACAGGATGCAGAGGGACGCGATACAGCTCCAGTCCGCAGGGAACATCAGTACACACAGCAGCAGAACGCCCCCGACCTTTACAGGCGTTTTCAATGTCTTGCTGTCGCACAGCCACAGCATCAGCAGTCCGCCCAGCAGCGACCATGCCACGCCGGTCTGGTTCAGGAAGGAGCCGTAGTAGAAGGGGATAAAGGAGTGCCAGTCCACAAAATCGTTTGAGGCGAACAGGTACGCGAAATGGGACACGACCGCCAGCAGCAGCAAGCGCCCCGCATAGCGTCCCCTGCTGCGCGTATAGTGAAACCCCTCTGCAATAAACCAGCACATGATGGGGCAGGTAAGCCTGCCGATGATATGCATCAGGATCGGCAGCGGCTGCTTGTCATAGCCGGGGAAGAGCAGCCACGCCAGATGGTCCGCCGTCATGGCCAGGATCGCGATCAGCTTGAGTGCGTTGCTGTTCAGGGTGCGATGTGACTTTTCCGGTTGAATTGTCTTGATCGACTGCATGTGTTTGCCCTCACAGATCAGGAATGATTCTACTATACAACAGATATCACGGGCGCGCAAGCGGAATGCGGAAACTCCCATCTGAAACGGTATTGCCATTTCGGATGGGAACTCTATGATCCTCGCGCGGAAACTATTGCGGCTTGGCGAGGCGCTCGCAGGCAGTACGCTGGCGCAGCTTTCCTGCGCAGATGGGACAGCCGCATTTCTGACGGCCTGTGCGGGAGAATATGGCCGCCTTCCAGACGTGCCCGTCGCCGCAGCGCCACCAGACCTTTTTGTGGCTGCCCAGCGTCACCATCTCCGGCGTCAGCTTGCCGTTCAGCGCATCATCCCATTGGGCGGCGGTCTCCGGCTGAAGCGTCGCCAGATCGTTGAAGCCCGCCAGCACGCGCCGTCCGGAGCAGTAGGGACAGCCCACGCGGCTGGCCGTCCGGGAAGCGATGACCGCCTGCCATTCATGGCCCAGGGCGCAGCGCCACCACACCTTCCGGTTGCTGTAAGCCGCCACCCGATCCGGTGTCAGCTTGCCGTTGCGTACCGTGTCCCATTCTTCCGCCAGCTCCGGAAACATGGTGGCCAGATCCGTCTCTCCCGGCATGGCCGACCGCCCGCTGCAAACAGGACAGCCGTTGCCCCGGCTGCGGCTGCGGATACTGGCCCGCCAGGAGTGCCCCTTTTCGCAGCGCCACCAGGCATATCGTCCGCTGCCCGGCAGCACCTGCTCTGGGGTCAGCGACCCGTTCTTCTCCGGATCCCATTGGGCGGCCAGAGCGGGGTCCACAGCGGCCAGATCATTGCTGCCGGTCCACAGGACACGGCCCGCGCAGTAGGGACACCGTGCGCCGCTCGTCCTGACACGCACCTCGGCCTGCCAGGAATGACCGGCATCACAGTGCCACCAGACCTTTTTATGACTGCCCTTATGGATATCATCCGGCGTCAGAGGTGCGTTTTTCTCTGTATCCCACTCCGCCAGAAGCTTCTCCGCGCCCTGCTGCCGGCAAAACGAGCGCAGCGAGTATTCTTTTTCCATGGAAACTCCTATCTCTGTGTCATTTTCCTTATTCCGTGTCCTGTGTGCGGCGGAACACACCTGCGCCGTAAAGCTCGTAATAGCACTTGGCGCAGAGCTGCCCCTGTCCCTCCAGATAGTACCTGCGTCGGTTGACCGGCGTGTCCTTCGGAACATCGGTCAGCTCCCAGCACAGGACGCAGCGCTCCATTTCACCGGGAACGGTACACCGCCGTTTTTCTCTTGCGTTCTCATTCATATCTGATTTGTCCTCCTTGACCGCCAACACACGCTTTCTCTGCGGGATCGGTTTATCGCGCGCCATTGAAGACCCCTCATTCCCTGTGAATACAGGGAATGGACAAGGGCGCCCTTGTCGCGATTTTTGGGTATGTTGGTTTCAATGCCGTCCGGCGTCGGCCATCATATTGCCGGATAACAGGGAGAAAGCCCCACTCCGGCGCCCACTGGCGTCATGGTTGGGGCTTTCTATGCGTATTTCGCCTTTATTTCTTTGCTTCCTTACGCTTCAGGCACAGCACCGCGATCATGCCCAGGCTGACCGCGCACAGACCGGCATAGAGGAACAGGTTGGACTCATCGCCGGTCTTCGGCGAACTGGGGGTAACGGTGGGAGGCTGGCCAGGGGAGCGGGTATACTCCTCGGCGATGAACTTCCAGTCCACCTCGCCCTTGCGGAAGGTACCCAGCAGGCAGCCGCTGCCGCCGAAGGTGCCCACCTCGTTGGGTTTGCCGGTGAAGATCTCCGTATCACCCTGCTTCACGGTCAAGGTGAAGTTGGACAGAAATGCATTCATGGCATCTACGTCGGTGATGTGCTCGTCAACGGGCAGGTTATCCTGGCCGTGAGGCACCGCTACGATGTACAGCTTCACATATTTGGTGCGGGTGGTGGTACTCTCGTTCTTGAAGGTGATGGTCTCGGTCAGCGTATCGCCGGGCATGACGCCCTTGAATTCGCCGAACAGGTCGCTGTCGGTGTGATGGCCGTCCTTTGGGGTGATGACCAGCTTCTTCTTGCCCTGATAGACGATGTCCGCGGCACTCTGCGCAGTCTGCGCGAAGGTGGGCACGGCCAGGCTCATGTATAGACACACATGCCCGACGGAATACTAACGGCAGCGTGCAGAAAGCGCAGCCCTCCGGCAGCCTTCCCCGGCACAATGCCGCAAAGAGTCTGTCAAGACCACATACATTTCGTAGAGTTGATCACTCTATGATACCGTTCGAAAAAAGCCTGGAAAAACAGTACATCCGCCGCCTTTCGGCGACGGATGACACCAAAGTATGACTGCGCAGAATCAGAAACCGGCGGCCTCCAGCTTCTTCATATTGTCCCGTTTCAGTGCCAGGGATGAATGGACATACCGGTCCAGCGTGATGGCGGTGTTGGCGTGCCCCAGCACCTCGGACAGGGATTTGATCTCAAAACCCACCTCCACCGCCCGGGTGGCGAAGGTATGCCGCAGGGTATGAAAATGAACGCCCTCCAATCCGCACTCGCGGGTGCATTTCGCCATGCGGTATTGCAGTGCCCGCGGCTCCATGCAATGCTCCGTACCGGTCAGCACATAGGCCTCGGGGGAGTGGGGATCCATCCTGCGGCACAGCTGGGCGGCGTAGTCCGTCAGGGGGATCGTCCGGGCGGAGGTGTCGCTTTTGGGGGTGCCGGTCACCAGCCGCGTCCGGCTGGCGCCCGCCTCGCCGGTGTTCCGCAGCCGCTGCAGCGTGGCGTCGATGCGGATGGTTTGCTCCGTCAGAGAGATGCTCCGCCATTGCAGGGCACACAGTTCGCCGATGCGCATGCCGGTGAACAGCGTCAGCAGCACACCGAATTTGCAGGCGTCCATATCCGTCAGCAGATAGGCCACCAGCCGGGCCTGTTCCTCCCGGGAAAGCACCCGCATCTCCTTTCGCCCGTTCTTGGGATAGTGAATCTCCACCGGGGGGATCACGCCGGGAAACGCGGCCGCCGTATCCCGCAGCACGCCGCGCAGCACCGTCAGGACATCCCGCACCGTCTTGGGAGCCAGTGCCGCTTCAAACAGCAGCTGCTCCGTAAAACGGTCAATGAGCCCGGTGGTAAAGCTCTGGGGGTAGCAGCTGCCCAGCCGGGGCTTGATGTGGCGGCGCAGTGCCGTGTCATATTTAATATAGGTAGACTCCTTCACGCGGCCTTTTCGCAGCCGCAGCCATTCGTCACAATAAAACGTGAACCGGCGGCGGTGATCTGCGCCGCTCTCCGGTTCGCCGCTGACCAGCGCGGCCTTGCACTGTGTCACTTTTTCCTTGGCCTCCCGATAGCTCTTGCCGTAGCAGAAGCCGTATTTGATCTTGCCGGAGAGCTGATAGCCCTTGATATACCGGGCTTCCCAACGGCCGTCTTTTCGTTTGAAAATATTTTCGCCTTTCGCCATGATGATAACCTCCTCCGTCCGGATCTCCCCGGCGGCAGCACGGCTGTGTTTGACTGCGCACTTGACTGCGCTGAGCCGGTGCAGACCCCTAAGCATGTCCATGCGTTCAGATCATTTTCACAAAATTACGCAAATTTCCCTCATTCTATTGATTTTGAACGAACGCAGTGCTATAATCCAATACGAACGGTATCGGATGAATCGTTCATAGAGTGATCAACTCTACGAAATAATTATTGTCCTCAAAAATAACAAATGCAACGCCCCTTCCGGGAAGTCAGCGAAAGAACTGGCTCCCCGGAAGGGGCATTATTTTTGTCGTGCAAAACCGGCTCCATATAAACGGCCCGGCAAAAAAAGAAGCTGTGATTTTGCTGTTTCTATTGCATCCGGTCTTTTTTCATGTTATACTTATGGTGCGCACACCAAGATAGAGAGGAAGTGATCCCCATAGCCATCACAAGCGCAAGCTTGCCCACCAAGAAGCGGATCCTGGCCGTCTGCGTGAAGCTGTTTCTGGAAAAGGGCTACAAACAGACCACGCTGTCGGAAATCAACGAAAAGGCCGGCGTGTCTTACAGCCAGTTCCAGAACATTTTCCGCGCCAAGGACGGTGTTTTGACCGAGCTGGTGGAGTTCATGTTTGAAAACCAGTTCGCCATGGCGCGAAGCGCGGCGGGTGCGAAGCTGCCGCCGGTCTGTGTCTACGCGGTCGAAACGGCGATCCAGATGACGCTGACGGAGCTGAACGAAAACCTGCGGGAAATCTACATTGAAGCCTACACGCAGAAGGAAGCGTCTGAATTTATCTTCCGGGAAACGGCGAAGGAGCTGTATCATATCTTCGGTCCGTATCAGCCGGAGCTGACTGCCCGCGATTTTTATGACATGGAGATCGGCTCAGCCAGCATCATGCGCGGCTACATGGCCCACCCCTGCGACGAGGAGCTGACGCTGGAAAAGAAGCTGCGGCTGTTTCTCACCATGAGTCTGCGGGCGTACAACGTCCCGAAGGAGGAAACGGAACAGGCGATCCGGTTCGTGGAAGGGCTGGATATCCGCACGATCTCCGAACAGGTGATGCAGGCGCTGTTTCGTGCGCTGGCGATGCGCTTTGAGTTTTCCCTCGCGGGGATCACGCTGCCAGCACAAAAATAGAAGCCAATATGTATTGCAAGGGAGTACTCCCTTGCATCGGGATATATCCCGATGCAATTCCCTTTTGCTCCAAAACGCGCTCCCCATGGGGGACGGGAGGTGCGCGAGAAGAAAGCGAGGAATGACCATGAAAAAACGACTGCTCAGCATCCTGCTCGTGTGCTGTATGGTGCTGACACTGCTGCCGGTGACGGCGTATGCAGACACGCTCTTTACAGTCCGTCCGGTTGAGATATCAAGCAGAGAATACGCAACCGTTGATGATCTGGAAACCAAATCTGGTGCAGTGATCACCCTTGGCAAAAACAGCCGTGGGAAAGACGGTAACCAAAAGTGGTTTGTCTTTGGGAAAGATGATGGGGTGAACGGAAGAAATACGATGTTGTTTGCCGCAACCAGTTTAACAGATTCTTCCGGATCCGAACAAAGAGAGGTATTCCAGCGAGTCCTGGGAGCAACTAGAATCAATTATGATTCATCATGGGGCAGCAGCTATACAGATGGCGCTGCCGCGCCGACAGAGGTTGATATCTCGTATTATGCGGCAAGCTATTCGCGTTGGCGCCTGAGAAACACCATTGCTTATGATAATAAACTGTTCAACAGTGTTGAGAAAGCCCTTTTAAACGAAACGCCCTACAAAAATACAGACCTCGGAAACAACAATCGCATCTATACGCTCAAAGATAAGCTGTACCTCCCTGCCATCAAGGCATCGGAGAAAGATACGATTTATATTGGCTCTAACGATCAGATTCCGCTAAGGAGCACTAAGGCCGATTATTGCTACTCGGCCTGGTCGCGCACTGCCTTTGACCACCAAAATGTGTCCGCCTATAGCGTTAGCATTGGCAACAGCATCTATACCGGAAAAAAGGTGGTTCACAACTTTTATACGGACCAATTTGGGACAGACCACGTGGTCTGGGGAGATACGGCGGCTATGCTGCCGGCGACAAATCTGGATCTGGATAAAGTTCTCTTTGCCTCCATGGTCCCGCTCCAGGAAGAGCTCAGCAGCGGCAGCGACGCGGGTGAAGTTCGGACCGGTTACGTTGATGAAACAAACATATTGAACCCCATGACGCTTCGTCTGGACGCAGAGCAGCATGGTAAAAATTTAGGCGAGCTATATGTCAACCGGGACAAGGGCGAGATCTACGCCAAAAGCAGTTTGGGAGGCCCTCGTCAGCCCAGAGTCTGGCTGGTCGTGCAGACTTCCTATATGGATGTCAACAACAAGCACACTTTCTCCCGCTACTGGTGCAAGGACATCAGCAATGATCCCAGCCTTACGGATGAATATGGGTTCGTCCATGTCAAATTGGACGATATCGTATTTGGCAATAACATAACAAAGCTGTCATCTCTGGATAACTGCAAGATCTGGCTGGAAGCATCCTTTGATAATGCGGCAAATTCGAGTGCTTCTGCAGTTTATACCTACGCTGTAGAGCCCAAGCCTCTGCCGGAGGTAACGGTCACCACCATCACCAAATTCTTTGATCCTGAGTCGGGCAAGGAGCTTACCAGCGCCGGAACCACTGAGACCAGTACGATCCATGCGGGTGACACCTTTACTTACAGCTATAAAAATAAACCGTACATCTCACCTGACAAGATCGTCAACAATAAAAACAAAGAGGTTCAGCAGGAAACGAGCGATTATTACCTCAAACGCTTTCGTATCGATAACGTCTGGGAGGATCTGACGGTCGAGTTGACCATCAAGCATTATTGCGCCGCCTACAGCTGGGATACCGTCGAGGAAACCCCCGCCACCTGCACCGAAACCGGCCTGACCAAGGGCGTGACCTGCACAATCTGCGGTAGGGTCATTGAGGAACGGAAAGAAATTCCGGCTCTGGGCCATGACCTGAAAACGACCACCACCGCGACCTGCACCGAACCCGGAACGACGACCACCGCCTGCCGGCGCGAGGGCTGCGGATACAGCGAGACCGAGGACACCGCTGCGCTGGGCCACGACTGGGGCGAACCAGAGACCGTTTCGGCGACCTGCACTGAAGGCGGTCTGGTGAAAAAAACCTGTAAGCGAGACCCCTCCCATGTAGAAACCGTGACCAGCGGCCCGCTGGGCCATGACTGGGAGGAGGACTTCACCGTCGATGTCCAGCCCACCTGCGAGACCGACGGCAGCAAGTCCCGCCACTGCACCCGCTGCGACGAAAAGACCGATGTCACGGAGATTCCCGCGCCGGGCCACGACAGCAGCTGGACCTGCTCCATCGATGTGACCGTCGAGGCTCCGAAATGCGGCACTGTCGTCGAAAAAAGAAAGACCTACAGCCCCGAGCCGCCCCCGGTGGTCACAACGCCGGAGGATGCCCCCTACTGGCTGCTGCGCAGCCAGCACCCGGAGTCTACTGATGCCTGCTGGTGCACGGTTGACGGAAAGACCTTCACGGGGACCATCATCGGCGGCCAGACCTACTGCGCCGAATTCTACCTGGAGCCCAAGGCGGGCAGCCCCTTCTTTGTCCCCGACGAGGAGGATATCCGGGATCACCTAACCATTCACGGCGGTGCGTTGGGGTCGCTGAAACGTTACACCAAGAATATCGAGTTTAACGTCCTCGTGACCGCGGTGCATGACTATGACGAAAACGGCATCTGCCGCGGCTGCGGTGTGGCAGACCACGAGCACAGCTTCGAGGAGGTCTGGTCCACGGACGAGAGCAGTCACTGGCACGCCTGCGCGCAGGACGGCTGCACGGCTACGGAGGACCTCGAGGCCCACAGCTTCGGCGAAGACAACGCCACCTGTGAGACCTGCGGCTACGTCCGTACCATCACCTGCCAGCATGACTTCGGAACCTATCTCTGCGACGATGAACAGCACTGGAAGGAATGCAGAAAGCCCGGCTGCAATGTGGTCATTTCCCGCGGCAAGCACACCCTCAGCCCCTCGTATAGAAACGGTGTTCTGGAGTATTGGTGGTGCCAGACCTGCAACAGCTACGAGACCCATGAGCATGATATCGCGGACGAGTGGAAGACCAGCGGGAGCCATCACTGGAAACAGTGCTTTGTCAGCTCAGGCTATTGCAAATTTGTTTCCGACTATGCCGAGCATGTTTACGACAGCGAGACCGGCACGGAATGCGTCACCTGCGGCTATACCCGCACCATCTGCGGCCACACCTACTCGGAAGGCTTTAACAGTTGGGATGAGACCAGCCACTGGCGCGAGTGTACCAACCCGGTCTGCACAGACCGATCCGGCTCTCAAAAGGACAAAGCGGCCCATACCTTCAACAGCTACGGCGACTGCACCGTCTGCGGCTACCGGCATACCGAGCACGCCTACGGGGAATGGCACTATGACGGTTCCGAACACTGGAAGACCTGCACCAAACCCGGCTGCCAGGCCCAGACCGGGAAGTCCGGCCACACCTACAGCGGCGACATTTGCAGCGTCTGCGGCTACGACCGTTCCATCACCCCGGCTCATACCCATTTCTATGGCGAGTGGAGCCGGGACAGCCGGGAGCATTGGCGCGAATGCACCGATCCGAACTGCCCGGAGGAGAACGGCCGGATCATCAACAGGGCTGCCCACATCTATGACGATGACGCGGACACCACCTGCGACCTTTGCGGCTATGTCCGTTCCGTTGCCCCGGATCATTCCGGCGGCCATGTCTACGGCGATTGGAGCTGGGACATAAACAGCCACTGGCACGAGTGTACCGATGCAGACTGCACGGATAAGACCGGCAGCATCAAGGACAAAGCCGCCCACAGCTATGATGATGACACGGATCCATACTGCAACGACTGCGGTTATGTTCGCTCCACCAAATTCAGCCATACGCACACCTTTGACGGCTGGCGCTATAATGCCGAACGGCACTATCGCATCTGCTCCGCCGAAGACTGCCCGTATTGGGGCGAAAAAATGGACAGCGCGCCCCACGTCTATGATGACGATCAGGATGAATTCTGCAACGTCTGCGCCTATGGGCGCTTCGGCACACAGCATGAGCACACCTACGGCGACTGGACTGCCGATGGCGAAACCGGTCACAGCCGTGTCTGTACCGCTGAAAATTGCCCCTATGCGGACAAGGGCCGGGTAACGGAAGCACACAGCTATGACGGCGATGCGGATATGATCTGCGACACCTGCGGCTATGACCGCACCGTGACCCCGCCCGCACATGAGCACAGCTACGACGGTTGGAGCAAGGACGAGACAAACCACTGGCACGAGTGCACCGCCGAGGATTGCCCGGATAAAATCCAAGATAAGGCCAACCACGTTTACGACGATGACGCGGATACCACCTGCAACGTCTGCGGCTACGAGCGCACCGTGACTCCGCCCGCTCATGAGCATACCTACGGCGACTGGACTGCCGACGGTGAAACCGGCCATTACCGCGTCTGCACAGATGAGAATTGCACCTCTGCCGACAAGGGCCGGGTAACGGAAGCACACAGCTATGACGACGATGCAGATATGATCTGCGACACCTGCGGCTATGACCGCACCGTGACGCCGCCCGCGCATGAGCACAGCTACGGCACCTGGAGCCACGACGAGACAAACCACTGGCACCAGTGCACCGACGCGAA
>CAKTIE010000008.1 GCA_934565655.1 uncultured Oscillospiraceae bacterium
GAGCTGATCGTGCGGTCACTGGCAGAGCAAAACGGCGTGACCGAGCAACTGAAAGCCGAAAACCAAATGGAATGGGTACGGCAGATGAACGCTTGCAAGGCACAGGCAGAGGAAATTGTGAAAATCGAATTGATTTACGATTGAGTGAGGAAGTCCGGGCAGAAAACTGTTCGGACTTTTCTCATATAGTCCAAAGTTGCGGTAGAATTGTTCACAAGTTTTATGGTATAATTTAAATATGAAAATTGAGCAACAAATCGGAAGTTGAAGGTGTGATTAATGAAAATTGTTGAAGTTAAAGAGAATAAAAAACAATATCTGGATTTGCTCCTATTAGCAGATGAGCAGGAAGATATGGTTGACCGTTATCTTGATAAAGGCAAGATGTATGTACTTGATGACATTGGGGCAAAGTGCGAGTGTGTCATAACCGATGAAGGAAATGGCATACTTGAAATCAAGAATATTGCTACAGTTCCAGAATATCAAGGCAAAGGCTATGCAAGAGCCTTAATTGAGTTTGTTATTAATAATTACAGGGGAAAATATTCAATTCTGCAAGTGGGAACAGGAGATAGTCCGCTTTCAATCCCGTTTTATGAAAAGTGTGGTTTTGTTCGCTCACACAGCATACCCAATTTTTTTACAGATAATTACGACCACCCAATCTATGAAAGTGGAATACAGTTGGTAGATATGGTGTATTTGCAAAGACCTTTATAATCCAACTTCCAGTTTGTCGAACTGATAAAATCCCTTTAGGAACTAAAGGGCGCACTTCTATACTCTCTGTCGAGAGTAGTGCGTCCTGCGGAGCTTCATTCTCCGTCAGCAGGAGGATACTGCATGACCGAGAATGTTGCGTCACTTCGTTCCGTCAAGGTGGCTACACCCCCTTGCGCTGCTAAAGCGGCTACCCCCTGTGGACTTGCCGTCCGCAAACGGTTTTGACAAACCGTTTGCCGCCAGCAAGTTTGAAGATTAGACATAAACAAATCCTCCGAATGGTCTAAGCCATACGGAGGATTAACTGTTTTACGAACACCTGTCTATTTTCACGCGGTCACTTTTTTCACGGTCTTAGGTTTTGGGTGGACACATTCGGAGAACAGCGCGCCGCCGATGATCAGCGCCGCTCCCAGCAGCTGAGGCGCTGTCAGCCGCTCATGCAGCAGCAGCGCCGAGAAGATCACCGCGCTCAGCGGCTCCAGATAGCCGCATACCGCCACGGTCTGGACGGGAAGCGCGCCGAGGGCGGAGAAGTAGCACCAGCAGCCGAAGCCGGTGTTGACGATGCCCAGCAGCAGTATCCACGGCCAGCTGGCGGCAGTGACGGACATGGCGAGGCCGCCTTTGCACAGCAGCAGAAGAAACACCGTAACGGTGGCCGACAGCATTTGCAGCAGGGAATTCTCCATACCGTCCACGCCCCTGGCCTTTTTGTTGAGGATCAGCATCACCGCGTAGCACACGGCGCTCATGATACCATAGAAGAAGCCCGTTGCGTTGACTTGCCCGCCACCCAAGCCGTTTACCAGCACGATGCCGCCGCAGACGCACAGGAATCCTGTGACCTTCACCCAGGTCAGCGCCTCATGGAACAGCAGCGGCGACAGGGCCATGACCATCACCGGGCAGCAGTAATACAGCAGCGATGCGGTGGATACGCCGATGACCCGGTATCCGGCGTACAGGAACATCCAGCTGGCGCCCATGGCCGCGCCGGAAAGACAGATCAGCAGTACGCCGCTCTTGCGGCCGGCGAAGGAGAAACGATGGCCGGACAGGAAGAAAAAGGCCAATAGGCTCAGGCTGCCCAGCAGCGTCCGCAGCAGGACGATCTGGCTGCTTTCCAGCGCGATGCGGCTGGCCACGATGCCGTTGAAGCCGAACAGAAGAAGGGCGAGAAAAAAGCGGAAAAGAAAACGGTGCTTCTGATACATGGATACCTCCTGCACGCGAAAAAGCGACGCAGCGGAGGAGAGAAAAAGGGTGCCGCCGCTGCGCCACTTTTTGGTGGTTGACAAAATTCTACATCCATCGTATCCTTGAGTAAAGAGAGAATATTTCAAATTTGATTTGATGATATGTCAAATAATGGAGAGCGATATGGAAAGTGAGAAATGCAGGGCGCTGCTGTGCGCCATTGACAAGGGCTCCATCACGGCGGCGGCGGATGCCATGGGGTATACCATCTCCGGCATCAGCCGTATGATGGCGGCGCTGGAGAGCGAGGTCGGCTTTCCGCTGCTGCGCCGGGGCAGGGAAGGGGTGACCCCTACCAACGAGTGTTTGCGGCTGCTGCCGTCCCTGCGGGAAATGGTGGCGCAGGCGGAGCAGTGCCGCCAGATGGCGGGGGAGCTGCGGGGCGTGATGTCCGGTACGATCGCTATTGGCACCTTTTCCAGCGTGGCGACCCACTGGCTGCCCAACATGATCTGCGCCTTTCAGAAGGACTATCCCAATATCGACTTTGAGATCCTGATGGGGGATTATCCCGAGATCGAGCAGTGGATATTGCAGGGACGGGCGGATTATGGCTTTCTGCACCTGCCTACCCGCCCGGAACTGAAGGTCATGGAGCTGGCCCGGGATGAACTGATGGCGGTGCTGCCGGAGGAGCATCCCCTGGCGCGGCTGGAAAAAGTTCCGGTGGCGGCCCTGGCGGAGCAGCCCTTCATCCTGCTGGACAAGGCGGGCAACCGGGACCGTGAGGTGATGCAGGTGTTTGAACAGGCCGGGGCAGCGCCGCGGGTACGCTTCACCACGTTGGACGACTATGCCGTCATGTCCATGGTGGAGCACGGACTGGGCGTCAGCATCCTGCCGCAGCTGGTGCTGCGGCGTATTCCGTACCGGATCGCGCTGCGTCCGCTGGCGCAGCCTGCCTTCCGCCGGATCGGTCTGGTCATGCGGCGGGGCGAAGAGCCGTCTCCGGCAGCGAAGAAGTTCCTGGAGTATCTTTCCTTCCGTGATGCGGAAGCGTTATCTTTGCATTAGAATAAAGGTTTTTCCGCATATCTCTTGCAGAAAGCTGAAAAATATTGTATAATATAGAAAAATTTTTAGGCAAAAGCACAGTATGATCTTTTATCCGCCGCGGCGGAGGGAAGGAGCACACAGTATGGCGACGTTTACGGTAAATGGCAGCCCCGTTACGGTGGAAAAGAATCAGAAGCTGATCCGCTTTCTGCGGGATGAGCTGCATCTGACCTCGGTGAAGGACGGCTGCAGCGAGGGTGCCTGCGGCACCTGCCACGTCCTGATCGACGGCAAGCCCACCAAGGCCTGCATTCCCCAGACGGACAAGCTGGAGGGCAAGACCATCATCACGGTAGAGGGTCTCAGCGATTGGGAGAAGGAGGTCTACACCTTCGCCTTCGGTGAGGCGGGCGCGGTACAGTGCGGCTTCTGCATCCCCGGCATGGTGATCTCCGCCAAGGGTCTGCTGGACGTGAACCCCGACCCCACCCGCGAGGAGGCGGCCTTTGCCATCCGCAACAACATCTGCCGCTGCACCGGCTATGTGAAGATCATCGACGGCATCCTGCTGGCGGCGAAGATCTTCCGGGAGGGAAAGCTTCCCGAAGCATCCGCCGATGACTGGCAGATGGGCAGCCGCGTCCACCGTCTGGATGTGGCCGAGAAGGTGCAGGGCTATGGCCAGTACCCCGACGATGTGTATGTGGACGGCATGTGCTACGGCGGCGCGGTGCGCAGCCAGTATGCCCGCGCCCGCGTCCTGTCCATTGATACCGCCGAGGCGGAGGCGCTGCCCGGTGTGATCTGCGTGGCCACCCAGAAGGACATCCCCGGCAAGGTGAACGTGGGCCATATCAAGAAGGATCAGCCGACCCTCATCGGCGTGGGCGAGCTGACCCACTATCTGGGCGACAGCGTGGCGCTGGTCTGCGCCGTGGATCAGGCTACGGTGGAGGCCGCCAAGAAACTGGTGAAGGTGGAGTATGAGGTGCTGCCTGCCGTTCATAACCCCACCGAGGCCGCCGCGCCTGACGCACCGCTGGTGTTTGAAGGGGACGAGAGCAACGTGCAGGCCTATAAGCACGTCTCCCGCGGCGACGCCGAGACGGCCATCAAGAATTCCAAATATGTGCTGACCGAGCATTTTTCCACCCCATGGACGGAGCATGCGTTCTTAGAGCCGGAGTGCTGCGTGGCGCTGCCGCTGGACAACGGCGGCGTGAAGCTGCTGACCACCGACCAGAGCGCCCATACCACCATGCATGAGTGTGCCGGTATGCTTGGCGTGGATTATGACCACTGCCAGGTGCAGAATATGCTGGTGGGCGGCGGCTTCGGCGGCAAGGAGGATATGTCCGTGCAGCACCATGCCGCGCTGCTGTGCTATCTGACACGGAAGCCCGTCAAGTTCAAGCTGAGCCGCCAGGAGTCCATTCTGGTGCATCCCAAGCGCCATAGCTTCGACATGAACTTCACCATGGGCTGCGACGAAAACGGCATCATTCAGGGCGTCAAGGCCTCTGTGGTGTCCGATACCGGCGCGTTTGCCTCTCTGGGCGGCCCGGTGCTGGAGCGCGCCTGCACCCATGCGGCAGGCCCCTACGCCTATGAGAATTTCGAGATCGAGGGCCATGCCTATTATACCAACAATCCCCCGGCCGGCGCGTTCCGTGGCTTCGGCGTGACGCAGACCTGCTTCTGCACCGAGACGCTGCTGAACCAGATGGCCGATCTGGTGGGGATCTCTCCCTGGGAGATCCGCTACCGCAACGCCATCCGTCCCGGCGGCGTGCTGCCCAATGGCCAGATCGTGGACGACTCCACCGGTCTGGTAGAGACGCTGGAGGCCATCAAGCCCGCCTATGACGAAGCGGTGAGAAACGGCGACCCCGTGGGTATTGCCTGCGCCATGAAGAACGCGGGCGTGGGCGTGGGCCTGCCGGACTGGGGCCGCTGCAAGCTGATCGTGGAGGACGATGCCAAGGTGCATATCTACTCCGGCGCCTCCTGCATCGGTCAGGGCCTTGGCACCGTGCTGGTGCAGGTGGTGGTCACAAACACCGGATTGCACCGTGACGATATCGTGTACGAACGCAACAATACATGGATCGCGCCGGACTCCGGCGACACCTCCGGCTCCCGCCAGACGCTGGTGACCGGTGAGGCCACCCGCCGCGCCTGCGAACTGCTGAAGGCCGAGCTGGACAGTGGCAAGACGCTCTGTGACCTGAAGGGCAAGGAGTTCTACGGCGAATATCTGGCCAAGACCGATCCTCTGGGCGCGGACGTGCCCAACCCCGTCAGCCATGTGGCCTACGGCTACGCCACCCAGATGTGCATTCTGGATAAGGAGACGGGCCGGGTGAAGAAGATGGTGGCCGCCCACGACGTGGGCAAGGCTGTCAATCCCCTCAGCATCGAGGGGCAGATCGAGGGCGGCGTGGTCATGTCCATGGGCTATGCCCTGACGGAGAAGTACCCCATCGACGAAAACTGCAAGCCTACCGCCAAGTACGGCATGCTGGGCCTGTTCCGGGCCAACCAGATCCCGCCGGAGATCCAGGCCATCGTGGTGGAGAAGCCGGGCTTGAACGTGGCCGGCGGCGCCATCGGTATCGGTGAGATCACCTCCATCCCCACCGCACCGGCCATCGCTGACGCCTATTACCGGCTGACCGGTGAGCGGGAGTTTGACCTGCCCCTGAAAAACACCCCCTACGCCCCCAAGAAGTAAGCAAAAGAGCCGTGACGGTATCGCCGTCACGGCTCACAAAGGATACATTCTTAAAGCTTGGCCAGCGCTTCCTGCGTGTCCACGTCCAGCAGCTCATCGGCGGGTACCTCGTACAGCAGAAGGTCGGATTCATGCTGGCGGATGACCACGTTGCCGCCCCGGTCACCTTCGATCTTCAGAAGCTCCGGAAAGAACCGGGCAGGGAAGATGCAGGGGTTGCCCCGTTGGCCGCTGTGGCCGAGGCCTACGATGTGGCCGGGATTGCAGCCGTAGAAGTCGATCAGACGGGCCACACTCTCCCGCCGCAGCAGCGGCTGATCGGCCACCTGAAAGAGCAGCGCGTCACAGTCGCCCAGCGCCTGAACGCCCAGATGGATGGTGTGGCTCTGGCCATACTCCGGATGACTGTTGACGATCGGTGTAAAGCCAAGTTCCTTTGCAAGCGTTACCACCTCCGGATATTGAGTCACCACTACGGTGGCGGACAGCTTGTCCGCAGGGACAGCCTCCAGCGCATGACGGATCAGGCTCTTACCCTGCCACTGCTGGGCCAGCTTGTTGCCGCCGAAGCGGGAACCCATTCCGGCAGCCATCACAATGCAGCCGATACGCATATACAGCACCTCTCTTACCAGATGATATCTGGTAGCTAGTATACCCAGTTTCTTGAAAATGTGTCAACAAAAAGTTGGATATTCTCCAATTAAAATAACGAAAACCACTTTTCACACAGGCACGATTGTGCTATGATTAGCGCAATAAAAAATTGACATAACCAATTCGGATAACCGCCGTTTTTCCCTCAATGGAGTACGGTTTTCAAACAGACATAGAGGAGGAATTCACATGGGTGAAGTCGGAAAAAGCCAGGTCCGCGTGGACGCTTATGACAAGGCGACCGGACGGACGAAATACTATGAGGATCTCATGCCGCAGGATGCCCTGTACGTCCGCATCAAGCACGCGGAGATCGCCCATGGCATCGTCAGGTCGGTGGATACTGCCGCCGCCGAGGCTATCGACGGTGTGGTAAAGGTACTGACCTGCTTTGACGTGCCGGATATCACCTTCCCCACGGCAGGCCATCCCTGGTCCATGGATCCCGGCCATCAGGACGTGGCCGACCGGCATCTGCTGAACCGCCATGTGCGCTATTGGGGCGACGATGTGGCGGTGGTCATCGCGGAAAACGAGGTGGCCGCCATGCAGGGTGTCCGCGCCCTGAAGGTGGAGTATGAGGAGCTGCCCTTTGTGCTGGATGTGCAGAAGGCCATGGAGGACGGCGCGCCCCAGCTGCATGAAAAATTCCCCAACAATATTCTCAAGCATACCGACATGAAGAAGGGCGACTATCGCTCCGCCATTCAGGAGCCGGGCCTTATCAAGGTGGAGGGCTGGTACGATACGCCTACCGTGCAGCACAGCCACATTGAGAATCACGGCTGCTTTGCCTATGAGGAGAATGGCCGCATCGTGGTGGTGGCCTCTACCCAGATCCCCCATATCATCCGCCGTATCGTGGGACAGGCGCTGGGCCGTCCCTGGGCGGATATCCGGGTGGTGAAGCCCTATATCGGCGGCGGCTTCGGCAACAAGCAGGACGCTTTGTACGAACCCCTGTGCGCATGGTGTACCACCCAGGTGGGCGGCCGCACCGTCCGCATCGACTGCTCCCGCGAGGAGACCTTTGTCTCCAACCGTGTGCGCCACGCCATCCGCTTCCACATCGTCTCCTGGCTGCGAAAGGACGGCACCTTCGCCGCCCGTAAGGTGGAGTGCTTCTCCAACCAGGGCGCTTATGCCTCCCACGGCCACTCCATCGTGGCCAAGGCCATGGGCTCCTTCCCGCAGCACTATCCCTGCGACAACATGGAGTGCGACGCCTGGACGGTATTCACCAACCGCCCCGCCGCAGGCGCTATGCGCGGCTACGGTATGCCGCAGGCATCCTTTGCCGACGAGGCCAACGTGGACGAGTGCGCCAAGGCTGTGGGCATGGATCCGCTGGCCTTCCGTATGCAGAACATCATGCCCCAGGGCTATGAGGACGGCTTCAGCCACAACGTCAACTACTACGACTCCTTCCGGGAATGCCTGGAGGTGGGCCGCAAGTACATGGATTACGACCGCAAGGTGGCCGAGTACGCCAAGGACACCGGCCCCATTCGCCGCGGCATCGGTGTGGCGACCTTCTGGTACAACACCGCCGTGTATCCCATCTCGCTGGAGACCAGCTCCAACCGCATGCTGCTGAATCTGGACGGCACCGTCACCATGCAGTGCGGCGAGACGGAGATCGGTCAGGGCGCCGATACCGCCTATGCCCAGATGACCGCCGATATCGTGGGTCTGAAGAGCTATAAGGACGTGCATGTGGTGTCCTGTCAGGATACGGACATCACCCCCACCGGTCTGGGCGCCTACGCCAGCCGCCAGACCTATGTGGCGGGCTTCTCCATCCGCAAGACCGGCCTGCTGCTGAAGGAGAAGATCCTGGCCTATGCCCAGAAGATCACCCGGCAGGCCACCTATAACATGGACATCGTGGACGGCAACATCGTCCGCAATACCGACGGCAAGGTGCTGATGTCCCTCAGCGAGCTGGCCATGACCGCCCAGTATAATCCCAACGATTCCGAGCATATTACCGCCGAGAGCACCTATACCATCCAGAACAACGCCTATTCCTTCGGCTGCACCTTCGCGGATATCGAGGTGGATATCCCCATGTGCAAGGTGACGCTGAAAAACATCATCAACGTCCACGACTGCGGCAAGCTCATCAACCCCGCTCTGGCGGAGGCGCAGGTGCATGGCGGTATGTCCATGGCCATCGGCTACGGCATGGGCGAGCAGCTGCTGTTTGACGAAAAGAACGGCAAGCCCCTGAACAACAACCTGCTGGACTATAAGCTGTCCACCATTATGGATCACCCCCATCTGGAGGCCCAGTTCGTGGAGAACGCCGAACCTACCTCCGCCTTCGGTACAAAGGCGCTGGGCGAACCGCCGGCCTGCTCCGGCGCTCCCGCCATCCGCAACGCCATCCTCAACGCCACCGGCGTGGCCATCGACCAGAATCCCATGAATGCCCACATCCTCTTCAAGCGGTTCAGCGAAGAGGGCCTGATCCAAGACTAAGGAGGTACGCAGCAATGTATGACATGTTAGCGCTTTACGAGGCGAAAGACGTACAGGATGCCGTGCGCCTTCGTCTGGAGCATCCCGAGGCCCAGATCATCGCCGGCGGAACCGACGTGCTGGTGCAGATGCGCGAGGGCAAGCGGGCCGGTAAGGCTCTGATCTCCATCCAGAAGTGCGATGAGATGCGGGGCGTCTCCATCGACGGGGAGGAGAACATCCGCATCGGCAGTCTCACCAGCTTCACCCATATCACCAACGATCCCATTATCCAGAAGTACATCAACGTTCTGGGTGAAGCCGTGGACATGGTGGGCGGCCCTCAGATCCGCAATGCCGGCACCATCGGCGGCAATACCTGCAACGGCGTTACCTCCGCCGACTCCGCCTCCACGCTGCACGCATGGGAGGCCATCGTGGAGATCACCGGCAGGAACGGCGTCCGCCGTATTCCCATCAAGGAGTTCTATCTCAAGGCCGGCACGGTGGATCTGAAGATCGAGGACGGCGAGATCCAGACCGCCATCCTGATCCCCAAGGCCAGCTATGACCGCACCTGGGGCCACTATATCAAGTACGCCATGCGCAACGCCATGGACATCGCCACTCTGGGCACCTCCGTCAACGCGCGGCTCAGCCTGGACGGCAAGACCTTCGAGCGGGTGCGTATTGCCTTCGGCGTGGCGGGTCCTGTCCCCATGCGGGCGGTGAATGCGGAAGCCTTTATCAACGGCAAGGCCGTGACGCTGGAAAATATCGAGGAATTCGGCCGCAAGGTGCTGGAGGATATCAACCCCCGTGACTCCTGGCGTGCCAGCAAGGCGTTCCGCAGCCACATCGCTGTGGAGAGCGCCAAGCGCTGCCTGATCGAATCCGTGAAACTGGCGGGAGGTGAGCTGTAATGGCAAAGAAACAGTATGCGCTGGTGACCTGCTGGATCAACGGCAAGGAAGTGGAGCAGATGGTGGACGTCCGCGCGTCCCTGACCGATATGCTCCGTAACGATTTCCGCCTGACCTCTGTGAAGAAGGGCTGCGAGGTGGGCGAGTGCGGCGCCTGCAATGTGCTGATTGACGGCGAGTGCTTCAACTCCTGTCTGTATCTGGCGGTGTGGGCCGAGGGCAAGCACATCACCACGCTGGAGGGCCTTACCGGCCCCAACGGCGAGCTGAGCGACATTCAGCAGGCCTTTATGGATGAGACCGCCATCCAGTGCGGCTTCTGCATCCCCGGCTTCATCATGACCGCCGCCGAGATCCTGGATCGTAAGGTGTACTACACCGACGACGAGCTGCGCAAGCTCCTCAGCGGCCACCTGTGCCGCTGCACCGGCTATGAGAATATTTTCAAGGCAGTGAAAAAGACCATGCTGCGCCGTCTCGGCATGCTGGACGATCCCTTCCTGAACACCTGAGATGACGATACAAAGAAAGCCACCCTTACGGGTGGCTTTCTTTCATATAAGATGTATTTTATTTCAGGACGCCCACGCCGTTCATGATGATCTTTCCGGCCAGCTGCGCCATTTCCTCCGGCGTTTCCTTCGCCCCGTTGTTGAGCCACGTCAGAGCAAGGTTCAGGTTGCCGGAGACGATGAAGGCGCAGAAATGCTCCAGCCGCTCCTGATCGTTGGGATAGAAGCGGGAGAGAAAACCGTACAGGAAGTCATCGTGCAGGATGTGACAGATCCGCTGGCGATAGGCAATATCGCCGTTGGGCCCCAGCAGCACGCGACAGAGATCAGCGTTATCCAGCACGAACACATACAGGTCCGTCAGGAAGGGGTAGGAGTTGATCTCCGTATTGGTGGCGTGGCGACAGCACATTTCGGAAAGGCGCTGGGCCATTTCATCCTCCAGCCGCTGCAGCAGGTCGGACACGTCCCTATAGTGGATATAGAACGTACCACGGTTGATATCCGCCCGTTCTGCCAGCTCACGGACGGAGATGTTCTTTTGCGCCTTTTCGCTCATCAGATCCATCAGAGCGAGGCGAAGCTGCTTTTTTGTTTTCTTGACCCTGCGATCCATGTTTTCTTCCGACATGCTGTTTCACCCTTCCGCGAAAAAAGTCAGATAATGGAAAAATATACTGTTTTTATATTACCACAGGACGTTGTCTATATTCAACAATTTATTCACAAATTATTAAAAAATTTTTGCATACGAAAAGACAAGGCCACATAAAAATGGAGTAAAAACAGCAGCGGAGGAAGATACCATGAATCAGTCCACATGCATTTATCAGGACATGGCGGCCAGAACCCGGAACAGCATCTATATCGGCGTGGTCGGCCCCGTCAGAACAGGAAAGTCTACCTTCATCAAGCGTTTCATGGAGACCCAGGTGATCCCCCACATCAGCGACGTGTACCGGCGTGACCGGGCCAAGGATGAGCTGCCCCAAAGCGGCTCCGGCCGCACCATCATGACGGCGGAGCCGAAGTTCGTACCGGAGGAAGCGGTGGAGGTGCAGCTTGAGGAGGGCGTCAGCTTTTCCGTGCGGCTCATCGACTGCGTAGGCTATATGGTGCCCGGCGCGGTAGGCCAGTTCGAGGATCTGGCGCCCCGTATGGTCATGACGCCGTGGTACGATTATGAGATCCCCATGACGGAGGCGGCGGAGGTCGGCACACGGAAGGTCATCGCGGATCACTCTACCGTTGGTATCGTGATCACCACAGACGGGACGGTGACAGATATCCCGCGGCAGGATTATGAGGAGGCCGAGGCCCGCGTGATCCGGGAATTGCAGGAGATCGGCAAACCCTTTGTGGTGCTGCTAAACTCCGCTGATCCGACAGGGGAGACGGCCTGTCGGATCGCCGGTGAGATCGATCAGCGCTATGATGTGAAATGTATTCCCATCAACTGTCTGACACTTGACGAGCGGCAGATCAGCAACCTGATGCAGAGCCTGCTGTTTGAGTTTCCCTTGCAGGAATTGGCGCTCTATCTGCCCAGCTGGGTGGAGGCGCTGCCGCTGGAGCATCCCATCAAAAACGCCATCTATCAAACGGTATGGGAAAAGGCACGGGAGCTATGCCACATCCGCGAGCTGGACGGCGCGCTGAAAGGGATGTGCACCTGTGATGTCATCGAAAATACCGGTATCCGCAGTATTGATCTGGGTACCGGCACGGCGGAAGCAGAGCTGCAGGTGCCGCGCAAGCTGTTCTACGACACCCTGAGCCAGCGCTCCGGCCTGACGGTGACGGACGACGGCGACCTGATGCAGCTGCTGACGCAGCTGGGCACGGAGAAGCAGGAGTATGATAAGGTAGCCGACGCGCTGCGCTCGGCCCGGGAAAACGGTTACGGGATCGTGATGCCCAGTGTGGAGGAGCTTGATCTGGAGGATCCGGAGATCGTCCGGCAGGGAGGACGCTACGGTGTGCGGATGAAGGCCAGCGCACCCTCCATCCACATGATCCGGGCGGATATCGAGACCACGGTCTCGCCTATTGTGGGCAATGAGAAGCAGTCGGAGGACATGGTGAATTACCTCTTACAGGAATTTGAGGGGGACACCAGCAAGATCTGGAACTCCAATATTTTCGGCCGCAGCTTCCACGAGATCGTGGGGGAGGATCTGCAGGCCAAGCTGAAGCGGATGCCGGAGGACGCCCAGGCCAAGCTGCGGCAGGCGCTGGAGCGCATCATCAACGAGGGCGGTGGAGGCCTGATCTGCATTATCCTATAGCACGAACAGCAAAAGGCGGGCAAAGCCCGCCTTTTTCCTTGCTATCTTATGCCGGATGTGCTATGCTAAATAGAAGAAAACAGGGAGGGGTACACCATGCTGCTGGCCATTGATATCGGCAATTCCAATATTTCCGTCGGACTTTTCAGCCGTGAAAAGAAGCTGCATTTTCTGGCGTCCATTGATACGGACAGCCGAAAAACGGCGGATCAGATCAGCATTGATCTGATGAACATTTTCTCGCTGTACGGCTTTGATCTGAAGGATGTGTCCGGCGCGATCTTTTCCAGCGTGGTGCCGCCCATCAATTTCATGATGGAAAAGGCCCTGACCCGTCTGTTGGGAAAGCCGCCCATGGTGGTAGGCCCCGGCGTCAAGACCGGGCTGAACATCCGCATGGAGATTCATAACCAGCTGGGCGCCGATCTGGTGGCGGACGCGGTGGCGGCGCTGGAAAAATATCCCGCTCCCATCATTGTGATCGACATGGGAACGGCCACCACCATTTCCTACATCTCCGCCAAGCACGCCTATGAGGGAGGCCTGATGTTCCCCGGTGTGCGCCTGTCTCTGGACGCGCTGTCCGACCATGCGGCGCAGCTGTCGGATATCTCGCTGCAATATCCCCGGAATCTCATCGGTAAGAATACCGAGGACTGCATGCGCAACGGTATCGTCTACGGCACCGCCGGCATGCTGGACGGCATTATCGACCGCATCCGGGAGACCATTCCCGGCGAAACGCCCACCATTGTGGCCACCGGCAGCAACGCGCCGGTCATTGTCCGCTACTGCCGCAATAAGGTGCTGTACGACAAATACCTGCTGATGGAGGGCCTGTGGGCCATCTATCACAAGAACCGCCCGTAAAACCCATAAAAAAATGTCTCAGGCCGCAGCCTGAGACATTTTTTTATGCAAGCTTACTTGGCGATGATCTTCTTCAGTCGGGCAAAGCGGGGGAGGGAATCCTCCTTGGGCAGATCGGGCTCACCCTGGATCAGGGGCAGGGCGTACTCGATAAACTGGTGGTTGACATAATTGCCGGCCTCGTTGATCCACTCGCGGGGGATCTTCTTCTCCACGTTGGCGACCTCCATCAGGGGGATCAGCTTGGTGCGGCAGGCGTACTTGCCGTCCTTGATGCCGCGCTCGAAGCCGATCATGCGGCCGTTGATGCCGTTGACGGCGTTCTCCACGGCCACCTTACCGGCCATGTAGCTCTCCTCGATGTCGGTCTCGGAGGCCAGATGCGCGCCGCAGCGCTGCAGCAGGTTCAGCTCGATGCCGCGCACCTTGGCGCCGGTCTCCTCCTTCAGCACCTGAGCCAGAATGGCGGCCAGACCGCCCAGCTGGGCATGGCCAAAGCCGTCGTTGGCGGCCACCTTCGCCTCGGAGACGAAGTCGCCGTCGGCGTAATGGATGCCCTCGGACACGGCCACGATGCAGCTGCCCTTTTCGGCGTAGACACGCTTGACATCGTCGATGAAGCCCTGCATGTTGAAGTCCAGCTCCGGCAGATAGATCAGGTCGGGGCCTGCACCGTGGATACCGGCCAGGGCGGAGGCGGCGGTTAGCCAGCCGGCGTGACGACCCATGATCTCCATCACCACGATCATGCCGGTGTCATAGACGTGCGCGTCCTGATAGACCTCCATCATGGAGGTGGCGATATACTTGGCGGCGGAGGCGTAGCCGGGGCAGTGGTCGGTGCCGAACAGGTCGTTGTCGATGGTCTTGGGCACGCCCATCACGCGGCAGTCATAGCCTACGGACTGCATGTAGTTGTTGATCTTGTTGCAGGTATCCATGGAGTCGTTTCCGCCGTTATAGAAGAAGTAGCGGACGTTATGCTTCTTGAACACCTCAAGGATGCGCTTGTAATCGGTGTCATCCAGCTCGGGATCGGCGATCTTATAGCGGCAGGAGCCAAGGGCAGAGGAGGGGGTGTACTTCAAAAGCCGCAGCTCCTCGGGATCCTCCAGTCCCATATCGAACAGGCGGTCATTCAAAACGCCCTTGATGCCGTGCTCCGCACCCAGCACCTGAGTGATGGCGCCGGACTTCAGAGCCGTGTCGATCACGCCGTAAGCGCTGGCGTTGATCACGGACGTGGGGCCTCCGGATTGGCCGATGATACAGGCGCCTCGCAGTTCATTCATATCAATTACCTCCAAATTTATGGAATTTAATGTTTACAACCGGTATTTTACCATGTAAAATACCGGTTGTAAACAGTTTGTACTTGCAAAACGAAAAAAATATGATACAATGGGAATGTTCCATACAACAGGTGCAAATGTTGCTGTAATTTTATTGTGAAGGAGATATAATTATGCCACTGGTAACTTCTAAGGAAATGTTTGCAAAGGCATACGACGGCGGTTACGCCATCGGCGCGTTCAACGTCAACAACATGGAGATCGTGCAGGGTATCACCGAAGCTTGCCAAGAGGAGCACGCCCCTGTTATTCTGCAGGTCAGTAAGGGCGCCCGCGCCTACGCCAACCACACCTATCTGGTGAAGCTGGTGGAAGCGGCTGTTGCCTGCTGCCCCGACATTCCCATCGTGCTGCATCTGGATCATGGCCCCGACTTCGAGACCTGCAAGAGCTGCATCGACGGCGGCTTTACCTCCGTGATGATCGATGCTTCCTCCAAGCCCTTCGCTGAGAATATCGAGATCACCAAGAAGGTGGTCGAGTATGCCCATGACCACGGCGTCGTGGTGGAGGCCGAGCTGGGTACGCTGGCCGGTATCGAGGATGAGGTCAAGGTGGCCGCTCATGAGGCGTCCTACACCCGTCCCGAGGAGGTAGAGGAATTCGTATCCAAGACCGGCTGCGACTCTCTGGCCATTGCCATCGGCACCAGTCACGGCGCGTATAAGTTTAAGCCCGAGCAGTGCACCGTCAACGAGAAGGGCATCCTGGTGCCGCCTCCCCTGCGTTTCGACGTGCTGGAAGAGGTCAGCAAGCGTCTGCCCGGCTTCCCCATCGTTCTGCACGGTTCTTCCTCCGTTCCTCAGGACTATGTGAAGATGATCAACGAGCATGGCGGCAAGATGCCCAATGCCATCGGCGTCCCCGAGGAGCAGCTGCGTCAGGCTGCCCGCCTGTCCGTGTGCAAGATCAACATCGACTCCGACCTGCGTCTGGCCATGACCGGCACCATCCGCCAGTTTATGGACGAGCATCCCGACAAGTTCGATCCCCGCGAGTATCTGAAGCCCGCCCGCGCCAACATCAAGGAGCTGGTACGCCACAAGCTGGTGGACGTGCTTGGCTGCGCCGGCAAGGCATAAATAACCGATTGAAAAAATTTCCCGGCTCAGCAGAGCCGGGAAATTTTTTCAATCGGCGTACCAGGACATATTCAACTCCGTATCGCCTCTCGCATAATCCTTATACCAATCGCTATATATGCATCCAAGCTCCATATTGTTGACAATCTCCACAACGCGCCAATAACCGTCATCCCGCTTTTCCAGCTTCCAAAGCGCGATATGGTCTATCGCGCCGGTGCTGTCGTATGGCCTGAGATCATGGGCTTGATCGAAATGGCTGTATCCGTATTTGACCCACATTTTCCCGGAGCTGCCGCCGAAATGTGCCGACAACAGGTCGATGTGATAGGTGGTCAGAATTTCGCCTTCAAACACCTCCGGGACACAGTAGTTCATCAGTGCGCCGAAGTAATAAGAAATTTCCTCCCGTGACATCGCCATCTTGTTGTACACGTCTTCCTCTTTATTCTCAAATACAATGTGTACGCTGTTCAGAACGGACAATGCTGTGGCCCGGTCGGAAATCCCGCCCTTGAACAGCAGCGCCATGCGGTCGCTGATGGTGTATTCCTTAGTGGCGCTGATGTCTGCCAGATAGTCGATGGGGTTCAGCCGCAGCAGGAGTGTAACCAGCAGCACCACGGCCACTGTAATGACGATGGCACACCAGGTCTGCTTCCGCAGCTTCTTTTTCAGTGTCCGCAGTACACCAGCCTCGCAGACGCGCTGCTGCACGGCGTCAGCTTCAGTGGCAGGGGGCGTTTCCTCGCCGCTGTATGCCGTGCGGCATTCCTCGCAGTTTTCCAGATGCATCTTAACAAAGGCGGCGCTTTCGTTACTGAGCATGCCCTCCGTGTACAGCGGCATCAGATCCAGGACGATATGACATTCATTTTTCATGGCTGCTGTCCTCCAGTCTATTTTTGATCATTTTTCTGGCCCGGTGGTAGGTCACGCAGGCCCAGTTGTCCGTTTTGGAGAAAATCTCTCCGATCTGCTTGTAAGATAGTTCCGCGAACACCCGCCACATGAATACCTCCCGGTACGGCTCCGGCAGGTCGTGAAGGATGGCCTGAATTCGTTTCGCCTCCTCACAGACGGTAAGCAGCTCCTCCGGGGATGCGCTGCGGTCCGCCTGCTCCGGCAGCTCGTCCAGCGGCGCAGTCCGCTTCTCCTTACGCAGAGAGGAGATGTAGCAGTTTCTGGCGATCTGGCACAGCCACACCCGGATGTCGCACTGACCCCGGAACGTTCCGATGCCGCGCAGGGCTTTGAAAAAGGTCTCGCTGGTGATTTCCTCGGCCATATGCTC
Source organism: uncultured Oscillospiraceae bacterium (assembly GCA_934565655.1). Taxonomy (GTDB): domain Bacteria; phylum Bacillota; class Clostridia; order Oscillospirales; family Oscillospiraceae; genus Vescimonas. The sequence goes on from CAKTIE010000008.1 coordinate 17,158, forward strand.
ACTGCCGGAAAGCTTCAGGATGTAGCGGTACACATCCTGAAAATACAGGTCATAGACCTGTTCAAACTCCATTCACTGCCACCTCCTTTCTCTTATAAGACGCACCGGACAATAGTCTCTTACAGCTTTTGCGCAAAAAATATCCGGTGCAAGGGCACCGGATATTTTTTATTGATCATACCTTACTTGAACAGCTTGCCGGCAATGCCGCCCAGCATGTCGGACACATTGCCGCCCTGCTTGCTCAGGAGCTCCTTCAGCATGGGGACGGCCTTGTTCAGGATGTCCTTGACGCTGTCGCCGCTGATGCCGACCTTTTTGGCGATCTTCTCCACCTCGTCACTGCCCAGCAGCTTCTTGACGGCCTTGGCTACGTCGCTGTCGCCGTCCAGATGCTTCATCACAGAGGGCGCGGCGTTCTTTAGCACGTTGGACACGTCGGTGGTGCTGACCTTCGCGGACTTGCTGAGCTTTTCCAGCATGTCCTTATCCATAACACTGCTCAACAGGGAAGTGATGTCCATACAAATCACTCCTATTCTTAATTGTAATGGAAATATACTTTACAGAGTTTCTTTGATCTTTGCCGCGATCTGATCGGCCGTCAGGCCGTATTCCCGCAGAACGTCGGCCGCCTTGCCGGACTGACCGAACTGATCGTTGATGCCGATCTTTCTGAACTTGCAGCAGACCTTGCCCATCAGCGCGTCAGCCACCGCGTCGCCCAGACCGCCGATGACGCTGTGCTCCTCCACAGTGATGACGTTGCCACACTTCTCGGCGTACTTCACCACGCACTCGGCGTCCAGCGGCTTGATGGTGTGCATGTTGATCACGGTGATCTCGATGCCCTCGGCGGACAGCAGCTTGGCGGCCTCCAGAGCTTCGTTGACCATCAGACCGCAGGCGAACACCGCCGCGTCCTTGCCTTCCCGCAGGACATTGGCCTTGCCGATCTCGAAGGGATACTCCTCCTCAAACACGGGGGTGGCCAGACGGGCCAGACGCATGTACACGGGGCCCTGGAACTCCGCCAGTGCGAAGGTGGCCTTGCGGGCCTCGTTGGCATCAGCGGGGACGATAACGGTCATGCCGGGGATCATGCGCATCAGGCCGATATCCTCGATGGACTGGTGGCTGCCGCCGTCCTCACCCACGGAAACACCGGCGTGAGAGCAGCAGATCTTCACGTTGAACTTGGGATAGGCGATGGAGTTGCGGATCTGCTCATAGGCACGGCCCGCGCCGAACATGGCGAAGGTGGAGCAGAAGGGAACAAGACCCATGGTGGACAGACCGGCGGCAATGTTCATCATATTGCCCTCGGCAATGCCGCAGTCATAGAACCGATCGGGATGAGCCGCTTTGAAATACTTGGTCATGGTGGCGCCGGCCAGATCGGCGTCCAGCACCACTACCTTATCGTTCTGATTGCCCAGGTCTGCCAGCGCTTTGCCGTAGGCCTCACGGGTCGCGATCTTTTCACTCATGTCTCAGCCCTCCAATTCCTGCAACGCCTGGTCACGCTGCTCCGCGTTGGGAGCCTTGCCGTGCCAGCCGACCTGATTTTCCATGTAGGACACGCCCTTGCCCTTGACGGTGTGCGCCAGGATGCAGCGGGGTTTTCCGGGTACCACGGGGGCGCTGAGCACCGCTTCGATGGCATCCAGATCGTGGCCGTCGATCTCATAGAAGTCGAAGCCGAAGGCGCGGAGCTTGGCGCTCAGGTCGCCCAGACTCATGACCTCGTCATTGGTGCCGTCGATCTGCAGGCCGTTGTTATCAATGATAATGGTCAGATTGTCCAGCTTATAGTGGTTGGCCGCCATGAAGGCCTCCCAGATCTGGCCCTCCTGGCATTCGCCGTCGCCCAGGATGGTATAGACCCTGGTGTCCTTCTTCAGCTGCTTGGCACCCAGCGCCATGCCTACCGCGATGGAGCAGCCCTGGCCCAGAGAGCCGGTGGATGCGTCCACGCCGGGAACCTTCTTGCAGTCGGGGTGGCCCTGCAGGATGCTGTGAAGCTGCCGGAAATTGGCAAATTCGTCGCGGCTGATGAAGCCAAGCTCCGCCAGCACTGCATAATAGCAGGGAGCGCCATGGCCCTTGCTCAGCACAAAGCGGTCACGGTCGGGATTTTTGGGATCCTTGGGGTCGATACGCATATGGTTATAGAATACGCTGGTCATCAGCTCCACCATGGACAGGGAGCCGCCGGGATGGCCGCTGCCCGCATTGGCGATCATGGTGATGATGTCACGGCGCACCTGCTTGCATACGCTGGAAAGTTCTGCCGTATTCATTGAGAAACCTCCAATTCAATTATTCCACATGCTATGTTAATGCATTTGCCTGCTAAAGTCAATGAACAGCGGAAAAATTTGAGAGAAAAACAAAAATACCTCTTGACTTTTCCGGACAGCAGGTGTATATATGAATCATAATTCATATGAACGTTCATTCATATTATGAGGTGCACTATGGAGATCATCAATTACGAAAACAATGTCATACACGAAGATGTGATCCGACGGGTTCAGGAGAAGATGCCGCAGGAGGAACCGATCTATGAGGTTTCCGAGCTGTTTCGGGTTTTTGGCGATTCCAGCCGCAGCCGTATCATCTGCGCGCTGCACATTGAGGAAATGTGCGTCAACGATCTGGCAGCCCTGCTGACCATGACCCAATCCGCGGTCAGCCATCAGCTGCGCATCCTGCGGGAGGCACGGCTGGTGAAGAGCCGCAAGCAGGGCCGGGTCGTTTACTATTCTCTAGACGACGATCATATCGACCATATCTTTGCCATGGCATTCGATCACATTATGGAAAAAACGGAGGGATAACGATGTCCAATCATCACGAACACGAGCATGAGCATTGCTGCGGCCATGAGCATGAGCATGAGCATGAACACGAACACTGCTGCGGTCACGAGCATGAGCATGAGCACTGCTGCGACCATGAGCATGAGCATGAGCACGAACATGATCATTGCTGTGGTCACGAACATGAGAACGAGCATGAACACTGCTGCGGTCATGAGCATGGCCACGAGCACGGACATAGCCATGAACACGGCCATTCGCACGGACACAGTCACGGCTGCGGCTGTGGCTGCGGTCATGACCATGGCGGAGAAGAAGAGGTCGGCGCATTGACCTATGTTCGCATGGGTGTGGCCGCAGTGGGTCTGCTGGCGTCGATCTTCCTGCTGGAGGGCACCTGGCAGCTGGTGGTGTGCATCATCGCCTATCTGCTGGCGGGCTTCTCCGTACTGAAGGAGGCCGTGGAGAACATTGCACACGGCGAGATCTTTGATGAAAATTTCCTGATGTCGGTGGCGTCCATCGGCGCGTTCTGTATCGGCAAGTATCCGGAAGCCGTTGCTGTCATGCTGCTGTATGAGATCGGTGAATGGCTTCAGGACAAAGCGGTGGGTTCCTCCCGGGCCTCTATCGAGGCGCTGGTGAACGTCCGGCCTGACCACGCCAACCTGGTCAAGGGCGAGGAGGTAACTGCCGTAAAGGCGGAGGATGTTTCCGTGGGCGACATCATTCTGGTGCGTCCCGGCGAGCGCGTCCCCCTGGACGGCGAGGTGATCGAGGGTACCTCCTCGGTGGATACCTCGGCGCTGACCGGCGAGTCCCTGCCCCGTGAGTGGACGGTGGGCAGTGCGGCGCTGGCCGGCTGCGTGAACCAGAACGGTCTGCTGAAGATCAGGGTCACAAAGCCCTTCAGCGATTCCTCCGTCAGCCGTATCATGGCGCTGGTCGAGGACGCGCAGGACAACAAGGCACAGCCGGAGCGCTTCATCACGCGGTTTGCCCGTGTGTATACCCCTGTGGTCTGCGGTATTGCCGTCCTTGTGGCGATCCTGCCGCCGCTGCTGGGCCTTGGCACATGGTCTACGTTTATCCACAAGGCGCTGGCCTTCCTGGTCATCTCCTGCCCCTGCGCGTTGGTGATCTCGGTGCCGCTGAGCTTCTTCTCCGGCATCGGCTGCGCCAGCCATAACGGTATCCTGATGAAGGGAAGCAACTATCTGGAGCTGCTGTCCAAGGTGGAGATCGCCGCCTTTGACAAGACCGGTACGCTGACCCGGGGCGAGTTCTCCGTAACGTCTCTGGACTGCGCCGAGGGCGTCAGCCAGGAGCAGCTGCTGGAGGTCGCCGCCTATTGCGAGAGCCAGTCTACCCATCCTCTGGCAAAGTCCATTTTGAAGGCGTATGCCAAGCCGGTGGACAATGCCCGCCTGGCCGGGATCGAGGAGATCTCCGGCAGCGGTATCCGCGCACAGCTGGACGGCAAGACCGCGCTGGCAGGCAAACCGGAGCTGCTGGACGGCATTGCCGTCACCACCCAGTCGGCCGGTACCACGGCGGTGTATGTGGCGCTTGACGGACAGTATCTGGGCTGCATCGGCCTGAGCGATACGCTGAAGCCGGATACCAAGGAGGCCATCAGCGCGCTGCGGAAGCAGGGACTGCACAACCTGACCATGCTGTCCGGCGACCGGCAGCCTACGGCGGAGGCAATCACCAAGGAGATCGGTCTGGACAACGCATGGGGTCAGCTGCTGCCGGAGGAGAAGGTGTCTCATCTGGAGGAGCTGAAGAAGCTGGGCAGCGTGGTATACGCCGGCGACGGCATCAACGATGCGCCGGTGCTGGCCGCCGCGGATGTAGGCGTGGCCATGGGCGGCCTTGGCAGTGACGCGGCCATGGAGGCGGCCGATGTGGTCATTATGACCGATGAGATCTCCCGTCTGCCGCTGGCCATCCGTATTGCCCGAAAGACTATGGCCATTGCCAGACAGAATATCATTTTCTCCATCGCGGTAAAGATCCTGATCCTGGCCCTGTCCCTGATCACCGATCTGGGTCTGTGGCTGGCTGTGTTTGCCGATGTAGGCGTGTGCATGCTGGCGATCCTCAACAGCCTGCGTGCCCTGCACACGAAATAAACCCCGCTCATAGAATGAGCGGGGAGGGGAAGCTGTGTATGGATCTGCTGCCATACCGCCGCGCTGAGGCGGAGGCTTACGCCCGGTATTGGGCCTATGGCCGCAATCCGGCGTTCTACGACTACGAGACCATCGGCGGTGACTGCACCAATTTTGCCTCGCAGTGTATCTATGCCGGTACAGGTGTCATGAACTATACGCCCACCTTTGGTTGGTACTACATCAGTGCCGACGATAAGGCCCCTGCCTGGACGGGTGTGGAATATCTCCACAACTTTCTGGTACGGCGGGAGGTCTCGCCGGGGCCGGTGTGCATGGTGACGCAGGAGCTGGCCATGGCGGAGCCGGGCGACGTGATCCAGCTGATCTTTCAGGGCGAGGTGTTTCAGCATTCTCCCGTTGTCATTGCCAATGACGGCAGCGGAGAAGCGTCCGGTATTCAGATCGCCGCACACAGCTATGACGCCAATTGCCGCCCCTTGAGCAGCTATTCCTATCAACAGTACCGTGTGCTGCACATTCTGGGCTACTATCCGGAAGCATAAAACAAGGCGGAGCTTACTCCGCCTTGTTTTTATCGTCTGTATCGTCGATTTTTCCCTTCATTTTCACATGTGACAAGGGATTTGCCTTTGCAGCCACGCGCAGGGATTCGTTGTCGATGTGGGTATAGATCTCGGTGGTGTTCAGGTGTTCGTGGCCCAGAACCTCCTGCACCGCCTTCACATCCACGCCGTTTTGCAGCATCAGCGTGGCCGCCGTATGCCGCAGCTTATGGCTGGAATACTGTGTGCTGTCCAGACCTGCCATGGCCAGATGCTTTTTCACCAGCGAGTGTACCATAGCGCGGCTGATCCGCTGGTCACGCTCCGAGAGAAACAGCGCGTCCCGATCCTTGCCGCTGATGGGATGGCGCACCGCCAGATACCGTGCCAGCGCGTCCTTGCAGGCGTCGTTGAGATACACTACCCGAACCTTATTGCCTTTGCCCAGTACCCGCATGGCGTCATCCTGAATATCGCTGAGATTCAGGCCGATCAGCTCGGAAATACGCAAGCCGCAGTTCAAAAACAGCGTGATGATGCAGAAATCCCGCTCTTTATGCTTGCCGTCCACAGCGTCCAGCAGGGAGAGGGAGTCCTCCAGCGTCAGGTAGCGGGGGAGGGACTTCATCTGCTTGGGGGCGTCGATATCCTTGCAGGGATTTTCCTCCAAAAGGTGTACTTTATTGCACAAATAATTGAAAAACGACCGGATCGTAGCCAATTTTCGTGCCCGGGAAGCGGCACTCAATCCTTTGTTAGAATTTTCACAATTCTGATGCTGCACACGATCCCGGCTGAGATAGGTCATATAGCCGTAGATATCCGACAGGGTAATGGAGCGGATCAGCGGTAGATCGACATCCATAATGTCGATCTTGTCAAAAGGCGTATCCCGCAGCGCCGGGTTCCGCAGCTGCTTGATATAGCGGAAGAAATTCCGCAGATCGAGAAAGTATTCATCCACCGTGCGCTGAGAGTGCGCCTTGATGGTTTCGTGATAGCTGAGAAAGTCCGCCAGAATTCGCGGAGATTGTGAACGATAATCAATAGCCATATTTTTGTCCTTTTGTTGATAGGGGCCGAACGCGCAGAGCGAAGGCCTCGAGATCGTAACCCTATCGGCGGAGCCGCACCGAAGGGTGGCGGAAAGAGCCGATTTATTTCATGGGGTTATAATTCAACAAAATAAAAATTTTGTTGAATCGAGTGGAGGGGAATTACAGATTTACCGGAAGCTGTGAGATATATGCGCCGTTATATGTGGGATTTACGTTCTGAACTCTGGTGCATGCTCCTGAAAGAAATCAAAATACAACCGAACGTTTTCCAGCGCTGTCCACGGTTTCGTCTGCACCGGATCAGCGTCCAGGTCATAGATCCGCGCATCCTGCATGGACAGCAAAAACGGTGAATGTGTGGAAATGATAAACTGACAGCCAAAGAAACGCACAGAATCCTCAAGAAACCGCTTCAGATCTATTTGCCGTGCCGCTGACAGGCTGTTTTCCGGTTCATCCAGCAGATACAGCGCATGCTCCTGAATGGACTCCGTAAAATACGATAACGCGCTTTCGCCGTTGGAACGCTCCGGCACATTGGCAGCCAGCTGCCTGCGGATATATTCGGATTGTGAGGCGCTTTTGGCGTCGCTTCGCCGGCAGAATTCGCGGTAATCAGACAAGCCCTTCAAATGGTACGGCTCCCAGCGATCCCGATGGTACTGGTCAAGCAGGTGTGCGCGCTCCTTGTCAATCCCATCGTTGATGCAGCGGATCTCCAGCAGATAATCGAACACATCGTCGCTGGTGATGATCCGGCTGCCCTCCGGCACGGATTGTCCACCGGATAAACGACACCGGCACAGGTCCAGATAGTCCTCATAAAAGTCGCTGCGATTGAACACCGCACCGCGCTGGAGACGCAGCTTTTCCGCAATCAGATTCAGCATGGTGGTCTTGCCGCTGCCGTTTCCACCGTACAGGATCGTCAGCGGCGCGAATTGCAGCTCCGGCGGATGACGATAACGAAAGACATGAAACGGATACTTGGTCGTATAGCAGGTACGCCGGTTTTTGGCGGTTTCCTGCTCAAAGTACAGATCTTCCCCGTTGCGGTCAGGAAAAGTAAAAGACTCCAGATAGCGCATGTCGCCTGCCTCCTGTGGGGATGTATCCCCCTTCCCTCTCATTATACAAAAATGCCCGGTGGATGACAAGTCCACCGGGCAAAATTTTGTTGAATCGAAGCTTACGCCTTCAGGCAGCGCAGAACTGCCAGCAGGATGGAATAATACTTGCTGTCGGGGCTGTCGGCGCGGCTGGTGATGATCACGGGGCAGGAAGCGCCGCAGATGGTGCTGGCCACGGTCTTGCCGGCGATGTAGGTCACGGACTTGTACAGCACGTTGCCGATCTCAATGAAGGGCACCAGCAGGATGTCGGCCTGACCGGCGACGGGATCCTTGATGGCCTTATGCTTCACAGACTCCATGGAGATGGCGCCATCCAGAGCCAGAGGGCCGGTGACCACGCAGCCGGGGATGCCCCGCTCCTTAATGGCGGCGGCGCTGACGGTGGAGGGCATCTTCTCGGTGACGTTCTCCACGGCGGACAGGACGGCTACCTTGGGGCAGTCGTTGCCCAGGGCCTTGGCCACGGGCAGGGCGTTCTCCACGATGCCGATCTGGGTCTCCACATCGGGAGCGATGTTGATGGCGGCGTCAGTGATCATGACGAAGCGGCCCTCATACTCGAACATACCCACCTGGCTCACCAGACGGCGTGCGCCCTCGGGGATCAGGCCGGTCTCACGGTTCAGGATGGCCTTGGCAAAGCTGGAGGTCTGCAGGATGCCCTTCATGGGGATGTCGGCCTTCCCTTCCTTCACCAGCTTGACGGCGATCTTGGCGGCTTCCAGCTCCTCGCCGTCGAAGTCCACGATCTCGTAATCAGCCTCGTTCTCGCCCATCTCGTGGAGCATGTCGATGATCATGTGCTTCTTGCCGATCAGGGTGCCTTCCACCACGCCCTTGCGCTTGGCATGGACGACGGCGCTCAGGGCGGGCTCGTCATGGGCGTTGGCCAGGGCGATACGCTTTTTCAGGTTCTGGCCCAGCACATAGGCTTCCATTTCTTTGAAAGTAGTAAACATGTTTTTGTTCCTCCGAAGTTTTATTTTCTTTCCTTCTGCTTCATCACATTTTACCCGCTTATTATACACTCTTGCTTTTTCAAAAACAACTAAAACTACAATTTTTTCCGTGATTTTCCATAGAGAAAAACAGTTCTTGCCTTTGCCGCCGATTTACGGTATACTGTATTCATTGATTTATGTGGGAGGCTCTTTCTATGGATGGTTTCTATTCGTTCCTGTTTTACGGCCTGATCGCCGTAGGCGCTGTTCTGATCATTTCCCTGACCGTGCTGCGGATCGACTGGGCGCGGCACCCGGAAAAGTACAAAAAAGACGTAGAAAACTACGAAAAAGAGCAGTATTGGAAGAAGAAAAAGCAGGATCAGGAGGCCGCCATCAAGAAAGCCAAGGAGAAGGAAAAGGCCAAAAAGCGCCAGGCACGGGTGGATAAGCTGAACCAGTACCGTGCCATCAATGGCAAAGGCCCGCTGGCGGAGAAAAATAAGAACAGTAAGAAAAAGTAACGAAAAAATGTCCGCAGAGAACATCTGCGGACGTTTTTATTTATTTTCCCTGCGCCAGGATACGCAGCGCCTGGCCGATGTTGGCCACCGGCAGCAGCGTCAGGCCCGGCAGGGGCTTCAGCTCGCCTGAACGGTGGGCGGGGATCATGCACTGGGTAAAGCCCAGGCGATGCACCTCGGACAGGCGCTGCTCCAGGTGGTTGATGCTGCGCACCTCGCCGGAGAGGCCGATCTCCCCCACCGCTGCCAGCGTGTCCGGCACCGCCTTGTCCAGATAGCTGGACGCCACGGCCACCACCGCTGCCAGATCCGCCGCGGGCTCCTCCAGCGTCAGGCCGCCGATGATGTTCAGGTAGGTATCGCACTGGCTGACCTTCAGGCCGCCCCGCTTTTCCAGCACCGCCAGCAGCATGGAGGCACGGTTGTAGTCAAAGCCGTTGCTGGAGCGCAGGGGCTTCGAGCCCGCGGCAGGCGCGACCAGCGCCTGCACCTCCGCCAGCACCGGCCGTGCGCCCTCCATGGCGCAGGTCACGCAGGTGCCCGGCGCGTCGGTAGGCCGTCCGGACAGCAGCATCTCGGAGGGATTCTCCACTTCCTTCAATCCACGGTCCATCATCTCAAATACGCCGATCTCGTTGGTGGTGCCGAAGCGGTTTTTCGCCGCCCGCAGGATGCGGTAGGTCATATGCTGGTCGCCCTCGAAGTACAGCACGCAGTCCACCATATGCTCCAGCACCTTCGGCCCGGCAATGGCGCCCTCTTTATTGACGTGGCCGATTACGAAAACCGTGATGTTCTGGCTTTTTGCCAGCTGCATCAGTGTCAAGGTGCATTGCTTTACCTGGCCGATGCCGCCTGGGATACCGTCACTGTCCTCGTTATACAGCGTCTGGATGGAGTCAACGATCAGCACATCCGGCTTTTCCTGCTCCACGCAGCCCAGCACATCGCCCAGCTGCGTCTCGGACAGCACCAGAAGGTTTTCCGTATCCACCTGCAGGCGCTTTGCACGCATCTTCAGCTGGCGGGTGGATTCCTCACCGGATACATACAGCACCCGCCACGACTGGCCCAGGGTCTGGCAGATCTGCAGCATCAGCGTGGATTTGCCGATGCCAGGCGCACCGCCTACCAGCACCAGCGAGCCTTTCACCGCGCCGCCGCCCAGCACCCGATCAAGCTCCCCCATTCCTGTGGAAAACCGGATCTCGTCCTCCGACTCCAGGGCCGTGATCGGATACGCCTTCACGAGCCGCGGAGCGGCAGAAAGCTTTCCGCCGCCCTTGGGCTTTTCCGCCTTCTGCTCCACCATGCAGTTCCATGCGCCGCAGACGGGGCACTTCCCTGCCCATTTGGGGCTTTCGCTGCCGCACTCCGTGCAGAAATAGGTCGTTGTTTTCTTCATTCGTATATCACCTGTCTATTGATATTGCAGATAGCCGCAGCAGATGGCGGCGGCCAATTTCGTCTGGTACTCCGGCGATAAAAGCAGCTTCGTCTCGGCACTGTTGCTGAGAAAGCCGCACTCCACTAAGATCGCCGGACAATTTACATGCGCCATAATGTAGATGTCGCTGCCGATGGGCTTGGCGTTTTTTTCGTTGTCAGTATTGATCGCCCGGTTCAGCGCCTGCTGTACCGCGGCAGCCCTTGCGTCGCTGTCCGTCACCTTTCCGTAGAACACCTGTGCGCCGTGTACCGTCGGATGGCCGGGCAGCGTATTCTGATGGATGCTGATAAGACAGCCATTGGCGACGCTGTTGATCAGCGTCACGCGGTTTTTGGTGTCGCTGACCTTCTCCTGCCGCAGCGTCGCGCTGTCCGGATCGGCCAGGGACGCCTCCCCTGTCCGGGTCAGCACCGTCTGACAGCCCATCAGCGCGAAAAGATCCCGCAGCCGCAGCACGATGGCAAGATTGATGTCATCCTCCGGCGTACCGTCCGCCGAAACCGCGCCGCCGTCTGCGCCGCCGTGTCCCGCGTCCAATACGATGATCTCATCCTTTGTCATTTCCGTATAGGAGAAGGCCGGGACGGCAGTACGCCGCAGCGATAACGACAATACCGTGACGGACAGAAGCAGCAGTACGGCGGCGCCCAGCACGCGCCTTCGGTGCAGCAGCAGGATCATCATAACACCCCTTTCGGGACAATCTATGATGGCTCTGCCGTTACTATGCATTGTACCACACAACGCCCGGAAAAGGAATCCCCAGTTTGACCGCCGCTGCATATACTGGCATGAGCCGAAACAGACTCAACGACGTCAAAAGGAGGAACACCTTGTTGTATATCGAGCAAAGCATAGCCAGCAGAACGGCTGCCGCGCCGGAGCCGTCTGCTGCTCCGGCCGCACCATTTACGCCGGCCACACCTGCCGCCGTTCCGGCTGAGAGAGACCGTGCCGTCATGCCGGTCAATGAAGCCGCGTGCAGCGGAAAAAACGGCAGTCTGCCGGGGACCTGCGCCCCCATGGCGTTTCCGTATATCCCCATGCAGGACATGAATCCCAAGCGCTACGATAACCGTGAAGCATTACAGCGGGGCACGCTGTTTCCGGGGCTGGATCTTCCCTTCCACCGGGAGCTGAAGACCCGCTTCCCTGCCGCCAACACCCACCTTTCCGAGCTGATGGCGCTGGATTTCGCCATTGATGAGCTGGGGCTTTATCTGACCACGCACCGGGACGATCAGGAGGCGCTGGCCCTGTACTGGAACTATATCCGTCTTGGGCAGGAGGGCCGCAGAAGGTACGAGGAGATGCACGGCCCGCTGTTCCAGACAGACATCACGGAAGGCGCCTTCCGTTGGCTGGATGATCCGTGGCCCTGGGACGAAGGAGGGAACGAGTAATGTTTGTCTATGAGAAAAAGCTGCAATACCCGGTGAAGATCAAAAACACCAATCCCAAGCTTGCCGCGCTGATCATCAGCCAATACGGTGGCCCGGACGGCGAGCTCGGTGCCTCCCTGCGGTATCTCAGCCAGCGCTACTCCATGCCTTATCCGGAGCTGAAGGGTCTGCTGACCGACATCGGCACAGAGGAACTGGGGCATCTGGAGATGATCGGCACCATCGTGCATCAGCTGACCCGGAACCTCAGCGAGGATGACATCAAGCAGGGCGGTTTCGACGCCTATTTCGTGGATCATACGGCCGGTGTCTATCCTACGGCGGCCTCTGGTTTCCCGTGGAACGCCGCGTCCATGGCGGTCAAGGGCGACCTGATCGCCGATCTGACGGAGGACCTGGCCGCCGAGCAAAAGGCCCGCGTCACCTACGACAACATCCTGCGGCTCAGCGACGATCCGGATGTGAACGATGTTATCAAGTTCCTGCGGGCCCGCGAGATCGTGCATTTTCAGCGCTTTGGCGAAGGCCTGCGGCTGGCTAAGGAGCGAATGGATCAGAAAAATCTCTACTATATTAACCCGAGCTTCGATGCGTAAGGAAAGCCCCGACTCAGTTTTGAGCCGGGGCTTTCTTCATAGTGGATATGTAATTAGAAAAGGCCGCTGGCGAATGCCAGCGGCCTTTCCCGTGCGCCCCATGTAGGGCGCGAATGCTTGCATCCCGTGAGGTGGAAAACATCTTTGCATTTCAACCCATGTGCCCCGTATGGGGCACGACGCATAGACGTTGCTGGCCCGATCCTCGGGACTGAGATTTCAATCCACGCGCCCCTTACGGGGCGCGACGCCGTGCTTCGGCGTCCTCGGCGGGTGTAATACATTTCAATCCACGCGCCCCTTACGGGGCGCGACTGTATGGCATCGAGGTGATGGAGGTGTGCGGGAAATATTTCAATCCACGCGCCCCTTACGGGGCGCGACTGACCAGCAGAATGATCTGGAGCGGTACGCCAACATTTCAATCCACGCGCCCCTTACGGGGCGCGACCCCAGCAGCGCCGCCACGCTCTGCCGCAGCTTCTCCGATTTCAATCCACGCGCCCCTTACGGGGCGCGACCTTGTCGCTACGATTCTGGGCCACCATGGAGGTATTTCAATCCACGCGCCCCTTACGGGGCGCGACGCCCCAGCCGTTGCCGCCCCAGCCGCAGAACGCATTTCAATCCACGCGCCCCTTACGGGGCGCGACATGACAAAGTTCTGGTGCGCCTGCCCAAGGGCCAATTTCAATCCACGCGCCCCTTACGGGGCGCGACAAGATGCAGAAAAAGAAGAGGAACTGCAATTACTATTTCAATCCACGCGCCCCTTACGGGGCGCGACCTTACACCAAGACCGACGGTACTATCACCACCAAAATTTCAATCCACGCGCCCCTTACGGGGCGCGACTTCACGGGTTTCCGTCTTGTCCAAGATGATGCGGATTTCAATCCACGCGCCCCTTACGGGGCGCGACGGCAACTACTAGTTCTCATTACAATCTTTACATCGGTATTTCAATCCACGCGCCCCTTACGGGGCGCGACCAAGTGACATGTTGCTATGCAAATAGGTACAACGATTTCAATCCACGCGCCCCTTACGGGGCGCGACAGAGCGTTTATAATGATGACCGAGTGTTTCACGTATTTCAATCCACGCGCCCCTTACGGGGCGCGACCGAGGTGTGCAGCAACTTACGTCATGCGTCGTTATTTCAATCCACGCGCCCCTTACGGGGCGCGACGTCAGACGGTAAAGCGCTGTTTGCTTCTTCTTTTCTATTTCAATCCACGCGCCCCTTACGGGGCGCGACCTTTGCTTGCGTCCACAGGTCTAAACGCTGTAACAGGATTTCAATCCACGCGCCCCTTACGGGGCGCGACAGCAAAAATGCACAAATGATATTCTGCATTTTTGCAATAACAGACAATTAAAGTAGAAAAACTGACATGAAACGCCGTCTGTCAGAACGTTTTTCTTATAAAACCGGGAGCATATACTTGCCAAAACAGGTGCGAACCCTCCTGATGCTTTCTGTTCGCTTACTCTTCGCACTAGATCATCAACGTGTCTTCCGGCAGATATGTTTGCTTGCAGCCGAAGTGCTCGATCTTCTTTTCATATTGCTTGCCCAAGTAGTAAAATCGCAGACTATCCCGTTTGGGATCCATAATCTTACAAAGGGTATTTTGCAGGCTGCGACACTGTGCTGTGTCCAGCAAACACTCAAATACAGAATTCTGCACTCTTTGACCGTAGTTGACGCACTGTTTGGCGATCTGCCGCAGGCGTCTGCGTCCGGCGGCGTCCTCTGTGTTTACATCATAGGTGATCAATACCAGCATAGGCCCCTCACTTCCATAAAAACGGCGGATAGTCATCCAGATCGCCCCGCAGATACCTTGCCAACAAGAGACTCTGCACATAAGGAACCAGCCCCCAAGGAAGCTTCTCCTCCAGAAACGGATGAGTGATCGTTTCCCTTTTGCGCTTCTGCCATTTCTGCAAGAAGCTTTTACGTCCTGTGTCCGTCAAAAATACAGCACCACTCTCCCGAAAGTCGAAATCCTCCGGTTTTATGATACGATTATTGACCATCGTCAGCACAAAACGATCCGCAAAGCAGGGACGCAGTTCTTCCATCAGATCCAGCGCAAGGGATTCACGCCCCGGACGGTCACGGTGAAGAAAACCTACATAGGCATCCAGACCAACAGTTTCCAAAGCGGAAGCGCAGTCGTGGGCCAGCAGGCTGTACGCAAAGGACAGCATCGCGTTGAAGGCATCCAGCGGCGGTCGGCGGCTGCGCTCACGGAAAAAGAAGGTATCCTTCCCCTGTAAGATCATGTCATCCAATATGCTGAAATAGGCAGTAGCACCGGCACCCTCCAGCCCCCGGAGACTTTCGAGAGACGTTTCTGCCGTGATCTGCGGTAGTAAGCCCTGCAACTGCTGTGACACCGCCGCAAAGCGCTCGCCGTCGATCCGCATGGCATGATCCCGGCGGGTACGCTCTATGCTCCAGCGGGCGTTATAGACCTTGCCCAAAATCATCATTCGGGCCACACGGCAGCTTTCGGAGGGATCATCGGCAACCCGGTACTGCGTCCTCCGCAGCAGTACATTTCCCTGCATTTGCCCGGAGACACGGGCGAGAAAGCGTCCTCTCGGCGTACAGAACGCCAGCCCGATCTCCCGCTTGGCGCAGGCGCCCATCAACGCCGGTGAAGCGCCAGAATAGGAAAAGGACACAATGCTTTGCAGCGTATGGAGCGGATAGCGGGCGACGGCCTCCCCGTCACGGTTGGCCACCACATTTTCACCGTCCAATGAGAGGTATACATCCTCTGATGTGACAAACAATGTGTTCAGAAGTTGTCTCATGGTGTCACCTCCAGATGAGCCCGCAGATAGTCCGCAACAGATCGTTTCCGCATCAGCTTTGGCAGGCACAGCTCCTTGAGAGAGCAGGCGTTGCAGGCTTTTGTTGGTTTTACCTTCGGTGTCCAGCCGCGTTCATACAGAGCGTGCATTTCCTCGATGAGCGTCTTTACCTCCTGACGCAGTTCCGGCGTGAATTCGACCTCTGTACGGCGGTGCGTCTCACCGTAGTACAACGCGCCAACAGGAATATCGCAGCAGAGCATCTCCTCCAGACACATAGCCTGTCCGCAGAGCTGCAAGGCATCCGTGGTGTCCTGCTTGGGTCTGCCGCGCTTGTACTCCACCGGATAGGGCTGCCACAGGCCATTTCTGCCTTTCAGTGGAATGCCGGTGCTGCCGCGGTGAAACTCCAGCACATCGCAGGCACCGGAAACGCCCAGGGTCGGGGAGAATATGCGCATTTCCCGCGTGATGAGCAGGTCACCGCGGCTCTCGGTAAAATCCTTATCGTGGGCCCGCTCGTGTAGGATCGCACCGTCTGTGGTACGGTAGTTCTCCGCCCATTGATTTTCGATATGGATCAGCGCCCATTGTCTGCGGCAGAATTTGAAGTGCTGCAAGCCGGAGAGCTGGAGAAAGCTCTCCTCCGAATAGATCACCCCAGCCGTGTGCAGGTAACACCGGCGGGCAGAGCCGCTTCGTCAACCGTAACGGTGTAGTCGTCGTAGCTTCTGGGGGTGGTGACGTCGTCCTTGTGAGCGGCCTTTACCAGATCAAACAGCTTATGGGCCGGAGCGCAGCCCAGCTCGGAGTCGTGCTTGAACACGATCAACTCCCGCACAGCCATCTTGCCGCGGGCGGCGGAGTGGTCGTTCTCAAACATATTCAGGATGGCTGTCCACAATAGGTTCAGGTCATCCT
Organism: uncultured Oscillospiraceae bacterium; assembly: GCA_934565655.1. Lineage (GTDB taxonomy): Bacteria > Bacillota > Clostridia > Oscillospirales > Oscillospiraceae > Vescimonas. The sequence goes on from CAKTIE010000008.1 coordinate 33,524, forward strand.
CAGAGAAGCCGGTGGTCTTGCGGGCCAGATTGGCGGAAACATAGCCCTCCACCCGGTACAGACCATAGGGCACGATGTACTTGCGGCCCATTTCGGTGCCTTTCTTCTCCGCGTCCGATTCCGTGGTAATGGCTACGCGGGTGATAGTGACCTCCTGGGGCATGATCGGGTCAACGCTGCGGGCAAAGCCCAGCTGCACCGGCCCACGCACCTGACCGCAGTTCAGCGCGCCCTTGACAAAGGTGGTCATTACCGCGCCGAAGGTACGGATATCGTAGAAATTCCGGCACATGAAGTCCCGCAGCTTTTCATCCAGATGCTCGTCCTTCTTTTTGGCGTCCTTCAGCTTGTCCGCATCAACGCCCACATAGGCGCAGGCCTCTTTGTCGCTGGTGTTCAGGGGTACGCCGTCCTTGATGTAGATGCGGTAGCCCTCCTCCCCTTCCTTCGCCATCTCCACATAGTTGCGGATCTTGCGCTTCAGGCAGACGTCCGTCACCAGACCGTAGCCGGTCTCAGGATCTACACGGGGCATGTTGCCCGCATCGGGGTCGCCGTTGGGATTGCCGTTCTCTACATCGAAAAATACCACAAATTCATACCGGTTCTTGATAGGCTCAGACATTTTCGTTCTCCTCCTTTTTCGTATACCGCTTCTGTGTCTGGTGGTAGTAGCCAAGGTCAAAAGCACCCTGCTGGGCCAGCGTCATGCGGGCGGGATAGCTCTCGCCCAACACGCCTTTCAATGCGCTGACCTGCTTGTCGAAATAGACGCGCCGTCCGGCTTCCAGCTTCCGCAGATGCTTCTGATAGAGATTGTTCAACACCGGGAAGATGCTGGCGGGCATGGCCGCCGCCGAGTTGAAATACTTATCCTTGATGGTCGTGTTGATGCCGGGATTTGCCGTCTGCTGTGCCGCTTCGTAAACGGAGAACAACCGGCCCAGCGTGTAGGGAATGTTGGTACTGGCTTCGTTGAGACTCACGGTCAAAACCTCCTCTGGACAGTCTTTATGTGGATTTTTCAGATAATACGCCTTGATGATGGCCGCGCGGCCCCATGTGATATCTCGCTCCGCGCGGATCCGCAGCATGACAGCCTCCAGCAGCGACGCGGGGTACAGTCCGCCGGAAAAGACCGCCCGTGCCGTGGCGCCCGCCATGGCCGGTGAAGGAGACTTATCCTTTGAATTGAGATTCACCGTCTCCCGCAGCAGTGCCCACAGGGACAGTGCGCCGGGCTTTGCGTAGGCGGGCTTCACGATCTCCAGCCGCTCATAGTGGTCGTTGACATTCCGCATCAGCCTGCCGAAGCTGTCCCGCAGGAAGAATCGGACAGAGAGCCGGGCCGCATTGGGCACCAGACCCAGAATGTAAAAGGTACGGTTGGGATCGACGCCCAGTTCCTTGCAGGGCAACCCCTTTGCCAGGTCTCTCAGCGCCGCGCGCAGGTCGTTGTCCGATATGGTCGATGGCATTTTGTCGGACATGAAGGACATGAACAAATCCTGATAAACAGGATCCGCGCCCTCTGCCCAGCAGACGATGGTGGTATCGCCGATGACCTGCACATTGTCTCTGTCCGCCAGCAGATGGTTCAATGCGGCGGTGTAGGCAAAGGCCGCGTACTTGCCCACCGGGGCGTTGTAGTTCTGTTCCCGTCCATAGGAGCAAAAGGCTGGCGCGTTGAACGACACCAGCGCCGCGCCGCTGGACTGTGCATCCCGCACCCCCTTGATGGCAGGATGGGTGGCAGTGATCTCATCCTCACAGCCTGTGACAAGGCACTGCATCCTCACAGCATCCTCGTCCGCGCCATCCCGATACCGCTGCCATGCCTCACGGATAGCGGCGTCCTCATGAGAGTAGCAGCCATCCACCCGGAACAGCAGATTCCCGCCTGCGGTGATCGTCTCGTACTGTCCGGACAAGGCGGGGTGCTCCATCGCTTCTTCCGGCTGCCAGGTGTCGAAGAAGGCCAGAATCGCTTTGGCAACGGGAGAATCTACACCATCTAATACAGCATGATGCAGGCTTGCAGCGGCGTGGAAGCAGTCCCGGCTGCGCTCCGGCTTTCCCTTCTGGTCAACGCCCAGCAGATAGGCGGAGTTGTCCCACAGGAAGTTGGAAGCAATACCAACGGTACGCTTTACCGGGGCAGGCAACTTTTCGATCGTCTGGGGTATCAGTGTCTTTCCCTTTTCGGACGGCTGTTGAATATTGATAATCTGCGTCACCTGACCGTCTTTATCAAGGCACAGGGCAAAGCTGATCTTTGCGGGGTTCCATCCGGGCGCGGCAATATCGCCGCGCAGGAGAAGATCCTCGTAATACTGCGTCAGCGCTTGCAGGATCATCCCCTCACCTCCTCGCTGTCCCATGGCGGCACGACCATCACGCCATCCGTTAGGCTGGCGCGGAAGAACCGGGGCGTGATGGTCTGGGGATCGGTGTAGTTCATATCCAGCAGCATCCAGCCCAGATCACGGACACCCTTCAGCTCCTCTGGACAGGGCGGCAGCTCCGTGCAGCGGCGGAAATGAGCAGGAAATTCCCGTGTGCCGAAATAGGGCATACTGTAACACTGGCCCCGCTCCAGACGGCGCTTGATGATGTCCTGAAACTTTCCGGCGTTGTCGCCGGGCGCCGCATTCTCCGTCAGGTCAAAATGGGCGTCGATCACATAATGTACATCCCGCAGCACCATGGCCGCCCGCTGCTGGATGCTCTCCGGCGCGGCAAGATACAGCTCACCTTGTCCTTTTTCCATGACGGTTTTTACCTTACGGGCACTGATGGTGTCCTTCACCTCATTGCGGCGGATATTGGTGAAGCGAATGGGACTGCATACATGGATGAGGTCAATGCGCCATTTCATGCCTGGATGCCAGTAAATGCTTTCCAGCAGCCCGCGGGCCGCCGACGGCGTCATGACGTCATAGCTGACGCGTTCCGTTTTCATCTCCGGTCGCGTGAATAGCGCGTAATCACCCCACACTTCCACTTGTATCGCCATAAAATCACTCCCTTCTCTTTGTTTGTAAACATAGCGTATATGGTATGGTGTCTAATAGAACGGACGTCAGATAAACTCTGCCTTACCCGTCTCCGGCTCCAGAGACAGGCCCATAGTTTCGCTGTACAGCGTCAGATCCGTCAGAATCGCGCTGTCCTCGTCCAATGCGGGAACCTCCCGCGCCGTCAGCAAGGCGCCTGCATTGTACAGCGCCTGAAAGTGCTTATCGTATACGGAAACGGCATAACGGCCCAGCTTGCGATACAGCTTCTTGGAGCATTCGCCAGCTTGCAGGCGATGAAGCAAGGCAGCACCTTCGCCATAGGGAATGTAGACGGTGTATGTATTCCGGTCGATGAGATGGAACTTCTCCGCCACCGTCCGGAACGGAAATTCGCAGCCCTCGATGCCCTGCGTAAACGCCTTGATAACGCCCTGCTTGTCCAGTGCGTCGCCGGTCAGATCGCGCAGGCTGTGGAAATACCGAGCCATCGTCTCAGGCGCGGCAGGGTCACGCGCCTCGTTCAGTGCTTCTCTGGCCGCGCCGATGGCGGTTTGAAAGAGCACCGGCGGCAGCTCCGTCCGCTCGAAGATCGTGACAATGCTCTCGCTCGCAGGATGCTTTCCTTCACGGTTGCAGCGGCCCGCCGCCTGCATGACGGAATCAAGCCCCACCAGCTCCCGGTATACGGCGGGAAAATCCACATCGACGCCCGCTTCGATCAGCGAGGTGGAGACCACACGGCACGGCTTCCCCTGCTTCAGTCGTTCTCTGATCTCCCCAAGCAGCGTCAGACGCTGCGCCGGGATCATCAGAGTGGACAAGTGATAGCTGCCCTCCGGCGGCAGCAGTGCGTATATGCTTTGGGCCGCTTTGCGGCTGTTGACGATGCAGAGGACTTGCCGCTGCTCGCTCAGCTGCTCCGCCAGCGCCTCATCGGTCAGCGTTCCGGCCTGCCGGAAGGTCACTCGACGGAAGCGGTCATACAGTGCCGCCGTCTGCGGGCAGAGCTCCGTCACGGGACAGTCTGGCGCATAGGTGCGCAGCAGGTCGCCCAGTGATGGCTGCGTTGCGGTGCAGAGCACCACCGTAGAGTGAAATTGCTCCGCCAGCGAAGCCATGGCCGCCACACAGGGCCGCAGATGCGGCAGCGGCAGCATCTGTGCTTCATCAAAGATAATGACGCTATTGGCCAGATTGTGCAGCTTGCGGCACTGGGAGGAGCGGGCAGCGTATAGGGACTCAAAGAACTGGACAGCCGTGGTCACCACTACCGGCATATCCCAATTCTCTGTGGCCAGTGCCTTCCGAATATCCTCCGCCGGTGCACCGTCGGAGAGGTCGAACTGCACGCCGGAATGGTGCTCCAGCACATTGCCGCTTCCCAGAATATTCCGAAACACCTGGGCGTTCTGGTCGATGATGGAGGTATACGGGATGACGTAGATCACCCGCTGCATCCCATGTTCCGCCGTATGGCGCAGCGCGAAGGCCAGCGACGCCACCGTTTTTCCGCCGCCGGTAGGGACCGTCAACGTGTAAATGCCTTTTGGTTTACTGCCCGCATTCAGGCAGGTATTCAGGATCTCACAACGTAGCCGGTTCAGCTCTGTCTTGGGCTGCTGCCATGGCTCGATGTACGCTTGCAGCCGTGCCAATAGTGCAGGAGTATCATCATATCCGCCCCGCCCTCGTTCACCGTTCATGAACTGCTCCGTATCCAGAAAGTCGGCGTCCACCAGGCAGGAATAGAGCATCCTTGTCCAGAAAGAAGCTTGCAGAGGAGCCAGCTTTTGTGCCAGCGAGGCCGGCGGCGGAGGTAACGCCACGCTGCTTTCACCGCAGCAATCCAGATACTGTTCGTCGCGTCCTTTCAGCAGCCGCCCATAGAATGTACCATCGTCCTTCCGGGCCGTTTTCATATTGCCAAAATCCGGCAGACCGCCGTGATGTCCCGCCACGCAGGCGGAAACATAGGGATTTCCCCGCACGGCGCAGGCCATTGCTCCCGCTGTGGCGTGGTCAACGATGGGACCGTCGTTCAACAGGCGGTTTTGAAATTCTTCTGTGCATTTACCGATGTCGTGGGTCAGTCCCGCCAGCTCCCCGTCGGCTTCCGCGCCGAATGCCGCCGCAAAGCCGCGGCAAAGCTCAGCCGTACCCGCTAAGTGCTGGGCAACCGTCTGATATTCCTTATTGCCATTGGCGTTTTCCCGAACATGTGCATAGTACTGCAAAACCATCATCCCCTCTACGTGCGATTCACTTTGCTCCTTGAACTGGCCTATAGTTTCTCCTCGCGGGCGCGTTCGGCGGAGCTGGGGATGCTTCGCTTCTCTGCCGCCTGTGTGATGGACATATAATCCGTGGACATTCTCTTTATCGCAAAATAGCAAAAAGCAGCCCTGCGAAAAGCACAGGACTGTTGGATAGTGCGGCTGGTGATTGGCCCTGTCGCAGTTTTTACTGTATAAATTATATACCTTCCTGGGAACGAAGTCAAACAAACCACGTCTTTCATTTCCGTAGGCAGCACAAAAATGAGCCAGGGCTTTGTGGTAGTGCCAGAGCGGGGTGTCCGCGGTATTTCAATCCACAATAGGGCAAATATAGGTATTTTTCTCTTGACAGAATGGAAAATACTCTCTATAATAAAAAAGCTTACGGGGTGTAGCGCAGTTGGTAGCGCGCTTGGTTCGGGACCAAGAGGCCGGGGGTTCAAGTCCCCCCACTCCGACCATGCAGAGTGTCCTTATAGGATCTGAGTATCCTGTAATGGACACTCTGCTTTTTTATGTGAAGAATGGTGAAAAGCTGACGAATAGCCCGTGAAAAGGCCGGAAATACTTCCTTTGATAAACGATGCGAAAGGAGAACGGCAAATGGAGAATGGCGGTATGCTTCCGGCTTGCTCCTGCGTCAAGCTGACATCAAAACAGGGACTTACCTACTGGTTCCGCACCTGCGACCTGCACACCAGCGTGTGGGACGCAGGCGCACATGTGGTATCTTTTCCGGCGGGGACAGATATTCCCGTAAGCGTCGGCTCCTTGCGGACACGGTATCCGATCCTGGGTATCACCTACAACGGGCAGGACAGTTGGCTGCTGGACGGCATTAACGGCGAGGGCCTGACAGGCGGTCTGCTGCTTCTGGAGGAGGGCACCAGCGTCAGCGGGCCGCAGGACGGGTATACCGGCGTAATGGGTATGAAACTGGTCACGGCGCTGCTGGCCGTTTGCCGGGATATTGCCGAGGTGTGCGACGCGGCCAGGACGATCCGGATCACAGATGTGCCGATAGAGGACGGCAGCGTGCCAGCGACGATGCACTATTTTTTTGCTGACGCCGCAGGCCGTACTGCGGCGCTGGAGGCGACTGATCCGGCGCATCCGGGGCAGCTGCAGGTCTACCATGCCGACAGCATCGGCGTGATGACCAATTCCCCGCCCTATCCGCGGCAATTGGATAACCTGCGGTGGTTCCTTTCCCAGTCGCCGGAGCTGCACCGGGGCGGCGACGACTGTCCCATTACCCAACCGGCGTGGGAGGGCGTGCGGCTGTCCGGCGATCCAGGAGCGCCGCATCTGACGCAAAGCGGCGTGCTTCCCGCATCCTATGCATCATATGACCGCTTTGTGCGGCTGGCGGTGCTGAAAGCCCTGAACCATGACGGACAGTGGATGGACGACGGACAGATGCTGCCGCTGGGCAGCGGATTGATGCGCACGGTGTTTGAGCCCCACAGCCGGGGCGTTTACCACTACCGCGCGCTGGATGCGGCAGGGATGCCCACAGGCAGCCGCGACGGCTATACCCAGTATACGGTGATGTACGATCTGCACCGGCGTGAGCTGTATCTCCAGCCCTATGATGCCACCGCCTGGACAAGGGTGGCTTTGCAGGACTGCTCCTCCGCCGGGATCGAATACCATCCGGTGAGCCGTGACGCGCTGGGCGGTGTGGTGGATAGCCGCAGCATAGGCTGAGAATAAGAAAACGAGAGCCAAAGGCTCTCGTTTTCTTATTCTCAAAGTGTCAGGCCGAACTGGGCATAGCCCCAGGCCAGTTCATTGTCACGGAGTTCCCGTGCAGTGACAGTGTCGCCGTCGAACTCCTTGTAGAGATGGCCGTCCAGCGTGATGCGCCCTGTGGGGGTCTTGAGGGAGAACATCTCCTGCGGGAAGAAGGGGGAACTGGGATGGTTCTCGCAGAAGAAGGTGACGGCGTAGAAATCGCAGATCAGCTGCGGCTCCTCGGTAAAGGAATAGAACTGCCGCCACTCGCCGTTGTGGAGATCCATTACCACCCAGCCAAGGAAGTCATCCTTATCCAGCCGGTACGTCTCGCCGTACTGCTCCTGCACCAGCCCTTCCTCCATACGCAGCGGCTCACGGGGGCAGACCTCACCGGTGCCTACGTCGCACAGATAGGTGCCGTCCACGGCCTCCACCTTCAGTACACGGTGGCGGCGCATGGGGATGGTGCTCTCGCCCCGCAGATAGCGGGCAAAGCAGTCGGTGACCTGATAGCCCAGCTGCCGCAGCAGCCAGCCATACAGGCCGTTCAGCTCAAAGCAGTAGCCGCCCCGGCGATTCACCACGATCTTTTCAAACAGGTCATCCTCCTCCAGCGAAAGAGGAATATTGCGGATGATGTCCAGATTTTCATAGGGGATGGTGGTGCAGTGAGCGTACTGGATCTTCTTCAGCAGCGCACCGTCGCACACGATATGCTCCGGCATCTCCAGACCGATGCGGTCAAAATAGGCTTTTACTTTATCCATTTTCATTCTCCGATATCTTTTCCAGCAGCGAGACCACCGTCAGCAGCTGCTCGCGCGTTACATAGGGGGACGGCTCATGACGGCGGGCGCAGTCCAGAAAATGGCTCAGCTCGTTATAATACCAGCCGCAGGGCGGCACATTGATGCCGGTGGACACGGTGACCGCGTCGGCGGTGTCGAACACCTCCGGCTCCCTGCCGAACTGATAGCCGGTCAGCGTCTGGCCGTCGTTGATGAGCATGCCGTTTTCAAAATAGACGCGCCAGCGTGCCGTCCAGGGGATGGGCGCGTTGAACCACGCCGCCTCGGCACAGACGTGCAGATCGCCAAAGGTATACTGGAAGCGGTACTGCTCCCGGTAGGTCTTATCCGCGCCGCCGCAAGAGGTGACCGCCACGCCGTCCGGTGTGCCGAACAGCGAGACGATGATATCCAGATCGTGGATATGCAGGTCAAAGGGCAGCAGGCCGGATTTATCCCTGTCGAACAGCCAGCCGCCCTGCATCCACTGAGGGCAGGCGGACAGCCGCTCAAACACCGCGTCCAGCGGCTTGCCGTAGGTGCCGTCCTTCACGATGCGGCGGAGGACCTCCACCTCTTTGGTGAATTGCAGCACCTGCGCCACATACAGCTGGCAGCCCTTGGCGCGCGCCGTATCCAGCATCTCTCTTGCGTCGGCGGAACTCAGGGCAATGGGCTTTTCCACGATGGTGTCCTTACCGCAGCGCAGGCTTTCCATCACCATGTTGTGGTGGGTATAGGTGGGTGTGCAGATATCCACGATATCCACATGGGCCGCCATCTCTTCGATGGTGGCGTACAGCGGCAGGTTCCACTCCTCCGCGGCGGCCCGCGCCTTATCGCTGGTGCCGCACAGCGCCGTCACGGCGCAGTCGGGGATCTCTTTGAAATTGGCGTAGTGTACCCGGCCCATACCGCCGGTTCCCACCAGTCCGATCTTGATCATGGAGCCTCCTTACAGCACGAAGCCCTGAGAGATCAGGTAGTCGGCGCTGTCCTGCACCGCCTGATCCACCTCGGCCAGATCCTTGGGACCTGCCTGCGTGAATTCGATCTCGATGGAGAAGGGACTCATGTTGTTGTCGGCGTCCAGCGCGTCAAACAGCGCCGGAAAATCGATGTAACCCTTGCCCAGTGCCGGGAAGTTCCACTCCTGACGGCCGGCGGCCTTGTCCTTCAGGTGGACATAACCAATCTTATCCATAGAGGCCAGGAAGTCCTTTGTCACATCCACATCGCCATAGAAGATGGCGTTGGCGGTGTCGTAATTGATGAGAACGCGGGGAGAGTCCACCAGCTCCACAATCTCCTTCAGAATGGCGCCTGTGCCGTGCTCACCGTGGGTCTCCAGTACCAGCGTCATGTCATACTCCTCCAGATAAGGTACCAGGTCACGGACGTGCTGTGCCACTACGGCGTTGGAGGCCACCGCTTTATCTTCCAGATGGGCCTCACCGATGGAGGAAACGATGTAGTCGCAGCCGAAGAAATGCGCCAGACGAATGTTGCGGACAAAATCACCGATGCGCTCGGTGTCCATCAGGTTGGTGTGACCGCTCATGGCAAAGGGGATCAGACCGGCCTCGTCCAGCATGTCCTTGACCTCCAGCAGCCGCGCAAAGCTCTGGTCGGGGAATACATGCTCCGTCCAGCCCTTGGTGGCGGTCAGCTCGATATAGCGGAACCCCGCCTTCTTGATACCGGCGATGGCCTCCTCAATGGAAAAGCCGTGGTAGCAGTTGGAGTTTACCGCGATGATGCGCTCTTTTCTCATGGGGTTCCCTGCCTTTCAGATGATGTAGTTGTCCAGATAGCGCTTGGACAGGCGGATGGAGTTCAGGATATCCTCACGGGTACCCTCGAAGGCCTTGTCCTCTACCTCGATCACAGCGTTGCCGTCGTAGCGGATGTCGTTGAGCGCCGCGATAAAGGCCGCCCAGTTCACGTCGCCATGTCCGGGGATCACGGGAGCCATGTAGTCCAGCGGATAGGCCAGCACGCCGCACTCCGCCAGCTTTTCGGGGTACAGCTTGATGTCCTTGAAGTGGACGTGGAACAGCTTGTCCTTGAACTCATAGACGGTTTTGACGTAGTCCATCTGCTGCCATACATAGTGGCTGGGGTCGAAGTTCAGGCCGAAGTTGGGACTGGGCAGACGGCGGAACAGCTCACGGAAGATATCCGGTGTGCACATCAGGTTCTGGCCGCCGGGCCACTGGTCGGCACCGAACAGCATGGGGCAGTTCTCGATGGCGACCTTGACGCCGCACTCCTCAGCCAGACGGATGATGGGAGGCCAGATCTCGTCAAACAGCTGATAGTTTTCCTCGCGGGTCTTGTGCTGGTCGCGGCCGATGAAGGTGGTGACCATGCCCACGCCCAGCTTTTCGCTGGCGCGGATCAGCGTTTTCAGATGGTCGATAGCGGCGGCGCGCTTTTCAGCATCGGGATCCATGGTGTTGGGATAAAAGGCCAGCGAAGAGATGGTCAGCCCCTTCCCTGCTGCGTAATCCACCACATGGCGGGCGTAATCGTCATCCTCCAGCACGCGGGCGCAGTCGATATGGCTGACGCCGGCATAGCGGCGCTCCGCCTTACCGGCAGGCCAGCAGGCCACCTCCAGACAACGGAAGCCCATCTCCGCGGCGATATCCACCGCTTCCTCATACGTCCAGCCATCCAGAATGGCGGTCAGCAGTCCGAATTTCATCATAGCGTTTCTCCTCCTTGCTTCAGCGGTTTTCGGGAATGTCTACCGCGGTGCCTGCCTTGGCGGATTCCAGAGAGGCAAACACGGCGCGCATGGCGTACAGGGCCTCCTCGCCGGAGATCTCCGGCGGGGTGTTGGTCTCCAGGCAATTCATCCACAGGTCGATCACGCCGGACTTGGTCTGGTTGTCGTTGGTCTGGATCTGCTCCACGTCGTAGACCTTTTCCGTGCCGTCGTCCAGCTTCACCACGATGGAGTGGGCGGGATCGTCATAGATGCGCATGATGCCCTTCTCGCCGTAGAGAATGGTGGAGTTATCCTCCGCGCCGTAGTAGGTCCAGCTGGCGGTCATGGTGCCCATGGTGCCGCCGGACATCTCGTAAATGCAGATGGCGTTGTCGTCCACGCCGATCAGCTGGCCGCTGGCGTCCTTCTTATCCAGCGTTACCACGCGGGCGGTGGTGCGCACCACATGCTGACCCGTCAGGAACTGGATCAGGTCAGTCTTGTGGATGCCAAGATCCGCCATGGCGCCCATGGCAGCCTTGTTCTTGTCGAAGAACCAGGTGTTCTTGCCGGGATCCACCGACCAGGTCTCGGGGCCGCCGTGACCGAAGGTGGTACGGAAGGTGATGATGCGGCCGATCATGCCCTGATCGATCAGCTCCTTGGCCACCGCGTGGGCCTTGGCCAGACGCTGGTTGTGGCCGATCATCAGGAACTTCCCCGCTTCATGGGCGGTCTTGACCATCTCCTCGCACTCCTCCAGCGTGGTGGCCATGGGCTTTTCACACAGCACATGCTTACCGGCCTTCAGGGCGGCGATGGTGATGGGCGCGTGGGCATGGTTGGCCACGCAGACGCTGACTGCGTCGATGGCGGGATCGGCCAGCATGGCCTCAGCGGACTCATAGGCCTTGCCGCCGTACTGAGCGGCCAGCTCGGCGGCGCGCTGGGTATTCAGATCATAGAAGCCTGCCAGCTCCGCATAGGGATTCTCCGCGTATTCGGGGATGTGACGTACCTGCGCGATCTTGCCGCAGCCGATGATACCGATTCGGAACATAATTGTGACCTCCTGTTATGATGAAATGGAAATATTCACAGATATTCAGCGGCCACCGGCTTATGAAAAGCCGGTGGCGCGGTTTGATAGGGTGATCAGGCGTTATCCTTCTTCTGCAGCAACACGGCAAAGATAATGATGGCACCCTTGACGGCGTCGCACAGGAAGGTAGGCACACCGACAGTGTTCAGGATATTGTTCATGACGCCGATGATCAGCATACCGAGGAAAGCGCCGACCAGACTGCCCTTACCGCCGGACATGGCCGTGCCGCCCACGATAACGGCGGCGATGGCATCCATCTCATAGCCGTTACCGGCGTTGGCAAAGTCCATGGAGCCGATACGGGCCACATAGATCACGGCGGCAATGGCGCACATCACGCCGCCCAGGGCGTAGATGCGGCGCTTGACGCGGCTGACATTGATACCGGACAGCTTGGCGGCCCGCTCGTTGGAGCCGACGGCGATGGTCTGGCGGCCAAAGGCGGTCTTTTTGAAGATGATGTGCATCAGCACCACCACGGCCACCCAATAGATGATGGGCAGGATCACCTGGCCGCCAATCTTGGCGGAGGTCAGCAGCTTGAAGCTGTCGGGCACCTCGGGGTTGAACTGCTTGGTCAGCTGCTGGGTAACGGAACGGAAGATCTTCATGGTACCCAGCGTGGCGATGAAGGGCGGCAGCTTACCGTAGGCGATCAGGCAGCCGTTCATCTCACCGAACACCATGCCCAGCACCAGCACCAGAATGATGGCGATGATGTACGCGCCCACGCCGGTGATGCCGATCTTGGCCAGCAGGCCGTTCGTGGGCGTGATGAGATACATCAGCACTGCGCCCAGCGCGCACATCATGGAGCCGACGGACAGGTCGATGCCGCCGGAGATGATGATGAAGCACATGCCCAGAGCGATGATACCGGCGTATGTATTGTTGCGCAGGATGTTCAGCCACGCGCGGCCCATGGCGCCGAACATGCCGCCCACGGAACCGATGTTGATGGCCTGTACCACGCACTGGATCAGCACCATGATGACCAGCGCGAAGATGGTGGAGAACATGGCGTTCTGCGACCAGTTGCTCTTGAACCAGCCCAGAAAACCGCCCTTCTCATTCAGAAGCTTCTTTTTATCCATGCTTATTCTCCCTCCTGCTGACCGCCGCCGGTGGCCAGATACATGATGTTATGTTCGTTCATATCGCTGCCGGCCACCTCGCCGACAATGCGGCCATGGAACATGACAAGGCTCCTGTCGCACACGCGGATGATCTCCTGCGCCTCAGAGCTCAGCACGATCACGGCCACTCCCTCGCCCGCCAAGCGGTGGATAATGGCGTAGATCTCCTCCTTGGCGCCCACGTCGACGCCCTGGGTGGGGTTGTCCAGGATCAGTACCTTCGGATCGGACATCAGCCATTTGGCCAGCACTACCTTCTGCTGGTTGCCGCCGGACAGGCTGCCGATCAGATCCATCCGGTCGCCCATCTTGATGCGCAGCGCTTCCTCCTGCTGGCGGAACAGTTCCTCCTGCCGGGCAAAGTCGATAAAGGGGCCCTTGCGGATATTGGGCAGATGGACGATGGAGCCGTTGTCCAGAATGGTCATATCCTTAATGATGCCGTTTTCCTTACGGTTGCGGGGCAGATACGCCAGACCGGCGGCCAGCGCCTGATGGGTATCGGTGTTGTGTACCTCTTTGCCGGACAGATATACCTTGCCGGTGTACTTGCCGCCCATGGCGCCAAAGACCGTCTGGAACAGTTCGCTGCGGCCGTCGCCCAGCAGGCCGGTAACACCCAGCACCTCACCGGCATGAACGGTCAGGGAAACGTCAAAGAAATGGCGATCGTCGGACATGGCTTCCAGCCGCAGTATCTCGTCGCCCTTCTGCTGGTCGCGGGTCAGAATATCCATCTGCACCTCATGGCCCACCATGTGGGCGGCCAGCTGACGGGTATCAGTGTTGCTGACCAGGTCGGCGGCCACCATGCTGCCGTCACGCAGAACGGTAAAGCGGTCGCAGATCTCCATGACCTCGTTGAGCTTGTGGCTGATGAACACGATGCCCACACCCTGCTCCTTCAGCGTCCGCATCATGGCAAAGACACGCTGGATCTCGGGATCGGTCAGGGATGTGGTGGGCTCGTCCATGATGATGATGGAGGCGTCCTGCATCATGGCGCGGGCGATCTCCACAATCTGCTTGTAGGAGGCGTCCAGATCCCGCACCATGGTGGAGGGATCCAGCGTCAGGTTCATCCGCTCGAACAGCTCCGCCGTCTGCCGCTTCATCTCGCGGGCATCCAGAAACACACCCTTCTGCTTCAGATGGGTCAGGAACATGTTTTCGTAGATGGTCAGGTCATTGATCAGGTTCAGCTCCTGATGGATAAAGGCGATACCGGCATCCAGCGAATCCACGGGGCTGGCGAAATGCACAGGCTTTCCGTCCAGTTCGATAACGCCCTTGTCGGCGGGCAGAACGCCGCCCAGGATGTTCATCAGCGTGGATTTACCAGCGCCATTCTCACCCAGCAGTGCGCAGATCTCACCGGTCTTTAGGGAAAAATCCACATCCTGAAGCACGTTGTTGGCGCCGAAGGATTTGCAGATCCCCTGCATGGTCAGGTTCAAACGATCACTTCCATTCCTATGGTATTGTCGTCCCGCGTGCTGCGCGGCGGGACAATGTATTTTGCAAAAAAACGCCGGAAAAGCCGTTTCCGGCACTTTTTCGCCAAACACGGGAAAAACAAGGAAGGGCTATGGCTATCAGCCATAGCCCTTCTCTTGAAAAGCAGATTGTCTCTTTGTGCTTACCGATTAATACACGGTGTTGTTTTCGTCCAGATAATCAGCAACGTTGTCAGCGGAAACGATGGTGGTGGGGATCACGACCACGGGATCCACAGTTTCGCCGTTCATGACCTTGATAGCGGTCTCGATAGCGTCCTCAACCATGTTGGGGCTGTACAGAGCGGAGGCGGGGCCGTAAGTAGCATAAGCCTCGTCAGCGATCATCTTGAAGTAGGCCTGGCAACCGCCGCCGCCGGTGATGGCCTTAACGTCAGTACGGCCAGCCTCGACCAGGGTGTTCAGAGTACCGATGGAGGTCTCATCATCCATGGAGAAGATAGCGTCGATCTGGGGATTGGCCTCCAGGATGTCGGCCATAGCGGACTGAGCGTCAGCAGCAGCGAAGCTGTTCAGCTGATACTCAACGATGTTGGTCGTGTCATAGCCAATCTCGTCCAGGTAGGCATAGAAGCCTTCCTTACGCAGCTGGCAGACGCTGCCGGAAGAGGGAACGTCCAGGACAACGATGTGAGCGGCCTCGCCAACCTTATCGGTGATGTACTTGGCGGACTGGTAACCCATGTCCTTGTTATCGCCGGTGACCTTGTAGATGCCGGTGCAGTCCACGTCAACGTCGAAGTTCACAACGGGGATGCCGGAGTCAATGATCTCCTGCATGGCGGTCTCCATGCCGGACCACTGGGGCCAGGACACGATGACGGTGGCGCCCCAGGCGACCAGATCGTTCAGAGCGGAAGCCATCTCAGCAGCGTCGGAAGAGGTGGTGATCTTGTACTCCAGGTTGTTGTCCTTGCAGTACTTCTCGGCGTAGTAAGCAACGCCGGCAACCCAGCCGTGGGTCACGTCAGGAGCAGCGATACCGACCTTAACGGTCTTCGCGGTGTCCTGATCGTCGGGCTGATCGTTGGTGGTGTCGCCACCGCCGCAGGCCACCAGAGACAGGGCCATGACCAGCGCCAGAATGAGAGCTAACACTTTTTTCATTCTAAACTTTCCTCCATATTATTTTTATTCCGCGGCCATAAGACCGGAGAATACCACAAAAGCAGCCGCCTGCGGACAGACGGGACACGCCGGAGCGATGCTCGACGGCATTTCATACATTTGTAACATTTCCTGCATTATAGCACGGCGGCCTGTCCCTGTCAACGAGTTTCAATCTTAGCAATTTCTTCCCGCGGTTTTCTTGGCAGGTTTTTCAAATTGTGCCGTCAAATATTTGCGGCGCTTGTAAATATTGCTGTTGATTGACGAATGTTGCCCTTTAAAGGGGGAAAGAGCAGCCCGAAGGCCGCTCTTTTTCTTATAAACGCTTTTTGGGGATCAGCAGCATATACTGTCCCGCGTCACTGTCCTGCTCCAGCTGGTTGGCGCTGCGGATGGCATCCTCATCCGTATGATACCGCTTGGCGATGTCCCACAGGGTCTCCCCTTTCCCCAACCGGCACAGCACCAGACTGGGGCGGGCGGCAATGTCGTCGTCAGGCTCGGTCACCGTCACGGAGGTAATGCCGCTGATGGAGGATTCACCGGTATTCGCCATAAGGAAGGTGACCGGAAGAACGACCTGACACGCGCCGCCGGTAAATTGCAGCGCCGCACGGCAGCAGCAGGCGGATACGGGTCCGTTGACCTCCGGAACGGCGGCGCTGCATTCGATCGTGCGCTCTGTACTGACGGGCGCGCCGGATTCGTCCAGATAGAGGAGCCGTACATGCAGTGTCGTGCGCAGCGTCACCTGCTCCTCCTCCGGAAACGCTTCTGCCGGTGTGCAGTCGATGGCGGTGACGCTGATGAACGGCTCCGCGCCGTCGAATTCCAGCCGCACCCGGGCGTCCTGCTGTACGCTGCTGTCCGGCTGCGCCAGAGGAATGGTGATATTCTGCCGCTCCAGCACCGTGTCAAAGCGGGTGCTGTACAGATCCTCAATATAAGTAATGGTACGGCTCTGATAGGCCAGCAGACTGATGTCCACACGGGCCGTCAGACCAAAGCCGCTGCCGCTGTCCGTCCGCATGACCCGGATGTCACACTCCCCGATCTGGGGACAGAGCGTATATTCGGCGTCCTCCGGCAGCTCCGCCACATCCAGTATCTGAGAGAACGGAAGCGCGGCGTCATACTGCCGCAGCGTCTGGCCGTCATCCCGGTAAAGGACGCAGAGCTGCATCTCGCCCTTTACCATCAGCTTATTGCCCAGCCGCTGTGCCGACAGGATCGTGGGACATACACGATGCAGCAGGATATCCTCCGGCGTGCAGCCGTTATCCAGCAGCACATCATCCGTAAAGGAGAACCCCTTTTCAGATACAGCGGTCAGAAGGGAAAGCTCCAGCTTCTGACGGCGCGTGCAGATGGCTGCGCCGTCCTGAACGCCGCAGGCGATCCGGCGCTTGACGGCCCGGTATCCGGTGACGGTGATCTCCGGCATGACCTTGACATACAGCTTCCGCGATGTGACGGCGCGGGCCTCCGCCAGCAGGACACGTCCCTCGGCAAAAAGAGTGCCGCATCCGGCCAGCGACCGGTCATCCAGCACACAGGAGAACGGCACGGATACTGACAGGCTCCGCAGCCCCACGGCCTCCTCGGAGGTGTAAAGAACCGTTACCTTCACGCTTCCGGATACGGTACAGTGCGCCTCCGTCAGCTGCCGCTCCCGTATCGTAAGGCGTCCCACGGTGTCCACGATCCGCGCCATGTCGGGACAATACTCCGGAATGGCGGTCTCCAGCGATTCCTCGTGGGTGGATACGACGCCGGGTGACGCTTCGTAACAGAAAATATCTTCAAATTGCAAGCTCAAATCCATATGCTCCGCCCTCTCAATCGGTATTGTTACTCCACTGTATGAGAGGCATGTTTCGTTTATTCCTTGATGCCGAAAATACTGCGCAGCAGGCCCCGCAGCATCCTTGGCGCCTTCCAGACCACGATCTTCATGTCGTTACCTCCTTTTCAAGCATGCGATCCCGCAGGCGATCAGCAGGAAGGCCACCAGAAACATCAGACAGCCTACCGGGAATACCGCCGCGATGAAGATGCCCAATCCCAGCGCCAGCGCGCAGATCCCCAGACAATGCTCGCCGTTCCCTCTCATGTGGTCCCCTCCTCCCTGCCAGGCTTCTGTTTCATCCTATGTGGCCGCGGCCGAAGCGGTGACGAAAAAAGAAAGCCTTCCCAAGCGGGAAGGCTTTCCAAATATTGCGGGAATCTGTTAGATGCGGATGGCCAGGTTGTAGGCAGCCTTGGTGCACTGCCACATGTTGCCGGGCTTCTCGGTGTTGTAGCTGTCACCGATGTTGTGGACCTCGGGGGCCACCATCTCCGCCTGCGCGGACAGGAAGGGACGGTCGTCGCCCTTGGCGCCGATGGCCATGACCACCAGATCGGCGTCGTACTGCTCGATATACTCCTCGTTGGTCATCTTGGGAGCCAGCGGATTTTCGATGTTCTTGGGGATGATGGGAGACCAGGTGCAGTAGGGATCGGGCACAGCCTTGGAGCGGTTGTGGGCCACCACCACATGGCCGTCCTCAATGCGCAGCACGCGGGCGCAGTTCACCAGCTCGCCGCCGTCGGCCTCGAAGTAATGGATCAGATGGCCGCGGTTGGCAGTGCAGGCGCCCTCCTCGAAGTGCTCCAGCATCTCCAGGCAGGTGACCTTCCGCAGCTTCTCGGTGGCCAGCCAGAAGGAGGTCTCCAGACCCACGGCGCCGCCGCCGATGACGATGATCTTCTTGTCGGTATCCGCCAGCTCCTCGGGATGGGTCAGCAGGTGGATGGCGTCGATATGACGGACGGTATCCAGACCGGGAATGGGAGGCACGCCCTCACGGCTGCCGTTGGCGAACACCACGGCGTCGTAATTGCCCTGCTTCAGCAGCGCGTTGTCCACGGGAGTGTTCAGGTGGACGGTAACGCCCTCGGTCTTGCCGACCTGTGCCACCAGCCAATCCATGTAGTTCTTCAGCTCATACTTGCTCAGGGGCGCGCCTGCGGCGTGCATCTTGCCGCCCATCTTGTCGGATTTCTCAAAGACCTCCACCGTGTGACCCCGCTGGGCGGCGGTGATGGCGAAGTTCAGACCGGCGCAGCCTGCGCCCACCACGGCAATCTTTTTGACCTTCTCTGCTCTGGCGGGGATGGCGGGCAGCACATCCTCGAAGCCGGTGCGGGGATTGACGGCGCACTGGGGATGGCCGCCCTCAACAAACTCGTTGACGCAGGCCTCCTGACAGCCGATGCAGGGACGGATCTCCTCCACCTTACCGGCGTAGGCCTTGTTGCACCAGTCGGGATCGGCCAGCACGGGACGGCCCAGCATGATCATGTCGGCCTTGCCGTCACGCAGCGCCTTCTCGGCGATGTCGGGATAGCCCAGCTTGCCGACGGCCACGATAGGCACCTCCACGCCCACGTTGGACTTGATGCCGCGGGCGGCGAAATACTCCTTGGCCACCTTGCTGACATCCAGGAAGCAGCCGGCGGGCATGCCTGCGGGAGGATGCGGCAGCCACCAGTTATCATAGCAGCCCAGGTCCACGTCGAACATATCGACACCGGCCTTCACCAGGTTCTCCATGTAGTTCAGGGTATCAGCGATGGAGCGGCCGTTCTTGAAGTGCTTCAGGGTCTTGACGGTGTTCATGCGCTCACCGTAGGTTTCCTCCAGCGCCAGGCTCAGGTCGATACGGTACATGATGGGATAATAGGGACCCACACGCTTGCGGATGGTCTTGATCAGCTCAATGCCGAAGCGCTGCCAGTCTGCGTACTTGCCGATCTTACGGCGGTTGAAGGCGGGGCTGGTCAGCTGATCCAGCAGATAGCCCTCATGGCCGTGCAGGTACACGCCGTCCAGGCCCATGGTCTTGGCGTCGATGGAGGCCTGACCGGCGTTCTTGATGATGCGGTCGCACTCGATATCCGTCAGGGGACGGCAGGGCACGTCAGGCAGATAGAAGTTGGGGTTCACGGAGGCGGACACAGGGAACTGGAACTTGGTCAGCAGGCACTGGGGATTGCCCACGCGGCCCAGGCCGGGAGTCAGCTGGATGAAGATGCGGCTGCCGCGGGCGTGAACGCCCTGGGCCAGATCGCGCCAGCCCATGAAGTTGGTGCGGGTGCCGTCGATACGGGGGAAGTAGGAATAGTTGCCCTTTTCGGTAACAGAGGCGTCGATGTGGTGGCTGATGGGGATCAGGCCGGTGGTCAGCAGGCCGACGCCGCCCTCGGCACGGGCGAAGAAGTACTGCAGCATCTTGTCATTGGGACGGCCGCTCTCCTCGGCCATCTGACAGTTACCCATGGGCGCCATGACGAGACGGTTCTTCACCGTCAGCTTATTGATCTGAATGGGGGAAAACAGGGAGGTATACGGATAATACTCCTTGGTCATCCGCGACGTACCGCCCTCACGATTCTCACAGTCGGTACGAACCCAGTTTCCGTAGCTGTTGACCAGCTGCTGAACTAATGCGTCTTTCTTCAATGATATTCCCTCACTTTCCTGTTATCACCTGCCGCCGGCAGGCGTTCATTGACAAATCCAGCATATCACATTCTTTTTTCAGAATCAACAAAAAAAGTGCAAAAAATCAAATTATTTCATTGCAACTTGCCCTGTTTCATGGTAAAATGATATTAGAAAAATGGTGATAATGCACAAAAATATTTTGTTTTGTACAGTAACGTTCATTTTTCCTTCCGCGTGTTACAGCGCGGTGCAGCTCCATGTATCGTACCCTATACGGAAAGGACGTGTGACCCCCGTTGAACAGAGACACCAAGATCATCGCCGTGGCCGGTAAGGGCGGCGTGGGCAAGACCTCCATCTCCGCGGCCTTCGTCCGGCTGCTGACGGAAGCCTACCCGGACAGCCGTATCCTCGCCATCGACGCCGACCCCGCCGTGGGACTTTCCACCGCGCTGGGCGTAGAGGTCAGAGAGACGCTGGACGATATCCGCAAGAGCATCGTCGCCTCGGTGGAGGACGGCGCGCCGAGAGAGGCCATCGAGCTGCTCAGCGAGGCCCGCTACCGCATCTTCGACACCATGGTGGAGGAGCAGAAGTTCTCCTTCCTTGCCATCGGCCGTCCAGAGACCGCCGGCTGCTACTGTAAGGTGAACGCCTATCTGAAAGAGGTCATCAGCCTGCTGAGCCGGGACTTCGACTATGTGGTCATTGACGGCGAGGCCGGCATCGAGCAGATCAACCGTCGGGTGATGGAAAAGGTCACCCATCTGGTGCTGATCACCGACCCCAGCCGCAAGGGTACGCAGGTCATTGATACCATCAAGCGCGTGGCGGATGAGCTGGTGATGTATCAGCGCTGCGGCGCTATCGTGAACCGGGTCATGGACGAGAGCATGATCCCCTGTATCCATATTGAAGGCACGGAGGTCCTTGCCTATATCCCCGGCGACGCCAGCCACGCCGCCAACGATATCCAGGGACGAAGTGTTTTTGATCTGCCGGACGACTCCCCGATCATGCAGGGCGCGCGGACGGCGCTGACAAAATTGGCGATCCTTTGAAAAACTAGGAGAGAGGTGTTGATAACTTGAGAGACCTGAAGCATTTGATCTACTTTGAAAACCTGCTGGAAAACGCCGACAACGAGTTGGTGGAAAAGGCGAAAGCCGACGGCAAGCTGGCCATCGGTTACACCTGCTTCCACATTCCCGAGGTGCTGCTGAACGTGGGGAACTGTTTCTCCGTGCGTCTGCGGGCGCCCCGTACCGGCTCCATCGACATCGCCACCTACTACATGTCCAACTATACCTGCGAGTATGCCAGGGCATTGGTAGAGCGCGGCATCGAGGGCGGCTACAACTTCCTGGACGGTCTGGCAGGCGTGGATGCCTGTTCCATGATGAACCGCTTCTATGAGCACTTTGAGCTGCTGAAGATGAACGAGAAGCCTAACTTCTTCGTCACCCACACCGACATGCCCTACAAGGTCGTGGACTACTCCGTGCGTCACTACACCAAGCAGATGCGCATCCGCCTGCTGGATATCATGGAGAAGAACTACGGCGTGGACACCTCTGACAAGGCCATCCGCAAGGCCGTGAAGGAGCACAACGAGGTCTGCCGCATTATCTCCGAGATCGGCCAGATGCGCAAGGCGGAGAATCCCGTGATCACCGGCTATGAGTTCCATGTGCTGAATCTGGTGACCTATACATGTCCCAAGTATCTGATCCTCCCCTACCTGCGCGAGACGCTGGAGGAGCTGAAGCACCGCGAGCCTGATGAAAAGCCCGCCTTCCGGGCCAAGGTGGCCGTGGTGGGCAGCGAGATCGACGATCCCAGCCTTACCAAGCTGATCGAGGACTGCGGCGCGCTGGTGGTGTCTGACCGTTATTGCTTCGGCTCTACCCCCGGCCGCGAGGTCATTGAGCTGAACGACGACGAGCCCGCGCTGGATCAGATCTGCCGCCACTACATGGAAGTCAGTGAGTGCGCCCGCTACATCAGCGATGAAAAGGTGGCCCAGCGCCGCCAGACCGCCGACCGTCTGGCCCGCGAGTACAACGCCGACGGCATCATCTACGAGCAGATGAAGTTCTGTGATTACTGGGGCTTCGAGCGTGCGCTGGCCAGCCACATCATGTCCACCGAAATGGGCTGGCCCGTGCTGTCCATCGACCGTCCCTATAACGCCCGTTCCTCCGGCCAGCTCCGCACCCGCTTCCAGGCGTTCGTGGAGTCGCTGGAGATCAAGCGCATCCAGAAGAACGGAGGTAGCAACTAATGGCCAAGAAGAACAAAAAGTATCCCAATCCCGCCTTTTTCAAGGCCAAGGATAACATGGATCTGAAGGCCCAGCTGGAGAACCTGAAGGAAGTGGGCGGCATCATCGCCGGTATGGCCAGGGAGGCCGACTATAAAGCCTTCTTCCGCCGCCAGTGGGAGTGCATCAAGGATGACGGCCGCCGCGTGGCACGCGAGGTCAAGGATATCTGCACCATGACCTGCGAGGAGCGGAAGGATCTGCTGCTGAACGGCGAAAAGCGCCTGGGCGACCTGTACCGCAAGGGCGACATGGTCACCGTCCGCCGTGAATGGCGCGGTCTGGAGAGCACCGCCATCGACTTTGCCGGCTGGCTGAAGATGTGGGGCATGCTGCTGGGCACCTTCTCCAAGGATCTGGTCCCCGCCCTGAACACCACGCTTTACTACCGCTGGATGATCTCCTACATCTGCTGCGTCAGCTTCATGGACAAGAATACCATGGGCCAGCGTGGCCGGGCACTGAAGATGAGCCATCTGATGATCTATGATATCTTCCGCTATGTGGCCGAGAATCTGGTTTTCCTGGCCAAGTGCGACAAGAAGAACGGCAACAGCGCCGAGCTGAACAAGAAGGTCGTGCTGTTTGACGAGATGACCATGGGCCAGATCATGGCGGGCTTCCCCGACCTGCTGGGTATCCCCTATCAGCTGATGCCGGTGTTCCTGGTGTCTGAGATCGACCAGCTGACCTGCGTGCCTTATATCGACGCGGTGGAGTCCTTCGGCTTGCCTGCCGATACCTGTCCGGTGCCCTCCTCCGAGTGCGGCGCGCTGGTCATCGACGCCCTGCCCCATATGGGTAAGTGCTTCATCTCCTCCTCCATGCCCTGCGACGGCTCCACCATGGCTTCCAGCTATATGTCCCGCCGCTTCCCCGAGCTGCCTGTGTTCCACCTGACCTTCCCTGTCCGCTACGAGTACGAGGAGACGGTGGAGGATGCCGCCGAGGATATCAAGGCCTGCATCAGGTTCGTGGAGGAGCAGACCGGCGCCAAGTGGAACTGGGATGCCTACTTCACCGCCATGAAGCGGTTTAATGAGGAGACCAAGTACGAGCTGGAGAAGTGGGAGGTCAACAAGACCGCCAAGCCCCAGATCCTGGGTCCCTGCTATGAGCTGTTCCGCAAGTGGAACTACGAGATGGACGGCGGCGCCGATCCCCGCGTGATGAAGACCTGCAAGAAGGTCAACAAGCTGATGCTGCAGGCCTATGACCGCGGCGAGGAGGCTTGGCGCGGCAAGATGAAGTACCGCGGCATCGTGTGGTCCTGTCCCGCTCACTATTACGCCAACTTCTCCAACTGGCTGGCCAACTGCTGGGGCGTGGATATTCTGGTGGAAATGGAGTCTTTGAACTTCACCAAGCCGCTGGAGACCGAGGACAAGGAAAAGGCCCTGATGGATCTGGCCCGGCTGTACGAGCGCATGGTCATGCGCCGTCACACCAACGGCGGCTATCGCAACGTGGTGGACGAGCTGTGGCGTCAGTGCGAGGCTTGGAAGGTCGACATCATCATCATGTATCAGAACGTGGCCTGCAAGAACATGGCGACGCTGCAGGGCATCCTGGACGATCAGGCCCGTGAGCAGAAGCGGCACATGATCTGGATCGAGCACGACCTGATGGATCCCCGTACCGTGTCCCGCAAGACCATGCGCGGCAAGGTCAACGAGTACATGCGCACCGTCATGAAGGCGGAGCCTGTGGATCCCTCCCTGCTGGAGTTCGACGACGACATCTGCATGTAAGCTTTTCTCTTGAATCTATCATTTAAAGGAGTAATACGACATGAAATATTTTGGCGGCTGCGACGTAGGCTCCACCTACACCAAGGCAGTTATCTTAGATGAAAACGGCAAGATCTGCGCCGATACCACCATCCGCAGCAAGATCAACTCCGAGGTCAGCGCAAAAATGGCCATGGAGGAGGTGCTGAACAAGGTGGGCCTGAAGTCCTCCGAAGAGCTTTGCTACCTGATCGGCACCGGCTACGGCCGCAACAAGGTGCCCTTCGCTGACGAGAACATCTCCGAGATCTCCTGTCACGCCATGGGCGTCCATGTCACCGATCCCAGCGTCAAGGCCATCATCGACATCGGCGGCCAGGACGTGAAGGGCATCAGCGTGGACACCGACGGCACCGTGAAGAACTTCGCCATGAACGATAAGTGCGCCGCCGGTACCGGCCGCTTCTACGAGGCCATGGCCCGCAGCTTTGAGATGAGCCTGCCGGAGTTCTCCAACCTGTCCCTGACGGCCAAGAACGTGATCCCCATCACCGCCCAGTGCACCGTGTTTGCCGAGTCCGAGGTCATTACGCTGGTGGGCGAGGGCAAGCCTATGGACGAGATCGCCGCCGGTATCCAGATGGCGGTGGCCAAGCGCTGCTTCGTCATGAGCAAGAAGGCCGGCGCTACCGACAGCATCACCCTGACCGGCGGCTGCGCCAAGAACGCGGGCCTGAAGCAGGCCATCGAGCATGTGCTGAAGCTGAAGGTCATCGACCTCAAGACCGATCCTCAGCTGATGGGCGCCTTGGGCGCTGCCGAGTATGCCCGCCAGAAGGGCATGGCCAAGGCGTAAAAGGCAAAACCTTTACATTACTCGAAAACACAAGCGATACAGGAGGTTTATCCTATGTGCAAGTTTACAAAGATCCTTTTTAAGGTGCTGTCCGTTCTGGCGGCTGTCACCGGCGTGCTGTTCGTGGTCTATTTCTGGAATCTGGACCAGAAGCTGCTGGGCTGGGCCTATAAGCAGGTCAACACCATCTTTGACCGCAAGAACGTGGATATCAAGTTCTGAGTATGGAGTTATTCAATCCGATCATCCGGGCTGTGGAGGAGCACGTCGGCTCCTCCGCGCCCCGGCGTTATGACTATGCGCCCGGCCGTGCATGGGAGGATACCGGTGAATTCGAGCTGGTGATGCTGCGGGATGCCGCCTACGAGCTGGGCGGTGACAACAAGTCGGCCGTGAATTTCACCTGCGTGACCACCTCCACCGAGCTGGTCGCCAAGGACGAGATCCTGGTTTATGGCCCCGATCTGGATCAGCTGAAAGCCTCCTCCCCCTACGCTCGCGTCACGCTGCTGCGGGTGGGCGACATCGAAAGCGACGATGTGGAGGACACAGAGCAGGCCTTCCGGGCCATTCAGGACATGGATTTCGTCAAGTACCATGTGTTCCCTAAGGGCTACATGATTCGCACCAGCTCTGAGAGCAACCGCGAGCAGGTGCGAATCAGCCGTCAGGCGGTGCGGCAGGGCATCACCTTCGAAAAGGTGGGCAACGATTTTATCCGCCAGTACAAGACGAACCCCAATATTCTGGCGGTAAAGATGATCTTCATCACCGCGCCCGACGCGGATTACGCCCAGCTGGTGAAGCAGGGCAAGAATGTCCATGACATCACCATGAGCCTCAGTAAGATCCTGGAGGGCATGCCCACCGACTGCGGCTCCTGCAACCTGAAAGCCATCTGCGACGAGGTGGAGGGCATGAAGGAGCTTCACTTCGGCAAGGAAAAGCACAGCATGTAAACAAAAAAGTTCCGTGAGCGAAAGCTCACGGAACTTTTTATGCATTTTTGGGGGAATTACTTGCCCATGTTCATCTGAGCAGCGACCTCAGCAGCGAAGTCCTCCTGCTTCTTCTCGATGCCCTCGCCGGTCTGATAGCGAACGGCGTCCACGAACTTGACGCTGCCGCCCAGCTTCTTGGCGGCGTCGGCCACGTACTTCTCCACGCTGCCCTGGAAGATATCGCCGCGGACGAACTCCATCTGCATCAGGCAGTTCTCCTCGTAGAACTTGTTCATCTTGCCCATGACGATCTTTTCCTTGACCTGAGCGGGCTTGGAAGCCATCTTGGGATCGGTGTCCATCAGGGCCAGAGCGATCTTCTTCTCCTCAGCCAGCACGTCCTCGGTGACCTGAGCCTTGTCCCAGAAACGGGGATTCAGAGCAGCGATCTGCATGGCGATGTTCTTGCCGATCTCGGTGGCGTCAATGCCGCCCTCGACAGCCAGATTCACCAGCACGCCGATCTTGCCGCCGGCATGGACGTAACCCACGCTGGTGTTCTCAGCGAAGCGGACGAAACGACGGACCTGCAGGTTCTCGCCGATGGACATGACCTTCTCGGGCATGGTCTCGGAAACGGTCAGCTCGGAGCCGGGATACTTGCTGTTCATCAGAGCGTCCACGTCAGCGGGATCGTTCTCGGCAACAGCCTTGGCGATATCCTTGACGAAAGCCACGAACAGATCGGACTTGGCGCAGAAGTCGGTCTCGCAGTTGACTTCCACCAGAGCGCCCACGCCGTTCTCGGTCAGAGCATAGGACATACCCTCGGCGGCAATGCGGCCGGCCTTCTTGGCAGCCTTGGCCAGGCCTTTCTCACGCAGCCACTCAACGGCCTTGTCCATATCGCCGTCGGTCTCGACGAGCGCCTTCTTGCAATCCATCATGCCCACGCTGGTCATCTCGCGCAGGGTCTTAACATCAGCAGCAGTAAAAGCCATGATCTAATCCTCCATTAAATTATAGTGTAGTGAAAACGGGGCAGGGACACTTCCCTGCCCCGTCAGTTTACGCGGTGTTATTCTAAAATTGACTTACTCGGCCTTGGCTTCCTCGGCGGCAGCCTCGTCCATCTGCTCGCCCTGGCGGCCCTCGATCATGGCGTTGGCCATGATGGAAGCGATCAGGCGGATGGCGCGGATGGCGTCGTCATTGCCGGGGATGGGATAATCGATCTCATCGGGATCGCAGTTGGTATCGGCGATGGCCACAACGGGAATACCCAGGCGATGCGCCTCGGCGATGGCGTTGCGCTCCTTGCGGGTGTCGACGATGAACAGAGCGCCGGGCAGCTTCTTCATTTCCTTCACGCCGCCCAGATACTTCTCCAGCTTCTCGATCTCGCCCAGGTGCTTGATAACTTCCTTCTTGGGCAGCATATCGAAGGTGCCGTCGGTCTGCATGGTCTTCAGCTGGTTCAGACGGTCGATACGGGTGCGCATGGTCTTGAAGTTGGTCATCATGCCGCCCAGCCAACGGGCGTTGACATAGTACTGACCGCAACGGGCAGCCTCGTCCTTGATGGCTTCCTGAGCCTGCTTCTTGGTGCCGACGAACAGCAGGGACTGGCCGTTCTCGGACAGCTGGCGGACGAAGTTATAAGCCTCTTCCAGCTTCTTCACGGTCTTCTGCAGGTCGATGATATAGATGCCGTTGCGCTCCGTGTAAATGTAGGGAGCCATCTTGGGGTTCCAGCGACGGGTCTGATGACCGAAGTGGACGCCTGCTTCCAGCAGGGACTTCATGGATACGACGTTTGCCATTTTTGTTTCTCCTTTAAATGTTTAGTTCTTTACCTCCAGCCCTGTCATCTCACCGGCTAACTCCGTAAGGAGCACTGGCCGGTGATCGGGAGCTGTGCGGATTCCGACCGAAATATAATACCATAAGAATATCCTGATTGCAAGGTATTTTTTCCTGTTTTTCTCTGTTTTTTCCGGGCTGAGCGGGGTATTTTTACGGTTTTCGCCGCTTTCGCTGATTCTGCGGGCCGTCCCGCCGCTGGAACGGCTTGTCGATCAGCACAATATCATCGCCGAACTTCTGGATGCAGTCCCATGGGATATAGTAGTCCTCTCCCCTGCCGAACAGGCCGAAGAAGCGGCAGGGGCCGAATACGATGATGGCCTTCACCGTGCCCTCCGGCAGACAGATCTCCAGATCGCCCACATAGCCCAGCTTACAGCCGTCGCAGAGATTGATGACCTCCTTGCGCCGCAATTGGCAAAATCTCACAAGCATATTTCCCACCTCAGGGCGAGTATATGCAATTTGCAGGCTGTCCCATTCCGTCGATTCCGCACTCTTTTCGCGGCGCGGAATAACCCCCGCCAACGCCGGAAATACTGGATGCAAACAAGGGATGGAGGCGCGGTAATGCGGGGAAAGGTCGAGATCTGCGGCATCAATACGGCAGATCTGAAGGTGCTGAAAAATGACGAAATGATGGCGCTGCTGAAGCGCAGCAGGAACGGCGACCAGTACGCGCGGGAGCAGCTGATCTGCGGCAACCTGCGGCTGGTGCTGTCAGTGATCCAGCGCTTTCTGGGCCGCGGCGAGAACGTGGATGATCTTTTTCAGGTGGGGTGCATCGGGCTCATCAAGGCCATCGACCGGTTTGATATCAATCAGGATGTGCGGTTTTCTACCTACGGCGTTCCGATGGTATATGGATAACGAAAAAATTCGCTCAAAAAAATTAAGATTTCGCGTTTTTTGTTATCACTTTGAGATAGTTGAATTATTCTCATTTCTGTTGCTATTCATGCAATATGCGTATATTTTGTGATTTATTCTATTAAAATACTTCATTTTATACAAATATAAAAAAGTAACATTTTTGATGCGGTTAGCCACCGCTTGTTAAGAATCTGTAACATCAATAAGCAACAGAATTAGCGTTTTTAGAAGATTTTTGAAGCCTTATGCTCCTTCTTCTTGACTTGTTTTACTCTCATTTTCAGCGTAAAAAGAGTAAAAAACCTCAACTTTTCCATCGTGATAGACAATAATCTTGTCAACACAGTCACGAATAAGCGTTTGCCGTTCCATCGGCGTCAAGCTCGGCCAGATGTCCCCGATTCGCTGAACCTTTTCGCAAGTTTGCTGGATACGTCCTTCTGTCAAATGGTACTGTTCCTCGTCCGCAATCTGTTTCTCAAGTGTACTGATTTGCTCACGCATCTCACGAATGCGATTTATAAGGACCGAGTCAGGGGCATTAGCGTAAAGGTCATACAGGTGTCCGAGAGAAGTCATTGCATCTTTGCGCCTCCTCTCAAGGAGCTCAAGTGCGCTTATAGGCTTCTTTCTCTTTTCAAGCTCATCGGCAGAAAAACTGCTGCCAATTCCAAACAATTTGGAAACCACGAGTTTTTCTAATTCGCTTGCACGGATACCCATATTAGAACAGTTCGGGTCTCTTATCATGTTTTCTTTGCCTGTACGGGAATAGCAGATTATCTTGTCATACTTTCCCCACTTCATGTAGCGCATTCTGGCTCCACAATCACCACAGTAAACAAGCCCCGTTAAGAGGTAATGCTTATTATCGCCGCTTATAGAAATATTATTCTTTCCCCTGCGCTCCATTTCCACTGCGGCACGCAGGAATGTTTCTTCGTCAATAAGCGGCGGATGAAAGCCGGGATATTCTTTTCCTTTGTAACTGATGAAACCGCAGTATGTGTGCCGTTTCAATATATTTCGTACATGGAACTCGTTACAAAGGCCAAACATATCCGCAATTTTTTGACAGCTATACCCTTTAAGATAAAGGTCAAAAATCTGGGGGATTTTGGGGGAATCTGCATTTGGAACAAGAGATTTGCTGGGCTTGTCGTAGTCGTAGCCAAACGGAACGTTACCGCCACCTCTCCAATAACCGGCGCTCACGCGCCCCAGCATACCAATGCGGGTACGCATAAAGATATTTTCACGCTCCAACTGTGCGAAGACGCTCAAAATACCTATCATTGCTCGGCCATAGGGTGTCGTGGTGTCGAGGGCTTCCGAGATGCTGACGAAGTCTACATCGTTTGGCAGGAACACGTCCTCAATCAGATAGAGGGTATCCTTCTGACTGCGGGAAAGACGGTCCAGCTTGAATACGATAACAGCTTTCAGCTTTTCTTCTTTCGCGTCAGCTATCATTTCCTGCATTGCCGGCCTATTGAGATTACTGCCACTGAAACCGGGGTCCGTGTAGAACTTCACGTTCTCCCACCCCTTTACAGTGCAGAATGCCTGCAGCTTGGCAATCTGGTCAGGAATTGAATAGCCCTGCTCGGCCTGCGCGTCCGTAGAAACACGTACGTAACAAGCGACGCACTTCTCAACGACATTATTGCCTTCCATAAGCTCCTGTAGCTTAGGGAGAGGCTTTCTTTTGTTTTTGCTATTCGTGCTTTTGGTTGACTCTTTTACTTTTTTCTTTTTGTTGTCTTCTTGTATTTTTTTCTTCTTTCTTTCAGTAGCCATGATACTCCTTTCATTAGGGTACGTCCTCTGCACAGACGCTCAATTCACATTATAAAATAAAGATAAAATAATGACAAGTCTATGGCTTATAAAAAGCCCTCAGGAAATGTTTTCCTGAGGGGCGCTCTTTGCTTCGAGTCGTTTACGTACTTCCAGAATGAAAGACGCCAACACTGTGCTTGTAATATTCATTCCGTCATAAGAAACATCCTCGCATACCCCGTTCCGAAAAAACACAGGTTTTAATATAGGGTCTTCCCTTTTTACCGGACGCGCCATTTGCTTACCTCTTCTTGTTTTCACTAAATTCGACGGCGTGATAGAGAAAAAGAAATTTGATGACCGAATTATTCAAGTAATACCATAGTTTGTAATGTGAAATACCTATACAGTCATTGCGGGCGCAATGTTGTTATTTTCTCCCTTGCCTTGTGTCGTATCTGCATTATACCCATGAAAAATGAGAGTACATACATAATTCGTTCGACAGGCTACGACTTCCCTTTATCCATAGCGTATTCTGCGTTCATAACGGTCAGCAGATATATGCTGAACCTCCTACACTGAGGAAATATAGGCAAGTGGTTATTACGTACTTGTCATCGGATGAAATCATTTATACAAGCTAATTGTAAAGATATTTTACTTGTCGGAATAGTAATGAAAATGACGCTATTTGTAGTAATTTGTATATGCCATCATATGCTATAAAGCTCTCCGCCAAGAATTTTGACATGGAGGACAATAAGAAGATTGTTCCTCTCTATGCCGCGTTTTGCATCTGAACCGAAAAAGAAGCTGGTATCCAGTGTGGACACCAGCTTCTTTTTCAGTTTTCTTCTTTCTTTTCTTCAGCATCGAGAGCTTTCGTCAGAAGTCTCTCTATTGCCATGGTCAGCGTCTGACCCTTTTCCTCAGCATAGGCATCCAGCCTTTCGCGGAGGGTGCGGTCAATATAGCAGTTCAGATGCTGTCCATCTTTTTTAGCCCTTGGCATGGTCATCCTCCTGCCCATTCCGCATCTCGCGGTATAGTTCCTGTGCCAGTGCCGTCATAATCGCACGGTACTTGGCGCCATCCTCAAAGAGCTTGGTATAGGTCTCTGTGCTCTCGATATAGGATGCCTGCGCGGTATCATTGAATACCTTGGGGAATACATTTTTCTCGAAAATCTGTTGACCATCGGACTTGGCAGCCTTGCGGAGCTTCTTATCCGCCAGCAGCTTTTCACGCAGTGTACCAATAAGAACGCGGTCTGCTTCCGTGAAAGAGCCCTTGTATGCCTCGTTGATGGCCTCAATAACCGTTTCCAGCGGGTCTTTCTTGGTGGTCATGTTGACCGCCTTCTTTGTCCTCTCAGGCTCCAACGGGACGGTCTTGTCCTCCAGTTCGATAGCTCCCTCAAAAGTCTTCTCCAGCCGGTAATACTCCAGCTTTACACGGTTTTCCAAATCCCACGGGGCAGCCGTTTCTGCCGGCAGCAGACGCGCCAGATAGGAGCAGAACAGGTATTCTTTGTGGAGCGCCTTATCAAACATCCGCGCAATCTGCGAAATGTAGTTGTACCACTTCACAAAGGACCGAATGGTGCGCCTGAACTGGTATTTGTCATCCTTGTTCAACTGGTTGTAGGCTCGTGCGATAGGCAGCAGCGCATTGGAGATTTTTGCCTGCGTGGTCTGCACCTTCTTGGCTTCCGGCGAGAAGTAAATTTTGCTGACGGCTTCAACATCGTCATTATTATACACACGGAAGTCGCGGAGCTGCTTCTGTGCCTTGTAGATAAGGTCGATATTGATTTCCTCGGATAGACTTGTCTCCTGATAGTAGGGCTGGAATGCATTCAAGATGTCTTCCTTGGTGTTCACGAAGTCGAGAATGTAGGTATCCTCTTTGCCGGGATATGTACGGTTCAGGCGGCTCAGAGTCTGCACGGCCTTCACGTCCCTCAGCTTCTTGTCCACAATCATCGTGTGCAGCAGCGGTTCGTCAAAGCCTGTCTGGTACTTTTCAGCCACGATAAGCACATCGCCCTCATCATGGAACACTTGCTTCGTCTGACTCTCAGAGACATGGTTGCCGTCGCGGTCAATGTTCATGCCGCTTTCGGTGTACTCGTGGCCGCCCTTCTCTTCGGGGTCGCGGATACTGCCGGAGAACGCGATAAGGATTTCCACGTCGTCATAATGGTTGGCGTCCAGATATGCCTTGATTTCGTGGTAATAGCGCACCGCCGCTAAACGGGATGCCGTGACCACCATCATTTTGCCCTTGCCGCCTATTTTACGCTTGGTCACATCACGGAAGGTCTCCACGATGATAGCGGCCTTCTGCTGCAGGTTATGGGGATGCAACTCTTCAAACCGCCGTATGGTCTTGATGGCCTTGATAGTCGGCACTTCGGGGTTATCCGGCGTATTCTTGGCAATTTGGAAGCAGGTCTTGTAGGTGGTGTAATTCTCCAGTACATTGAGGATGAAGCCCTCCTCAATGGCCTGCCGCATGGAATAGATATGGAACGGATGGAATGTGCCGTCGTCATGTTCCTCACCGAACATCTCCAGCGTCTTTTTCTTCGGTGTGGCGGTGAAGGCAAAGAAACTCAGGTTTTTGTGCTTGCCGTGGGTAATAAGCTCCCGCACAAGGCTGTCCTCGGTATCCTCCAACTCGTCCTCCGCCTTGCCCTCGATGTTGGCATATTCCTTCAGCGCGTCATGCGTATCTGCCAAGGCCATTTTCAGCTTCATGGCGCTGTGACCCGTCTGGCTGCTGTGTGCCTCGTCCACGATGACCGCGAATGCCTTGCCCTTTGTATCATCCACTTCCTCATAGATGACGGGGAACTTTTGCAGCGTGGTCACAATGATGCGCTTGCCGGCGTTGAGAGCATCCCGCAGGTCACGGGAGTTCATCTTTTCGCCGATGGTCACGACAGAACCGAGCGTGTGGTCAAAGCCGGAAATCGTTTCTTGAAGCTGGGCATCCAGCACAGTACGGTCTGTCACGATGACCACAGAACTGAATATGGGCTTGTTGTCCGCATCGTGAAGGCTCGCCAGCCGGTAGGCCGTCCATGCGATAGAGTTGGACTTACCGGAACCGGCGCTGTGCTGCACAAGATAATTGTGTCCGGAGCCGTTCTGCCGCACATCCCCCACCAGCTTCCGAACAACGTCCATCTGGTGATAGCGCGGGAAGATAACGGATTTCTTGATAACTTCCTTTTCTGAGCCGTCCTTCAGCCGAATCTTTTCCTTCTTCACTTGGAAGCTGATAAACTTTTGCAGAATATCCAACAGACTGTCTTTCTGGAGAACCTCCCGCCACAGGTAGGAGGTCACATAGTCCCCATCCGTGCGAGTCGGATTGCCTGCGCCGCCGTTCTGTCCGGGACCATTGCTGCCCTGATTGAACGGCAGGAAAAAGGTCTTGGCACCATCCAGCTTTGTGGTCATGGCGGCTTCATACAGGTCTACCGCGAAGAACGCCAAGATACGGTGGTTCAGGCGGAAGGCCGGTTCCTTGGGGTCACGGTCGAACATCCACTGGTTCTTGCCGTTGTCGATGTTCTGCCCCGTAAGCTGGTTCTTCAGTTCGATGGCGATGACAGGGATACCGTTGACCGCAAGCATCATATCCACACTGTTGCCGCAGTTTTCGGAGTAGTGCCACTGGCGGATGCACTGGCAGATATTCTGCTGATAGTGTCGTACCGCCGCATCGTTCAGCGTGGACTCAGGCTTGAAGTAGCAGACACGGAAGTCGATACCCCTGTGCTTGAAGCCGTGCCGCAGCACGGAAATAAGGCCATCGTTCTCCACGGCATTTTCAAACGCCTTGTAGAATTTCTTTTCCGCATTTCCGTCACTCTGCTTCTCCAGACGCTGCCACGCAACAGGCTGCGTGGTCTTCACGAAGTCCGTCAGAGTACGGATATCCAGCGCCATACCAGCGCTCTCCGGCGCACGGTAGCCAGCGTCTGAGGATTTCTGCCAGCCTCCGGTGGGAGAAATCAGAAAGGACTCAATATCCTGTTCGAATTGCTTTTCATTATCGGGCATTATATTATCCTCCATTAGAGCGGGAGATGTGTAGACATATCACTTTTTTCTTCAACAATATGACAATCAAAGAAGTTGAACTTGTCTTTGTTCTCTCTGTAGTAACCCCTTGCACACCGATACAGAATAATGCATAGTCGTCTTACATTTACCTCGTAAGTGCAAGTTACTGCATCGCTGAAGTTGCTACTGATATGGCAACCTCTATCACAGTAGATGTCGAATCTGTTTCGGGGTTCCAGTTTCAGAGCAAAGTGGCTAATATTGTTCGCTTGGCTTTTTATCCTTCTGCTATTGATATTGGGCGTACCTTGATGGAGCAGAGAATTTCTTAAACTATACACGACCTCACCGCTTAGATATGGCATCTCTACATCTTCTTCTCCAATAGGTGCTTTTTCATACTGCCCAACATATTCATCATACCACCGAACATATCGCACTGTTGTCTTTTCAGAAGGGTACTCCGCTTTTCCACAAATGTCTGGAAACGTGAGAGCCAATGCCAGTGCCGCGAAATAGCAATCTGCGTTCAAGGCTTTTTGCACGTCTACAATCAGCCGTTCCATCATATCTCAGCACACCCTCCGTTTTCCGGTCACGACTTCATAGATAAGGGACTTTTTATAGGAATCAAGGTTTGCAATAAGTTCGCTTTTATCTGAGATTAGTTCGTTGATTTTCTTATTCATCCGCTCAACAAACTGCACAATTTCTATTTGCTCCTTTAAGGATGGAACCGGAATAACATATTCATTGTAACGTGCTGCACTTATGTTTTGAATCGTCGCTTGCGTCATAGTCGTTTCTTTCCATCTTTCATATCCAGCACTCATAGTTGAAAAATAAACGTATTGGGGAAGCGTGATATTGCGATTGATTTTCGCACGAATCATATAGCCAGCAAATGCGGCTCTTCCATATTCCTTTTTGTAGAAAAATGCCTTACCAACAGTAGCGCCGCTTCTGGCAAAGAGAATATCTTCATCACTCAAAATATATCCTGTAGCCGACTCTTCACTTAAAGACAGCATCTCTGTGTTTTTTAATTTCCCTTCCATAGAAATATCCGTGATGCGAATATATCGTGGAAGTGCAGAGTTATATGGGACTCCGGTCTCACTGGCACCGTACTGTAAAGGACTTGAAAGCAACCATTTTAGCCGAATCGTATTCCATCCTTTCGGTATCGCCCCAATCCACTCAATCCCGCTATCCTTCATCTCTACATTGGGGTCAAGTCCCTTTGTGACGGCTTCGTAGATGATGGATGCTTTCCACTGCTTGTAATCCTCAATGCTGGCTTTGGCCTCGGCGATTATCTCGTCGATTTTGGCGCACTGGGTATCGAGGTAGGCGGCAATGGCGGTTTGCTCTTCATATGGGGGAACAGTTACCAGAATACGTTTCATTTCCTGCCAACGAGTAGTCCAAAGGTCGTCCACAATGCCGTGACCCCATTTATAAAATTCATCGGCAAACAGGCTGGTGTGAAATAGCCAGTTATAGTAGTCGGGATGCATACGGCCTCGTGGCGTTAAAATCGTATTTATCAACGAAACAGAGCCATCATAGGGAGAGATTCCACAAGAACCCCGCCTGTCAGACCTACTATTGATTGCAAAGTCGCCGACACGCACCAACTTACGATTATCTCCATCATCTGTTTTTGCCGCAGTCGCAAGTTGAGGCAGAATACCTTTCATTGTTACAGAAAGCGGCGGATAATCTTTATCGCTCACCCTCTCATTGCGAAGCGAATACAGTGCCCCAATCTTGGACAGCTCCCAGTTGGCAGGAATCCATCCAAGCCACGTCGTACCGCTCTCCTTCATCTCCGTATAACCCACAGACGGTGTCATATCACTCACCGTCCTTCCCAAACAGGTCGTGGAGCTTCTGCATCAGCGACTGTTCGTGGGCCTCGATGCGCTTGGCAATGTCGGCGGCAGGCTCGATGGGCTTGTACTCATAGAACGTGCGGGTAAAGGGAATCTCATATCCGACCTTGGTCTTGCTCTTATCAATCCACGCATGGGGGTTGTAGGGTAGCACCTCGCGGGCCAGATACACGTCCATATCCTCATCCAGCGGCACATTCTCCGTATCCCGCTTGGAGGTGTCCGCCACGGGCTTGCCGCGCTTGCGTACCGGCTGCCCGTTCTCGTCCATCTCCGGCGTTTCTACCACGATTTTGTTGTAGCCAAGGCTGACACTGTCCAGCACACGGCTCTTGCAGACAACGTGTGCGCCGGATTCCAAATCCTGCTCGTATGTATGGTCGGCGTATGTACCGTAGGCCTTGACGATAAGCTCGCGGCAGGCATCCGTGATGTCTACCCGCTTGTTACCGATGGATTTACGCCGGGACTCGTAGCACTTGCTGGCATCAATGAGCTGCACCTTGCCGACGTGCTGCTCCGGCTTGTCCTTGGTGATAATCCAGATATAGGTCGCAATACCGGTGTTATAAAAGCTGTCGTTGGGGAGCTGAACGATGGCGTCCAGCCAGTCGTTTTCAATCAGGTAACGGCGAATCTCGCTCTGGCCGGAACCGGCGTCGCCGGTGAACAGGGACGAGCCGTTCTGAATGATAGCCATACGTCCGTCCGGCTTCAGCTTGGCAAGGCCGTTGAGCATGAACAACATCTGGCCGTCGCTCTTGCTGGGCAGGCCGGGGCCGAAGCGTCCAGCGGCGCCTTTCTTGTGTTCGGCTTCTACCTTGGGTGCCTCGCGCTTCCAGTCAATGCCAAAGGGCGGATTGGAAATCTCATAGTCGAACTGATACCCGCTGAACTTATCATCGTCCAGCGTATTGCCGAACTGCATATTGTCGGGGTCGCCGCCGCGAATGAGCATATCCGCCTTGGCGATGCCGAACGTAAAGGGGTTCAGCTCCTGTCCAAAGCAGGTGACATCCGCATCGGCATCCAACTGCTTCAGACGTTCCTCCATACAGGTAAGCATCTGGCTGGTGCCCATGGTCATGTCGTAGACCGTCTTGGTAATACCATCGCTGTCGAAGGCCGTCCGGTCATCCACCAGCAGGTCGCACATCAGATAGATAATGTCACGGCTGGTAAAGTGTGCTCCGGCTTCCTCGTTATAGGACTCGGAAAAACGCTGCACCAAGTTCTCGAAGATATAGCCCATATCCACCGCACTGATTTTTTCGGGCCGCATATCGCCCTGCTCGGAGCAGAAGTCCACAATGACCTGATACAGCAGGCCAGCCTCCTCCATGCGGTCGATTTGAGCGTGGAAGTTCATCCGCGCCAAAATGTCCTGCACATTGTCAGAAAAGCCATTCAGAAAGGCACGGAAATTCTCGTTGATGTTTTCAGGGTCAGCCTTCAAAGTCTCGAAAGTAAAAGGGCTGATGTTATAGAACTGATAGCCGGATGCAGTACAAAGAAAGCCGTCCTTCACAGCAAGGTGCTGCACCTCCTTATACTTGTCCAGCACCGCCTGATGGGTCGGCAGCAGGCAGTCGTGAAAACGCTTGATGACCGCCATCGGCAGGATGACGAGTCCGTACTCATGGGGCTTAAACGCGCCAAAGAGGGTGTTTGCCACATTCCAAATGAGGTTTGCTTTTTCCTGTATATTCTTTCCGGTAGACGCAATACGTTCGTTGCTGGTCGTCATGCTCTCCATCCTTTCAAATGACGGCCAATTCCTCATCCACGCCTGAGTTCAGAAAGACATCATCCTTCACCAAGGCGAAGGAGGAAACGGGCCCGTTTCTCGCCAAAATTTCTCATATTTGGTGGCATTTCTATTATATCACAAATCACCCAATCCGCAACATAATTCATCAATTTTATTTGTTAATCTACCGTAAACAACAACCCCCCCTCACGAGGACTGGACTCATGAGGGGGGGTGCTTTAATATTCTATCTGAGCCATAAAGACTGCGTTTGTCTGGGGCGGAAATCGTCAACAGTTCGCAATAATGCGGCCAACTCAATTTGCCAGACACTGTCTGGCAAATTTGATAACAGAGCCCCCTCGTGAGGATTGACCTCATGAGGGGGCATCTTAATAATAACTTAATAATGAATTATCTTGCAGTTTTGTAGAAAGGCATGATACAATTATAACATAGCAGGAACTTTTTGAAAAAAATGTGAGCAAATTCGTGTTTAGCAAGGAGGCGCCAATATGAAAAAAGCAATAGCCTTAGTTTTCGTGCTAATCTTAACGTTGGGACTTGTCGCTTGCAAATCAAATGAGACGGGCGACATTGACAATTTTACCCCAAGCGAAAATAGTTCCAGTGCAGAGAGCGTTGCTTTAGGGTCACAAACTGTTGAGTTGTGTCTTGACGCAGTTTCCAATGATGCCAAACAGACGGAAGAATTTCTCAGTACAAACACGACAAAAATCGTTGTGTCTGCGGAGAACATGGAGCAATCTGCAGAAATAGAGTTGTTTCTGTATTCGCGGGAAAGCACAACCGAACCTATCTTATATGCAGCACTCTCAAAAAGCTCCGCAGCGGTGACATTTTCAAACCTGAC
Source organism: uncultured Oscillospiraceae bacterium (assembly GCA_934565655.1). Taxonomy (GTDB): domain Bacteria; phylum Bacillota; class Clostridia; order Oscillospirales; family Oscillospiraceae; genus Vescimonas. Next base: position 72,399 of record CAKTIE010000008.1, read on the forward strand.
CTCTGCCACGTCTTACAAGGTCGCTGGGAAAATCAGCAGCGGTACTGCACCGGTCACATTGAAGATAACAGACTGACTATACTTTAACCAAGCAATAGAGCGACAAATTGCAATTCATAAAAGGGGTAAATCTATGAAAATCAAAATAGATTTTGGATACCCATATTTTGATGAAGAAACGATTTTCAAACTATCTCTCAAAGATTTGGATGACTTCTATACGGATGAAAATGATGTAAATAGGCTTAACCTGTTCTTTGTATTAGAAGCAACATTGCATAAGTTTCAAGGTAAAAATAGCGCGAAAGCAGCCGCCCGTTGCGCCTTTTTGATGGCGTATTACCTTTTCATTCCATTAACGCCGCCGGCAGCTTACGAGTTGGCCGCATTCTATATTGATAAAGCATTGGAGCTCGATGAAAGACCAGAATATCGCCAATGGAAGGAAGCCATAGATGAAGATTTATCGGGCAGATAATGCCCACTCACAGTAAACGAAGACGTCGAATGCTGCGAGGTTTTTCAAGACTGAATAGCAAAAGGCCACCCTATTGGGGTGGCCCTTTTGTTGTTAATCGTAGTTAATTTTCCAGACACTGTCTGGAATTTTCGGTTGAGAGTTTTCTGCTGGTTGTCAGCCGTGACATTCCTCATCGGAACGTCTGTTGGCGCAGGTAATTTAAGTCCCCTGCGTGGACTACAACAGTTACTGCTCGTTGCCAGCCACGGCACCCAGTTAAGATGCCAACAGTTATGGGTGTTTACCCTGTCCCATATCCAGCACAACTTTTTACAGTGCTCTCACACTGGGACGCATTACTGCTTCAATGCGTATTATATGCTTTTCTCCAAAGAGTGTCAATCGTTTTTCAGGCAAGACACGTTGCAGTAAAACAAGACTTATGCTATACTTAAAGCATGATTGTCAAGGAGGGCGCTTGTATGAGTGAAAAAGAATACATGGCACTTCGAAATGCCTTAGCCTCCACGCAGATGGAAGGCTATGAAATTACAAAGCAGACTGAGCAGGACTGTATGCGTTTGCTTAAAGGCGAGATAAGCGTAGCCGCATTGGTTCGTGAAATTATGGCGCGGGGGTAAGGGCGATGGCATACAGTATTGACCCGATACAGGATAGTTGTTATCCCGGCACAACGGTACTGGTGAACAAACTGGATATCCGCAACGAAAAAAAGCTGCAGGAAATCGAGGCGGTATTGTCTTCTTCTCGCAGTGCCGAGTGGGAAGCTCAACCAAAGGTCGAGTCGTTTGATTTCGCTCACTATAAAGCGGTTCATCATTTTTTGTTCTCTGACCTGTATGACTGGGCAGGACAGGTTCGTACGGTGAATATCAGCAAAAAGGGCACGGACTTCTGCCCTGCCAAGGATATCGAAGAACAGGCGGCACTTATCTTTACCCGTTTGAAAGAAAAAGACTATTTTAAGAGCTTGCCACATGATTCATTCGTTGACGAGATTGTGGATTTTTACTGTTCCACGAACTATCTTCATCCCTTTCGTGAGGGCAACGGTCGCTCCCAGCGTGCGTTCCTCGCACAACTTGTCCGCTTTGCCGGGTATAGTCTCAACTGGTCTGAGGTAGACGGCGACCTGCTGATGATTGCTACCATCCAATCTTCCCATGGCGTTACTGATTTATTGAGGAATATATTGAAGGATTCGATAAATTGACAAGGGGTGCATATACCCTGCAATACGCTCAGACGCAGGGGCTGACAATCCTCCACATCTGAGACTATTCGACACACGCGGGCGTTCCCGCAAAGGAGGACATTATGAAGAAGTTTTTGACCCTGCTGCTGGCTGCAGCAATGGTTTTCTCGCTGGCCGCTTGCGGTACTACACCCAATCCGGCGGACAACAACACACAGGGCAACGAACAAGATGTAACGCCGATTGAAGCGCCTCAAATTGCCGAACTGTATAGCGAGGATTTTGACTACACCGATAGTGTCGGTAACGGCGGCCACTATACCTACCGTGTACCTCAGATTACAGCAAATACACAGGGCGCAGCAGACATCAACAAGTCTATCGAAGAAACCTACAGCCCCATTGTCAAGGAAGTTCTTGATAATGTGTCCGGCGGTTTTAGCCTGTCCTGCCTGTACGTCACATGGGCAACATATCAGTACGGAAGTATTCTGTCGCTGGTGGTTTCCTGTGGCTGGGATGGTGACGTGAATCACTATGACGTGTACTTGTACGACATTACCAGCGGGCAGCAGCTCACTACGGTGGATTTGCTGAAGGCGCTGAATGTGGACGAGACTACATTCTTGGATGCGGTGCGCCAGACTGCGGCAAAGCGTTTTGACGACCAGTACAGTGATATACCGGAAGGCGCTGGCGATGCCTTGGCGGAACGCCGCGACTGGACCCTGTCTGATGACAATATCAACATGGACGTACCGACATACGCTGATGCTGCCGGAAAACTTCATGTGGTGCTGCCTATCGGCTCTATCGCCGGTGCGGACTCATACGAGCAGGTACTGACTTTGGAGGGCATCGGTGGATAAGCACAGCTCTATCGGCACCTGAAACAAAAAAGCGCTCCTGCGAGGATCGACCTCGCAGGAGCGCTTTTTTCTATGCAGCAACGTAATAAACAGCAGGATTTACCGTCAAACACAATCCTCCATTGCGATTTGAGCCGCCCTTTTTGCGTGAATGACGGTCGTATCAAATAGGGGGACAGGAACGTCGGATTGCTGAATCAGCAGTCCCAGCTCGGTGCAGCCTAAGATAACTCCCTCTGCTCCCTTCTCTTTCAGTTCCCCAATAATCCGCTGGAATTCCTTTCGGGACTCCTCGTTGATTTTACCGACACACAGTTCTTCAAATATAACCGTATTTATCACGTCTACATCGGCGGCATCCGGAATCAGTACCTCGATTCCCCTGTCAGCCAAGCGGTTCTTATAAAAATCCTGTGTCATCGTGTATTTCGTTCCCAGAAGCCCCACACGCCTGACGCTGCATTTTTCGAGTTCATCGGCGGTCGCGTCCGCGATATGTATAATCGGTATCTGTACCATGGACGCAATCTGTGGGGCGACCTTGTGAATTGTATTCGTGCAAATCAGGATGAAATCCGCTCCGGCAGCCTCAAGGCTCTTGGCAGCTTTTCCCAATATCTCGCCGCACTTCTCCCATTGGCCGCTGGATTGATATTGCTCGATTTCAGAAAACTCCACACTATACAGAACGATTTTGGCCGAATGTAATCCGCCCAGTTTGTTTTGTACTTCCTCGTTGATGATTTGGTAGTAATGAACAGTGCTCTCCCAGCTCATTCCGCCAAGCAGTCCGATTGTTTTCATATCGTCCCCCCCTTTTTCAATAAATAGTTCGACCGCACAGTCGCACAGTTTGCTGGCTGTCCCTTGTCAGAAATTACTCCTATCCATCCTTGTCAACGTACTCTCTGTGTCCATCCGGATACAGCAAATAGGCGCACTTCTTTTCTGCATCATAGCGAGCAACAGGAATACCTTTCATCTTTGCTCGCTGATAGGCTTCAAAAGCTACAGACGAAATCCGACGGTCCATTTCCGCATCCTCTTCGTCACAGTGAGGGTCTTCATATAGACAAGTTTTGGATACGCCCTTTACGAATTCGTCCATGGTCATATCTCCTCTATAGTCCGTAATGGATGACCCATTTGTCCTCGTCCAATGCTTTTTCCAATAGCTTTTTTAACTCAGACAAATTGGAATCCCCTTCAATAACTCTGATAAATGCATGAAGCGAAGACGGCGGTATCAGTGTAATGCCGCAATAGGCAAGCCCCTTACCTTTGACAGAAAGCGTATGCCAGTAGAAATCAATGGCAGTAAGCCTTTCAGCAATCGCCGCTACATAATCATCATCCACTGAAATGCAGGCGTATTTCTCCGGCTCATATCTGTCGTATCTTTCGCCATACCGAGGGGCCTTCGGCATAATTCCGAACTCATGCTTTGCCATAGTGTTGCCTCCTGTTTTCTTGTATTATACAATGTTTGTTTGCGATTGCAAGCGTTTATAGAACCATTTGGTACATAACGACACGATAAGCACTCAATAGAGAAAAGGCCGCCAATCGGCGGCCTTTTCTTTATTGAGGCAGTTCCCCAGAAGAATCTTTTTCCGAAATCGGGATATCAGCTACGCCGGCAATCTTTTTGAGATTATCCCACTTGTTCCTATCCTCGCCAATGAGTTTGGCGATAGTCCCCCAACTTGGTGTACCTTCAGAGCGTTTCTTATCATACTCGATTCCACAGGTCGGTTTTATCCTCATGTACTCTTCCCGGAAAAGTGTCAGCCACTCCTGTTTTCCAATTTGCTCATTCGCAAGCAAATCAAGTTCCCAGTTCTTAGGAGCGACGTCTGAATAGGTCTCCTGCAGCCATACTCGGTAGTTTTTCTTCTCTATTCTCGTTATTGTTTCCGGCGCAGGGAGTTTCGCACTTGAAAGCAGTTCTTTCTGCTTTGGGATACGACCGTGCTGCGAGACAAAATCAGATATTCGCTCACGAATAAGCTCATCTGTCCAATTTGTTCTCTTTCCGCTTTGTGCTTCGCTCACTTCTTCATGTACCTTATCGGGCTTTCTGAAGTGAACATCTACCCGGAGTTTTACCTTTTCCTTCTCACCATATCGCGGCAATTTCAGCAGTTCAAGGAGTTTGAGCCACGAAGAGACACCAAGATTTTCAGCCATAGTCACCCAGTAGGGAATCGTCTTATCTTTTCGCGCATCGAACTCATCCTGCGTTTTCGGCTTCAGCCGATAATACTCCGAAATAAATGCACTCTTGATTTCATCTATGTTACTGTATCTCTTACCTCCGTACTGAAACTGATTCGGAGACTCGTATGTATACTCCGGATAATTCTCCAGACACCATTGATGTACTGTCTTACCGAAAATTGTCTTAAAAACAGTAGGAGAAGGCAAATTCTTGTCGCTCGACAAGTCACAAATCCTTGGAGACCGTCCACCTGTTTTCTCAATGTATTGCTCAACGGCTGCAATCGTGCCAAGCTGTTTCCAGCTCAAACCTTTTTCGTTTTTAATTTTTTCTTCTAAAGTATGCAGCGCTATGCTGAGTTCGGGCTCCAATTCTTTTTCGCCAGAACTATTTCTAAAATGCTCAAGAATGGTGATAATTGCTTCGTTTGCCAGCACAGTAATCATCCTTTCACTCTTTATTACAAAGGCTTCATCGGCCTCAATTCAGAAAATACCACTACAGTTACGACAATATAAGTATATCAGATTATCTCAAAATGTTCAATGTCAAGAGGAGGTCCGCCTACGGCTACCACCATCTATAAGTGCAATCCCGTAATAGTCTCCCTACTGAAATTGGTTTGTAGGCTCCGCTGTATATTCTGTATAAATCTCCAAACATCGTTGACGGACTGTTTTGCCGAAAAAAGTTCTAAAAACGAGAAAATTAGGTGTAGACTTAATGTTCGGTAAATCAAAAACCGCGCAAAAATTACCCCCTGTTTTTTCATTGTATCGTTCAACAGCTTTAGTAGCGTCAATCAATTTTCGGCTTAATTTTTCGTCTTCTAACATTTTGAACTCCGAAATATGTAGTATAATTCCGAATTATAGCCCGAACTTTATTTTTTGAAAATTGTTCTCAAAATTCTTCTTTTCTATATAATTACACCGTTTTACTACCACATTTATTTCCATTTTCTCCTGTCAAAATTCATCGAGCACCACCATGCAGAGTTATTACCACTTTCCATACGCGTTCCGATGATTATCGGTGAGATCCGGCGGTATCTGCGGGATAACAGCGCCATCCGTGTCAGCCGCAGTATGAGAGATACCGCGTACCACGTTCTGCAGGCGCGGGAGCAGCTGATGTCCCGGGACCAGCGGGAGCCTACGGTGGAGCAGATCGCCGCCCATCTGGGCATCCCTCGCGAGGAGGTCGTCATGGCCATGGACGCCATCGTGGATCCTGTCAGCCTGTACGAGCCGGTGTACTCCGACGCGGGCGACAACGTATGTGTGATGGATCAGGTGAAAGACAACGCCAACAGCGACGAGCACTGGCTGGAGCAGATTAGCCTGAAGGACGCCATCGCCCGGCTGGACGAACGGCAGCGGAACATTCTGGCGCTGCGGTTCTGCCAGGGCAAGACACAGATGGAGGTCTCCGCCGAGATTGGGATCTCACAGGCGCAGGTGAGCCGTCTGGAAAAGGGCGCCATCGCCTGCATCAAACGGGAAATGTAGAAAAGGCGCTGCGGTCGTTGGCCGCAGCGCCTTTCGTCACTGTAAAGTAAAAACCATTTTCACAGGATTGTGATCCGACCACCGGAAGCCGGTATCCACCACCCCGGCGCTTTCCACCGCAACATTCTTCGACACCATGAAGCCGTCCACCGTCAGCACATACTGTCCCGCGTGATAAGCGCTGTCGGCATTGCGGCAGCTGGGCACAGGGTCATTTTCATCCAGCGGCGCCGCCAGCGTGATGTCATAGCCGTCGAAAATACCGTCCGGAATCGGCTGCGCCCAGGAGTATGCCTGATCCGCTTCACCGAAGTATTGGGCGGAATCGCCCAGCAGGTCCTTATTGAAGTCGCCGCCGGCCACGCACCAGTTACCGACCTCATATTCCGCCTGCATATCCGCCAGCAGCAGCTTCAGCTGCTCGGTGGCGATGGTGCCGTCAGAGGTATAGGCGGAAAGATGGAGATTGTAAAGGATAAGCTCTTTACTGTCATTCACCGGTATCCGGCTGACGGAATAGCACCGATCCAGATCAACCAGCTTCATGACGCTGTTCTCGATGGGCAGCTCTACCCGCCTGGCGGAGGAAATGGCGGCCGCGGAAAACGTCAGCAGGCCAGAGCGGGACGCGCCGTGAGGCTGCGTGAGCGGGTACATCAGAAAGGGCGAGTCATAGTTCTGGGCAAACACATGGCTCATGCCGGTCAGCGCCTGACAGATGGGCTGCCGCTCGTCCACATGGTAGCTGCGGGTGGAGTCGATATCCACCTCCTGAAGCAGATAGAAGTCTGCCTCCTGCCGGGCCAGAAAGGCCGCGATAGCATCCACATTGGCCGTCAGGCGCTCCTCGCTCCAGGCCCAGGACTCTGTGCCGCCGTCCATGAAAAAGCCGTAGTCATCCTCATAAGCGCCGAAGCCGATGTTGTAGGAGAGGACGGTATAGCGCTCCCCTGCCGTCGGCGCTGTCCAGGCGGCGTCGCCCTCCGGCGTCAGCTCCATGTCACCGATGCGGTGATAGTCAATGAACACATACGCCACATACGCACCCACCAGAACCACCAGCGCCAGCACGATACATAATAGTATCTTCACCCATCGTTTCATCTTCTTCATGGGGAAACCTCCCGTTTACAAATCGAACTAAAACTATTATAATGGCTTCATTACGTTTTGAAAAGAGGAATTTCCATTGAAACGACGCCTTGTGATCCGGTTCAACGCACCGGTGATTTTAAGCTTTGCCCTGCTGTCGCTGCTGGCACTGGTGCTGGGAACGCTGACCAACGACGCCACCACCTATCGCTTTTTCAGCGTGTACCGCTCTTCCCTGTCCGATCCGCTGACCTATGTGCGCTTCTTCGGCCATGTGCTGGGCCACGCCGGCTATGAGCATTACATGGGCAATATGCTGCTGCTCCTGCTGGTAGGGCCGGGGATCGAGGAAAAATACGGCCATAAGACCACGGCATTGTGCATTGCCATAACGGCGCTGGTAACGGGACTGGTGCAGTTTATCTTCTTCCCCACCACTGTTCTGCTGGGCGCCAGCGGCGTGGTATTCATGATGATCGTGCTGTCCTCCTTTACCGAGATGGGGAAAGAGGGTATCCCTATCACCCTGATCCTGGTGGTCATTTTCTATCTGGGCGGCGAGCTGATGGATGGCCTGACCGCCGCCGACAATGTTTCTCAGCTGACGCATATTGTGGGCGGACTTTGCGGTCTGGTGTTCGGCTTCTCCATCAAGCGCCGCCGTCACAGATAGCAGAAATAAGCGTATCATTAGAGGTTCGCATGAGTACCATTATACATTGTAATATTCATGCACTCGAACGAATATGTAGATTTTTTAACAAGCGAATAAGATAGTTTCCTGTGATGATTAACCCCCCCACCAAGGGGGAGTTTCTTGTCGAAAAACGGCGTTTTATTTATGAACAATTTATGACTGGAAACGTTTTCTTGACGTGCATCTTATGAATTTTCTGTTATACTAGTGCAATCAAATCCAGAGTTGTCCGGGAACTTTGGAGAAATAAAACCGGTAAAAAGGAGTATGAGGTTATGACAACATTCATTATTGGTCTCGTGATCCTCATCGGCGGCGCCGCCCTGTACGGGCGGTTCTGCGAAAAGGTCTTTGGCCCTGACGACCGGAAGACCCCCGCCTATACAAAAGAGGACGGCGTGGACTACATTCCCATGCGCGGCTGGAAGAACAGCCTGATCAACCTTCTGAACATCGCGGGTACCGGCCCCATCATCGGGCCGATCCAGGGCATCCTGTTCGGGCCCATCGCGTTCCTGACCATTCCTATCGGCAACATCATCGGCGGTGCTATGCACGACTATTTCTCCGGCATGATCTGCCTGCGTGACGGCGGCACCCAGATGCCCGAGATGATCCGCAAGTACTCCACCAAGGGCATTTATAAGTTCTACAACGTGTTTGTGTGCGTGATGCTGCTGCTGGTGGGCGCTGTGTTTATCTACACCCCCGGCGACATCGCTGCCACTCAGGTCTTCGGCTTTGACGGCAAGGCCACTTCCGTTTCCACCTGGGTCATCTACGGTGTGATCTTCCTGTACTACCTGATCGCCACCGTGTTCCCCATCGACGCCATCATCGGTAAGATCTACCCCATCTTCGGCGCCATCCTGCTGTTCTCCGCTGTCGGCGTGTTTATCGGTATCTTTGCTACCAAGATGCCTCTGATCAACGTTTGGGAGAGCTGGTCCGCTCCCGTGCTGAGCCTGACCAATGCCGCCACCGGCGAGGTCGGCACCTTCACCTATGCTGACTACTTCTCTAACGGACACTTCCTGCCCATCTTCTTCGTGACGGTGGCCTGCGGTATTCTGTCCGGCTTCCACTCCACCCAGACCGCTATCATCTCCCGTACCATGAAGAGCGAGCGTCAGGGCCGCAACAC
>CAKTIE010000009.1 GCA_934565655.1 uncultured Oscillospiraceae bacterium
CGCTGCGTGGAGAACTGTCCCGCCGGTGCGGTGAAGCTGGGCCAGAAGCTGTGCACCAAGGACGGCTTTATCGAATACCCCCGGCAGGAGCTGCCGGACGAGGTGAAGTGGGGTCCGGAGAAATGGGCCGTTGACTACCGGGACAAGAACCGGGTCAACTGCCACGACACCGGTACTGCGCCCTGCAAGACCGCCTGTCCCGCCCACATCGCCGTACAGGGCTATCTGAAGCTGGCGGCCCAGGGTAAGTACCGTGAGGCTTTGCAGCTGATCAAGCGGGAGAATCCGTTCCCCGCCGTGTGCGGCCGCATCTGCAACCGCCGGTGTGAGGACGCCTGCACCCGCGGCACCGTGGATCAGGCGGTGGCCATCGACGAGGTGAAGCGTTTCATCGCCCAGCAGGATCTGGACGCCGCTACCCGTTTCGTACCGGAGAAGGTCATCCCCAAGGTGGACGGCGAGTTCGGCGAGAAGATCGCCGTCATCGGCGCAGGCCCCGCCGGTATGAGCTGCGCCTTCTATCTGGCGGAGAAGGGCTATCGGCCCACCGTATTTGAAAAGGAAGAACGCCCCGGCGGCATGCTGGTGAACGGCATCCCCAGCTTCCGTCTGGAAAAGGACGTGGTGCAGGCGGAGATCGACATCCTCCGGGAGATGGGCGTGGAATTCCGCTGCGGCGTGGAGGTGGGCAAGGACGTGACCATCGCCCGGCTCCGTGAGGAGGGCTATCAGGGCTTCTATGTGGCCGTGGGCCTCCAGTCCGGCGGCAGGCTGAATATCCCCGGCGGCGAGACACAGGGCGTGCAGGCCGGTATCGACTTCATGCGCCATGTGAACAGCGGCCTTTGCAGCAAGCTGAGCGGCAGAGTCGTGGTCATCGGCGGCGGCAACATCGGCGCCGACGTGGCCCGCACCGCCCTGCGCTGCGGCGCGGTGTCCGTGGAGCTGTACTGTCTGGAGGGCTATGAGGACATGCCCATGGGCGAGGAGGATCGCGGCGAGTGCGAGCGCGAGGGCATCACCATCCACGCGGGATGGGGCCAGACGGAGATCGTGGAGCAGGATGGCCGGTGCACCGGTATCCGCTTCCGCAAGTGCCTGTCCGTGAAGAACGCCGAGGGCCGCTTTGACCCGAAGTTCGACGACGCCGTTACCCAGGAGACCGCCTGCGACGTGGTGCTGTACTGCATCGGCCAGAAGGTGGAGTGGAAGGAGCTGCTGACGGGTACGAAGGTGGAATTCAACCCCAACGGCACCGTGAAGGCAGACCCCGTTACCTATCAGACCGCCGAGCCGGATATCTTCGTGGGCGGCGACGCCTACACCGGCCAGAAATTCGCCATCGACGCCATTGCCGCCGGTAAGCAGGGCGCGGTGTCCCTGCACCGCTGGGTGCAGCACGCCACGCTGACCATCGGCCGTGACCGCCGCCAGTTCATTGAGCTGGACAAGGAAAACGCCCTGATCGCCGTGGACAGCTACGATAATACACCCCGCCAGCAGATCGGTTATAACGAAGCCCTGCGCAAGACCTTCCGTGATGAGCGCGTGGCCTTTACCGAGGAGCAGGTAAAGAAGGAAACGGCCCGCTGCTTGGGCTGCGGAGCCAGCATCGTAGACCCCAACAAGTGCATTGGCTGTGGTATCTGCACCACAAAGTGTGCCTTCGACGCCATCCACCTGCACCGTGAGCACCCGGAGTGCAGCACCATGTATAAATGTGAGGACAAGATGAAGGCTATTTTCCCCTATATGATCAAGCGCAATTTCAAAATTAAGCGCGCCGCCAGAAAGAGCAAGTGATATGCACGAGCTGGGGATCGTATTTCACGTCATCAAGACCATCGAGCAGGTGGGGCAGGAGCAGGGGCTGCAGAACGTAGCCTCCGTCACGCTGGAGCTGGGCGAAGTGTCCGGCGCCATTCCCCACGAGCTGGAGAACTGCTGGGACTGGGCGGTGAAGCGGACGGAGCTGATGCCCGACGCAAAGCTGCGCATCGAGACCATCCCGGCGGTGACCCACTGCGGCAGCTGCGGGCAGGACTACGCCACCGTGTCCCAGGGCCGTACCTGCCCCCATTGCGGCAGCGGGGATACCTGGCTGATCCGGGGCGATGAGATCAACATCAAGGAGATCGAGGCGATATAATGGAACGATACAAGATCATCGAAGTAAAGGAGAGCGTGTTCGCCAACAACGACCGTGAGGCGGCCCGCCTTCGGGAGGACTTGAAGCGGGATAAGACCTTTCTGCTGAACCTGATGTCCTCTCCGGGAAGCGGCAAGACCACCACGCTGCTGCGCACCATCGAGACGCTGAAGGACGAGCTGCGGATGGGCGTTATGGAGGCGGACATCGACTCGGACGTGGACGCGGAAAAGATCGCCGCGGCAGGCGTGAAGTCCATCCAGCTCCACACCGGCGGCATGTGCCATCTGGACGCGGGCATGACGGAGCAGGGATTGAAGGAGATCGGTACCTCCGACCTTGATCTGGTGGTGCTGGAAAACGTGGGCAATCTGGTTTGCCCGGCGGAGTTCGACACCGGCGCGGTGAAGAACGCCATGATCCTCTCGGTGCCGGAGGGCCACGACAAGCCCCTCAAGTACCCCCTGATCTTCACTGTCTGCGACGCGCTGATCATCAACAAGATCGACGTGCTGCCCTACTTTGACTTCGACATGGACAAGGTGGTGGAGTACGCCCACATGCGCAATCCCAGGCTGAAGATCTTCCCCATCTCCGCCAAGACCGGCGAGGGTGTGGACGCATGGTGCGGCTGGCTCCGCCAGCAGGTGAAGGACTGGACAAGCTGAAAAAGGACGGTACTCGGCAGAGTACCGTCCTTTTTTGATAAGGGTCAGCCGCGATGCAGGATGGCGTCCAGATCCTGCTGGGGCGCGGTGATGGGCTGGAGCCCATAGGCGTCCACCAGCGTTTTCACCACCGTCTCCGACAAAAAGGCGGGCAGGGTGGGGCCAAGGTAGATGTTTTTGACACCCAGCGCCAGCAGGCTCAGCAGGATGCACACTGCCTTCTGCTCGTACCACGACAGCACCAGCGTCAGCGGCAGATCGTTGACGGTGCAGCCGAAGGCCTCCGCCAGCGCCAGCGCGATGCGGACGGCGCTGTATGCGTCGTTGCACTGGCCCACGTCCAGAATACGGGGGATACCGCCGATCTCGCCCAGATCCAGATCGTTGAACCGGAACTTGCCGCAGGCCAGCGTCAGCACCAGCGAATCCATGGGCGTGCGCTTGACGAACTCCGTGTAGTAGTTGCGGCCGGGGTGCGCGCCGTCGCAGCCGCCCACCAGGAAGATGTGCTTCACCGCGCCGCTTTTGATGGCCTCGATGATCTGGGGCGCCTTGTCCAGCACGGCGGCGTGGGCGAAGCCGGTGGTCACCATGTGGCCGCCGTTGACGCCGCTCATGCTCTGGTCGGTCTGATAGCCGCCCAGCGCCTGCGCCTGACGGATGAGCGGGGAGAAATCCTTGTGGCCCTGCGCGTCGGCGGAAATGTGCCGCAGTCCGTCATAGCCCACCACCGAGGTGGTGTAGACCCGGTCGGCATAGCTGGGGCGGGGCGGCATCAGGCAGTTGGTGGTAAACAGCACCGGCGCGGGGATATTGGCGAACTCCTTCTGCTGGTTTTGCCACGCCGTGCCGAAGTTGCCCGCCAGATGGGGGTACTTCTTCAAGCCGGGATAGCCGTGGGCAGGCAGCATCTCACAGTGGGTGTAGACGTTGACGCCCCGTCCGGCGGTCTGCTCCAGCAGCTGATGCAGGTCATCCAGATCGTGGCCGGACACCACGATGAAGGGCCCCTTCTTCACGTCGATGTTGACGCGGGTGGGCACCGGATCACCGAAGGTCTCCGTGTTGGCCCGGTCCAGCAGCGCCATGCACCGGAAGTTGATCTGGCCGAACTCCATAATGAGGGCCAGCCATTCCTCCACGCTGTGCTCCTGCGCCAGCGTGGCAAGGCCCTTATAGAACCACCTTTCCACCTCCTCGTCACGATAGCCCAGGTTCATGGCGTGGTGGGCATAGGCCGCCATGCCCTTCAGCCCGAACAGCAGCGTGGCGCGCAGGGAGACGGTGTCCGTTTCCCCCTTCCAGAGCCATGTGCTGTCCTCGTCGGCGGTAGAGCCGCCCTGCCTCCGCAGCGCCTCATTGACCCGGTCGGTAAAAGCCCGGATGGCGGCGTTGTCGAAGTTCACGTTGGTCAGCGTGGTGAACAGTCCATCCGCCAGCAGCCGCGTGACCTCCGGCGGATAGTCCTCCCGCTGGCGGCAGACCTCCGCCAGACGGATCAGACGGCACACCAGCTTGTCCTGTAAGTGGGCGGTCTCCGGCTGCTTGCCGCATACGCCGGTCTTGACGCAGCCGCTGCCGCCTGCGGTCTGCTGGCACTGAAAGCAAAACATTTCTGACATGGTACATACCTCCTGTGATCGTTGCAGGTAGTATGTGCCATTTGCGGAAGAATATCACGGCGTAAACGAAAACGACACGCTTTCGCGTGTCGTTTTCGTTTGTTGTAAGAGAGAAAACAGGTTGTCGGCAGTGTTTCAGGCGGCGGCGTGGCTGGGGGTGAACACGCGGCCGTTGGCGCGCTCCTCGCGCTCACGCTCCATCAGATTGGCCTTTGCGGTGCTCCAGGTGAACACAGCGCCCAGCAGCAGGGGCAGGTAGCCACCGGCTTCGCGGATGGGGGCGTCGGCAGCGGTCATCAGAAAGGCGGTCGCCACCACCAGCATGAGGGAAACGACAGAGATCATAATGTAAGTGTTGATGTTTTTCATGGTAGTGTCCTCCTTGAAAAAATTTTTTAGGGGTTTCTTTCTTTTGTGACTATATAGTAGAATAATTAACAAGAAAAGTAAAGCTATGGAATGTTATAATGCATATCAGTAACACTGACAGCAGAATCGCGCATACCGGCCGGTAAAAACCGGGTTGAAGGAATGAAAAAAGTGTGATATCATCAAAACATATAACCGATGCGGGAGGCGGTGCCATGAGCGGCAGCGTCTTCCGTGCTTTTCCATAAAATTTGACCGATGAGGAGGAAACCGGGATGAGACAGTATGTGATCGACGCCTTTACCGACCATGTGTTTGCGGGCAACCCCGCCGCCGTCTGCGTGATGGACAAGTGGCTGGACGAGGAGAAGATGATGGCCATCACCATAGAGAACAACCTTTCCGAGACGGCTTTTGCCGTGAAGGAGGGGGAGAAGTATCACCTGCGGTGGTTCACGCCCGGCGGCGAGATCGACCTGTGCGGCCATGCCACGCTGGGAACGGCCTGCGCCATCATGAGCTTTGTGGATACCGCACTGACGGAGGTCACCTTCACCACCCTGTCCGGCGATCTGACGGTGGTGCGCCATGGCGACCTGTACGAGATGGATTTTCCCGCCTATGAGCTGAAAAGCGTGCCGGTGACCCGGGCCATGGCGGACGCCATGAACGGCGCCATGCCCAAGGCTGCCTACATGGGCCGCGATCTGCTGTGCGTGTTTGACGACGAGGCCGTCGTCCGCAATATGACGGTGGATCAGGAGAAGGTGCGGGCGCTGGACGGCCTGCTGCTTCACGCCACCGCGCCGGGCAAGGACGTGGACTGCGTGTCCCGCAGCTTCGCCCCCAAGTGCAATGTACCGGAGGATCCCGTCTGCGGCTCCGGCCACTGCCACATCGTACCCTATTGGGTGAAGGCGCTGGGCAAGGACAGCCTGGTAGCCTATCAGGCCAGCCGCCGCGGCGGCACGCTGTACTGCACCCAGGTGGGCGAGCGGATCAAGATGAGCGGCAAGGCCGCCGTATACTCCGTGGCGGATATCAACATCGACTGACCGTCTGCAAGGAAAGGAGCGATCCCAATGGAAGAATTCAAGAGAAATTTCGGCTTCGGCTTCATGCGCCTGCCCATGCAGGAGAAGGAAGTGGACATTCCGGAGACCTGCCGCATGGTGGATACCTTCCTGGAAGCGGGCTTCAACTATTTTGACACCGCCCACGGCTATCTGGAGGGCAAGAGCGAACTGGCGCTGAAGGAGTGCCTGACCAGCCGCTATCCCCGTGACCGGTACATTCTGACCAATAAGCTGACCAACTTCTATTTCAAGAAGGAGGAGGACATCCGCCCTCTGTTTGAGAGCCAGCTGGCCGCCTGCGGCGTGGACTACTTCGACTTCTATCTGATGCACGCCCAGAGCGCGGAGATCTTCAAGCATTTCAAGAACTGCCGCGCCTATGAGACGGCCTTTGCCCTGAAAGAGGAGGGGAAGGTGCGCCATGTGGGCATTTCCTTCCACGACCGGGCGGAGGTGCTGGAGCAGATCCTGACGGAGTATCCCCAGATCGAGGTGGTGCAGATCCAGCTGAACTATCTGGACTACGACGATCCCGCGGTGCAGAGCCGGAAGTGCTATGAGGTGTGCCGTAAGTTCGGCAAGCCGGTGATCGTCATGGAGCCGGTGAAGGGCGGCAATCTGGTGAAGCTGCCGGAGGAGGCCAGGGCCGTGCTGGACGAGCTGCACGGGGGAAGCCCCGCCAGCTATGCCATCCGCTTTGCCGCCAGCTTTCCGGGGATCGCCATGGTGCTGTCCGGTATGAGCAATCTGGAGCAGATGCAGGACAATATCAGCTTTATGCAGGCGTTCAGGCCGCTGGACGAGCGGGAGCTTGCCGCCGTGAAGAAGGTGCAGGAGATCTTCAAGGGGAAGAACCTGATCCCCTGTACCGCCTGCCGGTACTGTGTGGACGGCTGTCCCATGCATATCGCCATCCCCGATCTGTTCGCCACCATGAACACCAAGCAGCTTTATCACGACTGGAACGCTGATTACTATTATAATGAAGTCCATGCCCGTCCCGGACATAAGGCCTCCGACTGCGTGAAATGCGGCCGGTGCGAAAAGGCATGTCCCCAGCATCTGCCCATCCGTCAGCTGCTGATGGACGTGGCGGAGGAATTTGAAAAGAAAGAGAACTGAACCGCAAAAAAATATCCGCATGCCACGGCATGCGGATATTTTATTATGGTACCATCGATTGATAAGGACAGACACGGTTTTGACGGGCAGAAATGCGCCCATACCACATCAAGTCCCTTGACAATACGGAAAGTATTCTCTGCGGACCTTTTCTTGTCTGGACACATTTCTGCTGGCGGCAAAACTGCAAGGCACCTGCCAGCGATGTATTTTCGAGTGATTTTTGGCTTTTGAGACGCAGGCTTGCTGGCGCAAGCCAAGGTGAAAAGGGCAAAAAGCGCCGGAAAGACACGCTGTCAGGCGTGTTTGTCCTTGTTAATCGATGGTATTCAGGCCAGCTTCAGCCGGAAGCAGGTGCAGCAGGGGACGGCAGCGGTCTCGCGGCGGATGTCGCCGTCCATGGCGGCCAGCGCGGCCTTGACGGCGCTCCAGGAAAAGACCAGTCCGAACAGCAGCGGGATGCAGACGGCGGCGGAATGAGCGGCGCCGCTCAGCGAAAAGGCGGATACTGCCGTCAGCATGAGGGAAACCACGGCAGTTGTCAGGTAAGCACGGATGTTTTTCATGGCAGATTCCTCCTTAAAACATAATTTGGGGCTTGTGCTTTCTGTAATGATATAGTAGAATATTTAACAAGAAAAGTAAAGCCACAGAATATTATGACAGGTGTAAGAGAGACTGACAATACGAGGAGGAAAAATATGGAGACAGCACGGTGCAGAGCATTTCTGGCGGCGGCAGAGACGGGCAGCTTTTCCAAGGCAGCGGAGGCGCTGAGCTATACGCCCTCCGGCGTGAATCAGCTGGTGACGGCGCTGGAAAAGGAGCTGGGCTTCCCGGTGTTCCGCCGGAATACCAAGGGCGTGACGCTGACGGAGAACGGCGAGCTGCTGCTGCCCACGGTGCGGGAGTTCCTGCGGCAGGAGGATCGGATCTTCGAGTTGTCGGCGGAGATGAACGGACTGCTGATCGGCAGCGTTACCATCGCCTCCTATTCCAGCATCGCCACCCATTGGCTGCCGTCGGTGATCCGGGCGTTCCAGCAGGACTATCCCCAGATCCGCATCAAACTGATGGAGGGCATCTGGCAGGAGGTGGCCAAATGGCTGGATGACCGTGCGGCGGATATCGGCTTCCTCAGCTATCAGGAGGGGATGCCCTATGATTTTATTCCCCTGGCGGAGGATCCCATGCTGGCGGTGCTGCCTCGGAATCATCCGCTGGCCGAGGCGGAGGTCTATCCCCTGGAGAACTGCAAGTATGACCGCTTCATCATGCCGGCGCTGGGCTGTGATGACGACATAGAGGCGCTGTTTTTACAGAACGGCATCGAGCCGAATGTGCAGTTTACCACGCTGGAGAGTTTCTCTGTGATGTCCATGGTGGAGCAGGGCCTGGGTATGAGCATCATGAACCAGCTGATCACCGAGAAGCGCATCTGTGATATTGCCATGCTGCCTCTGGATCCGCCCTCGTACTGCACGCTGGGCGTGGCCATGAACTCCAAGGCGGATGTGTCCCCGGCGGTGAAGATGTTCCTGAAATATGCCGTCAGAATGCTGACGAAGAAAACGACCGCATAAAGAAAAACGCCAAATGCGAAAGCATTTGGCGTTTTTTGGTGACCCGTACCGGATTCGAACCGATGTTAAAGGCGTGAGAGGCCTCTGTCTTAACCACTTGACCAACGGGCCATATAGAAAATCACCGGCGGTTGGGTCGGTGATTCGCTATAATTGGTACACCTTCAGGGACTCGAACCCTGGACACCCTGATTAAGAGTCAGGTGCTCTACCAACTGAGCTAAAGGTGCATATCCTTCAGAACAGTGCCATTATAACCGATTACTCCGCGTTTTGCAAGTCTTTTTTGAAAAAAACCGCGGTTTTTGCGCAGAAAAAAATGCACCCGATGCAGGTGCATTTTTCTTTATCGCTTGCTTCGCTGGATCAGGTTCACCACCAGCATCACCGCGGAGTACAGCACACCGGCGATGGCCCAGATGAACCAGCTGTATCTGGCCTGCCCGTTGCTGGAGGGGCCGAAGGTGTACCACATGAAGAGAGCCGTCACCAGCAGCCAGTACACGGTGCTGACCGCGCCCTTGATGCTGCGGCGGGATTTCTGCTGGCGGGTATAGTCACCCTCCTCCAGCAGCCGCTCCATAGAAGACTGGATGGTGCCGCCATAGGTGAAGGCCACACAGCCCATACCGGCGATGATCAGCAGCAGGCACACCGCCGCCACATACACAACGTCGGCGGTCTCCATGCACATGGAGACGAACAGCGGCACCGCCGACAGGATGCACAGCACTGTGCCGATGATGTTCAGCCGGGAATAGGCGGCGGCAAAGCTCTGCTTGCGCTCCTTTACCATGCCGCTGACGCCGTACTCCGTCTCGAAGGGTACTTCCTCCAGAAAGTCGAAGTCCCGCACTTTGGCGGAGCAGGTGAAGAACAGCGTCACGCCGATGGCCACCAGCACCAGCAGCACGCACAGGCCGATACCGGCCGCGGCGTTTTCGGAAATACCGAAGCGGGACAGCTCGCTCATGGCGGCCAGCATCAGCAGCGCCACAGGGGAGATGATGCACAGGAAGGTGACCAGCGCGATCTTCGGCGCGGCCTCCCGCCGCAGCGCCAGATAGGCGGAGGCCTCCTCCATGGTGACCCGCCGCAGGGGCGGTTCGTCCACCGGCTCGCTCTGGGTATGCTCCTCGATCTCTATTTCGTCCTTCAGCAGGAAGTCGGTGGTGACGCCGAACAGGCGGCTCATCTGCACCACCTTATCCATATCGGGGATGGACTGCGCGCTCTCCCACTTGGAGACCGACTGACGGCTGACGTTCAGCTGTGCGGCCAGTTCCTCCTGCGACCAACCGGCCTTCTTTCGTAATGTCATGATTTTGTCCGCTAAGATCATAATGGGCTCCTCCTGAATTTGGTATGCGCCGCAGCGCTTTTGTTGTGGATAGCATACCTGATCTTGCGTTTGCACACCAGAAAGTAGGCTTGGAGATCTGTCAACCAGCGGTTGCGTTTGGGAAAAATGCCGCTATTTTCGGGCGATTTCCCGGAAAAAGGCCAGCGCCTCGGCCTGGAACGCCTCCGGCGTGGCGGAGGTGTTCACCAGCACGTCGGTGCAGTGGGTGCGGTAGAAAGCATCGTCCTTCTGGGCGGCCACCCGCAGCCGGGCGTACTCCTCGGTGATGCCGTCACGGGCCATGATGCGGCGGACGCGATCCTCCGCCGGGGCAATGACCGCCAGCGTCCGGTCGCAGAGCTTGGCAAGGCCGGACTCCACCAGATTGATGGCGTCGATACCCATGATGGGAGCGGGGGAGAGGGCCATGCGCCGATCCAGCTCACGGGGCAGCTGGTCATAGATGATGGCGTTGAGCCGGTTCAGCTGCGCCGCGTCACCGAACACCAGCGTGCCCAGCTTCTGACGATCCAGCTGGCCGTCAGGGGTGAACACGTCACCAAAGGCGGCGGTGATGGCACCGCGCAGATCATTGTCGGTGCGCAGCATCTCGTGATAGATGGCATCGCAGTCCAGCACGCAGCCGCCCAGCTGCTCCAGCGCCCGCAGGGCGCTGGTCTTGCCCGCGCCGGTGGGGCCGGTGATGCCCACCACCAGCGGACGGGGCGCTTCGATCACATGGAAGCCCGCCGCCTTTTTCAGCCGGTTGCTGACGGCCAGTCCCAGCCCGCTCTCGTCGGGGCACTGGGCGAAGATCTCCGGCACGTCGGTGTCATCAAAGGTGCGCAGCGCGTCAAACACATGCCGGGCCTGGGCCAGCTTGTCGGCGGCAGGGCCGAGACGGTGGATGATATGTCCTTCAAATAAGGGGGCGTATTCGTCAAAGCAGATGACGCCGCTGTCCGCGGTCAGATGGGCGGCGATGTAGGCGGCGGAAGCGCCGGGCGTGCCGGTGATGACGGTGACGGGAGCCTTGGGGGCATAGTGGCGGTATTTCATACCGGGGGCCTTGGCCTTTTCGCCATCCGCCAGCTTCTGACGTACTGCCTTGTCCACGGCCACCTCACCCAGCACCTCCTCCAGCGCTTCCAGCGGCAGTCCGCCGGGACGGAGGAGACGGGGCGGCGTCACCGTCAGGTCGATGATGGTGCTCTCCACGCCCACGGCGCAGGGGCCGCCGTCCACGATGCCGTCGATCTTGCCGTCCATATCCTCTAGCATATGCCGGGCCGTGGTGGGGCTGGGCCGTCCGGAGGTGTTGCCGCTGGGCGCGGCCACGGGGATGCCGGATTCACGGATGATGGCCAGCGTCATGGGATGATCGGGGCAGCGCACACCCACCGTGTCAAGTCCGCCGGTGGTGCGCAGGGGCACATTGTCCCGGCGGGGCAGGATCATGGTGAGCGGCCCCGGCCAGAACCGCTTCGCCAGCGCGTAGGCCTCCGGCGGGATATCGCGGCAGTACCGCTCCAGCCAGTCCGCGCCGGGGACATGGAGGATCAGAGGGTTGTCCTGGGGACGGCCCTTTGCCTCGAAAATATGCAGCACGGCCGTTTCATTGAGAGCATCGGCTCCGAGACCGTACACCGTCTCGGTGGGGATGCCCAGCAGGCCGCCCCGCCGCAATATGGCGGCGGCTCCCGTAATGGCGTTTTTGTCCTTTTCAGGGTGGAATACAATGGTTTCCACGATCCGAACCTCATTTCTTCTACTTTTTGCACCGAAAGCCTCCCCTGTGTAAGGGGAGGTGGCAGCTGCGGCGGCATAGCCTCCGAGATCGGGGCGTCAGATAGCCGACAATCCCCCAGTCTCGGCTGACGCCGAGACAGCCCCCTTTACACAAGGGGGCCTTTGGGTGCCATGGTTTTAATGATTCTTAAAGACCCAATTCCTCGCCTACCAGCACCACCTTGATGCGGCCGGGGATCTTGGAGAACCGGGTGGTGACGATCTGGGCGCAGCAGCAGTCGGGGCTGGTGCAGTCGCCGCACTGGCCGGTGACGGCGCAGGGGGTCTTGACATCGAAGCGCTGGACGTTGGCGGGGGCGGCAATGTGGCGGGCGCGGGACATGGCGCTGTCCAGATCACCGGCCACCTTATTCATACCGGCCACCACGATGACCTGTCTGGGGCCGAAGCACAGGGCGGCCACGCGGTTGCCCATGCCGTCGATGTTCACCAGCTGGCCATCCTCGGAGATGGCGTTGCTGCTCATGAGGAAGGTGTCGCAGGTCAGGGCCTGACGCAGCATGTCCATGCGCTCGTCAGGGGTCCTGGCGGTATCGCGGTCGATGAGGGACTGGCCCCGCTGGCGCAGGCGATCCTTGATGCCCAGCTCGTCCACAGTGGCCACGCCGCCCCAGCTGACCACGTCGCCGGCGGGGATCAGCTCCAGCACCTTTTCCACGGCTTCTTCGGCGGTGGGACAGTAGTAGGCGTCAAACTGCCGCTTCTTCATGGCCTTGACAACATTGGGGCCGGACTTGTCATAGTGCATTTTCATAGGTGCTAACATGGTGATTTGCTCCCTTCTTATTCTGCGCCCTCTTGCAGGCGCTGTGTCTGTTGATTCAGGGTCAGTGCGTCGATCAGGGGATCGAGATCGCCGTTCATGATGGCGGCGATGTTGAAATTCTTATTGTCGCCTGTGAGCCGGTGGTCGGTGACACGGTTCTGAGGGAAGTTATAGGTGCGGATCTTGCCGCTGCGGTCGCCGGTGCCCACCTGAGACTTCCGCTCCCTGGCGATGGCGGCGTTCTGCCGCTCCTGCTCTGCCTCATACAGGCGGGAGCGCAGGATCTTCATGGCCCGCTCCTTATTCTTATACTGGCTGCGCTCGTCCTGACACTCCACCACCGTGCCGGTGGGCAGGTGGGTGATGCGGATGGCGGACTCGGTCTTGTTGACGTGCTGGCCGCCTGCGCCGCTGGAGCGGTAGGTGTCGATCTGCAAGTCCTTGGGGTCGATGGAGAACTCCACCTCCTCCGCCTCGGGCATGACGGCCACGGTGGCGGCGGAGGTCTGGATGCGGCCGGAGGACTCCGTCTCCGGCACACGCTGCACCCGGTGGGTGCCTGCCTCGAATTTCAGGCGGGAGTAAGCGCCCGCGCCCTCCACGGTGGCCACGGCTTCCTTGACACCGCCCAGCTCCGTCTCGTTGAGGGACACCACGTCCAGCGTGAAGCCCCGCCGCTCGGCATACATGGAATACATCCGCAGCAGGTCGGCGGCAAACAGCGCGCCCTCCTCGCCGCCGATGCCGGCCCGGATCTCCAGCACCACGTTCTTGTCGTCGTTGGGGTCACGGGGCAGCAGCAGACGCTTCAGCTCCTCCGTCAGCCGTTCCCGCTCCGCCTTGGCGGCTGACAGCTCCTCCTGTCCCAACTCCTTCAACTCAGGGTCGGACAGCATTTCCGTGGCGGCGGCGATGTCGGCTTCCGCGCGGGCGTAGGCCCGGTAGGCTTCCGCTACCGGCGTCAGCTCCTTCTGCTCGCGGCTCAGCTTTGTCATGGCGTCCCGGTCGCTGTATACCGCCGGGTCGGACAGCTGCCGCTCCACTTCGTCCAGACGGCGGACGATCTTTTCCAGCTTATCCAACATGGCCGGTCTCCAGATACTTCTGCACGTCGGAAATGAACTTGTCCCGCCAGAAGGTGTAGCCCACGCTGCCGGGCTGGAGGGAGACCTCCAGAATGTGCTTTTCAGCGGTGTAGAGGTCCAACTGGTCATAGACGCTCTCACAGCGGCGGTTGCCGCTGCGGGTCAGCACATAGGCCACACGGGACATCTCCAGCCCGCGGCGTTTCAAAAGGCCGCGGATGGGGCTGGAGCAGCGGCCGCCCCACACGGGGGTGCCCACGATCACCAGCTTATAGTCCTCGATATTCCGCTCGGTGGTGAAGGGCTTCAGCGGGGCGGTGGTGCGGCGCATGGCGTCCTTACCGGCCCGCAGGCGGCCGCGCCAGCCGTTGCGGTCGGCGCCGTCGTCGATGGCCACGATCTCCGCGCCTACCGCGTCGGCGATCTCCTTCATGGCGCGGCGGGTGTTGCCGCTGAATGAGTAATAGATACACAATACGTCGCTCATAGTCAAGATTCCTCCAATGCCAGGGACAGTTCCTCCCAGCGGGCCATTTCCTGTTCCAGCCGGGCTTCCGTCTCCTGCTTCTGCGTGAATAGCTCGTTCAGTTTGCCTGCGTCGCAGGCGTTGGCGGCCATGGCCTCGTCCAGCGCCGCCAGTTCCTTTTCCAATTTG
The DNA here is from genome assembly GCA_934565655.1 of uncultured Oscillospiraceae bacterium. Lineage (GTDB taxonomy): Bacteria > Bacillota > Clostridia > Oscillospirales > Oscillospiraceae > Vescimonas. The sequence goes on from CAKTIE010000009.1 coordinate 14,247, forward strand.
GCGATGCCGGTCTCGCAAATGGTCAGCTGCCGCCGGGCTGCCTGCTGGCTGCGATTGCCGCGGCTCTGGCGGGTGTCGCCCTTCTTTACCGGGGCCGCAGGCTCCGGCTTCGGCTCCGCCGCCTTCATGGCGCGGTACTGGGCAAAGCCCATGGGATAGTCGGTGATGGTGCCGTCCGCCAGCTCCCAGATGCGGGTGGCGAAGCGGTTGATGAAGTAGCGGTCGTGGCTGACGAACAGCAGCGTGCCGTCAAAGGCCTCCACCGCCTCCTCCACCCACTCCCGGCTGGCGATGTCCAGATGGTTTGTAGGCTCGTCCAGGATGAGGAAGTTGATCTCCTCGTCCATCAGCATGCACAGCCGCAGGCGGCTCAGCTCGCCGCCGGACAGGACACTGACGGATTTGAACACATCCTCCCCCTGGAACTGATAAGCCGCCAGACGGTTCCGGGCGCTCTGGGGCGTGATGTTCTTCTTGGCGTACAGCATGGTGTCCACCAGATTGCGCTCCGGGTGGTCGAAGTGGATGACCTGCTCCAGATAAGCCCACTTCACCGACGGCCCCAGACGGATGGAGCCGCCGTCGCAGCTCTCCCGCCCCGTCAGCATATTGAGGAGCGTGGTCTTGCCGGTGCCGTTCTCACCGATGAGGGCGATGCGCTCGCCGCCCTCCACCCGCAGGTATACGTCGGAGAACAGCGTCCGCTGGTCGAAGGCCTTCGTCACGCCGCGGAATTGCAGCACCTCGTCGCCCTTGAACTCACGGCTGGCGAAGCGTGCGTCCATCTTCTTGGCCTTGGTGGGTCTGGTGGTGGTGCGCATGCGCTCGATGCGCTTCTCCATGCTGAAGGCCCGCTTGTGGAGGGCGTCGTTGCCCATGAAGGCCCACAGGTGCATCTGCTCGGCGGCCTTTTCCAGCTGCTGGATCTTGGCCTGCTCCTTCAGATACTGCTTCATCCGCTCCTGATAGCGGCGCTCCTTTTCCACAGCGTAGAAGCTGTAATTGCCGCTGTAAAACTCCGCCTTGCCGTCGGACACCTCAATGACGCGGGACACGGTGCGGTCCAGGAAATAGCGGTCATGGCTGATGGCCACCACCGTGCCGTGGAACTTGCGGAGGTACTCCTCCAGCCATTCCGTGGCCTGTAAGTCCAGATGGTTGGTGGGCTCGTCCAGCAGCAGAATGTCCGTGTCCTCCAGGATCAGCCGCCCCAGATTCACGCGGGTCTTTTCGCCGCCGGACAGCTGGTCAAAGAGCTTTTGCCGCATATCACCGTCGATGGACAGGCCGTTGGCCACCTTGTTCTTGGCGGTGGCGGTATCGTAGCCGCCCAGCGCCTCGAAGCTGGCGGTCAGGTGATCGTACCGCCGCAGCATGGCGCTGTCGCTCTCGCCCTTTGCCATCCGGTCGGTCAGCTCGTCCATCTCGGCCTTCAGGGCCTGCATCCGCTCAAAGGCGGAGTCCAGCACGTCCTCCACCGTGTATCCGGCGGGATAGACGGGAATCTGGGAGATGAGCCCGATCCGCCGCCCAGTGGCAATGACGATCTGGCCGCTGTCCGGCTCCAGCTCGCCGGTCAGCAGGCGGAACAGCGTGGTCTTGCCCGCGCCGTTCTTGCCCAGCAGGCCCACCCGTTCGCCGGTGTCCACCTGAAAGGTGATGCCGTCCAGTATTTTCTTTTCCAGATCGAAGGACTTGACAACGTCCTTCACAGAAATGTCTACCATAAAAATTTACTCTGTCGATTCCAGATCTTTTACAATATCGGTAAAATGCATGGCGTGGGACGCCTTCACCAGCACCGCCGTTCCGGCGGTGAACGCCGCCCGGATAGCGCTCAGGGCCTCCGCCACCGTGGGGAACCACAGGGTGTCGGGGTTGGCGTCCTGAATTGCCTTGGCTTTGGGGCCGACGGCCACCACCGTATCCAGTCCCAGCGTGCGGGTCAGCTCACCTATATCCCGGTGGGCCTGCTCCGTCAGGTCGCCCAGCTCGCCCATGTCGCCCAGCACCGCCATGCGGCGGGGATGCTCCGTCTGGGCCAGGATGCGCAGGGCCTCCGCCATGGCCTGGGGGTTGGCGTTATAGCAGTCGTCGATGATGATGCGGCCGCTGCTGCAACGCACCAGATGCATGCGGCTGCCTACGGGACGGTAGGCGGCGATGCCGGACAGCAGCTCCGCTTTGGTCAGGCCCAGATGCTCGCCGATGGCGATGGCCATGGCGGCGGGATAGATCATATACGCGCCGGGGGAGGGGATGGATACCTCGTACACATCCCGGCTTGTGGTGACGGTGCAGGTGACGCCCTCGATGCCGTGCTCGGCCACGTTGGTGACCCGGACGCCGCAGCGCTCATGCCGGCCGCACAGCACCGTATCGAAGGGCAGCGCCAGACCGGACAGCAGTTCATCGTCGCCGTTCAGCACGGCAAGACCGCCCGGCTGCAGATTCTCGAAGATCTCGCACTTGGCCTGCAAAATGCCCTGCCGCGTGCCGCCTAAGTTTTCGATATGTGCGTCGCCCACGTTGGTGATAACGGCCACGGTAGGCCGCACCATCTCGCCCAGATAGCGAATTTCGCCGAAGTGGTTCATGCCGGTCTCAATAACAGCGGCCTGATGCTCCAGGGCGAGGTTCAGCAGCGTCATGGGCGTGCCGATGGCGTTGTTGAAATTGGCCTGTGTTTTCAGCGTGGAAAACCGCTGGCTCAGCACGGCGGCGATCATCTCCTTGGTGGTGGTCTTTCCGGCGCTGCCGGTGACCTGCACCATGGGGATGGCGAATTTGTCACGATACCACGAGGCCAGCGCCTTCAGGGCCTCCAGCGTGTCGGACACCTGAATGTAGAATTTGTCTTTCAGCAAGGAGGTGGGCTTTCTGGCTGTCAGGCAGCCTGCCGCGCCGCGTTCCAGCGCCGCGTCCAGATAGTCGTGGCCGTCGAACCGTTCACCCACCAGCGGGATGAACAGCGCCCGGTTGGGGATGCTGCGGCTGTCGGTGGAGACCTCCGTCACCACCGCGCCGCTCTGTTGCAGCAGCGTGCCGCCCGCAGCGGCGCACAGCTCCTTTACGGTGCAGCCGGTCATCTGTATTCCGCCTTTCTGGCCTCGATGGAATCCAACACGATCTTCTCGCACAGGTCGGCGTAGCTGAGCCCCACCTGCGCCGCTTCCTGCGGCACAAGGCTGGTGGGGGTCATACCCGGCAGGGTGTTGATCTCAAGGCACCATGCCTTGCCCTCGGCGTCCAGCAGGAAGTCGCTGCGGGAGTAGACGGCCAGCCCCAGCCCCTGATGGAGCTTCAGGGCCATCTCGCCCACCTGACGCCACTCCTCGTCGGAGATGGGCGCGGGGCAGATCTCTTCCGCGCCGCCCTTCTGATACTTGCACACATAGTCAAAGTATTCGCCCTTGGGGATGATCTCCACGGCGGGCAGATAGGTGTCGCCCAGCACGGCAATCTGAATTTCACGGCCCTTGATCTTCTTCTCTACCACCACGTGGCCGCCGTAGGGCAGCAGGTCGTAGAGGGCCTTTTCCAACTCCTGGCGGGTGTCGGGCAGGGCCATGCCGATGGAGCTGCCGCCGTTGACCATCTTCACCGCGCAGGGCACCATCAGTTCCTGCGTCAGACGGGGAATATCGTCCTTGGTATAATGTACGTCCACCCACGGGGCGGTGCGGATGCCCAGAGAGTCCATCATCCGCTTGGTGACGGCCTTATCCATGGCCATGGCGCTGCCCAGATAACCGGAGCCGGTATAGGGCACGCCCACCAGATCCAGCGCCGCCTGAATACGGCCATCCTCGCCGTTGGCGCCGTGCATGGCCAGAAATACCGCGTCGGCCATGGCGCAGACCTTCAGCACGTCCTTGCCCAGCAGAGAAGGGCTCTTGTCCTGCCGCGCGGCCCGGACAGCCTCCAGATCGGGAGCCGTCTCTTCGATGGCCACCTTTTCCAGCAGGCCGTCAGGCGCGTCAAAGATATCCTCCAGCTTGCCATGGTAGTTTTCCAGCCCCATGAACATATCCACGAAAATGGCCTGATGGCCCTTTTCCCGCAGGGCACGGCACACGCCGCTGCCGCTGACCAGTCCCACATGGCGTTCGGTGCAGAAGCCGCCGGACAAAACCACGATCTTCATGATAAAAGACCTCCTTAAAAAAGAAAATGTCTACAATATACCTATTATATCAATGTACCAGTATAGCATATGCCGCCGGAAAATACAACTCCTTTCCGTAGACGGGATTTGCCGTTGACTTTTGCGGCGCGGTTGGGTAAAATGGAGTCTGCGAGTGGATCAGACAGTCGCGGCGGCAAGGCGAAAGCCTGCCGATGAGGAAAGTCCGGGCTCCACAGGGCAAGGATAACGGGTAACGCCCGCCGAAGGCGACTTCAGGAAAAGTGCAACAGAGATATACCGCCTCTTTCGAGGTAAGGGTGGAAAGGTGAGGTAAGAGCTCACCCATCGGCTGGGAACAGTCCGATGCTGTAAACTCTATCCGGAGCAACACCGGTATGGGGACGATGGCTGGCCCGGCTGTCCCCGGGGTGGCTTGAGCGTGCCGGCAACGGTACGCCTAGATAGATGACTGTCAAGACAGAACCCGGCTTACAGATCGGCTCGCGCCATATGAAAAGGGCGGCGGAATACGCCGCCCTTTTCATGCTGTCAGCCAGAGGAATAAAGGAGCGTATATCATGCGGTATGGAATCATTTTGACGTTGATCTGGCTGGCGGTGGTGGCGGTGGTGTTTGCCCTGACACGAAAGCGCCCGATTTTCCGCAAGCGCTGGTTCAGGACCGGAACGGTTTTGGGTGCCGCCGTCCTTGTGACCGTGATCGGACTGATCCCCATGATCCACCGGACGCAGGTATTTTCCTCGCCGGAGGAGTCCTTTCAGTGGAAGAACCAAGGGGAGATCATCCTGACACTGGAGGGAGAGGACAGCGCATTTGTGGCGGCAAGGGACGGAGCGTCCGGCTATCAGGTGGATTGTGTGGCAAGAAACGGCGACCGGTGGAGCCCGTCCGGCGGTCTTTCGGTAGAGCGGACGGTCAATGCGTCCGAGACGGCGACGGTTATGATCTATCATCTGAAGGACAGCCGTGACTACTATATTTCCGTGACGGTAAACAGCGGCGATGCGGTGGTCGCGGACAATTGCGGTTCGGTATTTTATCCGGCGGCGCAGGAGACCGTTGAGACGGAAAACGGGACCATGGGCCTTTATCACTGGTATGCGTGGGTTTGCGATATGGACGATTCCTACCGCCTGATGGTGGATGGGACAGATGTCATCTAAAATTTTCATGCCTTTTTTGCAGTTAGCACTGGACAACCGCGAAAAGGCATGATATACTTTGTACATCGGTTAGCATATGATAACTAAAACGAAGCGTGTATGGGGCCTTGACCTTGACCATAGGAAATTGCGGAAAAGGAGACGATCTATGAGCGTTGTGATACTGGGCGGAAATGAGTGCATGGAGCGCCGCTATAAGGAATTGTGCCAGGCCTATCGCTGTCAGGCAAAGGTGGTGACAAAGACCTCCGGCGGATTGAAGAACAAGCTGGGCAGCCCCGACCTGATGATCTTTTTCACCAACACCATGTCCCACAAGTTGGTGCAGGGCGCGCTGAGCGAGATGAAGGGCGCGGACACCATTATCGAGCGGTGCCACACCAGCTCGCTGTCGGCTCTGCGGGGGATTCTGGAGAAGTACGCGCCGCAGCAGGCGTAACAGATATTTGATCGCACAACAGCTTCTTTGCGTAACGATGAATTTTCATCAAAACGCAAAGAAGCTGTTATTTATTTGGGGAAATCCTATTGACATGGACGGGGCGGCGCTGTATAGTACAACTCCATTTTTGCGCAGCGGGAGGGAGAAGTACGATGGAAAGCACCTTTGATATGATGCCGTTTCTGGCGGACAGCGCCGGTCTGATGCAGAAAAAGCAGGCGGACGCGCTGCTGGAGCGCAACGGCGAGACCTCCGCCCACGGCCTGCGGCTGACGCCGCGGCAGGCGCTGGCACTGGCCCAGACGCAGACGGAAACTTTACGAAAAACGGGACGCATTGAGCTGGGAGACGGCATCGCGCCGAAGCTGGCGGCGGCCTTCTGCGATTCGCCGTATGTGACGAAGGAGAACTATGAGGAGACGCTGCACGAGCTGATCGAGCTGTTCTACGGCTTTAAGAACGAGACCTATGACGTGGTGGGCGATGACGCGCTGATCGGCTATATGAAGCGGGCTTTTGACGGGGAGTGCCGCGGCTCGCTGGAGCTGCTGTCCGGCAGCGTTCTGCCTGCGCTGGCCCGAAAGCTGAACGAGCGACGGGCGGCTCATATGCCGCAGGCAGGGGAGAACGCATGAACGAATTAACGAACATCCATGCCATAGACCCGACGGCGCTGCGGCAGGGGGAGTATCTTGTTTCGCTGCTGACGGAGGCGCGGCGCTGCGGCCTGCTGCCGCAGGCGGAGGTGGAGCGGTTCCAGATGGACAGCCTGTCGCTGCTGGCCATCCAGTCGGAGCGGTATAACGGCGGCGCCAGCAGCTCTATCCGGGTGGAGAAGGCGCAGGAGCTGCTGGCGGGCGTTTACTATACCGTCGGCGCGGCGCTGAAGGCATGTCCCACACCGGAGGCGGCGCTGGAGTTGCTGCGGCAGGAGTCGCTGACATCTCTCTTTGAGGCGGGGCAGCGGCGCATCCAGCGGAAGCTGCACACGGCGCGGCTGCTGCACCGCCGGTTGAAGCGGGAGCTGTTTGCCACCCCCAACGTATTCTACCACGCCACGGCGGTGGAGGGCATCGACGGATTTTTCAAGCTGTACCGCCCGGCGTTGTTTCCGCAGGAGACACACATTACGGCGGACTATCCCACGTTTATGGAACGGCCTGGTCTGACGGGCATTGAATTTATCGAGGTATATTTGCAGCAGCTGGATCATGAGAACCGCTTTCTGCGGTGCTTTGCGCCGGAGACGGTGCATCCGCTGCTGTGCGGCGTGGACGTGAATTATGCCCAGCTGCCCGTCAACCTCTATGAGCCTGTGGCTCTGACGGCCCTGTGCTGCGTGGTGACCGGACAGCCGCCGGAGACGCTTTCCTGCGACCATGGTGCGCTGTCGGAACGGCTTGCCGGAGGTACGGAGGTCGCCGGACTGCTGGCGGACGCCTGTGAAGAGCTGGTGCGGCGGCTGGACTGTTCCACCGGCGCGGCGGACTACCTGCGGCGCGGTATCCCAAAGCTGGCGGCATCGCTGATGCGGGCTATGGCGCTTGGCAAGCTGGAAAAAGCTGTGCCTGTACCAGTCTATCCAGAGGAGCGGCCGGTGATCCGGTTGAGCTATGGCCAGCGGATGGAGGACAGCGCTTACGCCGCGCTGCTGCGGGAGCTGACGCGGTGCGGCGGCCCGGAGGAAAAGGCGGCGCTGGTGATGAGCCGGGTCAGCGCCTTTGGCGATATGCTGGAGGTGCTGCACGACGGCGACTGGACGCAGGACGAGCTGCTCCACCTGTCCCGGCAGCTCCCGCCGGAGCTGCTGGCGGCGCTGCTGGCAAGATACCCCGCCGACGCGCAGCCGGAGGAGGAGCGCGACATGACCGCCGCGCTGGCGATGCGGCTTTCCGAGCTGCCGGTTCAGGCGCGGCAGCAGCTGGCGCGTGCGGCGCAGGCGATCGTGCTTGACTGAGCGATTATTTTCGCGGCCCAGAAATGCGTGTAAAATTTCTGCCGCGGGACACACTAAGGTCATCTGAAGCAAAGGAGTGGATGACCAATGGTGGAACCGGATACCATCCGGCTGCTGCGGGAGTGTGACGCGGGTATCAAAATGGGCGTTTCGGCCATCAGTGACGTGGTGGATCGGGTGGCGGACAAGCGCTTCCGCCGCCTGCTGACGGACTGTAAGACTGAACACGACAAGCTGAAGGCGGAGATCCAGACGCTGCTGGACAAGTACGGCGATGACGGAAAAGACCCCAACCCCATTGCCAAGAGCATGTCCCATATGAAAACCGGCATGAAGCTGGGGATGGACGATTCTGACGAGACCATCGCCGACCTGATGACCGATGGCTGCAACATGGGGGTAAAGTCCCTGAGCCAGTACCTGAGCCAGTACAAGGCGGCGGACGAGACCTCCAAGGATATCACCAAGCGGCTCATCGCGCTGGAGGAGCGGCTGGCAGTGGATATCAGAGGATTTTTATAAGAATAACGTGAAACGCCCTGCGCCTTTCGGCGGCAGGGCGTTTCACGTTTACATGGATGGAAGAGTAGGCAATTGATAGGCTTCCAGATAGGAGCGGAAGCGGCGCTGGAAGCTCTCGTCGCTTCGGCGGATGGCGTGGAGCGTTTCGTGAAGGTTCAGGTTATGCTGGGCGGCGTCGATGACGCACCCGGCGATATTGGAGCAGTGGTCGGAGGTGCGCTCCAGATCCGTCAGCAGGTCGGACCAGACAAAGCCGGCCTCGATGCTGCACTGTCCCTGCTGCATCCGCAGGATGTGGCGGGTGCGCATTTCCTCCTTCAGCGCGTCGATGACCTGCTCCAGCGGCTCCACCTTCAGCGCGGCGACCGCGTCCTGCTGGGCGAAGGAATTCTGCGCCAGCGTCAGGATCTCGCGAATAGCGTCGCACAGGGTGTTCAGCTCCGCCTGGGCGGTGCCGCTGAATGACAGACCCTTCTCACGCAGCTCCTCCGCCGATTCCAGCACGTTCACGGCGTGGTCGGTGATACGCTCCCAGTCGCCGATGGTTTTCAGCAGCTCGGTGGCCTCCTCGCTTTCGCTGCTGCCCATTTTCTGGGCACTGAGCTTCACCAGATAGGTGCCGATCACGTCCTCGTAGTGGTCGCAGCGATCCTCGTCCTTGCGGATGCTTTCCGCCAGCTCCAGGGTGTAATGTGTAAAAGCGGTCAGGGCGTTTTCCAGCGCCCGTACGGCGCACACCGCCATGTCATCGGCCACGGCACGGCACTGCTGCAGCGCCAGAGAGGGGGTGGCCAGCAGACGCTCGTCCAGCTCCACGGCCTGCTCCTCCTGCGCTGCGTCAGGCACCAGACGGATGGCCAGCTTTTCCAGCAGGTTGCCGCAGGGCAGCAGCATGGCGGTACACAGAATATTGAACAGGGAGTGGGCGATGGCGATGCCGTACATGGTGGCGGATTCGTTGAGAATGGCCGGGGCGAAGATGGCCTTGACGATGCAGAACACTGTCAGCAGCACCACCACGCCGATCACGTTGAACATCAGGTGCACCACGGCTGCGCGCTTGGCGTTCTTATTGGTGCCCACGGAGGACAGCAGCGCCGTGACGGTGGTACCGATGTTCTGGCCCATGATGATGGGGATGGCGGCAGCATAGCTGACCTGTCCGGTCAGGGCCAGCGCCTGCAGAATACCCACGGAGGCGGAGGAGGACTGGATGATGCCCGTCAGCACCGCTCCCACCAGCACGCCCAGAATGGGGTTCTTGAACATGATGAACAGCTCGGCAAAGCCGGGAACGTCCTTCAGGCCCGCCACCGCGCCGCTCATGGTGTCCATGCCGAACATCAGCGTGGCGAAGCCCAGCAGGATCATGCCGGTGTCCTTCTTCTTGGTGTCCTTGCAGAACATATAGAAAATAATGCCGATCAGCGCCAGCACCGGGGTGAAGGAGGTGGGCTTCAGCAGCTTGATCCACACGTTGCCGCTGTCGATGCCCGCCAGGCTCAGCAGCCACGCGGTGACGGTGGTGCCCACGTTGGCGCCCATGATGACGTTGATGGCCTGCCGCAGCGTCATCAGTCCGGAGTTGACGAAGCCAACCACCATGACGGTGGTGGCCGACGAGCTCTGGATGATGGCGGTGATGCCGAGGCCCGTCAGGAAACCGGCGAATACATTGCTTGTCATTTTGTCCAGCAGCGTCCGCAGTTTGCCGCCGGCGCGGCGCTCCAGAGCCTGTCCCATCAGGTTCATGCCGAACAGGAACAGGCACAGACCGCCGATCATGGTCAGTACCTTAAAAATATCCATGTAACTCTCCTCATTTTATGACATTCATTTTACATCCAGTATCAGAATAGCAGGGCAATGTCAAATCCGCTGGCGCTGTTTTGTAAAATCTAAGTAAAATTCCCCACAATAAAGCTTGACAAATGAACTGTACTATGCATATAATACAGTTGAGAACTGTGTTATACGAATAGTACAGTTGAAGAAAGGAGCGTGTGGACATGAAGAAGAGAGTGATTGAAGTATTGGCATTTGCCGTGGTTTCGCTGTTGGTTTTTACGGTGGCCTGCGGCAGTACAGAAGCCGGAAGTGAACTGCCCGAAGCGGAAGCCGGTCAGTATATGCAGCTTCCGGCTGAACCGACTACCTGATCTGAGAATGTCAGAAATTGAAAAAAGCGCAATTACAGGCTGAAAGGAGGCGGGAGCTGTGATCGATTTCGGGGGCTTTGTCCAGACGGAGGGACAGCCCATCTATTTGCAGATCATGCGCTATATTAAGCAGGGGCTGGCCGCCGGTACCATTGCCGACGGGGAGGAGATGCCCTCCCGCCGGGCGCTGTCGGCGCTGCTGACGGTGAACCCCAACACCATCCAGAAGGCGTACCGCCTGCTGGAGGAGGAAGGGCTGGTGCAGTCCCACGCCGGGGCGAAAAGCTATGTCCACGCCACGGAGCAGCAGCGGCAGGCGCTGCGACGGGAGCTGACGGAGAACCAGCTGCGGGGCATGGTACGGGATATGAAGCGCATGGGTCTGACGGCGGCGGAGGCCATGTCGCTGATCGGAAAGCTGTATGAGGAGGAGAGCGAATGAACCGGTATCTTTCCACGGTCGGGCTGTACGCCCGGTCAAGTCTCTATAAAATACTGCTGATCACGCTGGTGACGGCGCTGCTGGCGGGCTTTCTGGTGTACCGGTATCCCACGCCTCAGGAGATCACAGAATACCATTATGATTTCGATGGCAATCCGGTGCCGTATACGTACAACACGCCCTATCTAGATGATGTGATCGGGCTCAGCCGCGCGCCGGTGGTGTGCGCCGTGGGCTTCACGGCCATCGTGGCGGTCATGTGTCTGACCGGCTGCGGCTATGGCGTCAAGACGGACTACACGGTGCGGCGGCTGCGGGTGCGGGAAAAGACCGCCTGCCTGCTGTGGGCAGGGTATCACGCGGCGATGCTGCTGTTCTTCTGGGCGGTGCTGGCGCTGACGCTATACGGCGTGCTGCTGCACAGCCAGGGGAAGGTGCCGGAGTGGTACGGCCAGGTCGGATCGCAGACCATGATGATGCTGTGCTACACGGATACGTTCCTGCACCACCTGATGCCGCTGCAGGACCCGGCAATGTGGGGGCTGAGCATTTCCTCCGTGCTGGCGGTGTCCTTCACCACGGTGCTGTTTTCCTATCGCCAGCGTCACGGCAGCTTCAGCCCACTGGTGCTGCTGGCGCTGGGGGGCACCATCGGCAGCTTTTTTTGCGGCCTTATGCTGAGCGCGGCTTATTTGCTGCTGATGCTGCTTCTGCTGGGCGTGGCGGGCGCCGCCTTCTGCATACTGATGGGAGGTGACGATAATGCGGTCTGAACGGAAGCTTTCCCGACTGCTGCCGCCCAACATGGACGCGGCGCAGGTGAAGGGCTGGATCATCGCCCTGCTGACCATTACGGCGCTGCTGTGCGCGATCCTGTTTCTGGGCAGCTATCCGGAGGATTACCGGAACCTGTTCTGGGATTGGGGCTCAAAGTACCAGAGGCTTATGCCGGGGGCGATCATGCCGCGATTCAGCCGGTATGCCATGCTCACGGTCTATGTGACCGGCGGCGCGCTGGTGCTGACGCTGGCCTCGGCGGCGCTGCTGTACAGCTCCTACTATCAGGGCAGCCGCAGCATCTATCTCATGCGCCGCCTGCCGGAGGGCCGCAGCCTGCTGCGCCGCCAGGTCTGGAGCGTTCCGCTGCGGGTCATGGGATTGCTGCTGCTTCTGGGCGTGGTGCTGCTGGCGGCGACGTGGCTGGTGTGGCGCTTCGTTACACCGGCGCAGTGCCTGCCCACGCCGGAGAACATTCAGCGGGCGATGAACGAGATTGCGGCTTCGCCGTATTCAATAAAGCTGCCATAAGGAGGGGTGCCAGATGATCGAATTGAAGAATATCAGCAAAAAGTATGGAAAGACAGAGGCTGTAAAGGATGTTTCCCTCACGCTGCCGCAGGGGCAGATCGTGGGACTGTTCGGGGAAAACGGCGCGGGCAAGACCACGCTGCTGAAGTGTATGCTGGGCCTGCTGTCCCATGAGGGCACCGTCACACTGGACGGCGCGCCCATTACCGAGAAGAACATTGAGCGGCTCAGCTTCGCCACCTGCGAGCACTCCTTTTTCCCGGCCCTGTCCCCCAAGGGCCATCGCGACTTCTATCAGGCCCATTTCCCCCGGTTCAACGACAAGCGCTTTCAGGCGCTGATGAAGTTCTTCGAGCTGCCCATGGATAAGCCGCTGCGTGCCTTCTCCGCCGGTATGAAGAACCAGTTCGAGGTGGTCATGGCCCTGTCGCAGGGCGCGGACTATATCCTGATGGATGAGCCCTTTGCCGGGAACGACGTGTTCAACCGGGAGGACTTCTACAAGGTGCTGCTGGGCATTCTGGAGGAGCACGAGACGGTGCTGCTGTCCACCCATCTGCTGGAGGAGGTCAAGGACTTCATCTCCCGCGCGGTGCTGCTGAACAAGGGCGAGCTGGTGGGCGACTGCACCGTGGAGGAGCTGGAGGAGCAGGGCAAGGATCTGATGACCTATGTGAAGGAGACGTATCACTATCGGAACGACCGGGTCAGCCGCGCCCTCAGCGATCTGACCGGCAAGGAGGGGTGACATGAAACGACGCATCCTGATCGTCGCGCTGGCGCTGGTGCTGGCGGTGGGCGGCATCGCGGCGCTGAACATCCACACGGCGAAGGAAGCCACCCCCATTGAGATGCAGGTGGTGGACTCCATCGGAGACGCCAGCGCCGCCCAGGGGCTGCTGGTGGATCACCGTATCATGCTGGGAACCACCATGCTGTGGTACACCGATTATGCCCCGGCCACCGGTGAAAGCGACACGGATTTCTTTGTGACGTACCGCAATATGCAGCAGCAGACCTATTACAGCCGGAAGGATAATGAGACCGACAGGACACGACTGACGTGCAGCGCGGTGGACGCCTACAACATAAATGATCCCATCGTGAAGGATCTGTGGGCGGAGGCAGAGCACGGCGATGAGAGCGAACGCATGGAGGCGGCCCGCCGGGTCTATCCCATCGACTATTACGACACCTATCCCGTATATCTGGAAGACAGCTGGAACTCGGATGGCCCTTCCGTATATTATCAGGAAGAGCTGGCCTTTGATAAGCTGCGTGTCCCGGTGGGGAAGTACGACTTTTTTGAGCTGTCCCTCGATTTTGGCACGGGGGTCGATGGCGAGGATGTGGTGGATTACGTCGGCACCAGAAACTGGTATATGCAGAACCGCTTTACGCCCTATTACGTCAACAGCGGCGACCACATTCTGGTGACGGCGGGCTTCCCGGCGGATGTGGAGCCTCAGGCGGACTGGGCACCGGAGGGCTTCGGATTGTGGGATATGCCCGTCCGTGAGGCGAAGGAGACGGTCGACAACGGCTATTATGTGAAGTATCTGCCAGTGACGGCGGAGTGCCGTCTGGTATATCCGCTGGACATCGAGACGCAGCGTGTGGCGCGGCTGGAGCAGAGCAGCGACGGCAAATACATCCTGCTGGTGACGGTGGAGGAGGAACGCTTCGTGCTGCATGTGCTGGACAGCAGCGACTACCATCTGGTGCAGCGGCTGGATATCGACGGTGCGGAGGTGCGGGAATCTTCCGACACTATCTTTATGGATAGCTGGTACTATAGAGATAGCTGGAGCGTTGCGTTCGGTGACTACCGCCCGGTGGAGGAGGACTGGTCCGGCTATCGCATCGACCCGCCGCAGGATGACCAGGAGAGCACCCTCACCTGCGAATACCGGGAGTATCCCACGGTCAGCATGCGGCAGGGAGACGGCTATCTGGTATTGCTGCTGGGAAGCTCCCGCGTGGCGCTGCTGACGCCCGACAGGGAGGGATACAAGGGTGAATTCCTCTGCGACGCGCCGGATTACAGCTATGTGGAGGACAAGGACGGCACACAGCACCGCTATTTCCTGTACTATGACGAGCGGGACGAGGTGGAGTACTATGGGCTGTGGAGCGCGATCCCCACGGTGGATGCGGACTATGCGATGGCCTATAACGGCCGGTATCTGGCCGCGGCCGCCTATGACGGAAACGGCGAGCTGATGGTGAGCGTGTTCGGAAAGGACGGCCTGCAATACGCCGCCTATGTGCGCAGCAGTCTCGTTACACAGCTGGGCCATGGAAATTACAGCTTCTCGCCGGTGGGGGCGGATGTGATTATGACCGAAGATGGAATCGCTGCCCCAAGACCGGGCCTTATGTGGCAGAGCTGAACAGGAAAGAGAAGGCAGTTGCCTGCGGCGGCTGCCTTCTCTTTTTGCGAAACTGTGTTTACCCATAAGAAAAGATGGAAGAAAAAGAAATATCTGGAATAAAATTTGTCAAATTGTTACAGTTTTGACAATCTCAATTTGGGCAAGCCGCTGAATTTGATATTTTTTTAACGAAATGGGTTGATATTTTTTTAACGAAGTAGTAAAGTATTGAACCAGAGAGAAAACCAGGGATAGAAAAGAAAGAAAACAGGAGGCATATAAAAATGGCATACGAAGAATTTCTGGGTATGTATCAATCCAAGCTGACCACGGCAGACGAAGCCGTTAAAGTGATCAAGTCCGGCGACTGGGTAGACTATGGCTTCTGCAACACCCATCCCCACGTTCTGGATGAGGCGCTGGCACGCCGCGCCCCGGAGCTGGAGGATGTGAAGGTCCGCGGCGGCATCGCCCTGTGGAAGCCCGCCATCTTCGATATCGAGGAGCCTGCCAAGCATATCATCTATAACTCCCACCACACCAGCGGCTTCGAGCGCAAGCACATCGAGACGGGCGCCTGCTTCTATGAGCCCATGCGCTATTCCGAGCTGCCCCGCTACTACTATGATCACATCAATCCGCCGGATGTGGCCCTGATCCAGGTGGGCCCCATGGATAAGCACGGCTACTTCAACTTCGGCGTTTCCGCGTCCCACATGAAGGCCATCTGCGACACGGCGAAGATCGTTATCGTGGAGGTCAACCAGAACATGCCCCGCTGTCTGGGCGGCTTCGGCGAGAGCGTACATATCTCCGACGTGGACATGATCGTGGAGGGCCGCAACGACCCCATGGGCCAGCTGCTGTCCGCGCCTCCCACGGAGATCGACAAGGCCGTGGCCAGGCAGGTGGTGGAGCGCATCCCCAACGGCGCATGTCTCCAGCTGGGTATCGGCGGCATGCCCAATGCCGTGGGTATGCTGCTGTGCGAGTCCGACCTGCGCGACATGAGCGTCCATACCGAGATGTATGTGGAGGCCTTTGTGGATCTGTCCCTGTGCGGCAAGATCAGCGGCGCCAACAAGAGCATCGACCATGGCCGCCAGACCTATTCCTTCGCCGCCGGCAGCCAGCGGGTCTATGACTTCCTGGATGACAACCGCATGTGCATGGCCGCGCCTGTCAGCTATGTGAACGATATCCGCACCATCGCGGCCATCGATAACTTCATGTCCATCAACAACGCGGTGGACATCGACCTGTACGGCCAGGTAAGCAGCGAGACCTCCGGCATCCGCCATATCTCCGGCGCAGGCGGTCAGCAGGACTTCGTGCTGGGCGCATATCTGTCCAACGGCGGCAAGAGCTTCATCTGCCTCTCCTCCACCTTCAAGAAGAAGGACGGCACGCTGGCCTCCCGTATCCGTCCCACGCTGGCCGAGGGCAGCATCGTCACCGATACCCGCGTGAACACCATGTATGTGGTCACCGAGTACGGCTGCGTGAACCTGAAAGGTCTGTCCTCCTGGGAGCGCGCCGAGGCGCTGATCTCCATTGCCCACCCCGACTTCCGCGAGGAGCTGATCCAAGCTGCCCAGAAGCAGAAGATCTGGTATCACAGCAACAAGCGCTGAACCCCGACAACACTTCCAACAGGAAGAGTAATACAAGGTCAAGGAGCACCGTTCTTTGGAACGGTGCTCCTTGGCGTTTGCACGCGGGCGCGAACTCTGCGAGGCTCTTATACCGTATAAAACGGAGAAAATTGTGTTTCTTTTCTTGCAAGATGCGAAAAAAGCGGCTATAATGGAAGCATCAAATGATAAGGAAGATGATATCAGCAGTTTGTGAAAAGGAGGGACGGTATGTATACCGTGGGTGAAAAGGTTGTGCACCCCATGCATGGGGCGGGTGTGATCGCGGAGATCACCGAGGAGCGTCTGAGCGGCGCGTTGGCGCGTTACTATGTATTTACCGCGCCTTTAAGTGGACTGACATTGAAAATACCGGTGGACAACAGTGGCGCGGTGGGTCTGCGGCAGCCGATCAGCCGCCAGCAGCTCTCCGAGATGCTGTCCTCCCTGCGCGAGACGGAGGAGGACATGACCGAGAACTGGAACCACCGCTATCGGGAGAATATGGAGCGGATCAAAAGCGGCGATCTGCGTGAGGTGGCACGGGTCATCAAGGGCCTGATGAGCCGCGAGGCACGCCGGGGACTTTCCACGGTGGAGCGCAAGATGCTGCGCAGCGCCAAGCAGATCCTGCTGAGCGAGGTCATGCTGGTGGAGGATCTCAGCTATGACGGGGCGGAGCAGCTGCTGAGCCGCAGCGTACTGGCAGAGTAAGGAGATAAAATGGGCTTTTGGAATACGGTACAGAGGATACAGGATAAGACGCGGCCGCTGTGCAGCATGATCGTGGCGGCGGCCGGCTCCAGCACCCGCATGGGTGGGCAGGATAAGATGTTTGCCCGTCTGGGCGGCGCACCGGTGCTGATGCGCACCATCTGCGCCATTGATCAGGCGGAGTTGGTCAGCGAGATCGTGGTGGCCGCCAGTGAGGAGAATCTGGAGGAGGTGGCGGCGCTGTGCGCCCGTTCCGGCCTCCGGAAAAGGGTGAAGGTGGTCAAGGGCGGCGCGAGCCGCACGGAATCGGTGCTGTCGGCGGCGCTGGAATGTGACCCCAAGGCGGAGCTGATCGCCATTCACGACGGTGCCCGTCCGCTGGTGCGGCCGGAGATGATCGACGAGATGATCCGTCTGGGCGGCACGACCCACGCGGTGGCGCCCGCCATCCCCATGAAGGACACGGTGAAGATCGCGGACGGGAACGGACTGGTGCTGTCCACCCCGGATCGCAGCACCCTCTACGCGGTGCAGACGCCCCAGGTGTTTCAGGCCAATATCCTGAAGGCGGCGCTGCAGTCGGCGCTGTTCTCCGGCGAGACCGTTACCGACGACTGCGGCGCGGTGGAGCGCCTGGGCAAGCAGGTATGGCTGGCGGCAGGCGACGAGGGGAACATCAAGATCACCACGCCTACGGATCTGGCGGTGGCGGAAGCCATCCTGCGGCAGCGGGAGGCGGCGCAATGACGGCGCTGCGGATCGGCCACGGGTACGACGTACACCGTCTGGCGGAGGGCCGGGCCCTGATCCTGGGCGGCGTTGCCATCCCGTGGGAGCGCGGGCTGGACGGCCACTCCGACGCCGATGTGCTGACCCACGCCGTGATGGACGCCCTGTTGGGCGCGGTCGCCGCCGGGGACATCGGCAAGCTGTTCCCGGACAATGACGAGGCCTTTCACAACATCTCCAGCATGGTGCTGCTGAAGCGGGTGGGGGAGTACCTCCGGCAGCAGGGCTATGCCGTGGTGAACATCGACGCCACGCTGATCGCCCAGGCCCCTAAGGTGTCCCCTTACCGGGAGGCCATGCGGCAGAACATCGCCGCCGCGCTGGAGGTGGATGTCTCGCAGATCAGCGTCAAGGCCACCACTGAGGAGCATCTGGGCTTTACCGGAGCGGGGGAGGGCATGGCAGCCCACGCCGTGGCACTGGTGGAAAAACAATAAATATATGGGAACACAGGAGGTTTCAGTGGCCTCCTGTGTTTTCTTTTCATACATTGGAATGGAGGAGGTGTACCATGGATCATTATCTTTTTGTGGTGCGGTCTGCCACGCAGGCTCAGCGGATGGCCCGTGTACTGAACAGCGGCGGCATCCATGCCAGTGTGCAGCGGGTGCCGGCGGAATTTGCCCGGCAGGGCTGCACCTACGCGGTGCGGGTGGACGCCGCGGACTTCGACGCGGCGCAGGAGCGCCTGCGGCAGGCCCAGCTGACGCCGGAACGCATCCTGCGTCATGACCACGCCGGGTACAGTGAGGTGGCGCTATGATCTATTTTGATTCCGGAGCCACCACGCTGGAAAAACCGGCCTCCGTCCGCTGTGCCATGGCACGGGCGGTCAACACTATGTCCTCGCCGGGACGGGGCAGCCATCAGGCCACCCGACTGGCGGAGGAGACGGACTACGCCTGCCGCGCCGCGGCGGCAAAGCTGTTCGGCGTGGCGGATGAGTCCAATGTGATCTTTACCAGCAACGCCACCCACGGCCTGAATATCGCCATCCACACACTGGTGCAGCCGGGCAGCCATGTGGTGATCTCCGGATATGAGCACAACGCCGTTACCCGGCCGCTCCACGCCATCCCAAACGTGACGCTGACCGTCCTGAATACGCCGCCCTTCCAGCCGGAAAGAATGACGGAAGAGCTGAAGGAGGCGCTGGCGCAGGGGGTGGATGCGGTGATCTGCAACCATGTGTCCAACGTGTTCGGCTGCGTGCAGCCGGTGGAGGAGATGGCGGCGCTGTGCGCCGAAGCGGGGGTGCCCTTCCTGCTGGATGCGTCCCAGTCCGCCGGGATCCTGCCGGTGCGGATGGACGCGCTGCATGCGGCGTTCATCGCCATGCCGGGTCACAAGGGCCTGTACGGCCCCCAGGGTACGGGTCTGCTGCTGTGCAACCACGAGACCGCGCCGCTGCTGTACGGCGGCACCGGCAGCCTTTCCAAATTGCAGACCATGCCGGATATGCTGCCGGACCGGCTGGAGAGCGGCACCCACAACATGCCGGGCATCGCGGGCCTGCTGGAGGGCATCCGCTATGTGCAGCGCACCGGCGTGGAGACCATTGCCGCCCATGAGCGCCGCCTGACCATGCAGGCGGTGGAGCTGCTGCGGCACACGGAGGGGATCCGCCTGTTCTGGCAGGAGGGCTTCCGCCATCAGACCGGCGTACTGTCCTTCGTGGCAGAGGGCGTGGACTGCGAGGAGCTGGGGGAGGCTATGGCCCAGCAGGGCGTGGCCCTGCGGGCGGGGCTGCACTGCGCGCCGCTGGCCCACCGCACGGTGGGAACGCTGAAAACCGGCACGGTGCGCTTCAGCCCGTCGGCGTTCAATACGTCCCGGCAGGTGGTGCAGTTCGCACAGATACTGCAAACCACCCTTCGTAAAATGTAACACTCTGGTCACAGAATTTTTGTTGCATTTTCCCAATATCTTTTATATAATGTTAGTATCTATTGTTATGCGTAAAATCACACCCGAGAGGGGAGGGAACACGCCATGGACAAAGTGCTGTCATTGATGGAGGATATTGGGAGGTACTTAACACTTCTCAAGATCACGGACTTTTTGGACGTGGCCATCATATTCTTCCTGGTCTATAAGCTGCTGTCGCTGGTGAAGAGCACCCGTGCGGAAAATATCCTGAAGGGCATCGGCATCTTCCTGCTGGCGCTGCTGGCGGCCCGCGCTCTGGATCTTCGCGCCGTCTACTATGTGCTGCGAAGCGTGGCGGAGATGGGCATCCTGGCGCTGATCATCCTGTTCCAGCCGGAGATCCGCCAGATCCTGGAGAAGCTGGGCAGCAAGAATATCCGCCTGATGCGGGTATTCCGCACGGAAAGTGAGATCACCGAGCTGGAGAAGGCCATCGACCAGACGGTGGTGGCCTGCAGCGAGATGAGCCGCACCAAGACCGGCGTGCTGATGGTGTTCGAGCGGAACATCAATCTGGACGATATCGTCCGCACCGGCACGGAGCTGGACTGCGAGGTGGTCAGCGAGCTGCTGAAGAACATCTTCTTCGTCAAGGCCCCCATGCATGACGGCGCGGTGATCGTCCGGCACGGGCGGATCGTCGGCGGCGGCTGCATGCTGCCGCTGTCCAAGAACGTGAACCTGAGCCGCGACCTTGGCATGCGCCATCGCGCCGGCATCGGCATGAGCGAGAATTCCGACGCGGTGGTGGTCATCGTCTCCGAGGAGACCGGCTCCATCTCCGTGGCCATCGGCGGCATGCTCAAGCGGCACCTGATGCCCGAAACGCTGGGCAAGCTGCTGCGCAACGAGCTGATGCCGTCCGAGGAGGAAGCGGACAAGCCGCAGCCTCTGCTGCTGCTGTCGTTCCTGAAGCGTCTGGGAAAGGAGGACGACGATGGAGAAGAAGAATAGAAAAGTCGTGCAGATCGTGCTGGCCGTGCTGATCACGCTGGCGCTGTGGTGCTATATGGAGTTTTACGACTCGCCCAATTCGGAGCTGGTCATCAAGGATATCCCGGTGGAGTTCACCAATGAGGACACCATTCTGGCGGAGAACGGCCTGATGCTGCTGTCCGGCTATGATACGACGGTGGATCTGACACTGGAGGGCAAGCGGTGGGTGCTGATGAAGCTGGATCCCTCCGAGGTCCGCATCGTGGCGGACACCAGCGGCATCGCGTCCGCCGGTGTGCAGACGCTGAATTACAGCTGGATACTGCCCAACGGCATTTCCCCTTCGGATGTTTCGGTGAAGAGCAGAAGCATCTATAATATCACCGTGACGGTGGGCACCCTTTACAGTAAGCCTGTTCCCGTGGAGGTGGAGGTCAAGGGTCAGGTGGCCGACGGCTACTTTACCGGCGACATTACCATCGATCCTCAGACGCTGACCCTGCGGGCCGAGCGGGAGGATATGCTGAATGTCCACCACGCCAAGGTGACGGTGAATCTGGCCGGCGCCACCAGCACGCTGATCGAAACGCTGGAATACACCCTGTATGATGCCAATGACGTTCCGGTCTATAACGATAACATCCGGGCCTCCACCAAGCTGATCCAGGTAACGGTGCCGGTGCGCACCACCAAGACGGTGCCGCTGGAGATGGAGATGGTGGGGACGGAGCTGATGAAGTCCGTGGATGTGAAGATCACGCCCGCCTCCGTTACCCTTGTGGGTGAGGGAAGCACGCTGGATACCATCAGCAAGATCACGCTGGATCGGATCTATGTGGAGGATCTGGTGCCGGGACTGAACGGCCCCTATACCTATACCATCAAGCTGCCCGCCGGTGTGACCACCACGGACGGCACCAGCGAGGCTGTCGTGACGGTGGCCATCGACGGCACCACGGAGGGAACGGTCACTCTGGACACCATCAACTGCGAGGGTGTGGCCGACGGCCTGAAGGCCGAAGTAAGCGAGCCGCTGGAGGTAATGCTGTGGGGTGACGAGGACGAGATCCAGAAGGTCACCGCCGCCGATATCCACGCCCGCGTGGATGTCAGTAGCATCACAGAGGAGGGCGACTACGTCCTGCCTGTGACCGTTACGGCATCCTCTGAGTCCGGCGTCACGGTGCGCGGCAGCTATGAGGTGACGGTGCATGTGACCAGGCGGGATACGGCGCCGGAAACGGGGCAGCGTCCCGCAACATAAGCAACGATAAAGAAGGTATGACGATATGACACAGATCGCAACGATTGAAAAGGATCTGGGCGGCGGCTACGCGGAGATCTCCGTACCTCGCAAGTCCGCCTGCGGCCACGACTGCGAGGAGTGCGCCGGCTGCGGTATGACCGGCGCTGCCATCAAGGCCCGGGCCAGAAACGATATCGGCGCACAGCCCGGCGACAAGGTGGTGGTGGAAAGCAGCACCCGGAAGATCTTCGGTGTGGTGGCGCTGGTCTATGTGCTGCCGGTGGTGCTGTTCCTGCTGGGCTACTTCCTATCGGAGGGGCTGGCGGAGGGCGCACGGTATGCCATTGCCATCGCGGCCTTCGCGGTGAGCTTTATCCCCTGCGTGCTCTATGACCGCCACGCCCGGAAGAAGGAGCTGCTGACCTATCAGATCCTGCGGCTGTTCTGATGTTCGGCTATGTGCGTCCGGCCGCCCAACGGCTGACGGAGGAGCAGCAGCTGCGCTTTGAGGGCGCTTACTGCGGCTTGTGCCACACGCTGGGACGGCGCTACGGCCTGGCGGGGCGGATGATCCTCAATTATGATCTGACCTTTCTGGCCATGCTGCTGTCGGAGGGAGCGGCGGAGCGCTGTACGAAGCGCTGCGTGATCCATCCCGTGAAGGGACGGCCCTGCGCCTGCGGTGGCAGCGCCTTTGAACTGGCGGCGGATATGAGCGTGATCCTGACGTGGTGGCAGATACAGGACGGCATCGCGGACCATGGCTTTTTCGGCGGGCTGAAATACCGGGCGGCATCACTGCTGCTGCGGCGGGCCTACCGGAAGGCGCGGGCGCTGCGTCCGGCGTTTGATGAGAGCACCCGGCGTCATCTGGAGAAGTTGAGCGCGCTGGAGAAGGAACACTGTCCGTCTCTTGATACGGCGGCGGACACCTTTGCCCGGCTGCTGGCGGATGCCGCCCGTGAGGTGGCCCAGCCGGTGAAGCGCCGCGTGCTGGAGCAGATGCTGTACCATCTGGGCCGCTGGGTCTATCTGGTGGACGCGGCGGACGATCTGAAAAAAGATGTGAAAACCGGCAGCTACAACCCGCTGCCCCTGCGCTACGCCCTTCCCGGCGATACGCTGACGGATACGGCGCGGCAGGCGCTGGCGCAGACGCTGGACAGCTCGATCCGCGCCATGGCGGCGGCCTTCGAGCTGTGGGATTTCGGTGACTACGGCCCGGTGATCGAAAGCACGGTCTATGAGGGCCTTTACGCGGTGGGGACCTCCGTCCTGGAGGGGACCTTCCGCCGAGAAACGAGAGTTTTACAGAAGAAAGGGGGACACCGGCATGCGTGATCCCTATCAGGTGCTGGGCGTGCCCAGCACGGCAAGCGACGAGGAAGTCAAAAAAGCCTACCGGAATCTGGCGCGGAAGTACCATCCGGACAACTATCACGATAATCCGCTGGCCGATCTGGCCCAGGAGCGGATGAAAGAGATCAACGAGGCTTACGAGGAGATCCAGACCCAGCGCAAGCGGGGCGCCTCCGGCGGCTATAACACCGGCGCGTCCACCGGCTATAATCCCTATGGCGCCGGCTACGGCGCGGGGTATGGCGGCTATCAGTCCTATACCGGCCCCTATCAGCGGGTTCGCGCCGCCATCCAGCAGGGCAACCTGAATCTGGCGGAGGAGCTGCTGAACGCCATGCGGGACCATGACGCCGAGTGGAACTTCCTCAAGGGTGTGATCTGCACCCGCCGCGGCTGGATGGACGAGGCAAAGCGCTACTACCAGACGGCGGTGCAGATGGATCCGGACGATGAGGAGTATCAGCGGGCGCTGGATATGGCGGAGGGCCGCCAGACGGCCTATCGCCCCGACGGCTACGGCCCGGTCAGCACCGGAAACTGCCATATGAGTCCGTGCCTGCCGTTCTGCCTGCCGCTGTTCTGCTGCCCCGGCGGCGGTTATCTGTACTGTTGTTAATTTACCGCGGCGGCATGACCGCCGGAAAGGGAGGATATACTGTGGTCAAGAGCATGACCGGCTATGGCCGGGCGCGGGAGACGCTGAACGGACGCGACATCACCGTGGAGGTACGCTCCGTCAACAACCGCTATCTGGATTGCACCGTGAAGGTGCCCCGTACCTATATCTTTGTGGAGGACGCCGTCAAGGCCCGCGTGCAGAAGGCGGTCTCCCGCGGCAAGGTGGATGTGTTCATCACTATCGACGCCACGGCTGCCGACGAAACGGTGGTGGCCGTCAACGAGCCGCTGGCCCGGGGCTATTACGACGCGCTGACAAAGCTGAAGGACATGTTTTCCCTGGAGGGTGAGCTGTCCGCCGCCGTGCTGGCCAAGTTCCCCGATGTGCTGACGGTTACCAAGGCGGAGGAGGATCTGGAATCCGTCTCCGGCGACATCTGCGCCGTGCTGGACGAGGCGCTGAACGCCTATAACGCCATGCGTACCGTGGAGGGCGGCAAGCTCAGCGAGGATATCACGGGCCGCGCCGCCACCATCGAGACCGTGGTGGGCAAGGTGGAGGAGCGCTCTCCCCAGACTGTGGCTGCCTATCGGGAAAAGCTGACGGCCCGCATGCAGGAGGTGCTGCAGTCCACCGCCATCGACGAGAGCCGCATCCTGACGGAGGCCGCTATCTTCGCCGACAAGATCGCCGTGGATGAGGAGACCGTCCGCCTGCGCAGCCACATCGCCCAGCTGCGCACCATGCTGGAGAGCGACCAGCCCATCGGCCGCAAGCTGGACTTCCTGATCCAGGAGGTCAACCGCGAGTGCAACACCATCGGCTCCAAGTGCAACGACCTGACCATCGCGCAGGACGTGGTGAACATGAAGGCCGAGGTGGAGAAGATCCGCGAGCAGGTACAGAATATCGAGTGAGGTGCCGGTGATGCAGCTGGTGAATATCGGATTCGGCAATCTGGTGTCGGTGCAGCGGCTGATCGCGATCGTCAGCCCTGACAGCGCGCCGGTAAAGCGTCTGGTGCAGGAGTCCCGCGACCGTGGGATGCTGATCGACGCCACCTATGGCCGCAAGACGGCGTCCGTGCTGATCATGGACAGCGACCATGTGGTGCTTTCCGCCCTGAGTACAGAGCGGCTGGCGCCGCGCCTTGGCATGACGCCGCAGGATTTTACAGAGGAAGAGGGATAATTTTGGAGAAGAGAGGCAAAACATTTATCATTTCCGGGCCGTCCGGCGTGGGAAAAAGCACCGTTCTGGGCGCGCTGTTTGAGGGACGCGACGATCTGTATTTTTCCGTTTCCGCCACCACCCGTGCGCCCCGTCCCACGGAGAAGCCGGATGTGGATTACCACTTTATCGAGGCGGAGACCTTCCGCCAGTGGATCGAGGACGGCGAGTTTCTGGAGTATGCCGAGTATGTGGGCAACTTCTACGGCACGCCCAAGAAGTTTGTGGACGCCGCCATGGCCGAGGGCAAGGACGTGATCCTGGACATCGAGATCCAGGGCGCTACCCAGGTGCATGAGCTGCGGCCCGACGTGGTGCGGATCTTCATCGCGCCGCCCTCCTGGGAGGAGCTGGAGCGCCGCCTGACCGCCCGGGGCACCGATTCCCCGGAAAAGGTGCAGAAGCGCCTGCTGCGGGCCAAGGTGGAGCTGGAGAATGCCGGCCACTACGATTACTTTGTCATCAACGATACGGTGGAAAACGCGGTGCAGGAGCTGCGGGCCATCATGCTGGCCGAGCACTGCCGCCCCGCCGACCGTATCGCGGAGTTGAATCAGTAAGCTGCTATATTTGAATACATCGCCTGAAAGGCAGAAGGAGATATTATTATGTCTATGCTTTATCCCGCAATGAACCAGCTGACCAGCTATGTTCCCAACCGCTATATGATGGTCAATGTGGTGGCCCGCCGTGCCCGCCAGATCGCTTCCGAGGCGGAGGTCAGCGGCGAGCATCTGGAGGAGAAGCCCGTCACCATGGCCATCGACGAGGTGGCCGAGGGCAAGTTCGACGCCAGCACCATCGATTCCTCCATTCAGGAGTAACAAAGAGAGGAGAACAGGGCTATGCAGATCGCGAAGATCGCTGTGGAAGCGGCGACATATGCCATCGACAAGCCCTATTCTTATCTGGTTCCCTCCGATATGGAGGTCAGCGTGGGCTGCCGCGTGCTGGTACCCTTTGGCCGGGGCAACCGCACCAGCGAGGGCGTTGTGCTGTCGCTGGAGCAGGGGGTGCCTTCCGGCCCGCTGAAGGCGCTGCGGCTGAATCTGGACGGCGAAGCGGTGATCTCCCGGCGGGAGATCAGACTGGCCCTCTGGATGCGGCAGCGGTATTTCTGCACGTTTTATGACGCCATCCGCACCGTTCTGCCCGCCGCCATCTGGTATCGCTATCAGGAGCTGTGGCAGCTGGTGACGGGCGCGGCGTGGGAGGGCCTGTCCGATAAGGAGACGGCAGTATGCCGTCTGCTGGCGGAAGGGCCGCAGGAGACGAACGTGCTGCGGGAGGCCCTCGGCGAGGGTGTGACCGCGGTGCTGCGCAGTCTGGAAAAGCGGGGCGTCGTTTCACAGCAGACGCTGAGCCGCCGTGCCGTGCAGGACAAGACGGTGCAGCTGGCCCGTCTGGTATTGCCGGAGGACGAGGCCGCCGCGTGGGCGCAGTCCCGGAAGAAAAGCGCGCGGCGCATGTATGACGCGGTACAGTTCCTGCTTCAGCAGGGGGAGACCGCCGTCCATGAGCTGTGCTATTTCACCGGAGTTCCCCGGCAGACGGTCACGGCGCTGGAAAAGCGCGGCGTGATCGCCCTGCGGACGGAGGAGACCTATCGGATCACTGAAAAATCATATGCCGTAAAGGCAGAACGCATTACACTGAACGACGAGCAGCAGCAGGCGTATGAAGATATCCTGCAGCGGGCGCTGGCCGGCAAGGGCGGCGTGACGCTGCTGCAGGGCGTCACCGGCAGCGGCAAAACGCTGGTGTATATCCGGCTGGCGCAGGAGCTGCTGGCACAGGGAAGATCCGTGATGATCCTTGTGCCGGAGATCGCCCTGACGCCCCAGATGATGGCGCGGTTCACCGCCTATTTCGGGGACAGGGTGGCGCTGCTGCACAGTGGCCTGCGGATGACCGAGCGGTACGACCAGTGGAAGCGCATCCGGAAGGGTGAGGCCACGGTGGTGCTGGGCACCCGCAGCGCGGTGTTCGCGCCGCTGGAGCATCTGGGGCTGATCATCATGGACGAGGAGCAGGAGGGCTCCTATGAGTCGGAGCGCTCTCCCTGCTACCATGCCCGCGATATCGCCAAATACCGCTGCGTGGCCGAGGGCTGCCATCTGGTGCTGGGCTCCGCCACGCCGACGGTGGAGACGGCATGGTACGCCAAGCACGGCGACTATCATCTGTCGCTGCTGCGGCAGCGGTATAACCGGCAGCAGCTGCCCCGTGTGATCCTGGCGGACATGCGGCAGGAGCTGCGGCAGGGGAATATGACGGCCATCAGCCAGCCACTGTATGAGGAGCTGAGGGCTAATCTGGAGCGGGGCGAGCAGAGCATCCTGTTTCTCAACCGCCGGGGCAGCAGCCGCCAGCTGCTGTGTCCCAATTGCAGCTTTGTGCCCCAGTGTCCCCGGTGCAGCGTGTATCTGACCTATCACAGCGCCAACGGCCGCCTGATGTGCCACTACTGCGGCTATTCTCAGCGTGCGCCGGAGGACTGTCCCGAATGCGGAACGCCCCTGCGGCATGTGGGCTTCGGCACCCAGCGGGTGGAGGAGGAGCTGCATGCCCTGTTTCCGGACACGCCGCTGCTGCGGATGGACGCGGACACGGTGGGTGTGGGCCATGAGGCGCTGCTGAAGGAATTTGACGAGAAGAAGATCCCCATTCTCATCGGCACCCAGATGGTGGCCAAGGGACTGGATTTTGAAAATGTGACGCTGGTGGGTGTGCTGGCGGCGGATCTGTCGCTGTATGTGGATCACTACCGGGCCGCCGAGCGGACGTTCAGTCTGCTGACACAGGCGGTGGGCCGGGCGGGCCGCGGCGAGAAAGAGGGCCGCGCCGTGATCCAGACCTACACCCCCAACAACGACGTGATACAGGCCGCCGCCGCGCAGGACTATGAGCGGTTCTACGACGGAGAGATCCGGCTGCGGCAGCTGCGGCGCGATCCGCCCTTTGCCGACCAGCTGATGGTAACGGTGACGGGGCCGGAGGAGCCGGAGGTGCGCCGTGCCATCCAGGAGATCGGTGACAGCCTGCTGTCCGCCGCGAAGAAGCCGCCCTATGACGCGCTGGGACTGATGATCCTCGGCCCCGCGCCCGCACCGGTGGTGAAGGTCAATAACCGCTACCGCTACCGGGTGACGGTGATCGGCCGCAACGACAAGACGCTGCGGGGCCTGCTGGCGGCGTTTATGAAGGAGTTCTCAAAGCGCGGTGAAAACCGCAATATGCAGATATACACGGATTGTAATTTGATGGATTAGAGGTAAGAAAACATGGCACTTAGGAAGATCGCGTTACAGGGTGAGGAATGTCTCACCAAGGTTTGCCGTCCCGTGACGGAATTCAATGACCGGCTGCATACCCTGCTGGACGACATGGCGGAGACGCTGGAGGATGCCGGCGGCGTGGGTCTTGCCGCGCCTCAGGTGGGCATCCTGCGCCGGGTCTGCATCGTGCTGAACGAGGATGACGAGATCATCGAGCTGATCAACCCCGAGATCGTCTATACCGAGGGCGAGGAGACGGCGCTGGAGGGCTGTCTCAGCGTGCCCGGCAAGTACGGCGAGGTCACCCGCCCCTATGTGGTGCGGGTCAAGGCACAGGATCGTGACGGCCAGTGGTTCGAGGTGGAGGACGAGGGCATCACCGCCCGCTGCTTCTGCCATGAGATCGAGCATCTGGACGGCCATCTGTTTGTGGAGCACACCGACCGCCTGCTGGAGGGCGAGGAGCTGCAGAAGTGGCTGACGGAGCATGCCGACCAGTATGAGATCGAAGAAGAGGGCGAGGAAGAGTAATGCGCATTTTGTTTATGGGTACACCGGATTTTGCCGTGGCTTCCCTGAAAGCGCTGGTGGAAGCCGGGCATGAGATCTGCGGCGTGTTTACCCAGCCGGATAAGCCCAAAAACCGCGGCCATAAGCTGGCCTTCTCGCCTGTAAAGGAATATGCATTGACACAGGATTTGCCGGTATATCAGCCCCTGAAGCTGCGGGACGGCACGGCGCTGGCGCTGGTGCAGGAGCTGCATCCGGAGCTGATCGTGGTGGCCGCCTATGGCCGCATCCTGCCGGAGGATATCCTGAACACGCCGCCCTACGGCTCCATCAACGTCCATTCCTCCATCCTGCCCAAGTACCGGGGCTCCGCGCCCATCAACTGGGCGGTGCTCAACGGTGAGCAGGTGACCGGCGTTACCATCATGTATATGGCCGCCGAGCTGGATGCGGGCGACATCATCCGCATCGCGGAGACGCCTATTGATCCCGACGAGGACGCCCAGACCCTGACGGCGCGTCTGGCGCTGCTGGGCGCGGACGCGCTGGTGCAGGCGGTAAGCGACCTGCAAAGCGGGACTGCCACCCGCACGCCGCAGGAGCATGACAAGCACACCTACGCGCCCATGCTGGACAAATCCCTCAGTCCGCTGGACTTTACGAAGCCGGCCCGGCAGCTGCATGATCAGGTGCGGGGTCTGATCCCGTGGCCCTGCGCCACCACCGAGCTGAACGGCGCCACCGTCAAGGTATACCGCACCGCTGTGGGTGAGGAGACCGCCGCCGCGCCCGGCTCCGTCGTGGAGGCCAACAAGAAGGGCATCGCCATCGCCTGCGGCGACGGAAAGCTGCTGCGTATTCTGGAATTGCAGGCCCAGGGCGGCAAGCGCATGGCCGCCGCCGCCTATCTGGCGGGCCACCCGATCCCCGTCTGCCTATGAACGAAAGACGGAGGGGCAATGCCCGCGATACCGCGCTGGAGGTGCTGCTGAGCGTCTCCAGTGCCAACGCATGGTCGGATGGCAGCCTGAAGCGCACCATCACCAAGAACGGACTGGACAGCCGGGATGCCGCGCTGGCCAGCCGTATCGCCTATGGCGTGATCCAGAACCGCATGTATCTGGACTACTACATCAGTCTCTGGTGTACCCAGAAGGCGGCGCGGCTGGAGCCGCTGATCCTGAATATCCTGCGGATCGGCGCGTATCAGATCCTGTTCATGGATAAGATCCCCCACCGGGCCGCCGTCAACGAGGCGGTGGAGATGGCCAAGCGCCACGGCCGCCCCCGTGCGGCAGGCATGGTCAACGCGGTGCTGCGGAAATTCGTTACCAACTGGCTGGATATGCCGGAGCTGCCCCGGGGCAGCACGGCGGACTATCTGTCGCTGCGGTATAGCCATCCCAAGTGGCTGGTGACCCGCTTGATCGACATTTTGGGCGCGGAGGAGGCGGAGCAGTATCTCCGCTGCAACAACGCCATCGTGCCCACCACCATCCAGACCAATACATTGAAAACCGCGCCGGAGGCGCTGGAGAAGGAGCTGCGCTCCCGCGGCGCAGTGGTAGAGCCCCATCCCTGGATGGCGGGCTGCTTTGAGGTCAGCGGCACTGGCGATATGGAGAGTCTCAGCGCCTTCCGAGAGGGCCTCTTTACCGTACAGGACGCGGCGGCCCGCCTGGTGGCCACCGTGGCCGCGCCGCAGGAGACCGACCGGGTGCTGGACGTCTGCGCGGCGCCGGGCGGCAAGTCCTTCGCGCTGGCCATCGACATGGGGGACAAGGGCGATATCCTGTCCTGCGACGTGCATCCCCATAAGCTGAAGCTCATTGAAAACGGCGCGGCCCGGCTGGGCCTGCGCTCCATCCGCACGGTGCTGGCCGACGGACGGGAGCGCCACGAGGCGTGGATCGGGCAGGCGGATGTGGTGGTGGCCGACGTGCCCTGCTCCGGCCTGGGCATCATCCGCAAGAAGCCGGATATCCGCTATAAGGATCCCAAGGAGTTGGCGAAGCTGCCCCGTGAGCAGCGGGCCATTCTGGAGAATGCCGCCGGTTACGTCCGCCCCGGCGGGACCCTGATCTACTCCACCTGCACGGTGCTGCCGGAGGAGAATCAGGAGGTCATTACCTGGTTTTTGAAGGGCCATCCGGAGTTCCGGCTGTCGCCCTTTGTGCTGCCCGCACCCATCGGCGGGTGTGACGGCCACCTGACGCTGTGGCCGCAGCGGTGGGGAACGGACGGCTTCTATATCTGCCGTCTGGAAAAGCAGAAGTAAGGAATTGCCTATGATCGACATCAAATCGCTGAATCTTCAGGAGATGACCCAGCTGCTGCGGGAGATGGGAGAACCGGCCTTCCGGGGCAAGCAGGTGTTTACCTGGCTCCACAAGGGCGTGACCTCCTTTGAGGACATGAGCAACCTCAGCAAGCCCCTGCGGCAGAAGCTGACGGAGCAGTGCGTCATCACCGTTCCCACGGTGGAGCGCAAGCAGGTGTCCAAGCACGACGGTACGGTCAAGTACCTGTGGCGGCTGGGTGACGGCAACTGCATCGAAACGGTGCTGATGCGCTATCACCACGGCAATACCGTGTGCATCTCCTCTCAGGTGGGCTGCCGCATGGGCTGTGCCTTCTGCGCCAGCACCATCGCCGGAAAGGTACGGGATCTGACGCCGTCCGAGATACTGGATCAGGTGCTGTTCACCCAGCTGGACAGCGGACTGGATATCTCCAACATCGTGCTGATGGGTATTGGTGAGCCGCTGGATAACAAGGACAACGTGCTGAAGTTTCTGGAGCTGGTCAACAGCCCGGACGGCCTGAATATCGGCATGCGGCACATCAGCCTGTCCACCTGCGGCATCGTGCCGCAGATCGACGCGCTGGCGGAGCTGAATTTGCAGCTGACGCTGTCGGTGTCCCTCCACGCGCCGGATAGCGAGACACGCTCGAGGATCATGCCGGTGAACAGGGCCTACGACGTGGAGGAGCTGTTTGCCGCCTGCCACCGGTATTTCCAGAAGACCGGCCGGCGTATCAGCTTTGAGTACGCCATGATCGACGGCGTCAACGACCACGATTGGCAGGCGGATCTCATCGCCCAGCGCATCAAGGGCATGCCGGGGCATGTGAATCTGATCCCGCTGAATGAGGTGACGGAGAGTCCCTTCAAGCCCAGCCGCCGCACGGCAGCCTTCCAGAAGCGGCTGGAGTCTCACGGCATTACCGCAACGGTTCGCCGCAGTCTGGGCGGCGACATCGACGCATCCTGCGGCCAGCTGCGCCGCAAGGCCATGGAGGAGAGCAGAAAATGAGGATCTGGGGCATTACCGACACAGGACTGGTGCGGCGTGAAAATCAGGACGCCTATGCCACCGCCGTGATCGCGGACTGTACCGTAGCCGTAGTGTGCGACGGTATGGGCGGCACCAACGGAGGCCATATGGCCAGCACCATCGCGGTGGACACGCTGCTGGAGCAGCTGCGGGAGCGGCTGAAGCCCGGTATGGAGCGGACGCAGATCAAAAACGCGGTGCTTCAGGGTATCGCGCAGGCCAACGATGCCATCCGTGCCAAAGCGGCGGAGGATGAGACGCTGGCCAACATGGGAACGACGCTGGTGTGCGCCGTCTGCCGCGACAGTGAGGCGCTCGTGTTCAATGTGGGCGACAGCCGCGGCTATCTGATCGGCGAAAGCGGCATCCACCAGATCACACGCGACCACTCGGTGGTGGAGAACATGGTGGAGCGGGGCGATATCACGCCCGCGCAGGCACGCCGCCACCCCCGTCGGAATCTGATCACCCGCGCGCTGGGACCGGACGTACAGGTGGAGGCGGACACGTTTCCCGTGTCGTGGCAGCAGGGGGATTTCCTGCTGCTGTGTACCGATGGTCTGGTCAATACGGTGACGGATCAGGAGATGTTGTTTGAGATCATGCATGAGAATGATCTGGACGGCTGCCTTGACCGGCTGATGGCTGCGGCCAGAGAGCAGGGCGCGCCGGACAATGTTACCATCGTTCTGCTGCAAAATCTATGAAAGGAGATGACCACAAATGGATCAGTACATTGGTAAAATGCTGGACAATCGCTATGAGCTGTTGGAGTTGATCGGCACCGGCGGTATGGCCAACGTCTATAAGGCCAAGTGCCACCGCCTTAACCGGCTTGTGGCCATCAAAATTTTGAAAAGTGAGCTGGCGGAGAACGCGGAATTCCGCCGCCGCTTCCGGGATGAATCACTGGCTGTCGCCCAGCTGAGCCATGCCAACATCGTGTCCATTTACGACGTGTCCAGCTCTCAGGGCATCGACTATATCGTCATGGAGCTGATCGACGGCATTACTTTGAAGCAGTATATGGAGCGCCGGGGCCACATGGACTGGCGGGAGGCGCTGCATTTCATCACCCAGATCATGCGGGGCCTGAGCCACGCCCACAGCCGCGGCATCATCCACCGGGATATCAAGCCCCAGAACATCATGGTGCTGCGGGACGGCAGCGTGAAGGTGGCCGACTTCGGCATTGCCTGCTTGGCTGACGCCCACCAGACCCTGGCCCAGGAGGCGCTGGGCAGCGTGCACTATATTTCTCCGGAGCAGGCCAAGGGCGAACGTCTGGACGCCCGCAGTGATATTTACAGCGCCGGTGTGGTGCTGTACGAGATGCTGACGGGACGCCTGCCCTTTGAGGGGGACAACGCCGTTTCCGTGGCGATCCAGCACCTGAGCAGCGTGCCGCTGAACCCCCGTGAGATCGACCCCGACATTCCCGAGGCGCTGGAACTGATCTGCATGAAGGCCATGAGCGCCGACCGCGACAAGCGCTATCAGAGCGCCGATGCCATGCTGATGGATCTGGAGAAGTTCCGCAAGGATCCGTCGGTGGATCTGGACTATATCCGCACGGAGCTGACCGCCAGTGTGGACAGCCAGCCCACCAGCCCCATTCCTGTACAGAAGGTGTCCGCCGCGGTGAAGAGCCGTCAGGCGGAGGATGAGGATGACGAGGAAGAGGAGGACGGCTGGTCGCTGCTGGACTATGTCCGTGAGAATAAGAAGCTGGTGGGACTGCTGGCGGCCGGTCTGGCGGTGATCATTCTGGTGTTTGTGATCATCTTTGCCGGTTTCGGCAGCGGCGGCAGCGATAAGGCGTATAAGGTGCCGAATATTCTGGGCTATACGGTGGAGGAGGCCAACCAGCTGGAGACGGTGAAGGATATCTTTACCATCGAGGTGGTGGGAACGCTGAACGACGACCATTTCCAGCCCGGCCAGATCGTGCAGCAGGATCCCGCCGACGGCGTGGAGCGCCGCAGCAATTTTGTGATCCAGGTCTACGTCTGCGCCGAGCGGCAGGAGACCACCATGCCCAATCTCCAGGGGATGGACTATCAGTCCGCCAAGCTGGAGCTGCAGCAGTATGACCTGAAGCTGAATGTCATGACCGAGGAGCGGTTTTCCGACGAGTTCCCCTCCGGACAGGTGATGGAGACGACCCCGGCGGTGGGCGCTGTGCTGAAAAAGGGCGCGTCTGTTACGCTGGTGGTCAGCAAGGGCCCAGAGAGCGTCACGGTGCCGGACTTTACCAAAAAGAGCTATGAGAAGGCCAAGGCCGAAG
The DNA here is from genome assembly GCA_934565655.1 of uncultured Oscillospiraceae bacterium. GTDB lineage: Bacteria > Bacillota > Clostridia > Oscillospirales > Oscillospiraceae > Vescimonas. Next base: position 48,634 of record CAKTIE010000009.1, read on the forward strand.
CGGAACAGCTGGGCCTGAAGGTGGGAAGTCCGGAATACCAGTTCTTCTATCCCTTTGCCGACGAGGGTGACGTGATCGACCAGAGCATCCAGCCCGGTACGTCGGTGCCGGGCGGCACGGAGATCATCTTCACCGTGTACGACAGCCGGGGCAGTCAGGAGCGGACGGTGCGCGTGGAGTTCCTGGTGCCGGATGACCTCAGCGACGAGGATACCCTCCGGGTGGAATTCCTGATGGATGATCAGGTGGTGGACACCCGGTTCATCAGCGGCGATGACGCCACGGTAAGCTTCGATTATACCGGAAAGCCCGGTACGTCGGCGACGGTATACGCCCGCATCAACGGCGTGTCCACCGCCTCACAGGAGATCGATTTTTGAGCCGGGGCAGGATCGAGAAGGCCCTCAGCGGCTTCTACTACGTCAATACCGGCAGCGGGACGCTGCAGTGCCGCGCCCGCGGCAAGTTCCGTAAAGAGGGCATGAGCCCGCTGGTGGGCGACTGGGTGGAGGTGCAGGAGCTGGGCGGCGGCGAAGGCATGGTGCAGGCCATCGAGCCGCGCACCTGCCAGTTCCAGCGGCCTGCCGCCGCCAATGTGGATCAGCTGGTGGTGATTGCCTCCGCCGCCATTCCGGTGACGGATCCATACCTCATCGACCGCATCAGCGCCATCGCGGCGCTGAAGGGCTGCGCCGTGCTGGTGGTGCTGAACAAGTGCGACCTTGACCCGGCGGAGGAGCTGTACGGCATTTACAGCGCCTCGGCCATTCCGGTGCTGCGGGCCAGCGCGGTGACAGGGGAGGGCCTGCCGGAGCTGTACCGTGCCTTGCAGGGGAAGCTGAGCGTGCTGACCGGCAATTCCGGCGTGGGAAAATCCAGCCTGCTGAACGCGCTGGCGCCCCATTTTGACCTGCCGGTGGGCGAGGTCAGCAAGGCGCTGGGCCGCGGCCGCCATACCACCCGCCATGTGGAGATGTTCCCGCTGGACGGGGATACCTATGTGATCGACACGCCGGGCTTTTCCTCCTTTGACGCCCAGTCACTGGAGTGGGAGCTGAAGCAGCATCTGCCGGAGACATTCCCGGAGTTTGCACCCTATCTGGACGGCTGCCGCTTCGTGGGCTGCCAGCATGTGAAGGAGAAGGGCTGCGCCGTTCTGCAGGCGGTGAAGGAGGGGAAGATCCCCCAGAGCCGCCACCGCAGCTATGTCCGCCTCTATGAGGAGCTGAAGCCCCTGAAGGAATGGGAACAGAATAAGTGACCTGTCTATGGAAGCGGCCGTTCGGCCGCTTCTTTTCTGCCGTTTTTCGGTTTTCTATTGCCAGAAAGGGGAAAAAAGAGTATAATAAACTGATTTATCATGGGGAGGGAGCGCCGTGCGTATTTTGGGAATAGACCCCGGTGTGGCCATTGTGGGCTTCGGTGTGCTGGACTGTGCCGGTGCTGCCCAGAAAATGGTACAGTACGGCGCCATCAATACCCCGGCGGGCATGCCGCTGGCGGCACGGCTGACGCTGATCGAAAGCGACCTGACGGAGCTGATCCGGCAGTTTCAGCCGGACGAAATGGCCATCGAGGAGCTGTTTTTCAGCAAGAATATCACCACCGGCATCGCGGTGGCTCACGCCCGGGGCGTGATCCTGTGTACCGCCGAAAAGCTGCACCTGCCCATTTACGAATACACCCCCATGCAGGTGAAGCAGGCGGTGGTGGGCTATGGCCTTGCGGAGAAAAAGCAGGTGATGGACATGACCCGTCGTCTGCTGAAGCTGAAGGCCGTCCCGCGGCCCGACGACGCCGCCGACGCGCTGGCCATCGCCATCTGCCATGCCCGCAGCGCCACCAGCCTGCTGCGGCGCACCGACCCCAACGTAAAGGAGACCGTGTGATGTTTTACTATCTCAACGGCACCGTAGCCGAAATGGAGGCCAATCTGGCCGTGATCGACTGCGGCGGCGTGGGCTACGCCTGCGCCACCACCAACTATACCCTGTCACAGCTGAAAAAGGGCGAAAGGGCCCGGCTGTATACCTACATGAACGTCCGGGAGGACGCGGTGGAGCTGTTTGGCTTCGCCAGCCAGAGCGAACTGCACAGCTTCAAGCTGCTGCTGGGCGTCTCCGGCGTAGGCCCCAAGGCGGCGCTGTCCATCCTGTCGGCCAACACCCCGGCCAATCTGGCTATGGCGGTGGTGATGGGCGACGAAAAGGCCCTGACCGCCGCGCCGGGCATCGGCAAAAAGATCGCCCAGCGCATTATTCTGGAGCTGAAGGATAAGCTGGCCAAGGAGCAGAGCTCCTTCGGCCCGGATAACGGCGGCAGCGTACCGGTGACGGTGCTGCCCAACGACAAGGCCAAGGAGGCCGGTGCGGCGCTGGCCGTGCTGGGCTACAGCGGCAGCGAGGTGGCGGCGGCCATGAAGGGCATCGACATGGACGCCCTGCCGCTGGAGGAGATCATCCGCCAGGCGCTCAAGCGCATGGTGAAGTAAGGGAGGGGACAGCGTGAGCATTGATTACGGAAGCGACATCTACGAGGAGCCGATCGTCTCCACCACCTTCCTGCCGGAGGACGCCCAGGAGAAGTCCCTGCGTCCCCACACCCTGAAGGAGTACATCGGTCAGGAGAAGGCCAAGGGCAACCTGTCCGTGTTTATCGAGGCGGCACGCCGCCGGGGCGAATCGCTGGATCATGTGCTGCTGCACGGCCCTCCGGGCCTGGGCAAGACCACGCTGGCGGGTATCATCGCCGCCGAGATGGGGGTCAATATCCGCATCACCTCCGGCCCGGCCATCGAAAAGCCCGGCGATCTGGCGGCGCTGCTGACCAACCTCAACGAGAATGACATTCTCTTCGTGGACGAGATCCACCGGCTGAACCGGGCCGTGGAGGAGATCCTGTACCCCGCCATGGAGGATTACGCCATCGACATCATCATCGGCAAAGGCCCCTCCGCAAACTCCATCCGGCTGGATCTGCCCCACTTTACGCTGATCGGAGCCACCACGCGGGCAGGCTCTCTGTCCGCGCCGCTGCGGGATCGCTTCGGCGTGACGCTGCGGCTGGAGCTGTATACGCCGGAGGAGCTGAAGGAGATCGTCACCCGAAGCGCCGGTATTCTGGATGTGCCCATCGAGGAGGCGGGCGCCATGGAGATCGCCCGCCGTTCCCGCGGCACGCCCCGTATCGCCAACCGCATGCTGCGCCGCGTCCGGGACTTTGCGCAGGTGAAGGCCGACGGCGTGATCACCCGTCAGGTGGCGGACAGCGCCCTGCTGGCGCTGGAGGTGGACTATCTGGGGCTGGATCAGGTGGATCGCCGGATGCTGCGGGCCATTATCGAGAATTACGGCGGCGGCCCGGTGGGTCTGGACACGCTGGCGGCCACCATCGGTGAGGAGTCGGTGACGTTGGAGGACGTGTACGAGCCGTATCTGATGCAGCTGGGCTTCCTGACCCGCACGCCCCGCGGCCGCTGCGTGACGCGCAAGGCCTATGAGCACCTGCATATGGAATTTATGGGACAGACCCAATTGGAATTATGAGAGGAAGCAGAGAAAATGGGTAAATTATTTGGTACGGACGGCATCCGCGGTGTCGTCGGTGAGAATCTGACGGCGGAGCTGGCCTTTCATGTGGGCCAGGCGGTGGCCGTCGTATTACAGGAGGAGCTGGGCCGTAAGCCGGTGATCACCATCGGCAAGGATACCCGCATCTCCTCGGATATGCTGGAGGCGGCCCTCAGCGCCGGTATCTGCTCAGTGGGCGGCGATGTGCTACTGCTGGGCACCATTCCCACGCCTGCCGTGGCCTTCCTGACGGTGCAGGAGCAGGCGGACGCCGGTGTGGTGATCTCCGCCAGCCACAACCCCTATGAGCACAACGGCATCAAGGTGTTCAATGCCCAGGGCTATAAGCTGCCTGACGCCATGGAGGAGCGAGTGGAGGAGCTGATCCTGTCCGGTGCGAAGATGCCCGTCAAGACCGGCGGTGAGCTGGGCCGCTGCCGCAACGGCGCGCAGGAGATGCACGACGACTATGTGAACCATCTGATCGACACCATCGGCTGCGACCTGTCCGGGCTGCGTGTGCTGGTGGACTGCGCCAACGGCGCTGCCGCCGCGACGGCGCCCGACCTGTTCCAGCGTCTGCCGGTGATGGCGGACTTCATCAACATCGACCCCGACGGCGTCAACATCAACAACGGCTGCGGTTCCACCCATCTGGAGCATCTGGCCACCATGACCGTGGCAGGGAAGTACCAGCTGGGCATCGCCTTTGACGGCGACGCCGACCGGTGCCTGCTGGTGGATGAGAAGGGCCATACCATTGACGGCGACAAGATCATGGCGGTGTGCGGCCTGGCCCTGCGCCGGGACGGCAAGCTGACCAACAACGCCGTGGTGGCCACGGTCATGTCCAATCTGGGCCTGCACGAATTCTGCCGCAACGAGCATATCGACCTGGTCTGCACCGCCGTGGGTGACCGCCATGTGCTGGAAAAAATGGTGGAGTGCGACTACGCCATCGGCGGCGAGCAGTCCGGCCACATGATCTTCCGGGAGTATGCCACCACCGGCGACGGCGAGCTGACGGCGCTGCAATTCCTGAAGGAACTGAAGGCGTCGGGAAAGCCCGCTTCCCAGCTGGCGGGCTGCTGCGCGCAGTATCCGCAGGAGCTGATCAACGTGGCGCTGTCCCACGCGCCGGGAGAGAAGGAGCGCGTCATGGCGTCTCCCGTGCTGGCGCAGGCGGTAAAGGAGCAGGAGGCGCTGCTGGGCAGCGAGGGCCGTATTCTGATCCGTCCCTCCGGCACCGAGGCGCTGATCCGCGTGATGGTGGAGGCCAAGACCGATGAAATTGCCCGCAAAGTGGCGGAGGATTTGTCGGAATTGGTGAAAAAACTCTGAGAAAACGCAACTTTTTGACAAATTTTCGCGGACTGCTTGACAAATTCTTTATCGAAAAGGTATAATACAAAATGGTAAATAGCAAAGAGGCTAGTTTTGCCTATCTGGAGACACTGAGCGACGAGCAGCTGTGCGCCGCCTGCCAGACGGGAAACCGCAATGCCGAGGAGATCCTGGCGGCGCGGTATCACCGGTTGGTAAGAAGCGTCGCACGTCCCTACTTCTTGGCCGGCGGCGACAGTGAAGATCTGCTGCAGGAGGGAATGGTGGGCCTGATCAAGGCCATGCGGGAGTATGACCCGCAACAGACGGCATCGTTCTGTACGTTTGCCGAGGTCTGCATCCGCCGCCGCCTCTATACGGTGCTGAAATCGGCATCCTCCGGAAAGCATCAGCCTCTGAACCAGGCAATTCCCCTGAATCCCTCATTCTTTGACGTCAGTCTCGCTTTTGCACAGGTCGACCCCGAGGTCCTGCTGATCGACAGAGAAAAAACTGCCGGTCTGTTGGAGTACACATGCAAACAGTTATCCGCCTTCGAAGCTGAGATTTTAGGGTACTATTTGGACGGTCTCACATGCCGAGAGATCGCAGAAACTGTTGGCAAGCCGCCGAAATCGGTGGAAAATGCTGTGCAGCGCATACGCCGCAAGATCGGGCGGCAACTTCAATCCGGCGATATCAGCAAAGGCTGAACGCAATATATTTCATTTCTCAAAGAGAGGGTAAAATCATGTACGAAGACAAGACTTTAGTTTGCAAAGAGTGTGGCAAGGAATTCGTTTTCACCGCCGGTGAGCAGGAGTTCTATGCTGAGCGCGGCTTCCAGAACGAGCCCCAGCGCTGCAAGTCCTGCCGCGACGCTCGCAAGAACGCTGCCCGCGGTCCCCGTGAGTATTTCACCGCTGTCTGTGCTGCCTGCGGCGGCGAGGCCAAGGTTCCCTTCGAGCCCAAGTCCGATCGTCCCGTGTATTGCAGCGACTGCTTCGCCAAGATGCGTCAGAACGGCTAATTCCTGAACCACACACATTGCTTTGATACAAAGCGCCGGCACACGGAAGTGTGCCGGCGCTTTTTGCGTGTATAAAATGATAGGGAAGGGGGGTCATCTGCTGACCGCGCCCTCTACGATCAGCGTCATGTGGTCGGTGTACTTCTGCAGCGTCTGACACACCGCGTCGGCGTCGCCGGCAATGGTGCTGTCCAGCATCTGGCGGAAGGTTTCGGCCTCCGCGCCGCGCTCTTTGACGTTGGCGGCGTAGATATGCCGCAGCAGCGTCTGCTGTCCCTGAATGGCCAGCATATGCCGGTCCAGCCGGCGGTTGCCGCAGTTGTGATAGTAAGTCCCCAGGAATTCCTTGACGGCCATGACTTCATCATGGGGATTCGCGGCGTGAACGTATTCCTCCAGCCGCTCCTTCAATTCGCTGACAATAACCTCCCGGTCGCCGTTGACCATGGCCAGACGGATGGCGGCACAGTGCAGCGTCATGGCCAGCTGCTGGATCTCCAGCACGTCGTGAGGCTCCAGCGAAATGATGTGAGCGCCTACGTTGTTTTCGTAGACCACCAGCCCCTCCTGCTGCAAACGGTTGATGGCTTCCCGGATGGGCGTACAGCTGACGCCGATCTGGTTTTGCAATTCATTGACATTGAGCTTTGAGCCGAGGGGGAGCTTCATCTGAATGATGGCTTCCCGCAGCTTTTCATAGACCATGTCCACCAAAGAACGCTTCTTGATCGAGAGCATACTTGCCTCCAAATGTTGCTTCTTGCAAGATATAAGTTATTATAGGCATTATCCACAAAAAAATCAAGAGGAAATTTCGGCTTCACACAAATTATGAGAAAATTGCTTTTTGGGGTTGCATAAAATTAAAATCGTGCTATGATATCTTGCAAGATATTAAATTTTGCTTTAAAGCAGTGAAATGCCAAAAGGAGGAGACGTTATGTACTATCAGGTGTCAAAAGAATTCTTCGAGAAGCTGCCCAATGCCTATTTCGGCGCGGTAGCCGTCCGGGGACTGGACAACACCCGCGAGATCCCGGAGCTGGAGCAGATGCTGGCGGAGAATGTGGCCGCCTGTGAAGCGTATTTTACCGGAAAAAAGCCCAAGGAGACGGAGGACATCGTGCCTTACCGCACCGCCTTTACCGCGCTGGGCATCAACCCCAATAAGTTCATGTGCTCCATCGAGGCGCTGCTGACTCGCATTGCCAAGGGCAAGGGCTTCCCCCATATCAACGCCGCCGTGGATCTGGGCAACGCCGTGTCCATCAAGCACCGCCTGCCCATGGGCGCCCACGATCTGGACACCATTGACGAGGGGTTGGACGTCCGTCTGGCCGGGGAAGGGGATACCTTTATCCCCTTCGGCAGCACCGAGGAGGAGACTCCCGACGCGGGTGAGGCGGTCTACGCCTCCAGCAAGGAGATCCGCACCCGCCGCTGGACATGGCGTCAGTCGGAGCGGGGCAAGATCACCGAGGAGACCAAGGCTATCCTGTTCCCCATCGACGGCTTCTCCGACGTGAACCAGGAGGAGGTCCACAAGGCCGCCGACGAGCTGATCGAGCTGCTGCACCGCTATTTCGGCGACGGCATCCAGATCGAGGTGGGCTACGTCAGCAAGGAGCAGCCCCGTTTCGAGTTCTTCAAGTAAGAGCAGCATAAAAAGAAACACCTTTCGCCGGACGAAAGGTGTTTCTTTTTATGCGTTTTGTTACTCCAGAATGATCCAGTTCTCTTCACGCTCCGTTACATAGCCTACGGCAGCGGCGTTGGGGATGGCGTCCTGCAGCTCCCGCAGACAGGCGTCCGCATCGGCGGCGTCCACCGCCATCAGCAGGCCGCCGCTGGTCTGGGGATCGTACAGCAGATCCTGCATGGTGCGGCTGACACCATTGCGGACGGTGACGCCCGCCTCGGCATAGTCCCGGTTACGGTAGGCCCCGGCAGGGAGGAAGCCCATATCGGCGAATTCCCACGCCTCCGGGTGGAAGGGAACGCTCCGGCTCTGGATGTGTACCGTGCAGTTGCTGCCCTGTGCCATCTCGAAGCTGTGGCCCAGCAGGGCGAAGCCCGTCACGTCGGTGCAGCTGTGGACACGGTACTTCACCATGATGTCCCGGGCCGCTTTGTTCAGCGTGGCCATCTGACGGTAGATGCGGTCCATCACGCCGCTGTCCACCAGTCCCGCTTTGGCGGCGGTGGTCAGTACGCCCACGCCCAGGGGCTTGGTCAGGAGCAGCACGTCGCTGGGCTTTGCGCCGCTGTTGGTCAGGATGCGGCCGGGATGCACGAAGCCGGACACCGCCAGACCGTAGATGGGCTCCGCGCCGTGGATGGTGTGGCCGCCGGTGATGATGACGCCCGCCTCATAGGCCTTGTCATAGCCGCCCCGCAGCAGCTCCTGCACCATATCGGCGGTCATGGCCTCAGGGATGCACATGATGTTCAGTGCCAGCTTCGGTTCGCCGCCCATGGCGTATACGTCGCTGATGGCGTTGGCCGCGGCGATCTGCCCATACAGGAAGGGATCGTCCACGATAGGCGGGAAGAAATCCGTGGTCTGCACCAGCGCCGTATTCTCGTCCAGATAGTACACGCTGGCATCGTCGGACTTGTCAAAGCCCACCAGCAGCCGGGGGTCGCTGTGGGTGCGGAAGCCCTCCAGCAGCTGCACCAGCGTTCCTGCGCCCACCTTTGCGCCGCATCCGGCGCAGGAGGCAAGCTTTGTCAGCTTCACTTCTGTTTCCATGGTCAGCCCTCCGCTTCATCCGTGTGATACACGGCGCTATATCCTGTGCCGTCCCAGGCGGCCACCTGTTCGATCTCCTCAAGGCAGGCGTCAACCGGGGAGAGGTAGTCCTCCTCGCACCGGACGCAGGTGCCGCAGCTGCTGCTCAGGTCTCTCGGTACCGGCATCATGCGGCAGGAGATGCTCCGTTCACCGCACAGCTGCTTATACCGCACCGCGCCGAAGTGGGAGAAAAAGGTCACAATGTACGTCACTTGGTAAAGGTCAGCGTCCACTCGCCATCCTTTTCATCTACGGCCACCTGATAGCCCTGATGCTGGGCGTAGCGGGTGGTGTTCTCCCGGGAGGCGTGGTTGTCCACGATGATCTGATAGGCGTTTTCCTTGCTCTCCATAGCGCTGCGCAGCAGCACCACGGGTTCGGGGCAGGAAAGACCCCGTGTGTCGATGATTTTCATATTGGTATCTCCTTATTTCTTCTTGAAGGTGTTCAGGCAGGCGATCACCGCCACCACGGCGATGCCCAGCAGTACGGCAACCTTACCGGCAGCGGTGGGGCCGTCGGCACTGGAGGCCAGACCGAAGTTGTGGCAGAAGGCCGCGCCCACGATCAGGCCCATCACGGTGACGGCGCTGTCGGAGTTGCCCTCGCCGGACATGACCAGCTGGCGCAGCGGGCAGCCGCCCAGCAGCACGCAGCCAAAGCCCACCAGCAGCATGCCCAGGCAGTTCCACAGACCGTCGGTATGGGCGATAGGCTGGCCCTCGAAGCCCAGATGGAAGAAGGTGGCCTCGCCCACGCCGTTGAGGATCAGGTTGCAGACCAGCGCGCTGACCAGAATGGCGCCGAAGCCCATCAGCAGCTTGGGCTCGCGGAACAGCACGATATCACGGATGCCGCCCACCATGCACAGGCGGGTACGCTGGGCCAGAGCGCCCACGATGAGACCGGCGATCAGGCTGATGGCCACCGCGGCATGCTTGGCGCCGGGGCCGCCGCCCGTTTCGGTAAAGAAGATAAAGGCGGGAGCTGCCACCAGCAGGATAAATACCACCACCTGAATGGCGGGGAAGATCACGCCGTCCAGCTTGGTCTGGGTATAGGTACGCTTCAGGGAATAGCCCCGCTTCAGGAAGAACACACCGGCCAGAATGCCCAGCGCAAAGCCAAGCAGGCCCAGCAGGGCGTTCAGGTCGCCGCCCGCTAGACGCAGGATCATGCGGAAGGGGCAGCCCAGGAACATCAGGCAGCCCACCATCACGAAGAAGCCCAGCACAAAGCGGGTGACGGGTGCGCTGCCGCCCTTGGCGGAGAACTCCTTTTTGCACAGGGCCACGATGAAGCTGCCCAGCACCAGACCGATGATCTCCGGCCGGATGTACTGCACGGCGGCGGCACGGTGCAGGCCCAGACCACCGGCGGTATCCCGCAGGAAACAGGCGATGCAGAAGCCCATATTGGAGGGATTGCCGAAAAAGACCAGCAGCGAGGCAATGACGCCGATGATCAGTCCGGCGATGACGATTTGGATTCGTTCGCGTTTGACACTCATGTTGGATTTTTCTCCTCTTATATATAGAATCTTATCATAACATACCACCATAGCCAACAAAATGTCCAATATCAATTATAGATATATCCTCTAAAAAAATTTGATTTTCCAATAAATGTGTGGTAAGCTAATAAATAGTAAGGGAAAAAGGAGGGCGGAAGCGTGGAACGGATCTATCTGGACAATGCCAGTACAAGCTTTCCCAAAGCGCCCGGCGTGGCGGAGGCGGTGTACCATTATATCAGCGACTGCGGCTGCAACATCAACCGCGGCGGCTATGACGAAGCCTATCAGGCGGAGGAGACGGTGCTGCATACCCGCCAGCTGCTGACGGAGCTGTTCCACGGCCCCGATTGCCGGAACGTGGTGTTTACCCGCAATATTACCGAAAGCCTGAACGTATTGCTGAAGGGCTTTCTGAAGCCTGGGGACCATGTGCTGGTCTCCGCCATGGAGCACAATGCCGTCATGCGGCCGCTGACCCAGCTTCAGGCACAGGGCGTCACCTTTGACCGCATTCCCTGCGCGCCGGACGGTACGCTGGACACCGCCGCCATGGAGGGTCTGCTGCGGCCCGATACCCGCGCCGTGGTGATGCTCCACGCCAGCAACGTCTGCGGCACGGTGCTGCTCGCCGGAGAGGTGGGAGCCTTCTGCCATGCCCACGGCCTGAAATTCATATTGGATACCGCACAGACGGCGGGCGTACTGCCCATCGACATGGAGGCCATGCACATCGACGCCCTGGCCTTTACCGGCCATAAGGGCCTGCTTGGCCCTCAGGGTGTAGGCGGATTTATCCTCCGGCCGGACATGGTGCCGCTGGTGGAGCCGCTGATCGCCGGCGGCACCGGCAGCGTCAGCCATGAGGAGCGTATGCCGTCCTTCATGCCGGATAAGTTCGAGGCGGGCACCATGAACCTGCCGGGGATCATGGGCCTCCATGCGGCCCTCTGCTGGCTGAAGGGGGAGACCATCGACGCCGTCCGTACCCACGAGCTGGCGCTGACGAAGCGGTTCCTCGCCGGTGCGCTGTCAATCCAGAACCTGCGGGTGGTGGGCCGCCGCGATGTGACGGGCCGGGTAGGCGTGGTGTCCGTAGCGCCGGAAAATGCCGATCCGGCATTGGTGGCTGACGCCCTGGGACAGGAGTACGGCATTATGGTGCGTGTGGGCCTTCACTGCGCGCCCAATGCCCACAGGACGCTGGGGACTTACCCCACCGGCACCATCCGCTTTTCCTTCGGCTGGCACAATACGCCCCGGCAGGTGGACATGGCCTTGAGCGCTTTGTGCGAGCTGTGCGGGAGGGCAACATGGAATTAAAGCAATTACAGTCATTCTGCGCCGTTGTAAAGTATAGAAGCTTCACGAAGGCTGCGGAGAAATTATACCTGTCACAGCCCACCATCAGCACCCATGTGCGGCAGCTGGAGGAGGAATTTCAGACCAGTCTCATCATCCGCACCACCAAATCCGTGGAGGTGACGCCCCGCGGGCAGGAGCTGTACGAGTGCGCCTGCAACATCGTGAACCTGCGGGACAATCTCATGCGCAGCTGGAGCGACGAGGACGAGAAGATGATCCGCATCGGCGCGTCCACCATCCCTTCGGCCTACATCCTGCCGGAGATTTTGCCCGCTTTTCGTGCCATCCGCCCCGCGTCCCAGTTCCATGTGTTCCAGAGCGACAGTCAGGGCATCGTGGACGGCCTGCTGTGCGGCGCCTTCGACGTGGGCCTGATCGGCGCGGATATGCACGAGGAGACGCTGGAGCTGACGCCGTTTTATGAGGATCGTATGGTGCTGATCGCGCCGGTCAATGAGCATTTCCGGGCATTTGCCGCCAAAGGCGGCATGACGCTCCCGGAGATCTGCCGTGAGCCCATGCTGCTGCGGGAAAAGGGCAGCGGCAGCAAAAAATGCGTATCCACCTACTTCGAGCGGATGGGCGTGGACGAAAGCGACCTGACCATCACGGCCCGGCTCAACGATCAGGAGTCCATCAAGAATCTGGTGGCCGGTGGTTTGGGCATCTCCATTATCTCGGAGAAGGCGGCGGAGGACGCGGTGAAGGCCGGGCGGCTGATGACCTTCCCGCTGCCGGAGGCCGGTGTGCGGCGCTCTCTGTTCGTCGCCTGCCGCCGCGGCGCGCCCATGAGCGGCCAGACCCACCAGTTTGTCAATTTCGTCAAGCATTTTTATGAAAACTGACGGCGGCAGCATGAGAAATTTCCGCGACTTTGATTGACAAGCGCACGGCGGTGTGATATAACTTTATAAGATAATCACATGGGAGGACATTCATCATGAAGCACATCAATACCATCGAGACTCGTGACCTTTGCGAGAGCGCCAAGAACGGCGGCTGCGGCGAGTGCCAGACTTCCTGCCAGTCTGCCTGCAAGACCAGCTGCGGTATTGCCAATCAGGCCTGCGAAAACAAGGAGACCAAGTAAACGGGTACTTGAAACTATGATGCCGCCCCTTTCGGGCGGCATTTTTAGCGTGACCAATACTACCGTGAAGGGAATTTCGATATATGATCCATCAATACAAACTGGGCGGCTATAACATCGTGCTGGACATCTGCTCCGGCTCTGTCCACGCGGTGGACGAGCTGGCCTATGACATCATCGCCATGTTCGAGACCGAGAGCCGCGATACCATCATCCGTGAGCTGACCGAAAAGTACCACGCCGCCGAGGGCGTCACGGCGGAGGAGGTGGGCGAATGCTATGACCAGATCGCGCAGCTGAAGGCGGCGGGCAAGCTGTTCACCCAGGATACCTTCCAGCCTATGGCGGGCCAGCTGAAGGCCCGCACCTCCGGCGTGATCAAGGCGCTGTGCCTGCACATTGCCCATACCTGCAACCTCAACTGCTCCTACTGCTTCGCCAGTCAGGGCAAGTACCATGGCGACCGCGCCCTGATGAGCTATGAGGTGGGCAAGCGGGCGCTGAACTTCTTGATTGAGAATTCCGGTTCCCGCCACAATCTGGAGGTGGACTTCTTCGGCGGCGAGCCGCTGATGAACTTCGACGTGGTGAAGCAGCTGGTGGCCTACGCCCGCTCCATCGAGAAGCAGCATAACAAGCATTTCCGCTTTACACTGACCACCAACGGTGTGCTGATCGACGATGACGTCATCGACTTCGCCAATCGTGAGATGAGCAACGTGGTGCTGAGTCTGGACGGCCGCAAGGAGGTTCACGACCGCTATCGCGTGGACTATGCCGGAAACGGCAGCTGGGAGAAGATCGTTCCCAAGTTCCAGAAGCTGGTGGCCGCCCGCGACGGGAAGAACTACTACATGCGGGGCACTTTCACCCACGCCAACCCGGACTTCCTGGAGGATATCAAAACCATGCTGGAGCTGGGCTTTTCCGAGCTGAGCATGGAGCCTGTGGTGGCCGCCGCCGACGATCCCTCCGCCCTGACCGAGGCGGACAGAGCCGTGGTCATGGAGCAGTATGAGAAGCTGGCGGAGCTGATGCTGGAACGTGACAGGGAGGGCAAGCCCTTTACCTTCTACCACTATATGATCGACCTGAAGGGCGGCCCCTGCATCTATAAGCGCATCTCCGGCTGCGGCTCCGGCACGGAGTACATGGCCGTTACCCCCTGGGGCGACCTGTATCCCTGCCACCAGTTCGTGGGTGACGAGAAGTTCAGGCTGGGCGATATCTGGCATGGTGTGGACAATCACGCCATTCAGGAGGAATTTGCCTCCTGCAACGTCTACGCCCGCGAGGAGTGCCGCGACTGCTGGGCGCGTCTGTACTGCTCCGGCGGCTGTGCCGCCAACGCCTATCACGCCACCGGCTCTGTCCGCGGCGTGTATGAAGCGGGCTGCGAGCTGTTCCGCAAGCGCATGGAGTGCGCCATCATGGTGGCGGTGGCCCGCGAGCTGGGCGATACCAAATGAGTACCCCCATCTGCGATTTCGTTCGCCGCTATCGGGACAGCGCCGCCGTCCGGCTCCACATGCCGGGCCATAAGGGGAAGCCTCTTCTGGGTTTTGAGCCATGGGACATTACGGAGATCGACGGCGCTGACGAGTTGTTTACCGCCCACGGTATCATTGCCGAGAGCGAGGCCCAGGCAAGCGCCCTGTTCGGCGCGCACACGGTGTATTCCACCGGCGGCTCCACCCTGTGCATCCAGACCATGCTGCACCTGGCGGCGCTGTACGCCGCGTCAAAAGGGGAGCGGCCCCGTATTCTGGCGGCCCGCAACGCCCATAAGGCCTTCGTCAACGCCGCCGCCCTGCTGGATATCGATATCCGGTGGCTCTATCCGGAGACGGACAGCGGCTATGTCAGCTGTCCGGTGACGGCGGAGCAGGTGGCACAGGCGCTGGCAGAGCAGCCGTCCATTACGGCGGTGTACCTTACCAGCCCGGATTACTTGGGAAATGTGCAGGACATTCAGGGCATCGCGGAGGTCTGCCATCGTGCTGGTGTGCTGCTGCTGGCGGACAACGCCCACGGCGCGTATCTGAAATTTCTGCCCCGGTCCCGTCATCCCATAGATCTGGGCGCAGATATGTGCTGCGATTCCGCCCATAAGACGCTGGGCGTTATCACCGGCGGTGCGTATCTGCATATTTCCCGCACCGCACCGGCGCTGCTGGCCCGTCAGGTCAAGGTATCCATGGCGCTGTTCGGCTCCAGCAGTCCGTCCTATCTCATTTTGCAGTCGCTGGACGCCGCCAATGACCGGATGGAAGCCTTTTCCCGGCAGCTGGCGGAATTCCTGCCTGCTGCGGATGGCCTGAAGGCCCGCCTGGCGGCCCATGGCTATGGGCTGGCCGGGGAGGAACCTCTGAAGCTGACGCTTTGCCCCAAGTCCTTTGGCTACACCGGAACGGAGATCGCCGGGATACTGGAGCGCCACGGGATGTACCCGGAGTTTTACGACCCGGATCATGTGGTGCTGATGCTGACGCCCTATAACGACGCCGATGAATTGAACCGGCTGGAGGCGCTGCTTTGCGGCCTGCCGCGGAAAGTGCCCGTCGCCGCCGTACCGCCGTCCGCACCGCGCCCTGTGCCGGTGCTGACGCCCCGTCAGGCCATCCTGGCGGAGAGTGAGACACTTCCAATCGCGCAATGCCTGAACCGCGTCTCCGCCGCGGCAGCCATCAGCTGTCCGCCTGCCATCCCGCTGGCCGTCTGCGGCGAGCGGATCGACCGACAGGTGATGGACTGCTTCCGGTATTATGGCATCACCCATTGCGCGGTGGTGAAGGAATAAGAAGGCCATGGCATCGCCATGGCTCTTTTTATGTGAGCGATATGCACAAAACGGATTGCGCGAATTTGTGACTTTTTAACATAAGCGGCCATTGACTTTGCCCCACATACAGATTATAATCGGTCAGCAAAATCAAAGAGGAAAAGTCGAGGCTTTTTATGGAACGGAAGAGTCATACCATCAAGTCGCTTTTCCAGCCCATGGATCTGACACAGGGGACATGCTGGAAAACGATCCTTATTTTTTCGCTGCCCATTATTCTATCCTACCTTTTGCAGCAGGTGTATTCCATCAGCGACGCAGCCATCGTGGGCCAGACGCTGACGGCCCAGGAGGTGGCCGGCGTCAACGACACCACGTCGCTGGTGTTTATCTTTTTGCAGTTTGCCTTCGGCGTCAGCGCAGGCTTCTGCGTGGTCACCTCATGCAGCGTGGGCTGCCGCGATCAGGCGGGCGTCCGCCGTTCGCTGGCCACACAGATCATTCTGTCCGCGGTGCTGACGGTGCTGCTGACCGCTCTGGCGTTGGCCCTGCTGAATCCCATGCTGGCGTGGATCAACGTGACGCCGGACAACGGCGAGGTCTATCGCGCGGCGTTTACCTACTGCGCCATCATTTTCGCCGGTATCGGCGCGCAGCTGTTCTATAACTTCATCTGCTCTTTCCTGCGCAGCATGGGCGATTCGGTGACGCCGCTGCTGTTCCTGCTGTTTTCCACGGTGCTGAACGTGGGACTGGATCTGCTGTTCATCATCGTATTCCGGTGGGGCGTGGCAGGTGCGGCCATTGCCACTGTGACGGCGCAGCTGATCAGCACCGTGGCCTGCTTTATCTACGCCTTTGCTCACTATCCGGACATCCGCCTTCAACGGGAGGACTGGCGCATCACATGGTGGGATGTGCGCCGCCATGTGACCCAGGGCGTACCGCTGGGCCTGCAATTTTCCGTGCTGGCCATCGGCATCATCGTGATGCAGAGCGTTGTGGTGCAGTTTGACACGCTGGGCGGCCAGATGGTCTCCAGCGCCGCCCAGAACGGCTTCGGCGCGGCCAACAAGCTGTCCAACCTTGCCATGACGCCCATGAACGGTCTGGGCGCGGCCATGACCAGCTTCACCGCCCAGAATCTGGGTGCGGGCAAGCCGGAGCGCATCAAAAAGGGTACCCTTCAGGCGCTGGGCATGACGGCGGTGATCGCGGCGGTGGCCGCGGCTGCCGGACTGCTGGTGATGCGGAACGGCTTCTATCTCCATATATTCCTCAGCGCCGATAAGGTGACGGAGGAGACCGTCCGTTACGGCAACACCTTCCTGTATGTGGATTTCAGCATGTATCTGTTTCTGGGCTTTATCTTCGTGGTACGCAACTGCGTGCAGGGCATCGGAAGATCCCAGTTCGTGCTGGGTGCAGGCGCGGCGGAGCTGGTGGCCCGCGTCACGGTGTGCCTGCTGCTGCCGCCGCTTTTCGCCGGAGGCTCTGTCAGCGCCGCGGCCGCACCGCTAGCGTTCTATGCCCTGTGCGCCGCCGATCCCGTTGCATGGATCGCTGCCGACTCCGTGCTGCTGGTGCCCTTCATCCGCAACATCATGAAGAAGGATTATCGCTATATGTATAAACGCAATACCCACCACTACGAGCTGGAAAGCGAGAGGAGCTGACCCATGACAAAAATACTGTTTGTGCGCCTGGGCAACATCTGCCGCAGCCCCATGGCGGAATTCATCATGAAGGATATAAGGATATGGTGAAGAAGGCCGGTCTGGCCGACCGGTTCGAGATCGCCTCCGCCGCCACCAGCCGGGAGGAGCTCGGCAACCCCGTGTATCCGCCTGCCCGCCAGAAGCTGGCTCAGCACGGCATCGGCTGCAAGGGTAAGACGGCCCGCCAGCTGACCGCGGAGGATTACGGTTATTATGACCTGCTGATCGGCATGGAGGAGGCCAACCTGCGGAACATGCGCCGCATCTGCGGCGGCGATCCGGAGGGGAAGATGCACCTGATACTGGAGGACACCACCCATCCCGGTGATGTGGCGGATCCCTGGTATACGGGGGACTTCGACACGGCGTGGCGGGATATCGAGGATGGCTGCCGTGCGCTGCTGGCGCGGCTGACACAGAAGTAAATATGAAAACGGGACGGGCGGAAGGAAGAAATCTTCCGCCCGTTTTCCTGTCAAATCGTCTTGACGATACTGCCATGTTACGGTACACTTACACTGGGACAAGAGAAAAATCCACAGGGAAAGGATACATATATGGCGGTATTACAGGAGAGAAAAATGATGCTGGACAAGCTGGAGATCGGCCAGTCGGCCCGGATCACGGCAGTGGGCGGAGAGGGCGCCCTGCGCCAGCATTTTCTGGATATGGGACTGATCCCCGGCGCGGAGGTGACGCTGGTGAAATTCGCGCCCATGGGCGACCCCATGGAGCTGCGGATACACGGCTATGAGCTGACGCTGCGGCTGGCGGACGCCGGGAAGATCGAGATCACGCCGGTAAAGGCTGTCCGGCAGGTATCGCCTGCGGCGGAGAACTGCGCGGACTGCGAGCATCCCGGCCTGGGCGAGGGCGGCCGGTTCCATGCCAAGGAAGGGGAACATCCCCTGCCGGAGGAGACCACGCTGACCTTCGCGCTGGCAGGCAACCAGAACTGCGGCAAGACCACGCTGTTCAATCAATTGACCGGCTCCAACCAGCATGTGGGCAATTTCCCCGGCGTGACGGTGGACCGCAAGAGCGGCGCCATCCGGGAGTACCCCAACACCGAGATCACCGATCTGCCGGGCATTTACTCTATGTCGCCCTATACCAGCGAGGAGATCGTCACCCGGCAGTTCATCATCAATGAAAAGCCCACCGGCATCATCAACATCGTGGACGCCACCAACATCGAGCGGAATCTCTATCTGACCATGCAGCTTCTGGAGCTGGATGTGCCTATGGTGCTGGCCCTGAACATGATGGACGAGGTGCGGGGCAACGGCGGCTCCATCCGTATCAACGAGATGGAGGCCATGCTGGGCATCCCGGTGGTGCCCATCTCCGCCGCCAGGAATGAGGGCGTGGATGAGCTGGTGCGCCATGCGGTGCATGTGGCCAAATATCAGGAGAAGCCGGGCCGCACCGATTTCTGCGGCATGAACGATCACGGCGGCGCGGTGCACCGATGTCTCCACGCCATCATGCACCTGATCGCCGACCATGCCGAGACGGCGGGGATCCCCGTCCGCTTCGCCGCCACCAAGCTGGTGGAGGGCGACCCGCGTGTGCTGGAGGCGCTGGCGCTGGATCAGAACGAGCGGGAGATGCTGGAGCATATCATCCTGCAGATGGAGACGGAGCGGGGACTTGACCGCTCTGCCGCCATCGCGGACATGCGGTTTTCCTTCATTCAGGAGCTGGTGGATGCCACGGTGGTGAAGCCCCATGAGAGCCGCGAGCATCTCCGCAGCCAGAGGATTGACCGTTTCCTGACGGGAAAATACACCGCCATCCCGGCCTTTATCGGCATTATGGGGCTGGTGTTCTTCCTGACCTTCAACGTCATCGGCGCATGGCTGCAAGGTCTGCTGGAGGAGGGCATCGCGTGGCTGACGGAGCTGGTGAATACCGCTTTGATCTCCTGGGAGGTGAACGACGCGGTGCGCTCGCTGGTGGTGGACGGCGTGTTTACCGGCGTGGGCAGTGTGCTGAGCTTCCTGCCCATCATCGTGACGCTGTTCTTCTTCCTGTCCCTTCTGGAGGACACCGGCTATATGGCCCGTGTGGCCTTTGTCATGGACAAGCTGCTGCGGAAGATCGGCCTGTCCGGCCGCAGCATCGTACCCATGCTGATCGGCTTCGGCTGTACGGTGCCCGGCGTCATGGCCAGCCGCACCCTGCCGTCGGAGCGTGACCGGAAAATGACCATTCTGCTGACGCCCTTTATGAGCTGCTCGGCCAAGCTGCCTATCTACGGCTTCTTTACCGCCGCCTTTTTCCCCGGACGGGGCGGCCTTGTGATGGTGGGGCTCTATTTCCTGGGCATCGCCATCGGTATTCTGGTGGCGCTGCTGTTCAAAAGCACCCTGTTCCGGGGCGAGGCGGTGCCCTTCGTTATGGAGCTGCCCAATTACCGTATGCCGGGGCTGAAGAACGTGGGCCAGCTGCTGTGGGATAAGGCCAAGGACTTTTTGCAGCGGGCCTTCACGGTGATCTTTCTGGCCACCATCGTCATCTGGTTTTTACAGACCTTTGACCTGCGGCTTCAGATCGTGCAGGACTCCCAGAACAGTATTCTGGCGCTGGTGGCCAGCTATATCGCGCCCATCTTCAAGCCCCTGGGCTTTGGCGACTGGCGCATCTCCACGGCGCTGATCACCGGCTTCATTGCCAAGGAGAGCGTGGTCTCCACCCTGATGGTGCTGGTGGGCGACGGCATCACCTCACTGCTGACGGTGGGAACGGCCGTGCCGCTGCTGGTGTTCTGCCTGCTGTATACGCCCTGCGTGGCGGCCATCGCTTCGGTGCGCCGTGAGCTGGGCGGCAGATGGGCGTTGGGCATGGTGGCGATGCAATGCGGCATCGCCTGGGTCTGCGCCTGCCTGACGCGGACGGTGCTGCTGTTGGCGGGGGTGGCCTGATGAATCTGGCCACGATACTGGTTCTGCTGGCGCTGGCCGCCGCTGTGGCGGCCGCGATCCGGGTCTACCGGAAGCAGGGAAAGTCCGATTGCTGCCGCGGCGGCTGCGGCAGCTGCGATACATGTTGTAAAAGGAAGAGGTAACCATGCTGCGTTCTGCGATTTTTGATCTGGACGGCCTGCTGATCGACAGCGAGACCGTCGCCTATCACGTTGACCGGGATATCCTGCGGTATTACGGCCACGATTTCACGCTGGCCCACTATGCGGAGAAGTACAGCGGCCGGACGATCCTGCGGAATATGACGGACTTCATCGAGGAGTACGCCCTGCCCATTACGGTGGAGGAGGGCATCCACCGGTACGAGGAGTGGGAGGCGGAATATGTCCGCCGGGGCATCCCGCTGAAAACCGGCGCGCGGGAGCTGCTGGCCTGGCTGAAGGAGCAGGGCTGCCTGATCTCGCTGGCAAGCTCCAGCATCGAGTCCAGAGCGAAAACGATCCTGGATCAGAACGGCGTTACCGGTTATTTTGACTTCTTTACCTTCGGCCCGGAGGTGAAGAACGGCAAGCCTGCGCCGGATATCTTTCTGAAGGCTTTGGAAAAGACCGGCGCTGCGGCGGAGGATTCGCTGGTGCTGGAGGACAGCGACGCCGGTGTGCGTGCCGCCGTGGCGGCGGGAATTCCCGTGGCCTGTGTGCCGGATGTGGCCCGTCCCGGCGACGGGACGCTGCAGATGGCAGCGGGGGTGTTTGACTCGCTGCTTCAGGTGATGGAATGGCTCAAAACGAGATAAAAAAGATGCCTGCCGGATGCGGCAGGCACCTTTTTATGGGGTCATTCTTTCATAAACGGGGCGAATTTTTCGGCGAACAGCCTGTCGCCGCACTCGCGCAGCTCCTGACAGAACTGGTCATAGGCCGTCAGCAAAGCCTTTCCCTCCGGCGTCAGGACAGCGCCGCCGCCGTGTCTGCCGCCGGTGGTGGAAGCCAGCAGCTTGAAGCCCAGCGCGTTCTCGGCGTTTTTGATGACCGTCCATGCCTTGGAGTAGGCCATCTCCATCTCGGCCGCCGCGGCGCGCAGAGAATGGAGCCGCTCCACACGGTGCAGCAGCTGGGCAACGCCGGGGCCGAAGCATTTTGCGTCGGTGAACAGGCGGCAGGATAGATTGTAGCGTAATTCTTTCATGAGAATATTGTATCAGCCTGAGAGACAATCGTCAAGGTCATGATTGACTATCTCCGCGGGAAGTGTTATTCTCATGAAAAAGAAACGGTAGGGAGGTGCGCCTATGCGCGTGTTGATCAGAGGAGCGGGAGATATTGCCACCGGTATTGCCCTGCGGCTTTACCGCGCCCGGATACAGGTGATCATGACGGATCTGCCCAAGCCCACGGCCATCCGCCGCACGGTCTGTTTTTCTCAGGCTATCGTCCATGGCGAGACCACAGTGGAGGGCGTCCGTGCCGTTTTCGCGCAGAGCGCTGCGGCAGCGGAGCGGATCGCGGATCAGGGCCATATCCCGGTGCTGGCCGATCCGGAGTGCGCCTGCCGGGCGGAGCTGCGGCCCGACGCGCTGGTGGACGCCATTCTGGCCAAGCGGAATCTGGGTACGAGGATCACGGACGCGCCCATCGTGGTGGGCATCGGCCCCGGCTTTACGGCGGGGGAGGACTGTCACGCGGTGGTGGAGACCATGCGGGGCCATACACTGGGCCGGGTGATCTATCAGGGCAGCGCCCTGCCCAACACCAACATTCCCGGTCTGATCGGCGGCTATGCCGGTGAGCGGGTGCTGCGTGCGCCGGACGACGGCATTTTCCATACGGTGCTGGATATCGGCGCGCAGGTCAAGTCCGGCGATGTGGCGGGCCAGGTGAACGGAAAGCCCATGCTCTGCACCATTGACGGCGTGCTGCGGGGCCTTCTGGCGGACGGTACGCCGGTCCACAAGGGGATGAAGTCCGGCGACGTGGATCCCCGCTGTAAGGAGGAGTACTGCTATACCGCTTCGGACAAGGCGCTGGCCGTGGGCGGCGGCGTGCTGGAGGCCGTGCTGCATTTTTGCGGATAGAATGAAAATCAGGCTCACAGGAGCCTGATTTTTTGTTAGGTTGTCTAAAGTATTGTAAGATTTTTATACGGCTTAAACAATGGAATATCCGGAAAAGCTGTGGTATAATAACAGTGACCCTAAATGTGGGGGACATTCCATACAAGTACAAAAATTCAATATAAATGAAAAGGAGTATTTGCCATGATCGATCTGAAGAAGTACGGTATCACCGGTGTGAGCGAAATCGTCTACAATCCCTCCTATGAAGAACTCTTTGCCGAGGAGACCAAGAAGGAGCTGACCGGCTATGAGGTGGGCCAGGTCACCGAGCTTGGCGCCGTGAACGTCATGACCGGTATCTACACCGGCCGCTCTCCTAAGGACAAGTACATCGTCATGGACGAGAATTCCAAGGACACCGTGTGGTGGACCACGGAGGGCTATAAGAACGACAACCATCCCATGAGCGAGGATGTGTGGGCCAAGGTGAAGGACATTGCCGTCAACGAGCTGTGCGATAAGCGCCTGTTCGTGGTGGATGCCTTCTGCGGCGCAAACAAGGACACCCGCATGGCCGTCCGCTTCATCATGGAGGTGGCATGGCAGGCCCACTTCGTGGAGAATATGTTCATCAAGCCCACCGCCGAGGAGCTGGCGAACTTCGAGCCTGACTTCGTGGTGTACAACGCCTCCAAGGCCAAGGTGGAGGACTTCCAGGCGCTGGGCCTGAACTCCGAGACCTGCGTGGCCTTCAACATCACCTCCCGTGAGCAGGTCATCATCAACACCTGGTACGGCGGCGAGATGAAGAAGGGCATGTTCTCCATGATGAACTACTACCTGCCTCTGAAGGGCATCGCCTCCATGCACTGCTCCGCCAACACCGACATGAACGGCGAGAA
>CAKTIE010000010.1 GCA_934565655.1 uncultured Oscillospiraceae bacterium
GGCTTGGTTCGCTATACTCATTTCCCAGTAACGCTACGTTAAAATTTCTACTTGACTTTTCTTAGCAGGTCTTTTTTCTGATTTATCTCTTGATTGGACAATACCACACCTTTCGGCGCAAGTCTATTGGGAAAGCGAAACTTTTTCAGAATACCGGCACATATTTAGCTTCCGTGTGCAGCGTCATTTCAGCCGCGGGCAAAAGATTTCCAAGAAAGCGTACCGGCACCTCCAAGCGGATCTCCACCGCAGCGGTATAGCCCTTGCTCTGCCCGGAACTGAGAGCATTGTTACTCAGCTCCACGCTCAGACCGGAGATGGTATATTCCACATTTCCGTTTGAAAGCTTCTGATATCCGCTGCCGGTGTTCTCCAGCCCAAGCGTTGATGCCAGCTGACCGTACACATCGCCGGTATCCACGCTCTCATCCCATCGGCCTGTGCCGTCCGGATACCAGCCTGCGGCATAGCCCTCCCGCACAGCGTGGTACACATCGTCATAGTTGTCGTTGATGGTGGAGATGACTGCCTGCTGGGCAGCCTCCTTGACACCCTGGGCGATGATCCACACCCGGCTGAACTCCGCGACCGTGCAAAAAAGCATCAATAGAACCAGCACGATGGCAAGGATCATGGGGGTGCCCTCGCCGGGGTGGCGGCGAAGGAAACAGTGCTTGCTCATTTCCAATACACCTCCGACTTTCCGGTGGCCTCCGACCGCAGTGTGATGGGAAATGAGCCGAAGCCGCCGAACAGACCGATGTCCATGTCCAAAGTCAGCGTTACGGTGACTTCCTCATTGAGCTGAATGCGGCCCGTTTTCGACCAGCGGATATTGGGATCCAGTCCCGTGCTGTCGGTCAGTGCTGCGGCACGGCGGCTGGTTTCCGTTCCGACTCTGCCGGAGATCTCCGCTTCCCGCACCAGCTCCACCGCATAGGTGTCAAGCTGCTGCTTGGCGACGAATACCGGCAGGATCCGCACCGCCAGTGCCAGCACCAGCATGGCACAGACCACCAACACGCACACATCGATATAGCCCTCGCCGGAGTGCCGTTTTCGTAATTTCTTCATAGGCATTCCTCCTTAAAACAGCGAACCCAGCGAGTTGATGATCTGGTAGACGATAATGACGATGTACGTCAGCATGAAGCACATGAGCATGAGGAAGCTGAACACCCGGATCTTTGGCGGGATCTTCGCCGCCTTGGCCTTCAGCCGCTGCAGCTCCAATGCTTTCAAATCGTGGGAGAGCATTTGGAAGTACATCCGTCCATCATCGCCCCGCAGGATACCGACGAGACCGCGGACGATATCCGAGATGATGGCCGAGCCCATACGGGCTTCAAAGCGAATGAGTGCCGCCTCATAAGAGGAGGAGCGCATATCCGCCGTCAGCACATCCAGTTCACGGGCAAAGTCTGGCCCGGCGTGTTTCTTGTAGTTCTCCAGAATACGCAGGACATCCCGGCTGGCGGCCAGTTCCTGATGGATGGTCGCCACGAAGCGAGGCAGTTCACCCTCCACCAGTTCCATTCTGGCCTTGCACAGCTCATCCGCCCGACGGCTCTCCTTGAAGTAAGTGAGCAGCGCCAGTACTACCACCAATGGTGTCAGGATGGGCAAGATCAGGAGGCACGGGATGATCCCCAGCAGGATGAGACAGGGCTTCAGAACGGTGTAAGCCGTAAAGACCTCGGGGGTCATATCCAGTCCTGCGGCAGTCAGCTTCGTTTCCAGCCGTCTGCGTTTGTAGGCATCCAAGCGGATCAGCGGAGCCAGCTTCAGCGACCATCCCAAGACGAGCGTCTCCATAGATTTCACAAGACTGCGCTCCTTGCGTCCTGCGGAGATGAGGGCACGCTCCGTTGCCAGTCTGGGGATCTTCAGTAGGTCCGCCAGAACGAAATACAGTCCGGCAGCCAAGGCGGAGCCGAACAGGAATAACAGCAATTTCACCCTCTCACCTCCGATACTCAATGGGCTGCGTCAGCTTCACGACGAATGCAAAGGACACGAACACAGCGGCAAGGCAGACAGCGATGACCATTTGACCGGGGATAGTGGCTACCAGCGTGTGATACCAGTCCTTATTGATGAAGCGCACCAGCGGAATGTTGATCAGCACGAGGATGGCCATGGTGATGAACTCCTTGCGGGGGCCAAACACCAAATTTTCCAGTTCCGCATTGACCACCCGCATATCCGACAGCTTGCTGACGATGGGCGTCAGGATGCTTTTCAGGCTTCGGTCTGTCTGACAGGCCATCACGGCGTCGCACCATTCCCGCCAGACCTCGTTGTCGATAGCGGCTTTCAGGTCAGTGAGCGCCGCATCCATATCCGGGTCGATGTGCTTAATGCGCATCAGAAAGCGCTGGAACACCTCCTGCACCGGAGGGTGCAGATAACGGACATTCTCCTCCACTGCCTGCTGAAAGTTCTCAGTACGCAGGTAAGCTGTGGTAATGACGGACAGCGCTGTCTCCAGTTCTGCCGCCACATCCTTTTTGAAGCTGCCCGCTGTGAGCTTGACATACCAAAACGGGGTCAGCATCAAACCGACCGCCAGCACTGGCACGAGGAAAGCGTTTCCTGCGGCAATGGCGATGCAGGCTCCCAACGCAAAACAGAGCAGAGATGTAAAGCACACCATGGGGAACTTGTCTGCCCTCCCGGAGGCTGCCAAGACCGCCTGCGCCTCGGTGATCTCACGCCGGAGAAACCCCGCTTTTTTTCGCCTGGTCGTCTCGTTGATATCGGCACGGATACTGCCGGGGGCTGCGGTCAAGCGGGCAAAGAGACTGTCGCTCAGTTCCCGCGGCGAGACATGCAGCACCATAAAAAGCCCTGTGATCATGCCGATGCAGGCGATCAGCTGGATCATAGTCATTCATCTTCCTCCTTTCCTTGAACGAATTGCGCCAACTCTCCAAGCGGCATCCCGTTTTCGATAAAGCGGCGCCGCAGGCTTTCGGATATCTCCTCACATTTCCGATGCTCACCCTCAATGATGAAGCGGTTGTCCTCCAGATGGTTGTCCGTGATGTGATACTCATAGAGCTTGTGGAGCCTGCGGCTTCCATCCGGCAGGATCTCGCATTCGGAGATGTTGGTGATGCGGCGCTGCTTATTCTCCAGCTGGCGGCAGTAGACCACAATGGGGTACGCCTCGGTGACATATCCCATGAGGGTATCGTCCGGGGTGTCCACGGCACGTTTGCAGAGGGACACCATGCGGCGGTAGGTACCCTCGCTGGAATTGGAGTGGATGGTGGTCAGTACCGCAATGCCCACACGGGCAGCCTCCTGAGCCGCGTTGGCCTCTGGGCCGCGCATCTCACCCACGCAGATGATGTCTGGATTGAAACGCAGAGCGATATCCAACAATGCGATCTGGTCGATGCGCTGACGCTCATTCTCGCTGTCGCGGGTCTGCGTATGAACGACAGAGTTCGTCACCCTTCCGTCACGCTCACGGATGAGCTGGAGTTCTCGGGAGCCATCCTCAATGGTAAAGATGCGCTTGCGGTCTGGAATGGTGGAGAGGAGCCAGCCCGCCACGGTGGTCTTGCCGGAGGAGGTCGCTCCCGCTACGCAGATGGACACGCCATAGCGAAGGCAGGCGGACAGAAAGTCCAGCATTTCCTCCGTGGCCGTGCCGCTC
Organism: uncultured Oscillospiraceae bacterium; assembly: GCA_934565655.1. Taxonomy (GTDB): domain Bacteria; phylum Bacillota; class Clostridia; order Oscillospirales; family Oscillospiraceae; genus Vescimonas. The sequence continues at coordinate 3,668 of CAKTIE010000010.1, forward strand.
TGCACGAAGTCCGCCTTGCTGAGATTCCTGGGATTCACAATACGGATGGATGCGGCAACGCCGGCGTCCTCATCCAGCACCGGCGTTTTGATGACCGAGATACGAATGTTCTTCGCCAATCGGGAGGTAATAATAGGGCTGGCATTGTCCAGTACCTTGCCGGAGTTCTGCAGCATACGACGAATGACATTGGCGGCGTGTTCCGGCGAGTCGAAATGCTCCTCCAGCTTGGCGGTATGACCGTCCGAATACTGGATCTCAATGTCCCGCCAGGAGTTGATGTCGATCTCCTCAATGCCGTCTGCAAAAATGTACTTGGTTAAAAATCCGTACTCTGCCATTTCCGTGTACAGGGCATCCACCAGCTCAGAGGCTGTCATGCCATCCACGGCGATGCGGTTCTCCTGCAGATATCGTGCCATGCGGCGCTTCATCTGCTCTTTGGCATCCGAGTTATCCTCTGTGATGAGGGTGGCATAGGTTTCCGAAAGATAGCCCTGCACCTGACTGAGCGCCTCCGCAAAGGTGACGCCTTTCTCCTGTGGAGCAAAGAAGAGTTCGCTTGCACGTGGTGCTGTTGCAGTTTCCACAAAAAGCGATCTTCCGGTGCGCTCCTCGAAGGAGATGTCATGCACCTCTGTCTGTTCCGGCTTTCTCTCCGGTTCTGCGGAGGCGGCCGGGGTAAACAGGGAGTTGCTTCGTCTTTCACCAAGCAATCAGAACACCTCCTCACAGATTCGATCGATCTCCTTGCGGAATGCACGGCTGTCCTTCATGGAGAGGTCTGCCAGCAGCTCACCGGCCAAATACTGCTCCTCCAGCTCCTGCGAATACGGCAAACGAAATACTACGCTGCCCAGTACCTGACCGATGCGGTCTGCCGCCTGAAAGGGCTTGATGTTGGATGCTACCCGGTATTGCTTGTCCTTGTCCCATTTCAGTTCTCCCAGGAGCGGAAGCTGACTGGAGAGGTATCCGACCGATTTCAGGTCGCAGCTTGCAAGCTGCAGAACGCTGTCCGCTTCCATCAGCGCCACAGCGGAGAGAATGTCGTTTGCGATGTAGCTGGAGCAATCAATGACCACATAGGGTACGATCTCACGGAGTCCGCGGATGAGCTCCTCCGCCTGCTGCTTGGTGCAGGGCGCATAGGTGTACTCGTTTTCTTTCTTGCGAAGGCCAAGCATCGTCAGGTGCGGCAGGCGCTTGAGGGTGGTCAGATTGTGCTTGATGAGATTTACGGAGATATGCTGGGCGGCAAAGATACTGCCGAGGGACTTATCGACCTCTAATTCCGCGGGAGAGCAAATGCAGGGCATCATAGGTGCGGTCATATCGCAGAGCAGCAGCACCGTATTTTTCTTCTGGGATGCCAAATGCTGTGCGATTTTGACTGCCGTTACCGTCTTGCCGCAGCCGGGACTGCCCCAAACGGCGAGAATGCCGCCTCTGGACTTCTCCATCGGCTCCAGCTCCTCCGGCTCTATGTTCCGGCGAAAGAGGCTGCCTTTCAGAAAATTCATTCGGTGGCCTCACTTTCCGCGGAAGGATCCGTGCCCTCGCTTTCCTTAGATTCTGTACCTTCTGCGGTTTCACCGCTGTTCTCTGGCTCCGGTTCTGCGTACAGCTCCTTGATCAGGGCATCCTGTGCCGCGATAAACTTGGCGGCATTTTCGGGTGTTCCGCGATACACCAGCGCCAGATGGAGCTCACTATCCTGTTCCAGCTCTGCCAGTACCTTGGCCTGCTCGGTAGTCACCAGCAGCGTCACGGTGGAGGGCAGTTCCTTTTCATCCACCACTTCACCGGTGTTGGCATCGTATCCGGAGGAGGCAGTCACCGAGATGACCTCCACATACTGCAGCTCCGGAGGAATGGCTGTTTCGCCCTTGCCCTGATAGTCCGCCACGATGACCGTGACGATATCACCGCTTTCCAGCTTGCCGGAAAGGCCGGTGGCAAAGCTCTTGATGGTAACGGAGATGGCCTGCTTTGTGCCGTCCAGATTATAGAGATAGGCATTCTCTGCCGCAGGGACAGCGGAAAGCTTGCCGGAGAGGATGTAATCTCCGGCCGCCAGGTCAGCGGTCGCATATTTGCCGATGACCTCTTTTTTGTCTGTCATAAGGTTCTGTGGCAGATTGTAGGCGCCGACCTCTACCGTCTGGACCATCTCGGCAGTGATCTCGTCACCTTCCTTGATGTCCTTCGTCACACGGACGATCTCCGTTTTCTCACTGGCGCTGCGGCTGAACAGCGGCGTAACACCGAAGCAGATGATCAGCGCCAGCAGGATACACAGCACACCGATGACGGTGCGATTGCGAAAAATCTTCAAATCGTTTTCCTCCTTATAGAAAATACGCGGGAATAAACGCCACTGCGAAATATGGCACCAGTGGCTGTTTCTTCGCCGCGCTCTGCCGCAGTGCCGGGAATGCACGCATAACAAGGGATGCCAGCAGGAGCGCGGCGGCCATAAATAAGAATCCCGTGAGTACCCGTCCAACGCCCAACACAAAGCCTACCGCCGCGGCTAACCGCCAATCCCCGCCGCCCATCAGGCCAAAGCCTGCGCAGAGGTAGAACGGGAGCATTGCCAGCAGCGCCCCCAAAAAGGAGGCGGGGCTGATGGTGATCAGCCCCGCCAAAGCAATGACGATGCAGACGATGTTGCTGACTGTTCGGGTCCTCAGGTCATCCACTGCGGCGTAAATGAGTCCGCCGCAGAAGAGAATCGTCTGCGCCCAGTGCATCAGCCATTGTAGCTGAACATTTCCGTGATCTTCTGGGTTACCGTGGGCATGACCGTGTCGTTCAGGATGGCATAGAGTCCAGCCAGTACCAGCGCACCCAGCACAACGGCGATCAGCACCTTGACGGCGGTGTCGATGTAGCCCTCACCGGCATTGCCGCAGACGGCGCGGCGGTTGAAGGCAAGCATGGCAGACATAGAATTGGCTGCGGCGGTCTTGACACGGGTGACAGTGGACTTGGCGGTATGGGTGATCTTGTTGATGAACTTCTTCATGAAATATTCCTCCTGTAAATTCAAAAGTTTTTTGTTGGCGAGTTCGGTCATTTGCATGTCAGAGGAGGTCCACGGCCCCGCACAGACAGCAAAAATGCCGGACGGTCATCTCCCGTCCGGCTCATAAGGTCATATCGATGCATGGGTCCTGCTCCTGCTTGAATTGAATCGGCTGGAAGCCTACCCGGTCGCAGTAGTAAAATTCGCTGCCGGAATCGTCGTACAGCTCTACCACATCCGACAGCGCCATTCGGTAGCCCTGATAGCCAGGGGGCGGAGCATCCCGGCAGATGGTATAGATCTGCTCCAGATTGCTGGTACCGAGGTCGCCGTCGAATACGAGCGTATAATTCCCGGCATCCGGCTCTCCGAACTTCCGCACCTGATCCTCGTATCCGATGAAGCGCATTGCCACATCTACATCCTTTTTGAGCTGCCAGATGCGGCAGCCCTTTCGCGGCTGCACCGGTTCTTCGCCGGTCACCTCGCCGGATACGAGCCGGTCAAAGATACCGTCCTCCCAACGGGGCGTCAGGTTCATGCGGCTCAGATATTGGTTGAGCTCATCCGTCCGGAACATTTCATCCACCACGGCGGTATCCTCTTTCACATAGCCCACAGGATTGCCGTAAAAGATGAGCCGATTTCGGTTATCCACGGTGAATCGCACCAAGTCCCGTCACCTCCTTCCACACCGTGGCGCTTACATCTGCTGTTCCATGCCCTGAGCGGGTGCGTCCTCGCTCTGCTCCATGCGTTTCTGCAGCTTCTGTTCGTAAGCGTCGTTGACCGCATCCACCAGTGCAGTTCTGGCCTCAGCGGTGACGGCATGGAAGGTGTCGTTATACACCGTCTCACCGTTTTTCTTGTAGGATTCCTGGGGCATGGAAATGAAGCGGCCCTTGTCCGTCTCAATGACACGGAGACCGTGGACGGCAAATGCGCCGGCGATGGTCACGCTGGCATAGGCTTTGGTTTTGTAGTCACCGTCCACCATGCGGTCGATCCTCGCCTCGATCTGGGGCGCAGGGGCTTCCTGCTGCTTTTTCTTCTGCGTTGCTGCCATAGATTTTTCTCCTTTCTGTTACATGGATTGGTTGTTCATACTGGGGGATTCGGCGGCTTCTTCCTGCTGGAGCTGCAACAAACTCTCTTTGGCCCAATCGGGCAGGAATTTCTCATCCAACACGCCGACAAACTCATCCCGGTTCCACCTGGTCATTTCGCCGTCACTCAGGCAGGTGCAGCGCACCGAGCGCCCAATTGCGTGGGGACTGCATCCGAAGCCGTCGTGGGCATACCACAGCTGGTTTTCTTGACTCCAGCAGGACTCTTTCAGCGTATCGGGACTGAGCACCAGCACCTTACCGATGTAATCCTGCTCGGCACGGTCACCGACGCAATGCTCCGGGCCGAACAGACCCAACTCCTGATACGCTTTCCGATAGAGGTCTACGACGCCATCCAGTATGGCGGGGTGGCTTTGGACGGTGATCTCGGCGTTGTGCCGCTCGTCCTGGGGAATATAGCGCCGCGCTGCCCATTGCTTGTTGGTCTGGCTGAAACGCCCATCCCAGGAAAGCTCCTGCAGAGTGGTGGCCAGCACCCATTCCGTGCGCTTGTAGCCATATTCCGCAAGTACAGGTTCAAGGCAGTCCTTCTTTAGGTGCATCCCATCGAAGTTCTGACGGATCGTCTCCTCGATGGCATTCCGGCAGGCAACATTGGCATGGAAGCTCTCTCGCCACATGGGGAGCTGATTTCTTGTTCTGGCCTCCTGCGCCGAGTAGGGATAGAGATAGGTTTCGTTCATTTCACTTTTCTTCCTCCTGCTTTTTCGTATCACTTATCGTAGATGACATCGTCCTCCATCAGTGCATCCTCCAGCGCGGACAGGCAGCAGCCACTCTGATGCAGGGCGAACAGGAGCTCAGGCGGCACATCGGAGAGGTCGTGCTCATAATCTGCCTCGCACACGCTGATCTCGCCGGAATCCTCATCCACATAGCAGTCCAGTTTGGCATCGCCGGCCAATCCGGCATCCTGCCGTGCCCAATCAGGAATAACCACAGCGGGACGGATCAGCTCGGTGATCGACTTATCTCGGTACGCACATTCTTCGCTGCAATTCGTGCAGTCGCCGCAGGTGAGACGAAGCAAGGTCATAAGCTCAGCGGCTCGTCCAGTCAGCGACTGTACTGTGCTGAGGAGCTCCTTTGCGGTCATCCTGCCGCTGGTCACAATGACGGCGCCCGTGGCCGCTGTGAGCTCCAGCCTTTCCGCATTTTGGAGCTTGGCCAGCTTCAGAACGGCATTGGAAATGCTGATATCGTTCTTCGTGGGGTATTTCATAAAATTCATGGGGACCCTCCTTCAATTTGTCGTTTTGATTGGTCTTTCCGGCTCATGGATCAGTTCATACCGAGCCTCGTTGCCGCAGTTCAGCAGACTCTCCAAACTGAGCTGCCAGCAGGCTTTGCGGGGATCGTAGTTGGTGATAATGACTTCCTCATATTCGCTGCCTGCCGTCTGGGACATACTGTTGGGGCGCACAACGCGGAAAATGTAGAACTCCTGATACAGTTCGCAAATGTACGGGCAGTAGTTGTAGGACACCATGACATACCCTTGACAGTTCAGAAGCGTATCATGGAGGCGCTGGTGATTTTCCTTGGGGAAAGCCACCTCATAGCATTCGGCCTCAAAGTACGGCGGGTCACAGTAGATCCATGCATCGCCCCGGTCATACTGACGGATGACATCCTCAAAGTCCTTGTTCTCCACAATGACATTCGCCAGCCTGCGAGAGCACTCCCAAATCAGGTGGAAGAAGCGCCGGATGTCGCATGGCTTACCGCCGAATGATTTGGAGCTGCCACTGAAGCTGTACCGAACCAGCTTGAAGAAGTCTGCGGCACGGCGGACATCTCCGCGGGGAGCACGCTCCAGCAGAAGAGTGCGGATGGCTTCGGCCTCGGGCGGTTTGAGCAGGATCTCAGTCAGTTCCATTTCCTCCTGCAGGTAGTCATCCGTGATCTCGCCCTTGGAGAGAAACTTGTACAGGACATTGAAATCATCCCGCGTATTCAGAGGCAGGAAGCCCAATTCCGCCAGTAGCGCCAAGGGCCGGTTTTTCACACAGCAAAAGAGATTGGTCAAATTGCTGTTGAAATCGTTATAGACCTCCATACAGCCCTGTTGGATAGGGCGGCTCATGGTCACCGTGCCGCTGCCGCCAAACACATCGATGAACCGGCTGTAGTGATCCGGCGCCATCTTGTTGATGATCCACAGCAGCTTGCTCTTGCCGCCCACCCAGGGGATAAAGCTGTTCAAGGGGCATCACCCCCATCCAGCGGGAGAGACAGCTGACCGGTGTCAACATAGTCCGGCAAAGCACTGGACAGGCCACGCTCTGCAAATGCGATCTTCTTGATGCGGCTGCGGAGCTGCCGGATGGTGCGCTCCAGCTCCTCGGCAGTAGCGGCGTAATAGTAGCCGCCCTCAAAGCTGCAAATGGGAATGCCGTCACCGCGCAGGGCGTTGATCTCCCGGCGAAGCTCAGAACCACGCATTTGGAAGCCGCACTCCAACTCCCGGCTGGTAACGGCATTTGCCTCGCCCTTGTGGTAAAGCGCAAGATATTCCGCAAGGGCTTCATTGATTGCCACAGTTCCTCCTTTCCGGAGCCGTTATCCCGGAACAGGAGACAAAAATGAGCGCAAAAAAGAAGGGGCCGCCTTTCCCCATCCAGGAAAACGGCCCCTTGGTGTATTTTCTATCTGCTGGCTTGGCAGGATAGAATCATGTCAGTCACTGCATATCCATTTCGAAGCGCTCCTGCACCGGCGTCTGCATCGGCTGATAGTCCTCCCGATGCAGTAGGCCGTAGGACGTGAGTGCCGCATTGTCATCCTTGATGATCTCGTTCCCGTAGGCGAAGAGATTTACATGCGGCAGGAGCAGTTCCGCCGAGTGGGCATCCATCGTAAAGCTCAGTTCATCGATGGCCGCCTCCTGCGGCGAACTGATCTCCGGAGTGAGGATGTAGTCCCCGATATGCTCGGCAAGGCCCACGGCGGCAGCCAGATCCGTAACACCGAAATGCTCCAGCAGGGCTTTCAGCTTCGGGAGCTGCTTTTCACGAGAAGGCATAGCCTTCACGGATTCTGCAAAATCGTTGAAGGCATCCAGCTCCATTGGCAGGTCGGCAAACTCTGCCGCCAGTGGGATGATCCCGTCATAGTCGAGAACCACGACACCCTCCCAGCCGTCTGCTCCGAGCTGCTTCTGCGCATTCCTCAATGCTTCAGCAGACGCAGGCAATTCCAGCGTAATGGTGCGGTCATCTTCAAGGTCGGGGTGGAGGCCAAGGATAAGACGGAAGAGATATTCCGGCTTTTCAGGCAATTCCTTGGCACAGGGCGGTGCGGTGACCAGTTCACTGTGCTGCACCACATAGCCGTTCCGTGTGAATATGCCGTTTTCGCCGGTACGCAGGGCTTTGCCGATTTTACCAAAGTCCAGCATCTCGAACACATCGTCGGAGAGTCCGTCCAGTTCCTCCACGAAGCCGTTTTCCGCATAGAAGCGGCCCAGCTCTGCGTCACTGGTTGCGCCGACCACATGGCAGCAATCCGCACCGGCGCTGACCGCCAGATTTCTCAAATCCTGCATGGTAAGAATACCGCCGTTGGATTCTACCTTCCTCTGGATTTCCAAGCGAAGCAGGCCGTCAAAGGCTTCCTGCTCCGTTTCATCCAGCACAGCCAGCCGACCGGCAAGATCGTTCAGCTCATTGAGGCTGGCGTCCAGTTCCATCAGGTGAGGGGCGAGATACTCAAAGCCGTAGTAATCATCGATTTCCAGATACAGCTCCTCATTCTCCTGAAGCTGCACCTTGTCCATTGCATCGTGCAGTTCCCACGGGGAGGCGGGAAGTTCCAGCCTTGCGTGGGCCTCACTATTGGGTGCATCCAGCTTTGCCAGATAGACGCCAAATATCTTTTTAGCCAAGGTTCATTCCTCCCATCTGCGGCTCGGTCTGCTGGTAGGCGGAGGGATCCGCACCGGGGACATCCCAGCCGTGCATACTCCCGCACTCCATGGCCAACCGCTGCGCCTGTGTCACACCAAGCCGCTCGTTGTTATAATCGGCCAGCTCACGGTTTTGGGCGGGATCATCCGTAGACCAGTCGCTGGGGTAGTAGCCGCTCTCGCCGCGCTTGATGCAAATCAGTTCCCCGGTACTGGGGAGCACCGAGAAGCACAGCTCCGGCAGGCCCTCCGCCAGCTTCGGCGCGAAGCGCTCCTGTTCCGTTTGGATGCCCCAGTCATCCGCATTCCAGAGGTGGACATACAGCTCACTGCCGCCATCCACGAGGATCTCCCGCTGTTCAAAGTGTTCGCCCCAGCCGTCTGATGCCTGTCCGGCGATGTACTCTTTCAGGGTATCCATCTCCAGCGCACTCAGCTCACCGGAAACGCGGCATTCGGCTACGCCCCAGAGCTTGCGGTCGCGCTCTTCCACGGTAAAGACTGCGGAGTGGACCTTGGTATTCACGCTATCGGCTTCACTATACCAATGCATGAGGCCACGCTCGGTTTCCTCCGGCATCCGATTCTTGACCAACTCGGCCATGATCTGATCCTGATAGCCTCGCAATGCACGGCCATCCAGCATGGTACTCTCCGGTTCCAGATCCCCGTACTCGCTTCTCTCATAAAAATCAGCGGTAAGGGGCATATACAGTTTCAGGGTTGTCAGCTTGGGCGGCAGCACCGAGAAGCTGTCCTCGCCAGGGACGATTCCCAACGCTCTGCCGTTATCCCACTTCATGTGGATCGTGCCGATGTCATCCACGAAGTCCACTTCACCCTCGGTACCGGGAGAAATGGGGGCATAGGGATCCTCCATAGAATTGAGGCGGATGCGGGTACCGGGCGGATACTGCTCTTTGATGAAATTCACTATTTTTCTGTCCATATTCGTTTCCTCCTGCATGGTCTGTTCTCTGTTGTAGAATTCAAATTCATAGATCACGCCGCGGTCTTTATTCCGCGTATCCTTTACCTTGACCGTCGTACCGTCGAAGATATAGGCATCGGCTTTGGCAAAGTCTGTCCGGAAGCCTTTTCCGCCGTTATCGGTCGAAAATCGACTATTGGGTTGATCTTTGATTTTGGAGTAGAAGCATACCGTCTGCACCGTGGTCACGACACGGGTCAGTCCCACCAGATCAGGGTGATTTTTCTGGCTGAGCGTCTTAAACTCTACGCCAGGTTGGATGAAGCGCTTCAGTTCAGCAAGGTTTTTGATTGCAACAGGCTTTCGCTGCTTATCCGATCTCTCCATGTTCACATCCCTCCCAGCGTCATATTGGGGCCGGGCTGCAGCTCGTAATCTTCCTGTTGGCGGGGATTTTCCTCGCCGTAGAGGTCGAAGACGATATCATCCACAGCCTTGCGGACGGTGGGATCGTCGGTCAGCACCTCATACCGAAAGCCTGTGGTCGGGCGGTATGGCAGCTCTTCCTGCATACATTTCAGGAAGGCTTCGGTATCGGTAAAGTCCTGTGCATCGCCATTGGCATAAGTGACGCGGCCCACCAGCGACTTTTCCTGTGCCATGTTCTGCCGCTGGACATCCAGATCATAGGCCGTCAGATATCCGTTATAGTCACCAGGGGACGGATTGCAGCGCAGGCAGTAGCGGTAATGCTCGGTTTCCACGATGTAGCCGTAGTTCTGCACATAGCCTCCGGTGATTTTGCCGCCGTGGTCATAGCAGAATCGCTCCATGGCGAAACGGCTTTTCAGGACGTCCTCCCGCATCGTGTCAACGACTTCTTGAAGCTCGGCCTTGAACGCAGGGCTGTTCAGCTCCTCCGGACCCCTCGGCCACCAGGTATGCCAGAACTCATTTCCGCTGCGACCGAAGTCCATGCGGATATGGCCGATAGTACCCCGCCGCTTATCTTCTTCGGGGTGCGGAGTATAAAATAGGCCCGCCTCATCTGGGCGGGCCGGACGGATATGGAATCTGCTCATATTTTCCATCATTTTCACCTCTTTCTTATGGTATAGCTACACAACATAGCACACATCGGCAGTAATAGCTACTGAAACATTTGCTGTCCCTGTGTCTGTTCGGGAAAAGGTGACTCTAAACGCCGCAGCCGACCAAACTCCGTTTCTACCACATGGTCATTTTCCATGCAGTCAGTACCATACTTTTCAAAGTCCATGTAACCTTCCAGTTCGCGGACGGCCTCATCGTCCAGTCCCAGCGTTTCCTGCAAGCGCTGCTGACCATAGCCGTAGGTATCTACGATGCGCTGGTAGTTATCCAGATTCTGCAGGAGCTCTAAAGCTCCACGCAAAGTTTCCGGCTTCTCGGCATCCAACACAGCGGCATAGGTCAGAAGCATCCCGTCCTTCTGCCAGATGCCTTCCAATGCTTCCGCAAAGTCGTTGTAATCCTCTACGGCAGGGCAATCCGTGTCGCAGATCAGTTCTCCAATATAAGGTACCTTGAAGCGAATATCACGGAGCATCGCATCCGCGAAAACATCGATGTCGAGGTAAGCCTTCACGGCGCTGAGGTAATCCTCGTCAGCGGGGAGGACGAGGGTGTAGTCCGGCTTTCCATCGACGCGCAATGTCATGCGGAGCATTTCATCCCGGTTCTCATCTCTCCAAGGTTCTGCCGGTGAAAGGTAGCTGCGGTCGGTTGCCATATCCGGCGTCAGCAGACTGCGGGCATTTGGGACAAAAGCGCTGTATCGGGCGTAGTTGTACCCCTGCGGGTCAACGAGGATGCCGTCTGTTCCCTCCGCATCGAGGATGAGCAGGCAGTGCCTGGCAGCATCATCGTGCCGGATGGCATTTTTGTTCTCTGCGATGAAATCATAGTCCGCCAGCAGCGCACGACTGAACTGCTGAAACCGTTGGGCGGGCAGCTCGATGACCTTATCCACGACACAGGCTTCGCCTTCATATTCAGACTGCTTTCGCCTCAGTTCTGCCTGAATGATCATGCCATACCTCCCATCTCCATGTGACTACTCTGACTGCCATCCATGATCTCCGCCAGACTGGTATAGCCTTTGTAGGCGATATAGCCTCTGTCTGTAAACATTCCGTCCTCCTCATTCATGCGCTGCAGAGCGTAGCCTTCATAATCGTAGAACTCGTCCAAATTCTCATCGTAGTCGAAGTGACCGGACCGCTGGATCATGTACTTCCCATACTCTGCCGGGGAATGTGCGCCGGGAGCGAAATCGAACAGGTCAAGATTCTCCACGAGATTCTTGACCTGTTCTGCATTCTGAGGCTTTGCCAGCGTTACCACAGCGCCCAGCTTTTTCATATCATCCGAGGAAAGCGCATCTGCTGCCTGTGCCAGGGCATTGAGATCCGCAAGGCTTTCCTGTTCCATATCCAGCAGCACATCCACTTCATCCGGCAGTTGAGTATCCTCCAGCCGAAGTCGGATATCCGCAGGATCCGTGATACCTGCACGCTGGAGAGTGCGGTCGATCTCCTCCTGTGCCATGGGAAGGTACATCCATGTGATATGCTCGGTGTCCTCCGGCTCGGACTTCGCGGTCACCGCAACCGTGATGGCATTCGGCTCATAGTAGTAGCAGGGGAAGAATCGTCCGTCGTAGACCTGCTCCAGCTTCATGCCGTTATCATAGACCACACCGTAGGGCGTGATCGTACCGCTGCCGCTCTCGATAAGCCGCCGTGCTGTTGCCTCACCATCCAATGCATCCAGTTCCTCCGTTTTGGCGCTGCCGCCGTGCAGATTCATGTAGTGATCCCGGCCAACAGCGGAGAGGTCAGAAAAATCTGTGATGACCGTGGCCTGTTGGCAGCAGAAGGTCAGGTTGATTAGATCCTTCAGTTCAAAAAGCTCCAGCTTGTGAGCCATCGCCTGAAACTGAGCGGCTTCGCCGGTATCAAAGCTATCCAGCCGTTTGGCAAGGTAGTTTAGCTCCTCCACATTGACCGTGAGCATCTCCGTGCGCTTGAGCACAGAGTAAAAGCTGTTGATCTCCTGTACCTGGCAGTCGGCTTTGACCGCATCGCCAATCTCCAGAGCCTCCAGCAGTTCCATGCAGTGCGCGTACTGGTCGTGGGGGATGGGGAACGGGATAGTTGCCACGCCATATTCCGGGTGATGCGGATTGCCGAGCACCGCTTGTATCATCATGTTTCATCCACTCCTTTTTCCAAATTCAAAACCACATCTCCGTACTTGGCCATCAGCAGTGCGCCGGTGATCAGGTGGAACGCCTCATCTGTGACCAATTCCGGAGACGCAAGGTCTGCAAGAGTGATATTGCAGCAGCCGACAGCAATGGCCTTCGCCGCCTGGTAAACACTATAGAGCTCCGGCTCAATCCCTCCGAGACAGACGCTTTGGAAGTCAAAGCCGTCGTTCCCGCATTTCCAGACCATCCTGCGCCAAAGGCTCTCATACGCCGTGAGCAGGAAGAGGGCGGCTTTGTTCCGGTCGGACAAGCGCCAGCAGCGTTCTCGCCAGTGTGTCCATCTTCGCCGGTGGGCATCGGACAGGAAAAATTGAGCCTTTTTTTCTCTGAATTGCTGACGCATCCGTTTCCGGAGCTGCGATCCCATAGAGGGTGCGAAGCAGTCCCTCACGAACGAATTCAACTCCAGTACGCCTGCTTCGATCCGTTCCTCCAGGCAGGTGCATTCGCACAGGCGGCACGGATGCTTGCGGACATAGTTCTGGCAGTATTCGCACGCCACATCTTTGGGCGTGTAATGGAATGGGCTGCGGTATATCCCGCCACCTCGGGGCTTTTGACCAGGCTGAGACATCATCAACTGCTCCAGCGCCTGCAGCGGCGTGTCTCGCATGAAATAACACGGCATAAACGAACTCCTCTCTGAAACGAATAAAGGGCCGGAATCTTATTGCTAAGACTCCGGCCCTTACCGTTTGATATTACATTGTTTGCTCCTGCGTCGGTTCTGCGTCCTGCTGCTGGATACGCTCCATGATGTCAGGCAGACACTCCTCGATCTGCTTTCGTACCTCCTGAATCGTCTTTTCCTGATCGTATGACAGTTCAAAACCGCCCTGCAGGGTGTCCGTACAGCAGCGATAGATCTCAATAAGCTGCTCCTCCCGGAAGAGCTGCTGCTTGGGGATCAGTCCGGAGCGAACGGCAAAGTCCCGCTTCACCGCGTCATAGTTGCCGGACGAATATAGACCGGTGTAGTAATGACCATGACATACGCCCTTGCGATCAAAGCTCCAGTCCCAAGTAACGAACTGGGCACCATATTTACTCTGGATACCGGCCAGCACGATGCCGTTGAAATCTGCCAGCACCTTGTAGCCGTCCTCCAGACCGTCGGCTTTCAAAAAGGGCGCCGTCTCCATCTGCCGCATATACTCCGCTGTGGTCCTGACGATCTCATACACCTTGTCCTTGGCATCGATCCGTTCCGGCTCGTCGATATCCTCATTGCGGTAGGTAATGCCGCCGTTCTCGGTCACCTCACACAGCGGTGCGCCGTCAAGCAGGACACGAAGCCCGCCAGTGTGAGTCCTATCCGTGTGAAATCCTTCTCGGGCAAGGACGATTGCTGTCTCTCTGAGGTAACGGTTCTTTTCTTCTGCGCTGATACTCATATAACTCCTCCCGTGTGCAAAAAAATAAGGCCGGAACAATCATGTTCCGACCTACAAATACAGGCACTGCGACCAGCGCCCTTTTTGAAATGAAAAAGGGCGCCGCTCCATTGGTCTGGCAAGACCAACAAAACGACGCCCAAATCTTTGTGATTCTTTTTTAAGAAAAATACCGCTGTCAGCCGGAAAAATCGCCGCTCAAAAAGGGCGCTGGCTGAATGCATCTGCCTGAAAAGAGAAAACGTCCGGTTCGAATCGGGGCAGACGCCCTGAAACGGCGATTTGCATCTATGGTTTGAAAGAAGAAATCCGGGCCTGAAAAAGCCCGGAAACGGTTGATGCGCCTGGCTTTTCGCCAGACGCATCTATACCGTTTCGTTAATATGGAGGTGACACCCGGATTTGAACCGGGGAATGAGGGTTTTGCAGACCCTTGCCTTACCACTTGGCTATGTCACCGAGGCGTGATGTCCGAGGGACATTATACAATACCCGGCGGCACTTGTCAAGGGAAAAGAAAAATTTCCTGTGAATAAAATTTTTTGACGAAAGAAGGGCTTATTCCTTGGCGTGGACGTTGATGAATTCCGCCCGCAGCTTGGAATACAGGATGGTTTGGCTGCTGTACAGTCCGCAGTAGCCGCTGAGCAGATAGCTGATGGCGCAGGCGAAGGCAAAATACAGCACGCCGTCCGCGCTGCCGAACAACTCCATGCTCAGCAGTACCGAGGCGATGGGGCAGTTCACCGCGCCGCAGAACACGGCGATCAGGCCGATGGCCGCGCCGAAGCCGCCGGGCAGGCCCAGCGCCTGGGCTGCCACGCAGCCGAAGGTGGCGCCCACAAAGAAGGAGGGGACTACCTCGCCGCCCTTGAAGCCGCAGCCGATGGTGACGGCGGTGAACAGGATCTTGAGGAACCAGGCCCATGGCGCGGCCTGGCCCTGCTCCACCGCGCGGGTGATGATGTCCATGCCCGCGCCGTTGTAGTCGCGGCCCAGCAGCAGCGTCAGGCCGATGATCAGGAAGCCGCCCACGGCAGCGCGGATATACGGATTTTTCAGCCCCTTCACCGCACCGTGCTCAATGAAATGCATGCCCCGCACGAACAGAATGGACACCAGCGCGCAGCCGATGGCCAGCAGCATCACCAGAAACATGGTCCACACATCCAGTGCCGGCAGCGTCACCGTAAAGCGGGTGGGGGAGACCCCCAGCAGCGTGGCGATCAGATATCCCACCGACGCCGCCATCAGGCAGGGGATCAGCCCGGCATAGTACAGCACGCCCACACTGATGACCTCCAGCGCGAACACAGTGGCCGTCAGCGGCGTACCGAACAGGGCGGAGAACACGGCGCTCATGCCGCACAGCGTGGCCAGCGGCAGATCCTTTTCCCCCAGATGCAAAGCTTTTCCGGTACGGTAGCCGATGCCGCCGCCGATCTGCAGGGCTGCGCCCTCGCGTCCCGCCGAGCCGCCCAGCAAGTGGGTCAGGCAGGTGGAGATGAAGATGAGGGGTACCAATAAAATAGGAACATCCTTGCCGAAATGGACGGATTCGATGATGTTGTTGGTGCCGCGGCCCTCCATGTGGGCCAGACGGTATAGCCCCACGATCACCACACCGCCTACCGGCAGCAGCCAGATGATCCACGGATGCATGAGCCGCAGCTCCGTGGCCTGCTCCACGCCGATGTGGAAGGCTGCGCCCACCACGCCGCCGATGAGACCCACGCCGCCGCCGATGCACAGCCATTTGGCCAGCGCGATGATATACAGGGAGATATGTTGAAAAAAGCCTTTGACGCGTTCCATAGCGTGCTCCTTTTCTGTCAGCTTCCGACATTTTAACACCCTCTTTATCTGTTGTCAATCATACCCCGTAGGCGGAAATTTCCGTGCATTGATCCTGTCATATCTTTTTCTGAGAATACTTGTGCCGCAGCGGATTTTCGCTTATACTTATAATAATGAAATCACTACGGAGAGTAAAAACAAAATTGAAGGAGGTTTGTGATATGATGAAGAAAGCGATGCTCATATTGCTGTCGATCGTTTGCGCCGTTGCACTGGTGGGCTGCGGAGGCAATACGGCAGCGGAAGTCAAGATTGATTATGGCACCTCTTCCATTTACTCGGAAGCGGATATGGATGCGGCAATAGAACTGATCAAAGAAGCGTTTACCACATGGGATGCATGGGATGGGTGTGAACTGCACGGTATTTCCTATGCAGGTGATGATAAATGCAGCGCAGCCAATATTAAGTGGATGAATGAGTTGGAAAAGGCCAACGATGCGGAGCAGACCTTTACGCAATGCATCATGTTTGAGAGCAGCTTCCATTCACCGAAAACAAACAGCGGCACATGGAATGCAGACCAGGAGTATACGGGCTGGCAATGGTGGCTGGCCCGTGCGGATGGCGGCCGGTGGAAAATAATGACCTTCGGCTATTGACGCGAAAGCCGGAACTGCCCCGTGGGCGGTTTGTACGATGAAAACTGACATTTTGTCAGCAAGCCATACAAATTTTGCAATTTTTCATTTTCACAGTTGATTCTCGCAGAAATATGCCGTATACTATGGGTACGAGCAAAATTTGTAAGCCCTACTTATTTAAATTGAGGAGGAAAACGAAATGAAATACGGTCGTACATTTAACTTCTCCGCCGGCCCCGCCATGATGCCGGAGAGCGTGCTGGAGGAGATCCGCGACGAGATGATGAACTACCGCGGCAGCGGCATGTGCGTCATGGAGATGAGCCACCGTTCCAAGGTGTTCCAGCAGATCGCTGACGAGGCCGAGGCCGACCTGCGCAAGCTGATGAACATCCCCGATAACTACAAGGTCCTGTTCATCCAGGGCGGCGGCACCCTGCAGTTCGCCATGGTGGCCATGAACCTGATGAAGAACGGCAAGGCCTGCTATGTGGAGACCGGCGCGTGGTCCAAGAAGGCCATTGCCGAGGCCAAGAAGTACGGCGAGGTGCAGGTCGTTGCCTCCTCCGCTGATAAGAACTTCTCCTACATCCCCGACTGCTCTGATCTGGACATTCCTGAGGATGCCGACTATGTCTACATCTGCGAGAATGAGACCATCAACGGCACCACCTGGAACAAGCTGCCCAACACCAAGGGCCATGTCCTGGTGTCCGACCAGTCCTCCATGTTCCTGTCCAAGCCCTGCAACGTGTCCGACTACGGCCTGATCTGGGCCGGTGTCCAGAAGAACGTGGGCCCCGCCGGTATGGCCGTGGTCATCATCCGCGAGGATCTGATCCGCGACGATCTGGATCCCAAGACCCCCATCTACATGAAGTATAAGACCCATGCCGACAACGACAGCATGTACAACACCCCCAACTGCTGGGCCATCTACTGCTGCGGCAAGGTGTTCAAGTATCTGCTGAGCATCGGCGGCCTGGAGGAGATGCACAAGCGCAACATCGCCAAGGCCAAGGTCATTTATGACTTCCTGGACAGCTCCAAGCTGTTCAAGGGCGCTGTTGTCCCCGAGGATCGCAGCCTGATGAACATCCCCTTCGTCACCGGCGACAAGGATCTGGACGCCGCTGTGGTGGCCGCTTCCAAGGAGGCCGGCTTCGATAACCTGAAGGGCCACAAGTCCGTGGGCGGCCTGCGCGCCAGCGTGTACAACGCCATGCCCATCGAGGGCGCTCAGGCTCTGGTGGAGTTCCTGACCAAGTTCGAGGCGGAGCACAAGTAAATCCCTTAAAGGGGAGCGTTACGATAGGCCTTGTGTAGGGGGCGGCGTCCTCGACGCCCCGCCGTTTACCGGAGAATCTATCGTAGTTTGTGCGGGCCGTCGGGGACGCCGGCCCCTACGCTTCCTTCATCGCACCCCACAACAACATATAATAAAAGGAGATATTTACCATGCGTATTCTGGTTACTGACGGTATGGATAAGACCGCGATGGCGCAGCTGCGCGAGATGGGCCATGAGGTCGTCGAGCAGTTCTATGAGCCGGATCAGCTGGGCAAGGCCCTGCGTGATTTCGACGTGGTCGTGGTTCGCTCCAAGACCAAGGTTCGTGCCAACCACATTGACGAGGCCAAGGGCAGCAATCTGAAGCTGATCATCCGCGGCGGCGTGGGCGTGGACAACATCGACGTCAAGTACGCCGAGGCCAACGGCATCGCCGTGAAGAACACCCCCAAGGCTTCCTCCCAGTCCGTGGCCGAGCTGGCTATGGGCCACATGTTCGCCTGCGCCCGCTATATTTCCGACGCCGGTTACACCATGCGCAACGGCGAGTGGAAGAAGAAGGAGTACGGCAAGGGCATCGAGCTGCAGGGCAAGACCCTGGGTATCGTGGGCTTCGGCCGCATCGGCCAGCATCTGGGCGTGATGGCCAAGGCCATCGGCATGAATGTCATCGCCTTTGATATCTTCCATATCCCCGGCATCGAGGAGCAGCTGGGCATCCCCTATGTGGAGATGGACGAGCTGCTGGCCAAGTCCGATTTCATCTCTGTCCACGCTCCCGCTGTGGACGGCGGCGCTCTGATCACCGCTGAGAACATCGCCAAGATGAAGGACGGCGTGGTGGTCATCAACACCTCCCGCGGCACCAACGTGGACGAGGCCGCTCTGCTGGCCGCTCTGGAGTCCGGCAAGGTGCGCGCCGCCGGTCTGGATGTGTACGCCGACGAGCCCGCCACCAACAAGGCACTGTACAGCCATCCCATGGTGTCCTGCACGCCGCACATCGGCGCCGCCACCGTCGAAGCGCAGAAGCGCATCGGCGCGGAGATCGTGGACATCATCAAGGGTATGTAATTGATCCGCCAAAACGGGAAATAAAGAAAGAGGACGCGAAAGCGTCCTCTTTCTTTATTTCCCGTTCCACAGCTCCGGGCACAGCCACATGAAGAACGCAAATGCCGGAAAACTCAATGCCAGCACAGCAGGTTCATCAAGCCCCAGCAGCATCAAGCCAAACTCTGTACCCAGCGCCGTGCTGATGCCGATGAGATCACGCTTTCGCCGGGGCAGCTGCTTCAGTTTTTTCCACCACTTTTTCATGCCGTCACTCCCTGTTCTTAATATAGCCTAATATTCGGCAATATTCAAGAGAAACTATTCCATGTATGCTTAACAGCAGCAGGGAGGTGACAGGAAGTGATCGTGTTTGACCCGTTGTGGGAGACAATGAAGCGTCGCGGGATCAGCCAGTATGCGCTGATAAAGGAACATGGCGTCAGCACGGGAACGCTGGATGCCCTGCGAAAGAACCGCAGCATTACCCTGAACACGCTGAACGACCTGTGCCGCATCCTGCAATGTGACGTAGAGGATATCATCCGTTACATTCCGGAAGAATAAGCTGCTAAAGAAAAAGAGGACGCCTGCGCGTCCTCTTTTTGCTGATTTATTTACTTCACCACGATCTGGTTGCTGGCGCTGCCGAAGATGTCCTGCCATGCGGCGTCCACCTTGGCGGCCTCGTCCTGCGCCAGCTTGGCCTCGTCGGCGTTTTCATCCGGCATCTGGCCCAGGATCAGCAGCGCCACATAGTTGCCGTTGACGAACAGGCGGGCCTGCTGCACCATGGGCAGGTTCATGTTGTACATCTTGCTGTAATCCAGCACCTGCTCATAACCGGTTTGCAGCAGCGCGGCGGCATCCTGGGCGTAGCCGTCCTTCACCTTCAGCACCACGGCGGTGCGGAGATCAAGGGCGCTGTTTTCGCTGCTCTCGGCGGCCCAGCTGTCGATCTTGCTCATGTCCAGACCGTAGTAATTGGTCATGCGGTCCTCGCTCTCCGCCAGGTCGCAGCCGTAGCTGTCGCCCAGCTTCTCCTTCAGCGCGTCCAGCACCTCCTGCGCGGTTTTGTCGACGGTTGTGTTGCCGTTATCCTTGTTTCCGTTGTCGTTGGCATTGCCGCAGGCGGCCAGGGACAGCACCATCATCAGTGCCAGCAGCAGAGCGGTAACTTTTTTCATCATTTTCATGGTTCAAAACCATCCTTTCCATTTGATTGACATCCCTTAGACGTGATCAGATCCTGAAAGGTTCCGAAAATAATAAAAAATTTTACTTCCGCATATCCAGCGGGTCGTCCTGCGGACGGCCCAGCGGCTCCATCCGCCGGGGCGCGATGGGCCGCGACATACAGAAATACCGGGTCTCGTCGGCAATGTGATCCTCCTGCGCCGTGTCCACATCCTCCGGCGCGGTTTTGCTGTACAGCAGCGCCGGGACGGTTCGCAGAAAGCCCTTGCAGGTGTCGAACACATACATGCCGGGATAGCCCTCGCTGTCGAAGGCCAGCCGGTAGTGCAGCTGCATCCACCCGGCAATGCGGCGGTTGTCGCCCCGCTGGAAGAAAACACGGTGCTTCAGCGCCGTTTCATAGACGCTCTCGCCCCGGCTGGCGTCCCAGATGGCCGGATCAGCCACGCCGGTGATATCCCGCCCCTTGAGATAGGGATGCTCGCTCTCGATGCGGCGGATCTCCGAAAACTGCTTGTCCGGCGTCCACAGCACGCCCTCGTTTGGCGTGGAGGTGCAGCCGTACAGCTCCAGAATACGATAGATCACGCCGTCATGATCCACCGCCCACCAGCCGCAGGAGAAGGGCTTGGCATAGCCGAAGTCATAGCTGCGGTACACCCGCCATTCTCTGGGGATATCGAAGGCAGGCAGCACATGGGTGAACCGCCGGTCGGCGTAGTGGTCGGGATCGTCGGTGAACTCGCTGAACACCTGCCCCTGAAAGATGTCCCATCTGCCCTCCAGCCACGCCAGCCGCAGCCGACGGGGCAGGGCCTCCAGCTGCCGGAGGTATTCCGGCTGGGCGGCCAGCAGCGCCTTGTTGTCGGTGACCCGTGCGGGGATGAATTCATAGTCGTCAGGGTTTTCGCCGGGCTCGAACCGCCGGTCGATGAACAGTCGCTTGATGTAGCTGTGGCCGGGGCCGCCGGGGTTGCAGGTGTAGTAGATGCGCTTGGGAAAATCATTGACGCCCCGGAGACACGCGGCAAACTGCCGCATCCACTGCTCCCGCAGCTGGGTGCATTCGTCCAGAAAGATCACGTCATACTCCGCACCCTGATAGCGATCCATGTCGCCGTCGCTGGCGCAGTAGCCGAACTCCAGGGTGGAGCCGTTGGCAAAGGTGAAGGTGCGGTCGGTGGCCTTGTACTGCGCCGCGCCGTGCAGCTCGGCGCGCAGCTGGCGGATGTGGTTGCTCTCCAGCTCCTGATAGGTGCGCCGCACGATCAGCAGCCGGATGCCGGGATAGTGCAGGGCCAGCAGCTTGGCCTTGGTGCGCACGGCCCAGCTCTTGCCGCCGCCTCGTGCGCCGCCGAAGGCGATATATTTTCTGCGGCATTCCAGAAACCGCTTCTGCTTCTCATTGGGATAGGAAATGTGCAGCGTGACCGGTGAGTCTTGCATGTGAATAGCCTCCTTATGGTAGTTGTTCCTGCTATAAGAAGAAAAAGAAAGGCGTGTTGCCCCGATAAGGGCAACACGCCTTTGAGAAGTCGGTGGGCTTACGCCTGATCGCTGCCGTCCAGCGTCAGACTGATGGGCTCCGAGGGATCGGGCATGGCAGGCGCGGCGTCCGGCGTATCTGACGGCGTCAGCGCGCTGTCCACCTCCTCGCTGATGTGGGCCACAGCGGCGGCGTTGGCGGCCTTTTCCTGCTCCGCCTGCTGTTTTGCGGCGGCCTTGGCGTCTTCCTCACGCTGATGGGCCTCGGCATTGGCGGCGCGGTTGGCCTTCTTTTCCGCCATCCGGCGGCGGTTGAGGGCCAGGAAGCCCCGGACGACCAGCCACACAGCAAAGGCGACGACCACCAGCATGCCGATCCAGCCGGGGGTACGGATCACATAGAAATCCCGGATGGAGAAGTATTCCTTCCCCATGCCCAGGAAGTACAGTGCCACGCCGCCGGCGGCGCACAGGATGCACAGGATCAGATCAAGGACAGACCGGGCGTGATGGGCTTTCTTCCGGGTGAAATAGCACAGCAATAGCAGCAGCGCCGCCAGAAACAGGGTGGGGGACTGGCAGCAGAGGAAATATCCCAGTGTGGTGTCCAGCATGGTTCAGGACTCCTTTCTCTTTGTAAAATCGGAAAGCGTTATTTGACGATGGGCAGCACGCCCAGCAGCTTCAGCTCCGTGTCGCCGGTGTTGACGATGCTGTGGGTGTGGCCCTCGGGGCAGTAGTGGCACATACCGGCGGTAACGGGGTATTCCGCATCGTCATCGATGCAATGGCCGCTGCCGGACAGCACATAGATGATCTCGCAGTTGCCGGTGTGGGTGTGCAGGCCGATGGAGGAACCCGCCGGCAGCGTCAGCTGCACCACCGCGCCCATGCGGGGATCGTCAAACTTGCGGACGATGGCCTCGCCCTCGCCGCCCTTGAAGTGGGGCACGGCATCGGCGGCCATGGCGTTGAAATCAAGGATCATAAGGTTCTCCTTTAGTTCAAAAAGTCCTTCAGCTTCTTGCTGCGGCTGGGATGGCGCAGCTTGCGCAGGGCCTTGGCCTCGATCTGGCGGATGCGCTCACGGGTGACGTTGAACTCCTTGCCTACCTCCTCCAGCGTGCGGGTGCGGCCGTCCTCGATGCCGAAGCGCAGCTTCAGCACCTTTTCCTCGCGGGGCGTCAGGGTGCTCAGCACGTCCACCAGCTGCTCCTTCAGCAGCGTGAAGCTGGCGGCCTCGCTGGGCTCAGACGCGCCCTCGTCGGGGATGAAGTCGCCCAGATGGCTGTCCTCCTCCTCGCCGATGGGGGTCTCCAGCGACACCGGCTCCTGGGCGATCTTCAGGATCTCCCGCACCTTGTCCACGGGCATGCCCATCTCGGCGGAGATCTCCTCGGGAGAGGGATCGTGGCCCAGCTGCTGCAGCAGCTGACGGCTGACCCGGATGACCTTGTTGATGGTCTCCACCATATGTACGGGGATACGGATGGTGCGGGCCTGGTCAGCGATGGCGCGGGTGATGGCCTGACGGATCCACCAGGTGGCGTAGGTGGAGAACTTGTAACCCTTGGTATAGTCGAACTTCTCCACCGCCTTGATCAGACCCAGATTGCCCTCCTGGATGAGATCCAGGAACAGCATGCCGCGGCCCACATACCGCTTGGCGATGGACACCACCAGACGGAGGTTGGCCTCGGCCAGCTTCTGCTTGGCCTTGTTGCCCTCCTTGATGTCCTTCTTCAGCTGGGCCAGCTCCTCGTCAGGGATGGTCTCCTCGTTCTCGGCGGCCTCGTCGATGCGCTCCTGAGCGGCGCGTCCGGCGGACATGGCGGTGGCCAGCACGATCTCCTCGTCAGCGCTCAGCAGCGGCACACGGCCGATCTCCTTCAGGTACATACGCACGGGATCGTCGATGTTGAAGCTGTCCACCAGCGTGTTGGGGTCCACCAGCTCCTCTTCCTCGATCTCGGCGATCTCCTCCATGGGAGGCTCGATGTCGTCGTCGATGTTGGACAGGAAGTCCTCGGTGCTGACCTCGATGCCCAGCGCCTCCAGAGAGTCGTAGATGCGGTCCATCTGCTCGCTCTCCAAATCCATCTCGTCCAGCACGTCGCTGACCTCGTTGGCGTCCAGCTTGCCCTTTTTCTTGCCCTTGGCCAGCATGTCCCGCAGCTTTTCGTTGGCCATGATCAGTGCGGCGGCAGGCAGAGAGGCGATGGTCTTATCGTCCAGCTTGCCCTTTTCCTTCTTGTCCTCAGCGGGCTTGGCGTCGTCCTTTTCCGCGGCCTCGGCGCTCTTGGCGTCTGCCTTCTTGCTCTTATCGTCCTCTGTCAGCAGGGCGTTGGCCATTTCCTCCAGCTCCTTCTGGGTGTAGGTCTTATCGGTCATGTGTGCTTTCCTCCATATCATTTATCTTTTCGTTTTTTGTCTTTGAATGTCTCCATGGCCAGCAGCAGGGGGTCAATGCCGGAGTCATCCCGCTTGGCCTGCTCCTCCCGGATCACCCGTATGTAATCCGCCAGTGCCTGAGACGCGTTGGCCGTGGATTCCGGCTTTTGCAGCAGCGTGGTCAGATGGCTCATTTCCTCGCCCGTCAGCTCACCCGTCAAGGCGGACAGTCCGCTGCGGTCATACCGCCGGGGCCACATGGCGCCGTATATCCTGCCCAGCAGGGGAGAGGAGAATTCCTCCGGCCGCAGGGGCGGCGCGTCTCCGAACAGCGTGGGGTCGAGATGCAGCAGCCGGATCACGCCCTCCTCCGCCATGGCGCTGCGGAGATTGGTATAGCGGCTGCCCCGTGCGGCGGGCTGCATGGTCATGGCGGGGTTCAGTTCCTGCCGCTCCCGTTTCTTCCGGTCGCTGTACCGCCGCTTGCGGGCGGCACGCTCCACCTCCTGCCGCATGGACTCCGGGGAGAGACCCGCCGCCTCGGCGGCGCGATTGGCGTATACCTCCCGCTCTACGGCGTTGTCCAGCTCGGCAAGCACCTGGCTGATCTCGGCGGTGTAGTCGATGCGGCCCTGATCGCTGCGCAGGTCGTACTTGGCGGCCACCTGCGTCATGCGGAATTCCACACCGTTCTCGCTGCCGCTGAGCAGCCGCTCAAAGGCGGGCGCACCCTGGAATTTGATGAAATCGTCGGCGTCCTGCTTCACATACTCGCCGTCCACCAGCCGCCGGGGCAGCTTCAGCACCCGGACGGTGAACTCGGTATTGTTCAGCATCTCCAGCGCCCGCTGGGTGGCCAGCTGACCGGCGTTGTCGTTGTCGTAGCAAAGCACCAGCTCCTTGGTGTACCGGCCCAGCAGTCGGATCTGCTCGGTGGTCAGCGCCGTGCCCATAGAGGCCACCGCGTTGTCGAAGCCCGCCTGATGCAGCGTCACCACGTCAAGGTTGCCCTCGCACAGGATCATGTTGGGGCGCTTGGTTTTCTTGGCAAGATTCAGACCGTACAGCACCCGGCGCTTGCTGTATACCGGCGTTTCGGTGCTGTTCATGTATTTCGGCTCGGACTTGTCGATGACGCGGCTGCCGAAGCCCACCACGTCGCCTCGCACGTCAATGACCGGCAGCATCAGCCGGTTGCGGAATTTGTCGTAAAAGCCGCCGCTCTTGTTGGCCACGATCAGCCCCGCCGTCAGCAGCTCCTGCTTGGTGTAGCCCTTGGCGGTCATGGCCCGCAGCAGCGCGTCCCAGCTATCCGGCGAAGCGCCCATGCCGAAGCGCACGGCGATCTTCCGGGAGATGGCCCGCTTGTCCAGATACGCCCGTACCGCCGCGCCGTCGGGGCCTTGCAGCACGTCGTAATACCAGCGTGCGGCGTCCCGGTTCAGGTTCAGCAGCCGCTTGCGCAGCCGGTCGGCGTCGGCGGATTCCCGATCCTCCGGCACCTCCATATTGACTCGCTTGGCCAGAAAGCGGATGGCATCGGGGTAGGAGAGGTTCTCGATCTCCATGATGAAGTTGATCACGCCGCCGCCCTTCTTGCAGCCGAAGCAGTGATAGAACTGCTTGTCCTGCAAAACGTGGAAGGATGGTGTCTTTTCATTGTGGAAGGGACAGCAACCCCAATAGCTGCCGCCCTTGGGCGTCAGCGACACATAGGAGCCCACCACGTCCACGATGTCGTTGCGGGCGATCAGCTCGTCCAGAAATGTCTGGGAAAACATGGCCAGGCCTCCTTTCCGCGCTGTGCCGAAATTTTTCCTCATTCTATTATACAGGATATTTTCCGGATACACTCTTTTTTCACCGAAAAAATTTTGAAAAACAAAAATTTTTGTACCACCGCAGGGCGGCAGGTGCTATAATGGACGAAACAAGAAACGACAGGGAGGTACTTTCCTATGAAACGACTCTTTACCGGCGGCCGCGTGGTCAGCGGCAGCGCCGTCGTGGAGGCCGACGTGCTGGTGGACGGCGAGAAGATCGTGTCCGTGGCGCCCCATATCGACGCGCCTGACGCGGAGGTGGTGGACGTGACCGGCAAGCTGCTGCTGCCGGGCTTCATCGACGCCCATACTCACTTTGATCTGGACGTGTGCAATACCACCACCACCGACGATTTTGAAAGCGGCAGCCGTTCCGCCCTGCGCGGCGGCACCACCACCGTCATCGACTTTGCCTGCCCCAACAAGGGCGAGACGCTGGCCTACGGTCTCGACCTCTGGCACAGGAAGGCGGCGGACTGCCACTGTGACTACGGCTTTCATATGACCATCGACGACTGGAACGAGGGCATCGAGGGCGAGCTGGATGATATGTTCGCCGCCGGCATCACGTCCTTTAAGATGTATATGACCTATCCCGCCATGATGCTGCCGGACGGCGACCTGTACCGTGCCCTGAAGGCATTGAAGGCACGGGGCGGCATCTGCGGCGTCCACTGCGAGAACAGCGGCGTTATCGACGCGCTGGTGGCGGAGAAAAAAGCCAGGGGCGAGAACAGCGTCTCCTGCCATCCCCAGACCCGCCCCGACTATCTGGAGGCGGAGGCTGTGGGCCGCATCCTGCGGATCGCCCAGGCGGCGGAGGCTCCCGTGGTGATTGTCCATACCACCAACGCCGCGGCGCTCAGTGAGATCGATCAGGCCCGGGGCCGGGGCCAGACGGTGTATTCCGAGACCTGCCCCCAATATCTGGCGCTGGATGACAGCGTGTACTATCAGGAGGACTGGTTGTCCTCCGCCAAGTTCGTGTGCTCGCCGCCCATCCGCAAAAAGGCGGATCAGGACGCGCTGTGGGATGGTCTGCGTGAGGGCCGGGTCAACACCGTTTCCACCGACCACTGCTCCTTCACCACGCAGCAGAAGCTGGCGGGGCAGGGAGACTTTACCACCATCCCCGGCGGCCTTCCCGGCGTGGAGACACGGGGCGAGGTGGTGTATACCACCGGCGTGGCGGCGGGCCGCATCGACCTGCCCACCTTCTGCCGTGCCCTCAGCGAGAATCCCGCTAAGCTGTACGGTCTCTATCCCCGCAAGGGCTGCATCGCGCCCGGCGCGGACGCCGATATCGTGGTGTACGATCCGGCGGCGGATCATACCCTCCGGGCCGCCGATATGGTGTCCCGCTGCGACTATACCCCCTTCGAGGGCTTCCGGACCTCCGGCAGCATCGCCGCCGTATACCTGCGGGGCATGCCCGCCGTGGAGAACGGCGTCGTCAACGACGTAAAGGGCCAGTACCTCAAGCGCGGCAAGTGCGCCCTGTAACAAAAGCAATAGGAAAAGACAGGCGGTCGGTCGACCGCCTGTCTTTTTTTGCAGGAAAGCTTAGAACCGCACGTCGTCCAGCTCCATGGTGGCGTAGCCGTTGAGGGTCATGTCGCCCCGGACGCCGGACATGTACTCATAGTAGCCCTGGGCACCGATCATGGCGCCGTTGTCGCCGCACCATTTCAGCGGCGGCAGGTAGAGCTTCACGCCCCGCTTTTCGCACAGCCTTTGCAGGTCGGCGCGGATGATGGAGTTGGCGGCCACGCCGCCTGCCGCCACCAGTACGGTGCGGCCCGTCTGCTCCAGTGCCAGAGCCGCCCGCTCCGTCAGCTCGTCGCTGACGGCTTGTGTGAAGTCGCGGGCCAGCGCGGGCTCGTCCAGCGGCTCGCCCTTCTGCTGGGCGTTGTGGGCCAGATTCACCACGGCGGTTTTCAGTCCCGAAAAGCTCATGTCCAGCGGCGCGCCGTCCACATGGGCGCGGGGCAGGGTATAGACGCCGCCCGCCGACTGCTGGGCCAGCTGATCCATGGGCTTGCCGCCGGGGTAGGGGAGGCCCAGCACACGGGCGGCCTTGTCGAAGCACTCACCCGCCGCGTCATCACGGGTAGCGCCCAGCACCTTCATGTCGGTGTAGTCCGCCACGTCCACGATCAGCGTGTTGCCGCCGGAGATGGCCAGCGCCAGAAACGGCGGTTCCAGCTCCGGGAAGGCCAGATAGTTGGCGGCGATGTGGCCCCGCACATGGTGCACCGGCACCAGCGGCACGCCCAGCGCCCACGCGGCGGACTTGGCAAAGCTGATGCCCACCAGCACCGCGCCGATGAGGCCCGGCGCATAGGTGACGGCCACCGCGTCGATGTCCCGCTTCGTCAGTCCCGCGTCACGGAGGGCCTGATCCGTCAGGCCGGCAATGGCCTCCACATGCTTGCGGGAGGCGATCTCCGGCACCACGCCGCCATAGAGAGCGTGCATGTCCGCCTGAGAGAGGATGGCGTCGGCCAGCACTCTGCGGCCATCCTGCACCACCGCCACGGCGGTCTCGTCGCAGGAGGATTCAAAAGCCAGTATATTCATGCGTTCCCCTCCTCAAAGTCCCGCGTCAGAATGAGGGCGTCCTCCTTCGGCAGGTCATAGTAGTTGCGCCGCCGTCCCCGCTCGGTGAAGCCGAAGGACTGATAAAGGGCGATGGCGGCGGTGTTGCTGGGCCGTACCTCCAGCGTCAGGAACGCCAGATGCTGCCCTGCCGCGAAGTCGCAGAATACCTTCAAAAGCTTGGCGGCGATGCCCTGACGGCGGTATTCCGGGAACACCGCCACATTGGTGATGTAGCCCTCGTCCGCCGCCGCCAGCAGTCCGGCGTAGCCCACCACCTTGCCGGTCACGGCGTCCAACGCCGTCAGGAAGGCGGCGCACTGGTTCTCCAGCTCCTCGGCCAGCATATTCCGCGACCATGGGCGGGAGAAGCACACCCGCTCCAGCGCCGCGATCTCGTCCAGATGATCGGCGTTCATGGGCACGATCTTTACCTGTATCTTTTCCATCATTCGCTCCTTATCCCTTGGCTTCCAGCCAGTTTTTACCGCTGTGGGCCTCGGCGGTCAGGGGGACGGCCAGCGCCGCCACCTGCTCCATCTCCTGCCGCAGCAGCTTTTCCACCGTTTCCCGCTCCGCCTCCGGGCATTCCACGATCAGCTCGTCGTGTACCTGCATGATGAGTCTGGCCTGCAAATTCTCGCGGCGCAGACGGTCATAGACCCGGAGCATGGCCAGCTTCATGATGTCCGCCGCCGTGCCCTGAATGGGCATGTTCAGCGCCACACGCTCACCGAAGGCGCGCTGGACGAAATTGGCCGATCTCAGCTCCGGCAGCGCCCGGCGGCGGTGGTACAGCGTCTCCACATAGCCCTGCGCCTTGGCCGTTTCCACGATGTCGGTCATGTACTGCTTCACGCCGGGATAGGTGGCGAAATAGCGCTCCATATAGTCCTTGGCCTCCGCCACCGTTACATGGATGTCCTGACTGAGAGAGAAGGCGGACATGCCGTACACGATGCCAAAGTTCACCGCCTTGGCGCGGGAGCGCATCTGGTGGGTGACCTCGGTCTCCGGCACATGGAACACCTTGGCGGCGGTAACAGTGTGGAAATCCGCGCCGGACAGGAACGCCTGCTGCATGGCCTCGTCTCCGGCCATGTGGGCCAGCAGCCGCAGCTCGATCTGGGAGTAGTCCGCGTCCACCAGCACATTGCCGTCTCCAGCGATGAACAGGCGGCGGATCTCGCTGCCCAGCTCGGTGCGGGTGGGGATGTTCTGCAGATTCGGCTCCGTGGAGCTGAGACGGCCCGTGGCCGTCACCGTCATCTGGAAGCTGGTGCGCACCCGCCCGTCGGGGGACACTGCCCGCAGCAGACCGTCGGCATAGGCGGATTTCAGCTTGGCATACTGCCGGTATTCCAGCACCTTGTCCACGATGGGAGCCTCGTACCGCAGCTTTTCCAGCACCTCGGCGTTGGTGGACCAGCCGGTTTTCGTTTTCTTCCCGTGGGGCAGCTGCAATTTGTCAAAGAGAATGGCGCCCAGCTGCTTGGGGGAGTTGATGTTGAAGGTCTCGCCCGCCATGTCGTAGATGGACTGCTCCAGCGTCACAATGCGCTGCTGCAAGTCCTCACCGAACCGGGCCAGCGCCGCGCCGTCGATGCGGAAGCCTGCCAGCTCCATCTCCGCCAGCACTTGGCACAGGGGCAGTTCCATCTCATGGAGCAGCGCCGTCATGCCCAGCTCCTCCAGCCTGCCGGGCAGCACCTCATACAGCGCCGCCACGGCACTGGTATAGCTGCACAGGGCGGCTTCCTCCGCTGCGGTGTCGCTGAGCGGGGAGAAGGCGTCCTTTGCCAGATGGGCCGGGGCGGGCAGCTCCGCGCCGCAGTAGGCCACGAACAGCCGCTGGAGGTCATATCCTCCGGCGGTGGCGTCCAGCAGATAGCCCGCCAGCGCCGTGTCAAAGACAAATCCCTCGGCGGGAAGATTCCGCTCCAGCAGGGCGCGGGTCAGATCCTTCACATTGTGGGCCGCCTTGCGGATATCGGCGGAGAACAGACCCCGCAGCAGAGCGTCCCAGTCGCCGCCGAAGCGGTCAGACCGCAGGATGGCCGTCAGGCTGCTGCGCTCGTCGATATCGCACGCCACCGCCAGCACGCTCAGGTCGTCCAGCCCGTACACCGCCACATGGGGCGCCTTCCGCCACAGCGCCAGCAGACGTTCGCTGTCGGCGTCGGTCTCCGGCGTTTCCACGGTAGTCACATAGTCCTCGTTGTGGGTGACGGCTGCCGGTTCCGGCGCGGGCACGGCGGGGGACAGGCCGTATTTCCGGATGAGCTTGGTGAATTCCAGCTTTACGAACAGGTCATAAAGCTCCGGCTTATAGGGCTGGCGCAATGCGTCGTCGGGGTCGAATTCCAGCGGCGCGTCGGTGACGATGGTGGCCAGCCAGTAGCTGCGGCGGGCGGATTCCTCCCCCTCGGCCAGCTTCCGCAGCGCGGCGGGCTTGGCCTCCACCTCCGGCATGGCGGTGTACAGCGCGTCGATGCTGCCGTAGCGCTGTACCAGCGCCGTGGCGGTCTTTTCACCGATGCCCGGCACGCCGGGGATGTTGTCGCTGCTGTCGCCCATCAGGGCCTTCAGGTCGATCATATGGATGGGGTCGAAGCCGTACTGCTCCCGGAACAGGGCGGGGGTCATATCGGTGGTGGAGGTCTGTCCCATGCGGGAGGTCACCAGCTTCACCCGCGTGCGGTCGGTGATCAGCTGTAAGCTGTCCCGGTCGCCGGTGACGATGACGCACTCCCAGCCCCGCTTTTCGCACCGGCGGGAGATGGTGCCCAGCAGGTCGTCCGCCTCATAGCCCACCATCTCATAGCAGGGGATGGACATGGCGCACAGCACCTGCTTCATCACCGGCATCTGCTGGGCAAGTTCCTCGGGCATACCCTTGCGGGTGGCCTTGTAATTGGCGTCCGCCTCGTGCCGGAAGGTAGGCTCCCTCCGGTCAAAGGCCACGCACAGCGCCTCCGGCTGCTCCTCGTCGATGAACCGCTGGAGCATGTTCAGAAAACCGAAAATGGCGTTGGTATACAGCCCGTCCCGGGTGGTCAGGGGCTTCACGCCATAAAAGGCGCGGTTGATGATGCTGTTGCCGTCAAGAACCATCAGTTTCATGGTCGGCCTCCTTGTGGGGTCAATTTTCACATAATATTTTATTATAGTCCATTTCCCGGAAAAACACAACCTCCGTACTTGACAGTTTTCGCTTTTGTGATAGTATGAAGTGGATTTGTATGTGTGAAACCGACGCTGCGACAGGAGGCCCCTATGAACAAGCTTTCTATCCGAAAAGTACTTGAAGTGACGCTTGCCGTGCTGCTGGTGGTGTGCATCGCCCTGCTGACGTTTTACTTCGTCAACTGCTATCAGGCTAATAAGTTGGTGGATGCGATCCTAGAGGATGATTTTCCGAAAGTGGAGCGCATTGTAGAGAAGTATCCCCATTGTATTGATTTGCAGCCGACAATCAGCCCGGATTGGTGGCTGTCCCTGATGGAAACATACGTGTACTTCCCAATGGAGGTGGCCTGTGCAATGGGAAATACAGAGATTATCAGATGTCTGGTAGAGCACGGTGTGAATGTGAATACCGACAAAGGAGTGACTCCATTAAACAGGTTGCTTATTGGAAAACCGGAAGGCTGGCGCGATACATTTTACTATTTGATCGACCATGGAGCGAATGTGGACTACATAACGGCGTCCCACACAACAGCTGTGGAGGATGCCGTAAGATATAAGTATTGCGAGGACGCTGTCGATATGGACGAGGTGTGCGATGTTGTCCGTTACTTATTGAAGCATGGCGCACCCAGTAAGGATGACGTTATGGACGCGCTTTGCCGATGCGCAGAGCAGGACAGCCGCAGTATCCCAGTTATGGAAATATTGATGAAGGAAGGGCATATAGGGGTCAACGACAAAGGCTGGAAGAGTAATACACCGTTAATGTATGCGGCGGCCTATGGCGATGTAGAAACGGTCGAATACCTGCTGTCATGCGGTGCGGACGTAGATGCCGTGGATGATGACGGCGAAACGGCGATAGATTGGGCCGAGCGAAACGGGCGAACCGACATTTTGTTATTGCTGAAAGGCCATAAAGAAGCCATTCCCGATTGAACAGAGGTCAACTATGGACAAGCTTGCCAGACAAGTGAATATCCATCATGCCGTGATGCAGGGCAGCTATTTCGCCGGATTCTCCGCCATATGGGGCTTCGGGCCGGTGCTGCTGCTGTACTGGAGCCTGAGCAACAGTGCACTGGGCGTGGTCACGTCGCTGGCGCTGCTGCTGCCGCTGCTGATCCAGCCGGTGCTGGCGTCATTGTCGGACGCCGATCCCCGGTGGACCAGCCGCCGTCTGGCGCTGGGCCTTTCGCTGCTGACGCTGGCGGCGGCGCTGGCCGTCACGCTGCTGCCGGAGCAGAAAACGGTGCTGCTGGTCAGCTATGCCGTCATCGGCGTGACGCTGGTGTGCACGTCGCCGTTTTTCAATAGTATGGTGATGGCCTATCACCTGCGGGGCGTCAATGTGAACTACGGTCTTGGCCGGGGAACCGGCTCCACCACCTATGCCATCGTGGCGCTGGTGATGGGCTTTGTGCTGGAGCGGCGCTCGCCCACGGTGATCCTGCCGGTGCTGCTGGCGGCGCTGGCGCTCCAGATCGTGTCCATCTGGAGCTTCCGCTATCCGCTGCCGGAGCTGCCCCGAAGGGAGGAGGCCGCGCCGCCGCAGGTGCTGAGCCTGCCGAAGCTGCTGCGGAAATACCCGGCGTTCACGGTGCTGCTGGTGGGCTGCGCGCTGCTGCAGGGCGGCCATAACGCCTGCAACACCTACATGATCCACATTGCCGACAAGGTGGGCGCGGGCGAGGGATTGATGGGCGTCATTCTGGCAGTTTCAGCCTTTACGGAGCTGCCTGCCATGGCGCTGTTTCCCCGGATGCACCGGCGCTTGAGCCTGCGGACGCTGTTCCGCATCTGCGCCGCCACCTTCGTGATGAAGGATCTGCTGTTCTGGGCGGCGCAGTCGCCGGTGCTGCTGTACATCGCGGCGGTGATACAGTTCTTTGAGTTCGGCATTTTCCTGCCGGCCTGCGTTTACTATGTGGCGGAGCGGCTGGACAGTGCCAATCAGGCCAAGGGACAGGGCCTGATCCATGTGTGTTCCAACGGCCTAGGTCCGGCGGTAATGACCGCCGTCGGCGGCCGGTTGATCGACAGTGCGGGCATTAACACTATGCTGGCAGTCACCACAGCGGTGAGTTTTGTAGGTTTTCTGGTGGTGCTGGCTGCCACCTCACGATATTTGGATAAAGGAGATCAAGAGAAATGATCGGTTCATTTTTAACGGTAGGACAGCAGGTTCTGATCCTGTTTGCACTGATGGCGGTGGGCTTCGTACTGGGCAAGGCGAAGCTGATGGATGACCGCGGCAGCCTTGCCATGACGAATCTGGTGATGTACGCGGTGTCCCCTGCCATGATGGTGGTGGCCTTCCAGCGGGAGAAGAACGCGGCGGATCTGCATAACTTCCTGGTGTGTCTGCTGCTGGCGGTGGCGGTCCATGCCGTCAGCATCCTGCTGGCAAGGGTGTGCCTGCGGGGCAAGGACAGCACCGCCGGTATCCTGCAGTTCGGCATGGTGTTCTCCAACTGCGGCTTTATGGGCTATCCCCTGATGCTGGCGCTGCTGGGCAGCATCGGCGTGTTTTACGGCTCGGCCTATGTGGTGGTGTTCACGGTGCTCAGTTGGACGGCGGGCATCTATATGGTCACCCATGACGCGCGCAATCTGCAGGTGAAGCATATCCTGCTGAACCCCGGCGTGCTCAGCGTGGCGGTGGCTATGGTGCTGTATCTGCTGGCGGTGCGCCTGCCGGAGATTGTCATGACACCCCTGAACTATCTGGCCAACATGAATACGCCCCTGCCCATGATCGTGGTGGGCTATCAGCTGAGCCATGCCAATTTCAGCACCGCTTTCAGCGACCGTCGCTCCTGGCTTGCGCTGGTGCTGCGGCTGGCGGTGGTGCCGCTGCTGACCGTCGGCCTTTGCTGGGCCTTCCGGGTGGACAGCGCTGTGGCACTGGTGACGGTGATTGCGGCCAGTACACCTCCCGCCGCGCTTTTGAGCATGTTTGCCCAGAAATTCGGCGGTGATACGAAGCTGGCCTCCAGCATGGTGTCGGTGTATACCGCGCTTTCCGTGCTGACGATCCCGCCGGTGGTGGGGCTGGCGCAGTATCTGGTGGGATAAAATAATTCTACATAAAATAGAAATTTTTCATGACGGCAAAAATGCTCGAAAAATAAATTATGTCAACAGAAACGCCGGTGGCGTAAAGGTGCAAACCACATTTGCGGGTTTTCCAGAAAGAGGGAAAACCCGCAAAAACCTTTTAAAACAGCAGGTGTGCATAAATGTGGAAAAAGGTGTGGAAAGTGTGGATAACTCATTGTAGAAATTATGGGATGTGAAATTATGTAAACCTGATGTAAAGGGAGAGAGCCTGTCGAAAAAGGTTGAAAAAGTACGGCAAATGGGAGAGATAAGGGAAAGTTACCCTATTTTCTGCCGTTGGTGATTTTGCCGAAGATGGAAGAAGCAGGGAAAAATAAATTGCGATTTGCCGGAAAAAATGCATGACGCGGGAAATGATTACATTGTGTATTTCCCGACGCGGAAACGGTGGTTCTCTGCAAAATAGGAGTTGACGCGGCGCGGGAACTATGGTAAAATATATATCGGCTTTTGAGAGCCGGACTATATTGTGACGCTTGTGTGGCTCAGCTGGCAGAGCAGCTCACTCGTAATGAGCAGGTCGCCGGTTCGAATCCGGCCACAAGCTCCAAAAAAAGAAGCCGCCCTGTGGGCGGCTTCTTTTTTTGGAGCTTGTCCGGAGTCGAAGTATATGCCCCCTTGCAGCTGATAAAAGAGTGACCGTCCATAGGACGGTCACTCTTTTTATCGGTTTTTCAGGCGCCCAGATGGGCGTGGCGCTTGATGGCTTGGAAGGATTCATCGCTGATCACATGCTCCAGCTTGCAGGCGTCCTCGGCAGCCACCTCGGGCGATACGCCCAGGCGGATGAGATACTGCGTCAGCAGTGTGTGACGCTCGTAGATCATTTCGGCCACCTCGCGGCCCGGCTCCAGCAGCGTGATGAAGCCGTTGTCGTCCACCTTGATGTAGCCGCCGTTTTTCAGCAGCCCCATGGCACGGCTGACGCTGGGCTTGGAATAGCCCATGTACTCGCCCACGTCGATGGCGCGGACGTGGGGCGATTGATTGGTCAGGACCAGAATGGTCTCCAGATACATCTCGCCGGATTCCTGCAAATGCATGTGATCACTCCTTGTTCTTATTAGGAACCAGTATAGCACAGGAATCGGAGAAATGCAAGTTACTTTTGACTAACCGCCGGAATTCCCCGCAATTACTTGCCCAGGGCGGCCTTCAGGGCCTCGACGCGGTCGGCCTTTTCCCATGCCACGCCCAGATCCTCGCGGCCCATGTGGCCGTAGGCGGCCAGCTGGCGATAGATGGGCTTGCGCAGGTCCAGATCGCGGATGATGGCGGTGGGACGCAGGTCAAAGACCTTCTCCACAGCGGCCTCCAGCGCATCGTCGGCCACCACGCCGGTGCCGAAGGTGTCCACCATCACGCTGACGGGACGGGCCACGCCGATGGCGTAGGCCAGCTGGATCTGGCACTTGCTGGCCAGGCCCGCGGCCACCACGTTCTTGGCCACCCAGCGGGCGGCGTAGGCGGCGGAGCGGTCCACCTTGGTGGGATCCTTGCCGGAGAAGGCGCCGCCGCCGTGGGGAGCGCTGCCGCCGTAGGTATCCACGATGATCTTACGGCCGGTCAGGCCGCTGTCGCCCTGAGGGCCGCCGATGACGAAGCGGCCGGTGGGGTTTACATAGAACTTGGTATCCTTGTCCAGCAGTTCAGCGGGAACGGTGGGCTTGATGACCAGCTCAATGATATCCTTACGGATCTGCTCCAGAGAGACGTCGGCGGCGTGCTGGGTGGAGACCACCACGGTGTCCACGCGGGAGGGCTTGCCGTTTTCGTCATACTCCACGGTGACCTGGGTCTTGCCGTCGGGACGCAGATAGGTCAGCAGACCCTGCTTGCGCACGTCGGTCAGGCGCTTGGCCATCTTGTGGGCCAGAGAGATGGCCAGCGGCATCAGCTCGGGAGTCTCGTCGCAGGCGTAGCCGAACATCATGCCCTGATCGCCGGCGCCGTTGTCCAGCTCATCATCGCCGGAAGCCTTGGCCTCCAGAGACTTGTCCACGCCCAGGGCGATGTCGCCGGACTGCTCGTCAATATTGGTGATCACGGCGCAGGTATTGCAGTCAAAGCCGTAGGTGGCGTTATCGTAGCCGATGTCGCGGATCACCTCGCGGGCGATCTTGGGGATGTCCACATAGCAGGAGGTGGTGATCTCGCCCATGATGTGGATCAGGCCCGTGGAAGCGGTGGTCTCGCAGGCCACGCGGCCGTTGGGATCCTTCTCGAAAATGGCGTCCAGAACGGCGTCGCTGATCTGGTCGCAGATCTTATCGGGATGTCCCTCGGTAACGGATTCGGAAGTAAACAGATGCTTTGCCATAATTTTGATCTCCTTTCAATTCTCGGAAATGCGCAACAAAAAAGCGCCCTGCCTGAACCGACAGAGTGCTGAAATTTCTTGCTCTTTCCTCATCTTTCGATTCAACGTCGGATTTGGCACCTTGAAAAACAGGTTGCCGTGGCTTCATTGGGCCGTTCCCTCCGCCACTCTTGATAAGGTATGAAGTTGTCTGGGATATTAGCTAGGCTACATTCTACCATCTTTGTCAGAATTGTCAATAGGGAAGTGTGAATTTTTTGTAAAATCACGAAAAGAGGAAAGATGAAGCGTAAACGAAGCCTCCCCTGTGTAAGGGGAGGTGGCAACGCGAAGCGTTGACGGAGGGGTTGCTTGAAGAAAGTGCAGTGGAAGTCAGGATGGATGCTACGGCGGCATAGCCGCCGAGATCGGGGCTAAAAACATGCCACCGGCATGTTTTTTAAACGCCCCGACCGGCCGCTCTCCCGCTGCTCCAGGCCCATTGCAGGTTGTACCCGCCGCAGTCGCCGTCGATGTCCAGCACCTCGCCGCAGGCGTAGAACCCCGGCACAAGGCGGCTCTCCATGGTGCGGGGATCGAACTCGTCGCAGCGCAGTCCGCCCGCCGTCACCTGCGCCTGATCGAAGCCGCACACGCCGGTGATGGGCAGGGTGAAGTCCTTCACCTGCGCCGCGATCCGCTGCAGGTCGCCGTCGCTGAGACCGGATGCTCTCTGGTTGGTGAAGCCCGCCGCCTTGCACACCATCTGCCCAAGACGGCTGTGGAGCGCTCCGGTCAGCAGCGTACCCGCCTCCCGGTCACCGGCGCTGTCACGCCGCTGCCGCAGCCAGTCCAGCACCTCACGCTGCTCCCAGTCCGGCAGGAGATCCAGCGCCGCCGTCAGACCGTCGCCGCCTGTGGCGGCGGCGCGGGAGATGTCAAAGATCACCGGGCCGCTGACGCCGTACTCGGTGAACAGCACCTCGCCCCGGTTCTGCGCCAGAGCCTGACCGCCCCGGCGGATGGTCACAGCGGCCTCCGCCTTCACGCCCTTCAGGGCGCGGGGGTAGGTGGGATCGGTTTTGATCTGCACCAGCGAGGGATACAGCGCCGTGCGGTGGTGGCCCAGGCTCTTGGCCAGCTGATAGCCGTCCATGACGCCGCCTACCTTGCCGCCTGCCGCGCCGCCCGCCGCCAGAATGACCCGATCGGCGGTGAATTCCTCGCCGCTCTCGGTGCAGACGAGAAAGATGCTGCCTTTTTTGTGGATACCCGTTACCGGACAGGCGGTATGCAGGTCAACGCCGTGATCGTCCAGCGCGAAGCGCAGCACGTCCAGCACGCTGCCCGCCATGTTGCTGAAGGGATACACCCGTCCGCTGTCCTCTGCCGTGGTGAGAAGCCCCAGTCCGGCGAAGTACAGCAGCGTATTTCCCACGTCGAAGGCGGCCAGAGCATGCTCGCAGAATCCCTCGCCGCCGTGATAGTGAGCGGGGGAAACGTGATGGTTGGTGAGGTTGCACCGGCCGTTTCCGGTGGCCATCAGCTTGCGGCCCACGCGGCCCTGCCGCTCCAGCAGCGTCACGGCGTGGCCGTTCTCCGCCGCCGTCAGCGCCGCCATCATCCCGGCGGCCCCGCCGCCGATCACCAGTACCTTCATGCCTGATTCTCCAATCGTTTCCGGGTCAGATAACCCTCCAGCATCAGCGAAGCCGCCACCGCGTCTACGGTCTTTTTCCGCTGCTTGCCGTTTTTGCCGTTGTGAAATAGAATGGCGTGGGCCTCCACGGTGCTGCGCCGCTCGTCCCAGAGGGTGACGCTCAGCCCAGTGGCTTCCCGCAGCGTGTCGGCATAGGCGGCGCACTTCTCCGCGCGGGGGCCGAGAGTGCCGTCCATGTTCTTGGGATAGCCCAGCACCAGCTCCGTCACGCCGTGCTCCTGCACCAGACGGCAGAGCTCCGCCGTCACCACGTCGGCCTTGCGGCTGTCGATAACGGTGGAGTACCCCGCCAGCGTAGCGGTGGCGTCGGAGATGGCCACGCCGGTATGGGCGTCGCCGTAGTCGATGGCCATGATCTTCATAAAGAAAAACCTCCTGATGGGGGAATGATTCCCGTCTATCATACCGCGTTTTCCGCGATTTCGCAACAGGGAAAAGCGAAGGGGTGCCGAAAGACGCAAAAACCTCAAAAAATCCTTTGAAAATCCTGCAAAAAGTGGTTGACCTCTCCGAAAAAGTATGGTATAGTGGGCATTACCTGTGAGTGGGTGCTTTCTTTTTGCGCGCTTTTTCGCTTTGGGCGCGGAGAAAGAACAGCCGCGATATCAGGGAGGCAAACGGGTATCCTATAAGGGAATACCTAATCTAATAAGGAGGTGCCGTTACATGCGCGTGAAAATCACTCTCAGATGCAACGAGTGCAAGCAGAGAAACTACAACACGATGAAGAACAAGAAGAATACCCCTGACAAGCTTGAGCTGAACAAGTATTGCCCCTTCTGCAGAAAGCACACCGTCCACACCGAGACGAAGTAATCGGAAGGAGAAACTACGATGGCTGAAGAAAAGAAAGTCAAGGATCGCGGCCGCTGGTTCCGCGAGATGAAAAGCGAGCTGAAGAAGGTCGTGTGGCCCTCCGGCAAGGAGACCATGAAGAACACCGGTACGGTGCTTCTGTGCTCCCTGATCGTGGGTGCCTGCATCTGGATCTTCGATGCGGTCGCCGTTCTGGCGGTCGACACGCTGATCGGCCTGTTCTGAGGAATCGGAAATGGCTGATAATGCGAAGTGGTATGTGATCCATACCTATTCCGGCTACGAGAACGCGGTGAAGGCCGCCATCGAGAAGTCCGTGACCAACCGCCATTGCGAGGACATGGTCCTGCGCATGGAGATCCCCATGGAGACCGTGACGGAAGTGACCGAATCGGGCGTCATGAAGGAAGTGGAACGCAAGGTGTTCCCCGGTTATGTGCTGATCAAGATGGTGCTGACCGATGAAACGTGGCATATCATCCGCAACATCCGCGGTGTCACCGGCTTTGTGGGCGAGGCCAACAAGGCCATTCCTCTGACCGATGAGGAGGTGCGCCAGATGTCGCTGGAAAAGCACGAGATCGTGGTGAAGTACAACGTGGGCGAGACCGTGAAAATCACGGACGGCCCGCTGGCCAGCTTTACCGGTATCGTGGAGGAGATCGAGCCCGAGAAGAACAAGGTTCGCGTGGTGGTCTCCATGTTCGGCAGAGAGACGCCGGTGGAGCTGGAGCTCGACCAGGTGGAGGTCCTGTCCTGACGCACAGCAGTCTCTGTGCAAGTGGGAGAGACACAAAGACATACGTGTCTCGCCAAAAGCGGGTCTTACACCGGGTAAGCCGCTACCACATTTTATTAAAGGAGGTGCCTTAAAATGGCACAGAAAGTCGTTGGTTATGTGAAGCTGCAGATCCCTGCAGGCAAAGCAACTCCCGCACCCCCCGTTGGCCCCGCTCTGGGTCAGCACGGCATCAACATTGCCGCCTTTACCAAGGAATTCAACGAGCGTACCAAGAATGACATGGGCCTGATCATCCCCGTGGTGATCACCGTCTATGCTGACCGTTCTTTCTCTTTCATCACCAAGACTCCCCCCGCTGCTGTCCTGATCAAGAAGGAATGCAACATCGAGTCCGGCTCCGGCGTGCCCAACAAGGAAAAGGTCGCCACCATCTCCAAGGCTTCCATCCAGAAGATCGCCGAAATGAAGATGCGCGATCTGAACGCTGCTTCTCTGGAAGCCGCTATGAGCATGATCGCCGGTACCGCCCGCTCCATGGGCGTTGTCGTCGGCGAGTAAGGAGGGTGTAACGATGTTTAGAGGTAAGAAATATAAAGAGATCGCCAAGCAGATCGACAAGGCCGCCCTGTATGATCCCAAAGAGGGTCTGGAGCTGATCTGCAAGACCGCCAGCGCCAAGTTCGACGAGACCGTCGAGCTGCACGTCAAGCTGGGTGTCGACTCCCGTCACGCTGACCAGCAGGTCCGCGGTGCTATCGTGCTGCCCAACGGCACCGGTAAGACCGCCCGCGTCCTGGTGTTCGCCAAGGGCGACAAGGCTGACGCTGCCCGCGAGGCCGGCGCCGACTTCGTTGGCGATATGGATATGGTCGAGAAGATCCAGAAGGAAAACTGGTTCGATTTCGATGTGGTCGTCGCTTCTCCCGACATGATGGGCGTTGTGGGCCGCCTCGGTAAGATCCTGGGCCCCAAGGGTCTGATGCCCTCCCCCAAGGCCGGTACTGTGACGCCCGACGTGGCCAAGGCCGTCAAGGAAGTCAAGGCCGGTAAGGTCGAGTATCGTCTGGACAAGACCAACATCATCCACTGCCCCATCGGCAAGGTCTCCTTCGGTGCTGACAAGCTGTATGAGAACTATTCCGCTCTCATCGGCGCCATCATCAAGGCCAAGCCCGCCGCTGCCAAGGGCCAGTATATCAAGTCCTGCGTGGCCGCTTCCACCATGGGCCCCGGCGTGAAGATGAACGCCGCCAAGCAGCTGTAAGCAACAAAAAGCTGCAAAACCCGTTATCTTTTGCTTGACAAGCTGTCCGGCAATGGATATAATACTAGATGCGTTCCAAAGACAGCAGGTGACCTTCGGGCCGTAAATCCTGCCGAGGATGGCAATATTTCATGATTGCTGACACCATCCTCATGTCTTTCCGGCATGGGGATGGTTTTTTCTCTAAGAACGCACCTCGTTTCCCTGGTACACGGAGGTGTACCGCAAAATCTCATGGAGGTGAACAAGAAGAATGCCCAACGCAAAAGTACTGTCTGAAAAGCAGGCGATCGTGGCGGCTCTGACCGATAAGGTGCAGAACGCGGCTGCCGGCGTCCTTGTGGATTACAAGGGCATCACCGTGGCGGAGGATACCGCGCTGCGTGCCAAGTGCCGTGAAAACGACATCGAGTACACCGTCGTCAAGAACACCCTGCTGCGCTTTGCATTCAACAACTGCGGTCTGAACGAGCTGGACGATCAGCTCAACGGCACCACGTCCCTGGCCATCTGCGCCAGCGATCCTGTGGCTCCCGCCCGCGTCATTGCTGAATTTGCAAAGAAGCTCAACGGCAAGTTCGAGATCAAGGGCGGCTTCATGGAAGGCAAGGTCGTTTCCATGGACACCGTCAATGCTCTGGCTTCCATCCCTGCACTGCCTGTCCTGCAGGCCCAGGTGCTGGGTACCATGCTGGCTCCCATCTCTGCTCTGGCCTGCGTCATCAAGCAGATCGCCGAGAAGCAGGGCGCGCCCGCCGAGGCTGCTGCTGAAGAAGCCGCTGCCGAGTAAGCATCCCCCTATTTTACACAAAACATTATTCTAACAACAGGAGGCTATTACAATGTCTGAGAAAGTTACTGCTATGATCGAAGAGATCAAGGGTCTGACTGTTCTGGAGCTCAGCGAGCTGGTTCACGCTCTGGAGGAAGTTTTCGGTGTTTCCGCTGCCGCTATGGCCGCTCCCGCTGCTGGCGCTGCTGCTCCCGCTGCTGAGGAGAAGACCGAGTTCGACGTGGTCCTGACCGGTTTCGATGCCGCTCAGAAGATCAAGGTCATCAAGGTCATCCGCGAGGTCATGGGTCTGGGTC
Source organism: uncultured Oscillospiraceae bacterium (assembly GCA_934565655.1). Lineage (GTDB taxonomy): Bacteria > Bacillota > Clostridia > Oscillospirales > Oscillospiraceae > Vescimonas. The sequence continues at coordinate 45,897 of CAKTIE010000010.1, forward strand.
TGGCCGAGGCCAAGGCTGCCGTCGAGGGCGCTCCCACCACCATGAAGGAAGGCCTGTCCAAGGACGACGCCGAGGCTCTGAAGAAGCAGGTCGAGGAAGTCGGCGGCAAGGTCGAGCTGAAGTAAATTTCTTACAAGCATATAAAAAACAGGAGATGCATCGCATCTCCTGTTTTTTTCATGTCTGCCCATTGCAGAACAGCCGCCCGGTGTGAGCCGGGCGGCTGTTCTGTTTATTCACTTGGTTTATTCGGCTGTTTCGATGGCCTCGGTGCGGAAGATGAACTTCACGCCGTTTCCATTGCTCATGGTAAAGCCCTGATAGTCGCGGGACACGTCAATGACGGCCTGCAGGCGGTCGCTCAGTTCGCTGAGATCACCGTCAAAGGCGTCCACGAGCTTCTGGATGCCCTCCTCGTTCAGCTGCTTCAGGCCGTCCGCCAGTTCACCGGCGCCGTTGCGCAGCTTCTTTACACCGTCGATCAGGTCGGGCATGCTGCCGTTGATCTTCACAGCACCGGCCTTGGCCTCCGCCACACCAGCGGTATAGGCCTTCAGGCCCATGTAGAAGGTGTTGTAGCTGTCCAGCTGCTGCCGCAGGGCCAGCAGCTGCTGTGCGCCCGCGCTGGCCTGTGCCGCGGCGGCGTTGATCTGGGCCTTTACCTCGTCGGAGTTCATGTTCTGCTCGATCAGCAGGGTGATCTGCTGCTCGGTGTTCTGGTCGATAAGGGCCTTTACCTGCTCAGAGGCCATCTGGGCGGTCACATTTTCCGTCACGGCGGCGCTGATCTGCTGCTGTACGGTCTCGCTCTGCATCTGAGCGGCCACGGCGGCGTCAACACCCGCCTTGATCTCGCTGTCCTCCGGCAGGGCGGCGTACTGCTCCTGAGTCATGCCAGAGGCCTCCAGCACACCGGCAAGCACCTTGGCCTGCACCTGGGCGGTAACGGCTTCCGTTACCTGAGCGGTGACCTGCTGCTGCACCGCCTCGGTGACGGCGGAGCGTACCGTGTCCTCCTGGGCACGGACGGCAGCGGTGACCTTCTGGCGGGCGATCTGCTCCGCCTGAGCGATCACGCTTTCCGGGTCAAGGGAGGAGATCACGCCGTTCAGTGTGTCGGCGTAATTGCTGATGGTCAGGGTGGGAATGGTGATACCGGCCTCCTTCAGGCTCTCGTTGGCCTGAAGCTGGGTGTTGGCGGTGTCCAGCAGGGTGTTGAACACGGTCTCGGCGCCGGCGTTCAGCTCCGCGCTGCTGCTGTCCAGCTTCTTGAGGCCGCTGGTCAGCTGCCCCATGCCGTCCGACAGGGTATAGGAGCTGTCCAGCAGCGTGTCCAGACCGTCGTACAGCTCGTCGGAGCCGTTCATCAGCTGCGTCATGGCGTTGGTCAGCTTGCCGATATCGCCGGACAGATCGTTCAGCGCGCTTTCGTCCAGCTTATCGTCGTCCACATCGTTGAACACGGAGTTGGTGACGATGGTCAATGTGGTGTCCAGCGCGAAGTCGGTCACATCGGCGCTGATCTCCACATAGGCGGGGATCTCCAGCTTGCTGCTGTCCAGATCCAGGCTTTCCTGCAGGCCGGGGAAGGCCATGCCCACCACCACGGTGCGGTTGCCGTCATCCACCAGCTTGCCGTTGGTGACGGAGATGTTGGTGAAGCGGTCACTGTCCAGCAGCGTGCCGGTCAGGGCGGCGAAGGGAACATAGATCTTCTGGGACTTGCCGTTGATGGTTTTGGTCTCATACTGGGTGTTGGTGTAGTCAAAGCGGATGGTCACATGTCCGCTTTTGCCCGCCAGAGCTTCGGCGGAGACGACCTTGCCGTCCAGCGTGTAGGTGATGGCGGTGGTGACGGGCAGCGCCTTGTCGGTGGCGCCCTGCCAGCAGTTGTCACCCTTTACGTTCTGGGCGTCGGTCAGCGTGGCCTTGGCCTCCTGCGCGGCGTTGGGGTCGTCCTTGCCGTACTGCTGACTGACAATGACCTTCCTGGCGCTGCCGTCGGGATTGGTGATGATGTATACCGTCTCTCCGGCTGCGGAGGAGGTGCTTTCCGCGGCGGCCCCGGTCTGTGCCGGCTCGGCGGACGCACTGTTGGTGTCCTGCTTGTTGGCGGCAAAGGCGGAGATACCGGTCAGACTGCCGGTCAGTACCGCTGCCAGCCCAAGAGCGATGATCTGTGTTTTTTTCATAAGGTTACCTCCTGTTTCTTATTGCGGGAAAGATGGCCCATGCCCTTTGTGGTCTTGCAGATGACGCCGTCGCACAGGATCAGCAGCGCGGGCAGCACCAGCAGCACCAGCACTACGCTGATAATGGCGCCTCTGGCCATCAGCATGCACATGGAGCCGACGATATCAATGTTGGAGTACACGGCTACGCCGAAGGTGGCGGCGAACAGGCCCAGGCCGCTGACGATCACGGACGGGGCGGAGGTTCGCAGGGCGGTGTACACGGCGGCCTTCCGGTCATTGCCGTTCAGGCGCTCGGATTTATAGCGGGTGGTCATCAGAATGGCGTAGTCCACCGTGGCGCCCAGCTGGATGGTGCTGATGCAGATAGGCGCGATGAAGGGCAGGGACTGGCCGAAGTAGTGGGGCAGGCCCAGATTGATGAACACGGCCAGCTCGATCACGGCGATCAGCACGAAGGGGAGGAACAGGCTCTTTTCCACCAGCGCGATGATCACGAAGATGGCCACGATGGACACGGCGTTGACCACCTGGAAGTCGTGGCCGGTGGTGTCGATCATGTCCTTCATGCAGGGCGCCTCACCGATCAGCATGCCGGTGTCATCATACTTCTTCAGTATGGCATTCAGGCTGTCCAGCTGGTCGCTGACGGCGTCACTGGCCACCTTGTACTCCGAGTTGATCAGCATCAGCTCCCACTGGCCGTCGTTCAGCAGGGAACGGACGGAGTCCGGCAGGATATCCTCCGGCACCAGCGGCCCCACCACGCTCTCCAGACTGAGAACGTATTTCACGCCGTCCACCTGCTCCATTTCGTCGATCATATCCCGCACATCCCGCGTGGGAAGGTTGGCGTCCACCAGCAGCATGTGGGTGGAGGAGATGTCGAAGTCCTCCGCCAGCTTGGAGTTGGCGATCACATAGTCGATGTCCTCCGGCAGGCACTCGCCCATGTCGTAATAGACCTCGTCGTTGGTCTTGTCATAGCCGTAGTAGGCCGGGGCGATCAGCAGGGCGAAGATAATGAGGAACACGGGGAAGTGCTTGCACACGCCCTTGACAAAGCCGCTCATGTCGGGGATCAGGGACTTGTGCCGGGTCTTTTGCAGGGGCTTATCCAGCAGCAGTATCATGCTGGGCAGGATGGTGACGCAGCCAATTACGCCCAGCAGCACGCCCTTGGCCATCACGATGCCCAGGTCGCGGCCCAGGGTGAAGCTCATGAAGCACAGGGCGATGAAGCCTGCGATGGTGGTGATGGAGCTGCCGATGACCGAGGCGAAGGTCTCATGGATGGCCACGGCCATGGCGTCCTTATGATCGGTGGTGCGCTCCAGCTGCTCGTTGTAGCTGTGCCACAGGAAGATGGAGTAGTCCATGGTGACAGCCAGCTGCAGCACGGCGGACAGGGCCTTGGTGATGTAGGAGATCTCACCGAAGAAGTAGTTGCTGCCCAGATTGAACAGAATGCACATGCCGATGCTGGCCAGGAATACGAAGGGCACCAGCCAGCCGTCCAGCAGCAGCATCATGGCGGCGCAGGCGCAGGCCACGGCCAGCGCCACATAGATGGGCTCCTCCTGCTCGCACAGATCCTTCAGATCGGTGACCAGTGCCGACATACCGGAGACGAAGCACTGTTTTCCGGCGATGGCGCGGATGTCACGGATGGCGTCCATGGTCACATCCTCGCTGGTGGCCGAGTCGAAGAACACCGCCATCATGGTGGCGTTCCCGTTGTTGAAGGCGTCGTACAGCTTGTCGGGCAGCATCTCCATGGGCACCGACAGGTCGGCCAGCGAGTCGTACCACAGTACGGTGTCCACATGCTCCACGGCCTCGATCTTTTCCTTCAGGGCGGCCACGTCTCTGGCGGGCATATCCTCCACGATGATGAAGGAGAAGGCACCCTTGCCGAAGTCGTCCTTCAGGGTGTTCTGTCCGATCACGGTGTCCATGTCGTCGGGCAGATAGTTGAGCATATCGTAATTGATGCGGGTGTTCAGCATGCCGAACACCGAGGGGATCATCAGCGCCAGCGCGATGATCAGGATCAGCACGCGGTTTTTGACGATCGCTTTTGCAAAACGCATGGGTCTATTCGTCCTTTCCAATTTCAAAGTCGTCGGTCTCGATCACGTCGGGCCGCTGGTGGTTCACGATCTTCACGGTGCACAGGGCGACCGTCAGGTTCAGCACGCCGTCGCACAGCAGCGACAGGCCCATCAGGGCTGTCAGCGCCCGGACACCGGCGGCAGGCCGGAACACCAGCACCACGCCGATGACGCAGGTCAGCGCCGCCAGCGCCAGCACCAGCCACCAGCGGCGGATGCCGAACCGGCGGGAATCCGCGGCGATCTGGATCTTGAACAGGCCGTCGGCCAGCACCGGGATGCCGAACATGACGCACAGGAAGCTCATGGCGTCGCCGGGATGGCTGAGGGTCACCACGCCCAGCACCATCAGCAGTATGCCGAAGGCCAGATCGTACTGGAAGGCCAGCCGGAACAAGTCGCGGGAGAAATAGCCCACCAGCTTCACCGCGCCGAACACGATCATGCCGATGCCCAGCAGCCGTCCGATCCATACTGCCGAGGCGTCCGGCGTGAACAGCAGCACCACGCCCAGCAGGCAGAACAGCGCGGACATAACGATGTAACTGATCTTGGCCGCCTTCATAGGTGTGACAGAACGCATTATCTTACCCCCTTTGCAGATGTTTTTTTCAGCATAGCGGAGTATAGCATTTCCCGGGAAAAGGGGAAATGGACAGAAAAAGGCCCGCTGTCCAAGATTTGGACAGCGGGCTGCAATTGCCTGCTTTTTGGGCAAACGGGGCGGTTTGCCTAAATTCACTTGCCCTCCCGGCTGCGGCGGATGATCAGCTCCGGCACGTCCCGGCTCAGCTCCAGCATCCGGTGCAGGTCGTCATAGGCGGCGTCGGTCATGCCCCGGTCGATCCAGTCGATGCACATGCCGAACAGCTGGCATTTCATGAACCGGATCACGATCTGCCGGTCGCTTTCGCTCATGAGATCGTCGGGAAAGGCGGTGGCGATATAGGCGGACACCGCATAGTCGCACAGCCGCAGCATGCTCTGGGTGAACACATCCCGGTTTACCGAGTGGTAGATGTGCATGACCGCGCGCTTATTCTCCAGCGCGAACTGAAACGCCATGTGGAAGCACTCGTCCAGCGACGAGATGGAGGGGTATGCCTGGATCAGCTGCTCCGTCTGCTCGGTGATAATCTCGCCCAGCAGGGAGGGAATGTCGTGAAAATGGTAGTAGAAGGAGTTGCGGTTGATGCCGCAGTCCTCCACAATGTCCCGCACGCTGATCTTGTTCAGGGGCTGTTGGTTCAGCAGCTTCAGAAAAGAGGCCTTGATCGCCTGCTTTGTAAAGTTTGCCATAGCGTCCTCCGTTTCGATGGTATCTGGAGTATATCACAAAACTGGCCGCAAGGCAAGCGGCGGAGATGTCAAAAAATGGCAGGTCATGCGACCTGCCATTTTTCATGTGAAATTACTCCTTCGCCGCGGCGTTGGCGTTGTCCGCGAAGGTGTCGGTCTCGATCACCACGTCGCCGCCGTTTTCAATGCGCTGCAGCAGGTTCCACCACTCGGTGCGGGCGGTGGCCCAGCCGGGCGTCAGCTGATAGTAATTGCCCAGCTGATCGGTCAGCTTTCCGTATGCCTGCATCACGTCGCTGCCGCTCCAGATGCCGGACAGATTCACGCCGTCGGCGGCGGAGCGGACGGGGAAGCAGCCGGCGGCCTTTACGGCGGCGGAAGTGCCCTGCCCGTCGGCAAAGTAGCGGATCAGCAGCTTGGCGGCCTCCAGCTTCTCCTGATCGCCGTTATCAAAGGCACCGAAGCACCAGATGTCGCCCTCCAGACGGCTCTCGCCGGTCTCGGAGGGGAAGGACATGAACTCGATGGTCTGGCCGTTGACGGTCTTGCCCGCCTCGTGCACGACAGGCTCCGCGCCCTCCTCGGCAGGCTCGTCCACGATCTCGGCGGTCTGCCGGGCAAGGCTCCAGCAGAAGGACATTTTCAGCGACTCGTGATAGAACAGCGTGGCCTCCTCGTCGCCGTTGATGGTGTCATCAAACTCGATGCCCTTGGTGTCCCGCAGCAGGGTCAGCGCCTGCTGGATGGGCTCGGAATTCACGGTGTAGGCGGTGTGGGCGGCGTTGGTGAATTCGCCGCCGTACAGGTTGGTGATCAGGGCGCGGGTGCCCTCGTCGCCGTTCTGGCCGGAGCAGTACACGGCGGCCACCGTCTCGCCGTACTTGCTGTACAGGGCCTTGACGGCACTGACGAATTGCTCGGTGGTCCAGGTGCGGGTCTCCAGATCAATGTACTGGTCGGCGCCCGCCGTCACGAAGGCGTCATAGTTGATGGCCATGCACTGGACGTTCATGGCGAAGGGATAGGCGTAGCATTTGCCGTCAGAGGTGAAGCAGGCGCTTTGGCAGGCGTCGTTGATCTCCGCCTTGTCGCCGTCATCCCACAGGTCGGACAGATCGGCCAGCATGCCCTCCGCGCCCCAGGTCTTTACCAGCCGGTCGGGCTGGGCCAGCAGAATGTCGGGGGCCTCTCCGCCGTCCACAGCGGTGCTGAGCTTATCGTCGCCGGTGGCCTCGTCCAGACACTGCACCGTCACATGGATGTCGGGGTAGACGCTGTTGAACTGGGTCAGCAGGTTTTCCACCGCCGCCTTGTCACCCCAGTCGCCTGCGGGATATGTCCACAGCGTCAGCTCGATGACGCTCGTCTCCTCGCTGTTATCTGCCGTGTCCTGACCGCAGGCTGTCACAGACAGCGCCAGCGTCAGGACCAGCAGGAATGCCAGCAGTTTTTTCATTTGATTTCCTCCTTATATACCTGGATTTTGCCCCGAAATGGAAACAAAGCCCATCGTATGACCTTGTGTATTGTATAGAAGTCGCGGCCAAATGTCAAGTCATGGCAAAAATGGGCGTGGTATAGGATGCCTTTTTCCGGCAAACACTAGTGAAAAAGGAGGGAGCGCACACATGAATTACAGCGCCAACAGCTGCCAGAGCGGCGAAAACGAAAACCGTGAAACGCCACAGCAGCAGATCATCGAAATGGGCTCCACGGTGGTGAAAAACAGGCGGGGCACCATCCACTGCCTGACCATCATCGGACAGGTGGAGGGCCACACCACCCTGCCTTCCAATGTAAAGACCACCAAATATGAGCACGTTCTTCCGCTGCTGGCCTCGGTGGAGGAGAAGGACGATGTGGACGGCCTTTTGCTGCTGCTGAACACGGTGGGCGGCGATATCGAGGCGGGCCTTGGCATCGCGGAGCTGGTGGCGGGCATGACCAAGCCTACCGCCACGCTGGTGCTGGGCGGCGGACACTCCATCGGCGTGCCGCTGGCGGTGTGCGGCAAGGCCACCTTCATTGTGCCCAGCGCGTCCATGACCATCCATCCCGTCCGCATGTCGGGACAGGTCATCGCCGCCCCGGCCACCTACCGGTACTTTGAGCGGATCCAGGAGCGGATCATCGACTTTGTGGCCCGCAATTCCCGCATCAGCGCCGAGAAGTTCCGAGAGCTGATGCTGTCGGTGGGGGATATGGCCAACGATGTGGGCAGCGTGATCTATGGGCAGGAGGCGGTGGCGTTGGGCATCATCGACCGCATCGGCTCGCTGGGCGACGCGCTGGACGCCCTGTACAAGATGGTGGAAAAGGACAGAGAGGGGTAAGGAGATGTGCGTAGGGCGGCATGTGGTTATGCCGCCCTGCGCACAGGCTGCGGTGACCGTTTCGTAGGGCGGGGTGATCCTGTTGCGGTGCCCAAAATTTCTGCGCTGCCTTACGGCGGGCGCTTGAAATTTTGACCGCTGCCACTCACTCCCCTCGCTGTATCTGCCACAGGCAGCGCTCGGTTCGCTCCCCACACCCCGCCTCCGTCATACGGACAGGGTACGATGATTGATTCGTAGGGGGCGGCGTCCTCGACGCCCCGGCGGTTTACCGGACACGGTATCATAAGTTGTGCGGGCCGTCGGGGACGCCGGCCCCTACAAAACACCACAAGTCCACCCCGTCAACTTTATCTTGAAAAATACACGCTTTTCTGATACACTAATCTAGTTAAAGTATGCCATTGTAAAATGAGGTGGACTATTTGTATCTTAAAGCGCTGGAAATTCAGGGCTTCAAATCGTTTCCCGATAAGACGGTTCTGAATTTCGGAGAGGATATCACCGCCATCGTGGGCCCCAACGGCTCCGGTAAGTCCAATATCTCCGATGCCATCCGCTGGGTCATGGGCGAGCAGAACTCCCGCCAGCTCCGCGGCGCGAAAATGGAGGACGTGATCTTCGGCGGCACGGAGAAGCGCAGCCAGATGGGCTTTGCGCAGGTGACACTGGTCATCGACAACACGGAACATATCTTTCCCCGTGACGAGGCGGAGGTGGCCGTTACCCGCCGCTATTACCGCAGCGGTGAATCGGAATATTACATCAACAAGCAGTCGGTGCGCCTGAAGGACGTGAACGAGCTGTTCATGGACACCGGCATGGGCCGCGAGGGCTATTCCATCATCGGCCAGGGCAAGATCGACGAGATATTGTCCGTCAAGTCCGGCGAGCGCCGCGAGGTGTTCGAGGAGGCGGCAGGCATCAGCAAGTACCGCCACCGCAAGGAGGAGGCCGAGCGGAAGCTGGAGCGCACCCAGGAGAATCTGGTGCGCATCAACGACAAGATCGCGGAGCTGGAGCTGCAGGTGGAGCCGCTGCGCCAGCAGGCGGAGGTGGCCAAGAAATATCTGGTGCTGCGTGACGAGCTGCGTGTGCTGGAGATCAGCGTGTGGCTGGAGCAGCTGCAAAATCTGAAAACCGCCAAGTTCAAGCTGCAGACCGATGTGGAGAGCGCCCGCGCCGACAAGGAGCGGGCCGAAGCAGAGCTGGAAGCCGCCTATGCCGCCGCCGAGGAGCTGAGCGAGCAGGTGCGGCAGAACGATCTGCAGGCGGAAGCGCTGCGGGGACAGGTGAGCCAGCTGGAATCCGCCTCCGGCGAGCATGACAGCGCCATCGCCGTGCTGCGCACCTCCGTGGAGCACAACAATGAAAGCATTGCCCGTATCCGCCGGGAGATGGAGGATACGGAGAACCGGGCGGGCAGCCTGCAGTCTCAGGTGGACGCCCAGCTGGATCGCATCGACCAGATCGACGCCGAGAGCGCCGCGCTGGAGCGGGAGCTGGAAGCTCTGCTGACGCAGGCCCGTGAGCTGAGCGACACCGCGGCGGGCGCGGCCCGCACGGCAGAGTCTCTGCGGGCGGAGGAAGCGCTGCTGCTGTCCGCCGCCGCCGACGGCAAGGCGGAGCTGTCCGCCCTGCGGTCCGGCCTGAGCCAGATCGCGGAGCGCCGGGCCCATACGGAGCAGGAGCTTACTGCCGCACAGGAGAAGCTGGAGCAGAGCGGCCGGGAATCCAAGGAAAACCGGAAGCTCCTCAACGAAGCCAAAGAGGAAGCGCAGGCCGTCAGCAACATCATTCAGGGCCACGGCCTGAAGATGGAGGGCCGCAAGAAGCGTGCCACCGATGCCGAGGCGGAGAAATTGCAGCTGACCATGGACGTGGCGGCGCTGGAAAACCGCATCCGTCTGCTGACGGAGATGGAGAAGGAGTACGAGGGCTTCTCCAAGGCGGTAAAGCTGGTGATGCAGGCGGCGGAGAAGAAGGCCCTGCGGGGCATCCGCGGCCCGGTGGCCAGTCTGATGAAGACTGAGGAGCAGTACACGGTGGCGCTGGAGGTGGCGCTGGGCGCCGGTATGCAGAACATCGTGGTAGAGCGGGAGGAGGACGGCAAGTCCGCCATCGGCTATCTGAAGCAGAGGGACGGCGGCCGGGCCACGTTCCTGCCCATGAGCGCCGTTCGCGGCGAGACCCTGCGGGAGAACGTCAGCGGCGAATACGGCTTTGTGGGCATTGCCGCCGACCTGATCTCCTATGATAAGCAGTATGACGGCATCTTCAGGAGCCTGCTGGGCCGCACCGTAGTGGTGGAGGATCTGGACTGCGGTATCGCCATGGCCCGCAAATTCCGCAGCGCCTTCCGCATCGTCACGCTGGATGGACAGGTGATGAACCGGGGCGGCTCCATGACCGGCGGCAGCGTCAGCCGCAGCGCCGGTGTGCTGAGCCGTGCCAACGAGCTGGAAAAGCTCAGCGGAAAGATGGACGGTATGCAGGATAAGCTGTCCGCCGCCAAGCAGAAGGCCGAGGATACCCAGCGTGAGCTGCAAAAGGCCCAGTACGAGCTGGAGGTGGCCTCCGCCCAGCAGCGCAAGGCCGAGGATCTGGTGCTGCAATATCAGGGCAAGCAGGAGCATTACGATATCCTGCTGACCACGCTGGAGCAGAGCTGCGAGGACTTGCAGAGCGAACTGAACACCTTTGCTCAGCGTGCCAAGGATGATGAAACGCGCTGCGCCGCCGTGGAGGCGGACGTGGCGGAGAAGGAAGAGAAGGCTGCCGTCCTCCACCGTCAGGCGGAGGAGAGCCAGACCGGCCAGAGTGACCTGATGGAAAAGACCAACGCCCTGTCGGACCAGATCGCGGAGAAGAAGGCGGCGCAGGCGGCGCTGGCCGCCGAGCGCGGCGCGGGCGAACGCAGCATCGTCGACCTGAAACGCCTGCGGCTGGATATGGTCACCGACCGGGAGCAGCGTCAGGAACTGATGGAGAAGTTTGCCGCCGCCAACGAAAAGGCGCAGGGCGACATTGCCGCCCATCAAGCGCAGCTGGACGAGCTGCATGCCCGGGGCGACGCCCTGCGGACGCAGCTGACTGCCCTGTCAGAGCAGAAGCTTCAGTTGGAGGGCCAGCGGGACGCCAAGAATCGGGAGAGCCGCAGCTGCAACGACGCGGTCATCGCCACCACGCAGGAGCTTTCCCGCATGGAGCAGAAGCTGCAGGGCAACGCCATGGAGGAAAAGGCCCTGCTGGACAAGCTGTGGGAGCGCTATGAGCTGAGCCACAGCGCCGCGCTGGAGCAGCGCATCGAGCTGGAGAGCGTTTCCAAGGCCACCCGCCGCATCGCGGAGCTGACGCGGGAGATCAAGGGGCTGGGAACACCCAATATCGGCGCCATCGAGGAGTACGAACGGGTCAACACCCGCTACACCTACCTGTCTGAGCAGCGCACCGACGTGGAGAAGGCCCGCGAGGAGCTGCTGGGCGTCATCGAGGAGCTGACCAAGCAGATGACGGCCATCTTCGCCCAGCAGTTCAAGCTGCTGAACGAGAGCTTCCAGGAGACGTTTCTGGAGCTGTTCGGCGGCGGCAAGGCCCAGCTGGAGCTGGAGGATGAGAAGGATATCCTCAACTGCGGCATCGAGATCCGCGTGCAGCCGCCCGGAAAGCAGCTGAAAACCATCACGCTGCTGTCCGGCGGAGAGAAGGCCTTCGTGGCCATCGCCCTGTATTTCGCTATTTTGAAGGTACATCCCACGCCGTTCTGCGTCATGGACGAGATCGAGGCGGCGCTGGACGAGTCCAACGTGGTGCGCTATGCCCGCTATATGCGCCGCATCGCCGGAAAGACCCAGTTCATCGTGATCACCCACCGCCGCGGCACCATGGAGGAGGCCGACGTGCTGTACGGCGTCACCATGCAGGAGCGGGGCGTCAGCCGCATCCTGACCATCAACATGAACGACATGGCAAAAGAGCTGAACATCAAATAAGGAGAACACTATGGGATTTTTCAAGCAGCTCAAGGAGGCCTGGCTGGCCTCTGTGACATTTGATAAGCTGGACGACGAGTTCTATGACCAGCTGGAGGAGGCGCTGATCTTAGCTGACGTGGGCGTGGAGCCTGCCACCGACGCGGTGGCCAAGCTGCGCAAGCGGGTAAAGGAGCGGCTGCTGACCCGTGCCGACGAGGTGAAGGATGCCCTGCGGGCCATTCTGGCGGAAAAGCTGGAGGTGGGCGACGCGGCGCTGGATCTGTCCACCACACCCAGCATCGTGCTGTTCATCGGCGTCAACGGTGTGGGCAAGACCACGTCCATCGGCAAGCTGGCCGCCCAGCTGAAGGCGGAGGGCAAAAAGGTGCTGCTGTGCGCCGGTGATACCTTCCGCGCCGCCGCCGCCGATCAGCTGGAGATCTGGGCCAACCGTGCCGGTGTGGATATCATCCGCCAGCACGAGGGCGCCGACCCCGGCTCTGTGCTGTTTGACGCTTTGCAGGCCGCCAAGGCCCGCGGCGTGGACGTGGTGCTGTGCGACACGGCGGGCCGCCTGCACAACAAGCAGAACCTGATGAACGAGCTGGCCAAGCTGCGGAAGATCATCGCCCGGGAATGCCCGGACTCCGTATGCGAGACGCTGCTGGTGCTGGATGCCACCACCGGCCAGAACGGCCTGATCCAGGCCCGGACTTTCAAGGAGACGGCGGGCCTGACCGGCATCGTCCTGACCAAGCTGGACGGCACCGCCAAGGGCGGTATCGTCATCGCCATCGCCCAGGAGCTGCAGGTGCCGGTGAAGTTCGTGGGCGTGGGCGAGGGCATCGACGACCTGAAGCCCTTCGACGCCAGGGAGTTTACCGCAGACCTGTTCTGAGCCGAAAAAACACCGAAAGGGAAGTGATATCCGTGACCAGAGCTGACGGAAGAAAGTACGATGAATTGCGTGATGTGACCATCACGCCGGATTTCAATAAATTTGCCGAGGGCAGCGTCCTCATCCGCTGCGGCGACACGGTGGTGCTGTGCACCGCGTCGGTGGAGGAGCGGGTGCCGCCCCATGTGAGGCCCGGCTGCGGCTGGGTCACGGCGGAATACTCCATGCTGCCCCGGGCCAACCGTGAGCGCAGCCGCCGGGATGTGGACAAGCTGAAGCTCAGCAGCCGCAGCGCCGAGATCCAGCGGCTCATCGGCCGCAGCCTGCGGGCGGCGGTGGACATGAGGCGGCTGGGCGAGCGCACCATCACCATCGACTGCGACGTGCTGCAGGGCGACGGCGGCACCCGTACCGCCAGCGTCACCGGCGGCTTTGTGGCGCTTGCGCTGGCCTGCCGCCGGCTGGTGAAGGAGGGCTGTATCAGCCGCATGCCCATCAAGCATTATGTGGCGGGCGTCAGCGCCGGTATCGTGGACGATACGGCGGTGCTGGATCTGCCCTATGCCGAGGACAGCCGCGCCCAGGTGGATCTGAACTGCATCATGAACGAGCTGGGCGAGATCATTGAGATCCAGGGCACCGGCGAGGGCCGTGCCTTCACCGTGGCGGAGCAGCAGGAGCTGGTGGCCCTGTGCGCCAAGGGCAACCGCGAGCTGATCGCCAGACAGAAAGAGATAGTGGGGGATATTCTGCGATGAAATTTGTATTGGCCTCCCACAACCGTGGGAAATTGAAGGAGATGCAGGAGATACTGTCCCAGCTGGGCGTGGAGGTGGTGCTGGAATCCGATCTGGGTCTTGCGCTGGACGTGGAGGAGACAGGCACGACCTTTGCCGAGAACGCCGCATTGAAGGCCAGGGCCGTTATGGAAGCCAGCGGTCTGCCCGCCATCGGGGACGATTCCGGCCTGTGCGTGGACTGGTTACAGGGCGCGCCGGGCATCTACTCCGCCCGGTACGGCAATCTGGACAGCGATCCGGCCCGCTGCGCCCTGCTGCTGCAGAACATGCGGGGCGCTACCAACCGTGCCGCCCATTTCCATACGTCCATCTGCTGCGCGTTTCCCAACGGCGACGTGCTGACGGCGGACGGCGACTGCTACGGCACCATTGCCTTCGCCCCCATGGGGGAGAACGGCTTCGGCTATGATCCGGTGTTCTTCGTGCCGGACAAACGCCGCACCTTCGCCCAGCTGACGGCGGAGGAGAAGAACGAGATATCCCACCGGGGCAATGCGCTGCGCGTATTTGCCGCGGAATTGAAAGAATATTTGGAGAAGCACTGATATGGAATTGACAAGTAAGCAGCGTGCCCAGCTGCGGGGCATGGCCGCCACTATGGATACCATCCTCCATGTGGGCAAGGACGGCATCGGCGATAATCTGGTGAAGCAGGCCAACGACGCGCTGGAGGCCCGCGAGCTCATCAAGGGCCGCGTGCTGGAGAACAGCATGTATACCGCCCGCGAGGCGGCGGAGGAGCTGGCCGTGGCCACTCGCAGCGAGGTGGTGCAGGTCATCGGCAGCAAGTTCGTACTGTACCGCTATCAGCACAACAAGGAGAAGCGGAAGATCCAGCTGGTGAAGGCCAAATGAGGATCGGTATGTTCGGCGGGACCTTCAACCCGCCCCATAACGGCCATGTGACCATGGCCCGCGCCGCCGTGAAGCAATTGGGCCTGGATAAGCTGCTGATCGTGCCGGACTGCGTACCGCCCCACAAGCCGCTGCCGTCCGGCGTGACGGCGCAGCAGCGGTACGACATGGCGGCGCTGATGGCGGCGCCCATCGGCCGCGTGGCCGAGGCCAGCGATATCGAGCTGCGCCGCACCGGCAAAAGCTATACCAGCGACACCCTGCGCGCCCTGCGTGAGCAGTACCCCGGCGCGGAGCTGTGGCTGCTGATGGGATCGGACATGTTCCTGTCCCTGCACACCTGGCACGAGCCGGAGACCATCTGTGAGTTGGCCCATATCGGGGCCTTCAGCCGGGTGGACGAGGATATCCGCGCCACCATGGAGCGGCAGAAGGCGTTGCTGGAGGGGCAGTATCAGGCCAAGGTGATGCTGCTGGACAACCCGGAGCTGATCCAGCTATCCTCCACCGATGTCCGCGCCGCGCTGGCGGCGGGACAGGGTCGTGATCTGGTGCCCGAAGCCGTGTGGGGCTACATTCAGCGGGAGCACCTCTACGGCACGGCTGCCGACCTGAAGCACCTGACGGTGGAGGAGCTGCGGCCCATCGCTATGAGCTATCTCAAGCCCAAGCGGATGCCCCATGTGCTGGGCACGGCGGAGGAAGCGGCGAAGCTTGCCCGGCGCTTCGGCGCGGACGAGACTAAGGCCCGCGTGGCGGGACTGCTCCACGACTGCACCAAGAAGCTGGACATGGCGGAGCAACTGGCCCTGTGCGAAGCATACGATATCCCTCTTGACCCGCTGGAGCGGAAGGCGCTGAAGCTGCTGCACGCCAAGACCGGCGCGGCCATCGCCCGCCATGTGTACGGCGTGGACGACGAGGTGTACGAAGCCATTCTCTACCATACCACCGGCCGGGCGGGCATGAGCCTGATGGAAAAAATACTGTATCTGGCCGATTACATCGAGCCCAGCCGGGAGTTTGCCAATGATCCCGATGTGGTGCGCCTGCGGGAAGCGGTCTATGAGGATCTTGACCGGGGGCTGTTGCTGGGCCTGACCATGACCGTCGACGAGATGGAGGGCATGGGCAATCCCGTGCATCACGATACATTGGACGCGAGAGACTATCTCATTGAAAAAGGAGTGACCATATGAAAGAGCCTAAGGAAATGGCCCTGCTGGCGGCCAAGGCGCTGAGCGATAAGAAAGGCCGGGAGATCCAGGTGCTGGAGATCGGCGAGCTGACCACTCTGGCGGACTACTTTGTCATCGCCACCGGTTCCAGCAATACCCAGATCAACGCGCTGGTAGACAACGTGGAAAAGGTGATGCTGGAGGAGGCCGGCGAGCAGCCGCTGCATCGTGAGGGCTACCGCGGCGGCACCTGGGTGCTGCTGGACTACGGCTGCATCGCCGTGCATGTCTTTAACGCCGAGGCCCGCGAGTTCTACGGTCTGGAGCGCCTGTGGCGGGACGGCAAGCCCGTGGATGTTTCCGGCGTGGTAACGCCCAACGAATAAGAAGAAGGAAGTCGAAGGCAGAAGCCTTCGACTTCCTTTTTTTACAGTCCGCTGGCCAGCTCCGCCGCCCGCGTCCACAGCACCGGCCCCACCGCGCCGCTCTGGTCGATGCCCAGTTGCCGCTGGAGGGCCAGTACGGCCCGCTGGGTGGCGGGGCCGAACACGCCGTCCACCTCCACGGTGGGAATGGCCGGATCATGCGCCGCGATTTTGCGGATGTTCTCCTGAAGCTGCCGCACTGACCGGCCCTCGTCGCCCAGCACCAGAAACCGGTCGGGATAGACCTGCTCAATATAGTTCTGATAGTCCTGCGGCAGGTCGCGGAGCACCTGGCCATACACGTTCAGAAGCCGGTTCCAGGTGTCCCGGCCTACAATGCCGTCCACCGGCAGGCCGTAAAGGCTCTGAAAGGTGTACACCGCGTCGCGGGTAGCGTCATCGAACACACCGGTCAGAGCGATCTGGGGCAGCTCCGGCAGGAAGTAGCCCAGAAATGCCAGATAGTACTGCACGGTGCTGACGGCCACGCCCTCGTCGCCGTAACGCAGCACCTCCGGAAAGGCGGGCTGCACCTCCGTCAGGGTCAGACCCTCGCTGGCCAGCTCACTGAGCTGCTTTACCCCTGTCCAGACCTCCTTGATCTTGTACCATGTGGCCTTGCCTACGATGCCGTCGGCGTCCAGATTGAACACCCGCTGGAACTCCCGTACCGCGACCTCCGTGTTCCGGTCAAAGACATTGGACACCGGTGAGATCACGGGGATGCCGGGATAATTCTCGTGAATGCGGTTGAGCTGCTGCTGAATGGTGCGGACGCTCTGGCCGTAGGAGCCGCGCTCCAGCGCTCGGCCGGGATAGGAGGGGATGTTGTCGGCCACCGGCGCGTCGAAGACGATGTTGATGTCGTCGCCATAGTAGTACTGCAAAATTTCATAGGGGATATACCCTGCCTCCGCCAGATCCACGCTGCCCCACTGGCTCAGACCGCTGCACCGGGTGCGTATCCCGTCGCAGAAGGCGGCAAACAGCGGCTCCACACTGCCCTGCCGCACGATGTAGTTGTTGAAGATGTCGTCCACGATCTGGCTGATGTTCTCGAACACACTGCCGCCGGAGACGTAGGCCTGATCCCGCTGGGTGGTGCTGGTGATGTCGAAATCATAGCCCCGGCTGCGGTAGAACTCCGTATAGACACGGTTCAGGGCAAAGGAGATCTGGGCCATGATGTTGGCCCGCAGCGCCGCCTCCGGCCAGGTGGGGTACAGCTCGTGGGAGGCGACGTTTTTAATGTAGCTGGTGAAGGGTATGGTCACGTTGGGGGCGCTGCTGTCAGGCAGGCCCAGATGGACAGTGATGGAGGTGGGAACGATGGGATATGTGGGCATAGACAGCGCCTCCTCACTTTGTGGCCGGGGTCAGCATCACCGGCAGGATGGTTTTTGTGCCGATGAACACCCCGGCGGGCAGATCGGTGACGGTCTGATAGTTGGGATGGCTCACCGACACCACATAGTTGGCCATGCTGTTTCCGGCGGTGCCGGGGCTTTGAGATTCGTGAAAGGGCTTAGCGGGCAGAATAAAGCCGTCGGCGATGCCGCTGCTGTCGGTGCGCTTGCGGTACAGCAGCACCCGTGCGCCGTCCAGCATCACGGCCACCTCCACCACCGCCCGGTTCACCGGGAAGGCGCCGCGGGCCGTGGATACCTGCACCCGCAGGGTGCCGCGCCCCGGATTGCCCTCCAGAAAGGGCTGCAATTGCTGCAGGGAAAATTCCTGTGTTGCCATGGAAAGACCTCCTGTGTGCGGCAGGGCGTACTCTGCCGCGGAATGAATGTGTTCCATTGTATGAAAATGGCTGGCATAAGGTGAAAATCCCTTGACAAACGGCGGTAAAGTGAGTACAATGTGACCAATGTTCTGCAAAATAAAACAGAAGCGATGATGGGAAAAAAGCGCAGCGATGCCTGACGCAAGAGAGCCGGCGGTCTGGTGTGAGCCGGTGGAGGCGCTGCGTGATACTGGCCCCGGAGCCTTCCGCCTGAACAGGGCGGAACGGACGCGCCCCGTTACAGGCGATGCCCCTTATGATGAGAGGGGGGACTGAGCGCCGACCGGGCGACCGGCGGCGGAATCAGGGTGGTAACACGTTTTTGCGTCCCTGACTTCTTCGGAAGTCGGGGACTTTTTATTTGCAACAAAACTATTTGATCATACAAAGGAGAAGCAACCATGAATTACGATTTTGCGGCCATTGAAAAGAAATGGCAAGCCAATTGGGAAAAGACCAAGCCCTATGCCGCCGTCACCGGCGACAAGCGCCCCAAGTTCTACGGTCTGATCGAGTTTCCCTATCCCTCCGGCCAGGGTCTGCATGTGGGTCATCCCCGTCCCTTCACGGCCATGGATATCGTTACCCGCAAAAAGCGCATGGAGGGCTATAACGTCCTGTTCCCCATCGGCTTTGACGCCTTCGGCCTGCCCACCGAGAACTACGCCATCAAGAACCATATCCACCCCGCTGTCATCACCAAGAACAACATCGCCAACTTTACCAGCCAGCTGAAGATGCTGGGCTATGGCTTTGACTGGGATCGCTGCGTGGACACCACCGACCCCAATTACTACAAGTGGACCCAGTGGATCTTCCTGCAGATGTTCAAGCACGGTCTGGCCTATAAGACCACCATGCCCGTCAACTGGTGCACCAGCTGCAAGTGCGTGCTGGCCAACGAAGAGGTGGTCAACGGCGTGTGCGAACGCTGCGGCAGCGAGGTCATCCGCAAGGAGAAGAGTCAGTGGATGCTGAAGATCACCGCCTATGCCCAGCGGCTCATCGACGATCTGGATGACGTGGACTATATTGAGCGCGTGAAGATCCAGCAGCGCAACTGGATCGGCCGCTCCACCGGCGCCGAGGTCACCTTCAAGACCAACGTGGGCACCGATGTCACCGTGTACACCACCCGTGCCGATACCCTGTTCGGCACCACCTATATGGTTATTTCTCCCGAGCATCCCCTGCTGAAGGAGTGGCAGCCCCTCATCAAGAACTGGGACGAGGTGGCCGCCTATCAGGAGGAGGCCGCTCACAAGTCCGATTTCGAGCGCGGCGAGCTGAACAAGGACAAGACCGGCGTCCGTCTGGACGGCATCGAGGTCATGAATCCCGTCACCCATCAGGCGCTGCCTATGTTCGTTTCCGACTATGTCCTGATGGGCTACGGCACCGGCATCGTCATGGGCGTGCCCGGCCACGACCAGCGCGACTGGGAGTTTGCCAAGAAGTTCGGCCTGCCCATCATTGAGGTGGTTTCCGGCGGCGACGTCACCAAGGAGGCCTTTGTGGCCAAGGATGACAGCGCCATCATGGTGAACTCCGGTTTCCTGAACGGCATGACCGTGAAGGAGGCCATCCCCGCCATGAAGAAGTATGTGGTGGAGCAGGGCTTCGGCAAGGAGAAGGTCAACTACAAGCTCCGCGACTGGGTGTTCTCCCGCCAGCGCTACTGGGGCGAGCCCATTCCTCTGGTCAATTGCGAAAAGTGCGGCTGGGTGGCGCTGCCGGAGGATCAGCTGCCGCTGGTGCTGCCTCAGGTGGAGAGCTACGAGCCTACCGACGACGGCGAAAGCCCCCTCAGCAAGATGACCGACTGGGTCAACACCACCTGCCCCTGCTGCGGCGGCCCCGCCAAGCGCGAGACCGACACCATGCCTCAGTGGGCCGGCTCCAGCTGGTACTTCCTGCGGTATATGGATCCCCACAACGACAAGGCGCTGGCCAGCAAGGAAGCTCTGGACTACTGGTCTCCCGTGGACTGGTACAACGGCGGTATGGAGCACACCACCCTGCACCTGCTGTACTCCCGCTTCTGGCATAAGTTCCTGTACGACATCGGCGTGGTTCCTACCAAGGAGCCCTATGCCAAGCGCACCAGCCACGGTATGATCCTGGGCGAGGGCGGCGAAAAGATGTCCAAGTCCCGCGGCAACGTGGTGAACCCCAACGACATTGTGGCCCAGTATGGTGCTGACACCATGCGTCTGCACATCATGTTTATCGGCGACTTTGAGAAGGCTGTCAGCTGGAGCAACGAGGCCGTCAAGGGCTCCAAGCGTTTCCTGGATCGCTGCTTCAACCTGCAGGATATCGCTACCAACGAGGAGACGATCTCCGCCAAGAATGAATCCATCGTCCACAAGACCATCAAGAAGGTCTCTCAGGACATTGACGAGCTGAAGATGAACACCGCCATCGCCGCCATGATGACCATGGTCAACGAGTTCTACGCCAACGGCTGCTCCAAGGGCGACGTGGAAATGCTCTGCCTGCTGCTGAGCCCCTTCGCGCCCCATATGGTGGAGGAGATGTGGGAGAACATGGGCTTTGCCGCCAAGTACGGCAAGATGGCCATGCAGATGGATTGGCCCGCCCACGACGAGGCCAAGACCGTGGACAGCCATGTGGAGATGGCCGTGCAGGTCAACGGCAAGCTGAAGGGCACCGTTACCGTCCCCATGGACAGTGACGAGGCCGCTGTGCTGGAGGCTGTCAAGGCTGTGGAGAAGGTGCAGAAGGCCACCGAGGGCATGAGCATCGTCAAGACCATTCTGGTGAAGAACAAGCTCATCAACCTGATCGTGAAGCCCGCCAAGTAAATTGCCGAAAAGCGGGGCGGTTGAAGGAAACCGCTCCGCTTTTTTCGCCCTTTTGCGCAGAATTTGTGAAAAATATCTTGACAAGATATGCCCGTGTCAGTATAATATCATTCGTTAAGTCATGCCTAATGACTCTTAAAGAGCACCCTGGATCGAGCCGGGTGCATCGGAGGGAGGGAAAAATAGATGTCCGAAATTCATGTCAAGGAAGGCGAATCTCTGGATAGCGCCCTGAAGCGTTTCAAGAGAAGCTGCGCTAAGGCCGGTATCGTTGCTGAGGTGCGTCGCCGCGAGTGCTATGAAAGCCCCAGTGTCAAGCGCCGCAAGAAGTCCGAGGCTGCCCGGAAGAACCGCAACAAGCGTTACTATTGATGCAAGAAAAACACCACCCAATGGGTGGTGTTTTTTTGTGTCCGCTTTTTTCTCATAGGGGTTATGAAAAAATAGGGGTTCCTTTTTTCAGTCCCGTAGGGTATAATCATTTGTTGAATGATTACTCCGAAGGAGCGCAGATATGAAAGAACAGCTTTTGCAGCAGCTTCACAGCGTGAAAACCATGTCCATCGTGGGCATGTGCAAAAACGCCGGAAAGACCACCATGCTCAACTGGCTGCTGGAGCAGGGAAGGCTTCCGGGCGTCCTGGGCCTGACCTCCATCGGCCGCGACGGCGAATCCACCGATATCGTCACCGGTACGGAAAAGCCCGGCATCTTCGTCCGGGAGGGCACCCTGATCGCTACGGCGCAGGACATGCTGCGGCTGGGCGACATCACCAAGGAGATCCTCATGACCACCGGCATCCCCACGCCGTTGGGCGAGGTGGTCATCGTCCGGGCCAGAAGCGCCGGGCATGTGCAGCTGGCAGGCCCCTCCATCACCACCCAGCTGAAAACCGTGTCCCGCGAGTTCTTTGAGCTGGGCGCAGATGTCTCCATTATCGACGGCGCTCTGGGCCGCAAGAGCCTGGGCGCCCGTGCTGTGGCCGAGGGCGTGATCCTCTGCACCGGCGCCAGCTACGATATGAATATGGACAAGGTGGTGGCCGACACCGCCCACATCTATCACCTGATGAACCTGCCCAAGGCGGAGACTCTGCCGCCGGAGGCCGCCGAGGGCCTTGAAAAGTGCTGGTGGGAAAACGGCGCGGCCCTCATCACCGGCGCACTGACCGACAGCATGGTGCTGCCACTGCTGCGCAGCGGCGTGCTGCGCAATGGCCGCCTTGTGGTGAAGGATCCCAGCAAGGTGCTGCTGAAGCCCGATACGCTGGACAAGCTGGCCACCCGCAGCGTCACGCTGGAAACGGAGGAGGCCGCCCGCACCCTGTGCGTCACCATCAATCCGGTTTCCGCCTACGGCTGGCGCTTTGACAAGGACGCCTTCATGGCTGCCATGACCGCCGCTGTGGACGCTCCCGTCATCAACGTGAAGGAGGAATTACGATGATCACCATATCCTTTGATGAAAAGGTCAAGATCGGCCTGCAATACGCTCTGGAGACGCTGCACGGCTGCTCTCCCTTCGGGCTGGAGCGTATTCGCCGCCTGCGGTTCTATACCCCCGACGAGCGCGCTGCGCTGGAAACGGAGCTGTACAACGTGCAGGCGCTGGCGGCGCATAACGAGGCGCTGAAGGACACCTATACCCGTCTGATGACGGTCATGTGCCAGATCAAGGACATCCGCAATTCCCTGCGCCGCTGCCAGAACGGCGAGGTGCCGGATCATGTGGAGCTGTTTGAGATCAAGGGCTATCTCCAGCGGCTGCGGGACATCCGCCCACTGCTGGACACCATCAACGAAACCGCCCGGCTGAAGGATGTGGCCCTGCACGATCCCACCGCCGCGCTGGATATCCTCGACCCCAACCATACCGGCAGCCGCGGCTTCTACATCCCCGACAGCGCCACGGCCAAGCTGAAAGAGATCCGCGCCGCCAAGAAGGACGTCGAGGAGCGGCTGTTCCACGCCCAGACCGATGCCGAGAAGGATGACCTGCGGCTCCAGCGCACCCGTATCTGCGCCGAGGAGGAGAGCGAGGAGATGAAGGTGCGCCGCACCATGGGCGCACAGCTGGCCCCCATGGTGGATGACCTGCTGGCGGACGCGGAGACCGTGGGCCGGCTGGACTTCATGGTGCAGAAGGCACTGTTCGCCGTCCGCTACGGCGGCGTGCTGCCCCAGATCACCGACGGCGCGCTGGTGCTGGAGGATATGGTGAATCCGGAGCTGGTGGATCTGCTGGCCGAACAGGGGAGGGCCTTCGTCCCCGTGTCCATTGCGCTGGACCGTGGCGCCACCGTCATCACCGGCGCCAACATGGGCGGCAAGTCCGTGGCCATGAAGACCGTGGCGCTGAACGTGCTGCTTTTGCAGGCGGGCTTCCTGGTGTGCGCCAAGGCCGCGAAAATGCCGCTGTTCCACAGTGTGAAGATGCTGTTTGACGATCTCCAGTCCATCCAGTCCGGTCTCAGCGGCTTCGGCTCCGAGATCGTCCAGTTCCAGAAGGCGCTTGCCGAGGTGGAGCAGGGCTACTCCCTGTTCCTGCTGGATGAGTTCGCCCGCGGCACCAACCCCGACGAGGGCGCGGTGATCGTGCAGGCGGTCACCAGATATCTCAACGGCGTCAACGCCATCTCCCTGCTGACCACCCACTATGACAAGGTGGCCGAGTGCGCCAATGACCACTACCAGATCATCGGCTTGCGTGATGTGGATCCCGAGCAGATCCGCCGTGAGCTGTCCGCCACCAACGAGGACGGCGTGGCGGTCATTGCCCGCCATATGAACTACGGTCTGTACCGTGTGGAGGGCAAGTCCGACTGCCCACGGGACGCCCTGAACATCTGCCGCATGCTGTCCCTGAAGCCGGAGATCATGCACCTGATCGAAGAAAATTATTAAAAATAAACGAAAAAATTTCGCTCCGGTTTCCCGGAGCGAAATTTTTTGCCAAACAGTTGGAAAGTTGCACAAAAAATAAGTTTGTTATTTGTATCACAAACCCCCTTGACAAGACTTGTAATACCTGTCATAATTGATGCTGGTAATATTCCGAATATCAGTCAATAGAGGCGCGAAAGACAGGGTACGGTCCGACAGCGGAGCGGGCGGCCTGGATGGTCGGACGGGAAGGGGTCTTTCGCCGAAAGGAAGCAGTGTGCCCACTCTGTTTCCTTGGCAGCGCCGCGTAAACGGTGTTGCTGTCATGTTGAGTGTATCGACATGGAGCGCTATTGGTCAAAATGCTTGACCGACAGCGCTCTTTTCGCATATAGAGCTTGCGGTCAAAGCCAATCCGGAGATTTTTCCGGAACGCCTTTGTCCACAGGCTCTTTGTTTTTCCAAAGAAAAAAGAGAGTTCCCGGCCAGCTGAATGAGGAATACGAACAAGACGTAAGAAAGAATCATTTTGAAGGAGGAAACATCTATGGAAAAGATCACTTCTATGCTTCGCCTGCGTATGAGCGCGAAGGACGCCCACTACGGCGGCAACCTGGTGGACGGCGCCCACATGGTTCACCTGTTCGGTGACGTGGCTACCGAGCTGCTGATCGCCTGCGACGGCGACGAGGGCCTGTTCTGTGCCTACGACAACGTGGAGTTCCTGGCTCCCGTGTACGCCGGCGACTACAT